>JBKHII010000062.1:0-15963 GCA_046538735.1 Spirochaetales bacterium
TTCCTCCTTGGGTTTGGTGTATTCCAATATAATAGACTTCACGTTCCGCGTGCACAAGACATGACAGCCGCCAAACGTTGGAAGCCTACGATTCTTCGTCGAGCGGGAGCTCGAGCGCAGATGCAACTCGTCGCGCGGTCGTGACCAGTTCGTCGCGACGGCGCTTCCGGACCTCAACCGTCGTGACCGACCCGTCGTTCAACACGATCTCGAATACGAGGTACTGGAATCGTCCCATCTTCGATCCCATCTCGCGGATACGGAGTGTCTCGATCCCGGACGCCGGGTAGTGGCTCCCCGCAGAAAAGAAGATCAATCCGCGGCGATGCACGATATCGCGCTCCGAGGGCCGAACGTGCCACGCGTCCTCGGCTACGGAGGCCACGAGGCAGATCGCACCGAGTATCGCGGCGACCCACGAGAACTGCCCGGTCACGAGCATCATGAGCACAAGAACTCCCCCGACGGCAGCGAGCGCGATGCGCCCGCCAACCGAAGGAGCGAGCATCAGCGTGCCGTCCGGGCGGGTGCGAAGAACCTGTCGAAACTCCATGCCTTCACCATCGCCGGATTGCGCGCGCGGGTCAAGATTCTCCGGCAAGCGGTTGACATGATTTGATATTGTTGTAGATTTATAGGAAACATGCAGCCGACCCACCGGCTGTGTGCTCCCCTGTCCGTCGGCAAGATCCCTCAGCCGTCCGGCGAAAGCCGGAAATGCCGGCGGTACATCCCACTCTCCCTTGCCTGCCTTCGGGCAGGCTTTTTTGTCCCTGCACTGGTAGACTCGGACCATGACCGCCGACCGATTCCGCACGAAACGAGCCGTACGCGAGGCAGCTTGCCGCGCGATCACGCGCTTACCGGCCGAGACAAGAGAGAAGGCCGACGCACTGCTCGCCGCCCGTCTCACCGCCCTTCCCGAATGGAGCATCGCGACATCGCTTCTCGCGTACCTGGCAATGCCGGACGAAGTCGCGACCGATCTCATCGTGAGGGCGGCGTTCGAGGCCGGCAAACGGCTCTACCTCCCTCGCGTGGCCGGCGGCCGGATGACCTTTCACCTCGTGGACTCGTCGGACGAGATCGCACAGTTTCGGCGCCACCGCTACGGCATGCTCGAGCCGCCGGAGACCGCGCCGCGATGGTCGCCCGCTCGCGACGAGCTCGAGTCGGCGGCTGCGCGATCGCGCGCGGTGCCGGAGGGAAGGGGGCATGCGCTCATCGTGTGCCCGGGCCGCGCCTTCGATCGGACGGGACGGCGGCTCGGGAGAGGCGGCGGCTTCTACGACCGCTTCCTGAGTGGGCTCGGAACCGGCCCCGCGAGGGGCCGCACGTCAATCGTCGGCATAGCATACGAGGTTCAGATCGTGGACGAGGTACCGGTCGCCGAGGACGACGTGGCGATGAGCATCGTCGTTACCGAGCGATCCACGCTCCGGTTTGATTGAACCGCGAAACACAAATGAGTAGGATATTCACATGAGTGAGATCAAAAGCGCGCTCGAGCTCGCGCTGGAGCGGACCGCCGACGTCAAGAGCGACAAGACGCGGCTGCGGGCGCACGAGGCGCGTCAGGTCGGCATGCGCCTCGCCGGTCGGTTCATGGACGACCCCTCGGTCGATGCGGCACGGGAGTTGAAGGAATCGGACGCGGACGACCGCGCTTCCGTCAGGGACGGCTTCTATCACGTTCTGCTATCGCATCTCGCGCTGCCGGGACAGGAGAGCGACGTTCAGCGCCTCCAGGTGGTGCAGAAGGGCCTCAAGGCGGTCATTCGGGACGAGGGCCTCGTGGACGGGCTGATGGACCAGGTCGTTCAATACCTGCAGCAGTACCTGGACACGAAGAACCAGCTCACCGAACGCCTTCGAGAACAGTTCGAACCACGGCTTCGCCAGAAGGAACAGCAGATCGCTCAACAGACCGGGCGCCACGTGCGGCTCGACCCGGCCAACGACCCCGAATTCGCGCAGGCGCTCAACGAGAATCTGCAGCGGCTGCAGGCGCAGTACGCGCAGGTCGTGGACCAGGCCAAAGAACAACTCGACCAGCTCTTCAAAGCGTCGCACTAGACGCGGAGGTTCCATGTCGGCGCCGAAGAACCTGCGAACGGGCGAGCGACGCAACGTTACCGTGCTCTTCGCGGACATGAAGGGCTTCACCTCGCTTTCGGAGCGCATGGATCCGGAGGAGATGGACGGCCTGATGACGCAGGTCTTCGGGAGCTTCGAGACGATCATCCGGCGGTACGGAGGCTTCGTTGAGAAGTACATCGGCGATGCGCTCGTCGCGGTCTTCGGCGTGCCCACGCTCCACGAAGATGATCCGGCGCGCGCGGTGAGCGCCGCGATCGACTTCCTTGCGGAGATTGCACGTCTCAACGAGAACCGCGGAGCGCGGGAACCGATCGCGTTCCGGATCGGCATCAACACGGGCCTCATCACGACCGGTCGCCGCGGCGAGCACGAGGTGGTCACGGGCCACGCGATGGCGGTAGCAAGCCGGCTCGAATCGTCCGCGAAGACGAACTCGGTGCTCGTCTCGGCGAGCACGCGCGAGCGATGCGAGAACGACTTCGTCTTCTCGGATCGCATCATCGTGCGTGCCAAGGGGAAAGAAGAGACGGTCGTCGCGTACGAGGTCTTCGGCCGCAACACGAAACCGGAGCGGGACGATTCGGTGTTCGTGGACAGGCGTGCGACGCTCGACCGAATCCTGCGCGCCTACCTCCGCCACAACCCGGGTGAGACCGGGGGCTTCATCGTCACCGGCGAGGCGGGGATCGGCAAGACCCGGCTCGCACGCGAGCTGATCCGCAAGCTCGAGCGGCTACCGGACTTCGAGCGCGGCGTGCTCTACGCGAGGGCCAGACGGTACGGAACGCGTCCGTTCGCCGTGGTCGTGGACCTGCTGACGAGTTACTTCAGAATCGAGCCGCAGACGCCGGCGGATGAGATCGCGCGTGTCGTCGCGGACGACCTGGCGGTCGAGCAGAAGACCGCGACGGCGTTCGCCTCGCTGGTCGGAGGCGACGGCGACGAGCAGGACAATCAGGCGTTCGTCGTTCTCTACCTGATTCTCAAGAGCATCGTGAAGCGGAACGCCGACGCTCCCTACGCCACATTGCTCTGCGTGGACGACCTCTGCTTCCTGGACAAGTCGAGTCGCGACTTCTTCCAGTTCTACCTGCGAAACGCTGACTCGCGACCCTTCTTTCTCTTTCTCGACCGCTCGCTCGATCCGGAGTTTCGCGAAGTGTTCAGCGAGCTCGAGGTCGTGGAGCTTCCGGAGCTCGATCGCGAGGACTCGCTCGAGCTCATCCGGGCGCTCACGGAGGAACCCCTGCCGACCGAGGTAGTCGACTCGATCCTGGAGAACGCGCGGGGAAACCCGCTCTTCCTACGCGAGTACGTCCGCTACGCGAAGGAGAACCGCGACGTCCACTCGCTGCCGTCCACGATCCAGAACATCTTCCTCACGTCCATCGAATCGTACGATGCCGAGATGCGGGACCTCCTGAAGAAGCTGTCGGTCTTCGCGCACAGCTTCAGCCTCCCGGACGCCCGGCGCGTGCAGGAGCTCACGGACGGCGATCCGAAGCTCGTGCACGCAGCGATCGGCTTCTTCCAGCGAGAAGGAATCCTCGTGCAGGACGGCGAGCTGTTCATGTTCCGGTACGACCTCTTCAAGACGGCGATCTACAACACGTTGCTCAACTACAACAAGAAGATCCTGCACCGGATCATCGCAGACCTGATGGAAGAGAAGGGTCAGCCGCACCCGATGCGTCTGCTCCACCACCTCTTCCGCGCCGAGGAGTTCGACCGAGCGACGGACGCGCTCGCGCACTCGCCGAACGCCACGAGCAACGTGGAGTACCTGCGGTACATCGACCGCATTCTCGGCCACGTGGGCGAGGATGACTTCGACCGCTACATGCGGCTGCTTTTCCTGAAATCGGCGATCCTCTTCAACAACGGGATCACCGAAGAGGCGGACACGCTCCTGAAGGGCATGGTCGAGATCGCAATCAAGCGGCTCAGTCCGCTCTACGCAGGAAGCGCATACCATCTGTTGACCGCGTACAACATGAAGTCGTACTCCTTCAGCAAGGCGCGGTATTGCGGAACGAAGGCGCTCGCGCACTACGGTCGCGCGGAGAACGGCTTGGTCAACGAGCAGAATCTCCTGGAGATCATGGCGTCGTCCGAGCTGCTGCGGAACAACCAGGATGAGGTTGCACGGCTCGTGCAGCAGATGCGGAACCTCCAGGATCGCGAAGACGCGCGTTTCTCGCCGGCCCGCCTCGCGGTCTCCACCGCCGAGCACTGTCTGATGCGAGGCGAATACCGTCCGGCGGTGGAGCTGCTTGGCTCCGTGCTCGGGAAGGCAACCGAGCGCGACGAGACGTGGTACCAGTCGAACCTGCTGCTCGGGCTGGCGTACTTCCACGTATGCGAGTGGGAGGAGATGATTCGGGTGGACGGGTTGGTTCTCGAGGGTCCGTCACGCCACCTTGCCAACATCAGCCAGATCAACGCGCGACTGGCCGTCGCTCATCACGTTCTCGGCGATATTCACGAGGCGGACCGGAGACTGCAGCAGGCCGAGTTCAGCACGTCACAGATCCGCAACGACTTCGATCTCGTGGACGCGTACCGCACGCTCTCCGGCTGCTACCTGATCCGGGGCGATCACGAGAAGGCACGGGCGTTCGGGCTTGCGGGGCTGTCAATGAGTCTCCGGCACACGGCGACGTACCCGGTGCTCACGATCCTGATGGTGCTCGTAGAGGTGGCGTTCGCCGAGGGAGACCAGGCCGCGGTCGAGTTCTACCTGCGCGAGGCCGAGCTGCTCACGGAGAGCGGCGTGCTCGTACCGAATCGCGACGCGATGCTCTTCCACTACTACCGTTCGCGCAACGCCGAGGATGACAACGACCGGGAGTATCACCGGTCTGCCGGCGCGTCCGCGCTCCGGCACGAGATAGAGTCTATCGCAGACGACCGCCTCGTGGAGCGGTTCCTTCGCATTCGCAACTACGAGCGAGTGCATCGCGATCTGCTCGGCGGCAACGGAGACGCGTCCGACTCTGCTTGACACCCCACCCCCGCGGTGGTAAGAGAGGTGCATGCAGCATCAGGAAATGGTAGACGCGCTGAAGAGCGTCAGTCTGTTCAGCTCGCTCAGCCCAAGGTTCCTCAACGGCATCGCCAAGTCGTGCGTTGAGCGCGAGTTCGCTGCAGACGAAACGATCGTTCGGCAGGGGAACCCCGGCGTGGGTCTCTTCGTGATCGTCTCCGGCAAGGTGAAAGTCGTGAAGACGAACGAACACGGCGATCGACTCGAGCTCGCGACGCACGGTCCCGGTGAGGTGGTCGGCGAGATGGCGGTGCTCGACGGGGCGAACCGCACGGCGGACGTGATCGCGACGGAGGACACGACGTGCCTCGTGCTCAGCTCGTGGGACTTCCGCAGCTTCATGGAGACGCATCCGGAGGTCGCCCTCGAGATCCTCCCGGTGGTCGTGAAGCGCTTCCGCGAGACGAACGAAGCGCTGACCGGCACGAAGAAGACGGGCCGATAGGCGACGGGAGCAGACGCCGCCGCCGGGCGGCGCCGCGAGTCGACCGTCGATCCTTCTCTCTCCCTCCCCTCCCGGCGCTTGGCAGTGCGCGGCGGTTCACCTTGGCAATCACCCGTGCTATAATCCCGCGCGAAAACTCATCCAGGAGACAGAATGGCTACACAGCGAACGTTCACGATGTTCAAACCCGGCGTCCTGCAGCGCAGGATCGCGGGGGAAATCCTCTCGCGCATCGAGCGGAAGGGACTGAAGATAATCGGCATGAAGCTGATGCAGATCCCGCGCGATCTGGCGGAAACCCACTACGGCGAGCACAAGGAGAAGCCGTTCTTTGGCGACCTCGTTGGCTACATCACCTCCGCTCCGGTGGTTGCGATGGTGCTCGAGGGGGAAGAGGCGATCAAGCGGGTGCGGATGCTCTGCGGCGCGACGAAGATCGACGATGCGCTTCCCGGCACGATCCGTGGCGACTACGCGACGCAGACCCAGCTCAACATCATCCATGCGTCGGACTCGCCGGAAAGCGCCGAACGAGAGATCGGTCTCTTTTTCACCGAACAAGAGATCGTCCCGTACGAGGACGGCAATGCCGAGTGGTTCTAAGCCTCCGCGCTGGCAGCTCGACTCGGTCTATCCGGGGTACGACAGCGAGGAGTACCGTTCCGATCGCGACGAGCTGGTGAAGACCAGCTCGTCGTTGCTCAGAAAGCTCGACGATCGCACCGCCCGCAAGCGGGATCCGGAGAAGTGGCTCAAGTTCGTCGTGAAGAAGATGGACTACGCAGCGGGCCTCTCCTCCACGCTTTCGGCGTACATCGAATGCCGGTACTCCGTGAACACGACGGACAGCCGGACGCTCGCCGAGCTCAGCTCGCTCGAGGAGGACGCGCTCGCGCTCAAGGAGGCCGAAGTCCGGTTCCGGAACGAGCTCACGGCGATCCGCAAGCACCTCCCGAAGCTCCGCAGGAAGTCGAAGACGATCGACCGGTTCTCCTTCTACCTGCAGGAGCAGCTCGAGCTCGCCGACAAGCAGATGAGCGTGGACGAGGAGAACCTCGCGGCCGACCTCATGCGTCCCGGCGCGGACGCCTGGGGCCGCCTGCACGGCACCCTCTCGAGTACGCTTACGTGGCCGTGGGAGGGCGACGAGCGCAAGACGGTCGTGGAGCTCCGGTCGCTCGCGATGGACCCGAGCCGTGAAGTGCGGGAAAAAGCGTACCGGAAGGAACTCGAGGCGTGGAGATCGGTGGAGACACCGATCGCCGCCGCCCTCAACGGCGTGAAGGGCTTCACCGTCATCCTGGACAAGCGCAGGCACCACGACTCACCACTTGATCACGCGGCGCTCCAGGCGCGGATCTCGCGCCGGACGCTCGAGGCACAGATCGGAACGATGGAACGCAATCTCGGTGTCTTTCGAACCTATCTCAAGGCGAAGGCGAAGCTGCTCGGGCAACCGAAGCTCGCGTTCTTCGACCTCTTCGCTCCGGTCGGTGAGTCGAATCGGACGTGGAGCTTCAAGGAAGCGCGCAACTTCATCGTTGAGCAGTTCAGCACTTTCAGTTGGGAGCTCGGCGACTTCGCCGAGCGCGCGTTCAAGGAGAAGTGGATCGACGCCGAACCGCGGGCCGGAAAGGTCGGCGGCGCGTTCTGCGCACCGATGCCGCTTCGCGGCGAAAGCCGCATCCTCGCCAACTTCGACGGCACCTTCGACGGGCTCTTCACACTCGCGCACGAGCTCGGCCACGGGTATCACGGCTTCGTCCTGAAGGACCTGCCGTATATCCAGCAGGACTATCCGATGACGCTCGCCGAGACCGCCTCCATCTTCTGCGAGACGGTCGTCTTCAACCGCGCGATGGAGTCGTCCGCTGCGGACGATCGCCTTGCCGTGCTCGAGCTCTTCCTGCAGAGCGCCACGCAGGTGATCGTGGATATCCTCTCGCGCTACAAGTTCGAGAGCGCCGTCTTCGAGCGGCGACCCAAGGGCGAGCTAAGCCCCGAAGAATACTGCAATCTCATGAGAGAGGCTCAGCTCGAGACGTACGGCGACGGCCTGGACACGCAGGCGCTCCATGCCTACATGTGGGCGGTGAAGCCGCACTACTACAACGCGTCGCTCTCGTTCTACAACTTCCCCTACGCCTTCGGACAGCTCTTCGGGCTCGGTCTCTACGCGAAGTATCGCGAGGACGAGCGTGAGTTCCCGATTCGGTACAAGCAGCTCCTGCAGATGACCGGACTGGCGACGGCGAACGAGGTGACGCGATCGGCGGGTTTCGACATCGAGGACGAGGCATTCTGGCAGAGCGGAATCGACGTCATCGCGCAACGGGTCAACGACTTCGTTGCGCTCGTCGAGGAGCGCAACGCTGGGTAAGACGGTAGGGATCATCGGCGCCGGCGCGTGGGGAACCGCTCTCGGAAAGGTCCTCGCCGAGCATGGTCATCGTGTGCAGATCTGGGCGTTCGAGCAGGACGTGACGCGGGAGATCGAGCACGAGCACCGCAATACACGCTACCTGCCGGACGTCACGCTTCCCGAGACGCTTCACGCAAGCTCCGATCTGGGAGCGGTCGCCTCCGACAAAGAGTTCCTCATCCTCGCCACGCCGTCGCTCCACATCCTGCCCATCACGCGGAAGCTCATGGGAGTGCCGGAGATCAGCGAGGGGCGGACGGCAATCGGCGTCCTCACGAAGGGTTTCATCCAGATCGACGGCAATGTCCGGCTGATCGTTCAGACGCTCGAGGACTACCTCCCGGGTTTCTACAAAGGCAACCTCGTCTATATCTCCGGTCCGAGCCACGCCGAGGAAGTCGCGATGGGAAAGCTGACCGGTCTGATCAGCGCGTCGCTCAACCCCAAGAACGCGATCAAGTTCCGGCGCCTGCTGAACAGACAGCCGCTCATGGTGTTCAGCTCGCTGGACGTGATCGGCGTGCAGGTTGCGGCGGCGATGAAGAACGTGATCGCGATCGCCTTCGGCGTGATGGACGCGCTGAAGAACGTGGCTGGGGCGCACTTCGGCGACAACACGGAGAGCCTCCTGCTCGCCGCGGGCCTCAACGAGATCCAGTCGCTCGCCGTCGCGCTCGGCGCGACGCACCCGGAGACGTTCACGTCGATTGCAGGCGTGGGTGATCTGGACGTCACCTGCAGGAGCCAGTACGGACGCAATCGTCGGTTTGGCCGCGAAATCGTTGAGAAGTCGATCCTGCAAGGCTTTGAGAGTATCGACGATTTGATCCGGCGGATCGGAGAGATCGGGTACCTTCCGGAGGGCGTGATCGCCGCACGCGGAGCGCGCGAGCTCGTAGGACGCCACAACGTGAAACTCCCGATCACGAATGCCGTCTATCAGATACTCAACCGGGAAGCCGAACCAGTCGGGGCGCTCGCCGCGATCCTCAAGGGCTTGACCGGAGCAAGTTTCAACAGCGTGCTCTCCGGCGAGCACGGAGAGGAAGATACATGAAAACGAGAAACACCCTGCTGACCGCTCTGGTCCTGGTTATCGCACCGGCACTGGCGACCGCGCAGAGCTGGAGCGACGTCGTCTCCCAAGCCCGCGCGCTCGACTACGACGGTTCGCGCGGCGTCGCGACCGGCGAGGTCGGCGACGGATTCGAGTCGTTTGCGTTCGAGTCGCCCGATTCGGGACCGATTACCTTCGAAGTGAGTGTGACCGCGATACGCGAGGGACTCCGCTACGAGGACGACGACTCAATCCTCGCGCTCTTCACCGCGGACGGCTACCTCATCGAGCAGAACGACGACGGCCCCTACGGCTACCAGTCGATGATCGACGGAACGCTCCTTCCGGGACCCGGCACATACTACCTCGTGGTGACGACGCACCCCCGTTTCGTCATCACCGACTCGCGCGGCTACTTCAGCGGCTTCGAGGAGCCGGGGCTGAGCAGTATCGCGTTCGACCTGATCGCGCAGGCCGGCGCGGCGGAGACCGTCGAGGACTACGAGGATGGCGATTTCAGCGCCGAGATCGTCTTCTCGCTCTCGGACATCTTCGAGTCCGCCGAGCCGGTCGAGTATGCGGGCGAGCCCGTGCGATTCTCCGGTCGCGTCTCGAGTGGAGTTGCGGTCTTCCAGGTGATCGCGCCCGACTACGATTCGGCCGACTTCGAGGTCGAGGTAATCGATTCCATGCACGGCGGCGATTCCGTCCTGACCATCATGGACGAGGACGGCAACCTCATCGCCTGGGACGACGACGGCGGCACGGGAAGCGCGTCGATGGTTGAGGACGTCAGCCTCGCGAACGGCGCGGTCTACTACGTCGTCGTATCGTCGTACCCGAACTTCCCGGTGCCCGACGCAAACGGCGCGGTGCAGGGATTCCCGAACGAGACGGGCGACGAGTTCGACTTCAACCTGCTCGTCCTGCCCTCCGGCATCAGCGATTCGTCGCTCATGGACCCGATGTAGGAGTCATCTTTACACCCTGCATCGCATTTGCTACCTTAAGTTCTCGCTCGCTCGCCGCGAGACCGTGCAGTTTCGCTCGGCGAAACTGCTGGATTGAGCGCAGCGAAATCCGGGCGCCGTACCCAAGTGGCTAAGGGAGAGGTCTGCAAAACCTCCATTCACCGGTTCGAATCCGGTCGGCGCCTCTCTGTCTTCGGCGAAGACCATGGCTGCAAGCCGGGTGCGCGTAGCGCGTCCGGTCGGCGCCTCTCTGTCTTCGGCGAAGACCATGGCTGCAAGCCGGGTGCGCGTAGCGCGTCCGGTCGGCGCCCGACATCCTGGGCCCATATGGGCTCATTCACCCACCACGCGTCCCGGCACACGCCGCGGATGCGGATCATCCCGGCAGGCCCGGGAACAAAGGAATCACTTGAGAACACCCACATTCAGCACTCTCCAACTCGGGGAGACGACTCTCTCCGCGGTTACCGCGGCCGGCTATTCCGTCCCGACCGAAGTCCAACAGAAGGCAATTCCTGAGCTGATCGCCGGCCACGACGTGGTCGCGACGGCGCAGACCGGCACCGGCAAGACCGCCGCCTTCGTGCTCCCGATGCTCGAACGTCGAAAGGCGAAGAAGCCTTCCGGACGCGTCGCAGCGCCGGACGCGCTCGTGCTCACGCCCACACGCGAGCTCGCAGTTCAGATCGTGGAGAGCATCTCCACCTATGGTGCCGGCTCGAAGCTCACGTGCGTCGCCATCTTCGGCGGCGCGTCCAAGAACCGACAGATCACCGAGCTCCAACGCAGTCCGGACATCCTGGTCGCGACTCCCGGCCGACTTCTCGACCTCATCGCAGACGGCTACATCGATCTCGGCGGCGTCTCGTACCTCGTGCTCGACGAGGCCGATCGCATGCTCGATATGGGCTTCATCCCGTCGGTCCGCCGGATCGTGGGGATGACACCGGAGTCACGGCAAACGGCGCTCTTCTCGGCCACGATGCCCGATCAGGTCCGCACGATCGCGCGCGAGTTCCTGCGAAACCCGCGGCACGTGGAAGCGGAGTCGGGCGAGGTGCGCGTGGATCGCATCGATCAATCGGTGATGTACGTGGACCAGTCGAACAAGATCGAACTGCTTCCGTCCTTGATCAAGGACCGGGGCATGTTCCGCGTCCTCGTCTTCACGCGAACAAAGCACCGCGCCCGGAAGGTCGCGAAGGTCCTCGCGAAGCACAACCTCGCGGCGGACGCGATCCACGGCGACAAGACTCAGTCGGCGCGCAACCGCGCGCTCTCCGAGTTCCGGAGCGGCAAGGTCCACGTCCTCGTGGCGACCGACGTCGCGAGCCGCGGCATCGACGTTGATGACGTCACGCACGTGATCAACTTCGAGATCCCGAACGAGCCCGAGACCTACGTGCACCGCATCGGCCGGACCGCCCGGGCGGGCAATTCCGGCGTCGCGATCTCGCTGTGCGATTCTTCGGAGATGCCGTACGTACGCGACATCGAAAAGCTCATTGGTGCAACGCTGACGCTCGATCGCGAACAGCCGTTCCACGAGGAACGCGGGGTGCGCCCGAAGCCCGCCGGCACGCCCGGACGCACAGCTCATCGTCGGCGAAGACGGTCGATGCGCTCGTCGTAGCTCAGACCGTCGCCCAGGTAGAGCGAGTACCAGTAGAGCGCGTTCATCATGATCGCGTGCACGTGAAAGCTTGGCGGAACGAGATCCATGATCTCACGAACCGGAACAAGCACCGCGTCCACGCGTTCGTTGTCGTCCAAACGCTGCTCCACGGTTCGCCGGGCGCCGTGAGCGACATAGGTATACACCGCGTTCGACATGAATGCCGGGTTGGGGTTGGCGACACCGATCAGGGTCAGGGCCGACGCGGTATACCCGGTCTCCTCCTCGAGCTCTCGAAGCGAGGCGGCGTCCGGCCCTTCGCCTTCGTCAACGAGTCCGCCCGGGAACTCGATCGTCACCGACCGGCTGCCGTGGCGATACTGCCTGACCATGACGAAACACTCCACGCCGTCCTCGCGAACGACGGGAGCAACGATGTGTGCCCAGTCGGGCGAGTCGAGGAGAACGTACTCGCCCTCCGCGCCGTCGTGCGCCCGTCGCCGGGACGAGTAGACGCGGAAGATGGGGGCGTCAAGAAGCGTCCGCGTTTCGATTTCGTGCCAGATCAGGTGATCGTGATTTCCGCTGCTCATGCGGAGGACGATAGCGCAGCGACGCCGTGGTGTCACGCGGACGGGAGAACGCGATGCCACCGGTTGACACGTCCGCGCCCCGTGTCACAATTGGGCAGATGTACGATCGCATGCGGCGACTCCTGGATGCCCTCTCGACCGAGCTGCACGAACGCGACGACGCGATTCGCCTCGGTGTCCTCGCTGCCGCCGCGGGGGAGAGTCTCTTCCTGCTCGGACCTCCCGGCACCGGCAAAAGCCTGATCGCGCGCCGGCTCCAGCAAGCCTTCCGCGACGCGACCGCGTTCACCTACCTGATGGGTCGATTCAGCACGCCGGACGAGGTGTTCGGTCCGCTTTCGATCCGCGCGCTCCGCGAACAGGACCGGTTCGAGAGAAACATCAAGAGTTACCTGCCTGATGCCGACGTCGTATTCCTGGACGAGATCTGGAAGGCAAGCCCGCCGATCCAGAACGCGCTTCTCACGGCGCTCAACGAGCGGCGTTACCGGAACGGGACGGAGGAAATCGCGATCCCCATGAAGCTCTTCGTGGGCGCGTCGAACGAGCTACCCCACGAGACGGACGAAGCGGCAGCCTTCTGGGATCGCTTCCTCGTGCGTCTCGTCGTGGACCCCATTCGCGACCGCGACGCGTTCGTGGAGTTGCTCGGCGAGACGCGGGATCCGTATCGGACGGTCGTACCGGAAGAGCTGCGGATCACCAACGATGAGTACGTCTCGCTTCGAGCTGCAGAGGCGACCGTCACGATCCCACCGAACGTCGTGGATCTCATCTCGGCGATTCGCGCCTCGCTCGCCTCAGGCGGTCCGAAGGGCGACAGCCCGATCTACGTCTCCGACCGGCGCTGGAAGAAAACCGCCGGGCTCCTGCGGATGAGCGCGGTGCTTCACGGACGCGACCGGGTAGAGGCGATCGACTGCGCGATCATCCGTGCTTGCGCCTGGTCCTCGCTCGAGGAACGCCCGCTCGTGGACGACATCGTCTCGGCGCAGCTCGCGGCGTACTCGGGACACGGCGCCGTCGCGGAACGATTCGCCGCCAGGTTGGACGAGATTCGTTCCTCGTACCGCCGACTCTCGGCGCGCGTCGTCCAGGAGGAGAAGGCGCGCCCGGCGATCTACCGCGATGAGTACTATCGCCTCCTGCCGCCGGAGGGATCCCCCCTCGAGAAGGACGAGCTCCTGCTCGTCTGGCACGGCGACGTTGACGACCTTCGGCGCGAAGGGAACGCGGAGGCCGACCTCTTCGTCTACGACGCCAACGGGCAGCTCGCCGGCTCGCAGCGCTCGGCCGTGCGCCTCGCCGGAGAGTGGCGTCTGCGCGTGGACGACCGCGAGTACGCAATCGAAACCACGGTACAGCGGATCGAGAAGGAAGAGAGTCGCTCGCTCGATGACGAAGAACGGGTAAGCCTGACGACGGAGATCGGCGGTCTCATCGCGGAGCTGGACGAGAGCCTGGACGAGCTCGTTGGCGAGCAGGAACGGCTCGAGGATGGCGCACACGCGCACCTGTTCGTCCCGGTCTCGGACGCTGCGGTCGTGCTCGAGGCGATCCGTGCGACGGCAAGGAGACTGAGCGAGGTCAGGCTCCTCGCAGTCGAGCTCTCTGCGACGATTACGGGCGCGTAGTGCACATCTGCCGCTACTACCACGACGACGACCAGCTCCCTGATACGATCCGCACCGAGCTTGAAGGCACCCTCTTCGAATCGTTTGCCCGGGGCGGGGAAGTCAGGCGCGAACCGGGTGAGGCAATCCCCACGCCGATCCGCCGGACGATCGACCGACTCACGGGGACGGTCACCTTCGGTCGTTTCACGCGCTCGAACGAGCGACTGAGCGAACGGCTCGCGCACGAGGCGGTGCACTGGGTTGGGACGCGGTGGAGAGAGATCGAGGAAACCGATCCGTTCGCCGAGGAGGAAGCCGCGCTGCACGAGATCGAACACCGCGGGGAGTCGGCAAACGTGGAACGGATCGCCGAGGAGATGGCTCGCCACCGGCCGGAGCTGGCCGGTGTCCGGAGGCTCGTCACCACCCAAGACGGGCCGCTCGGGGACGCGACGAAGCCCGACGGCCGCGACGAAAGACGCCGGCAGATCGACCGGGAGGCACGGCTCAACGTGCTTCGCAGGCGGTGGCGCGAGCGGTTCGAGAACGACCGGACGCACCACCGCGCGCGCATTCTGGGTCGCGCTCTGGGAGGCTTTATCCGCGAGCTCGAGGAGCTCGTCCCGCGGCTCGCCGAGGAACAGGAAACGGTACGGGACGCGCTCGGCAACGAGGACGCGCTCTGGGACCTCTCGATGCACGAGTGGGAGGAGCTCCCGCTGGGCGGACTCGAAGCGGCTGCTCGCATGCTCGAAGAGCATCGGGAGATCGAACGACTCGCGGAGATGCTCGGGAAGAGCAAGACGGTGACCGAGCTTCGGACGGTGGAGCGGGTCGAACGATCGGTTCGGTTCCGGCCGGTCGGGATCGGCAAGAGCGAGATCACCGGTATCCGCGCGGGCGACGACCTCACGAGCGTCATCGCGTCCGAGGTCGCGCTGCTCTCGCAGCCGGAAACGGAGGACCTCTTCTTCACGAAGCTCGCGATGCGCGAGCTCCTTGTGCTCGACTACAACCGCCGGCGGATCGTTGAGCACGTGGACGAGCGGAAGGTCTCCGTTTCCGAAGAGGTGCCCCTCGAGCGCGGACCGGCGATCGTGTGCGTGGACACATCCGGCTCGATGCTCGGGTTGCCGGAACGGGTGGCCAAGGCGACCGTGTTGGCGCTCGCGAAGCGCCTTTCTGTCGACCGTCGGCCTGTCCGCGTCATCGCCTTCTCGAGTCAGGTGCGGTCCTTCGAGCTCGATCACGACCGGACGAACCTGGGAGACCTTGCGCGGTTCCTGGAAGGAAGCTTCCACGGCGGGACCGACCTTGGGAAGGCGCTCGCGACGGCGCTCGATGTGCTGCGGGAGGGCGCGTTTGAGAACGCGGACGTGCTCGTGATCTCCGACTTCCGGGTGCCGAAGATCGCCGACCGCTACCTCGAGCAGATCACCGCGCAGCATCGGAAGGGTACGCTCTTTCACAGCTTGACGATTGCCCGCGCGCCGGTGATCGATCCGCTCCACATCTTCGATTCGGCGTGGCTTTTCAGCACGGAATCGGGCAGAATAGCACCCGAGTCGCTTCGTACGATCACGTAGCAGAAGGAGCAAGCATGGCAAAGGCGAAGAGCGGGTTCGCACCCTTCATGACCACGACGTTCTTGATCGGACTCGGTTTCTTCACGATGGGCATGATGGACCCGTTGTACGATATCTACGTGCCGATCTTCCTGGACGACTTCCTCGAGCGCAAAGGGATGATCGGGACGATCATGACGCTCGACAACGTCTTCGCGCTCTTCCTGATCCCGGTGTTCTCGCACCTCTCGGACAACACGAGGACGCGGATTGGAAGACGGATGCCGTACATCATCGTGACGCTCCCGCTCAGCGCGGTCTTCTTCGGCGCGATTCCGTTCGCGGCCGGCGTCGGACTCGCGGCACTGATCGTAGCGCTCTTTCTTCTCAACTCGGCCAAGCAAGCCGCGCGGGGCCCGGTTGTCGCGCTCATGCCGGACACGATTCCTGGAGAGTACCGCAGCGAGGCGAACGGCGTGATCAACACGATGGGAGCGATTGCCGCGATGGTGGGCACCGTCGCGCTCGCTCCG
>JBKHII010000063.1:0-15836 GCA_046538735.1 Spirochaetales bacterium
GGCCCGAGCGGTCCTCTACGACGGATTCTCCGCCCTCGGAGGCACGCGCTTCGCCATCGTTGCCCAGGCGGTTCTCTTCTCGCTGTGGCATTTCAACGGCTTCCCCGGCGGCGTGGTCGGGATCGTCATGGTATTCGTCTGGTCGCTCTTCCTCGGCACGATCAGGAGGACCTCCGGCGGTATGCTCGCGCCCATCGTTGCCCACTTCTTCTGCGACGCAGCGATCGGGCTCATCCTTCTCTTCGTGCTCGTTCTCCCCGCGTAGCCGGTCTACGAGGAAATCGTAGGCCTGATCTCCCTGAGCTTCCGGATCCGCTCTTCCTGCGATCGCGACAATCGGGCTCGCCTCCTTGCCCATCGTCGCGACTTCATCTCGTCAACCCGAATCAGGTACGGTTCCGGCTTCCCCGCGAGATCCGCGTTCTCGGTGAGCCCGTCCAGCGTCTCGTGCAGAGACGCGTGCTGATCCGGACGAGTCCTCTGCGCCTGCGACGTGTCGATTCTGATCTTCTGCCTGCGCGCAAAGACGGCGGCGAAGAGAGCCGCCATCGACCAAATGGGCTATTCCAGGACCCTTGCGTGCGAGGCTATCGTCCGTACGGACGACGTCCCCTGGCAACCGTGCGTGAGGTTGGGTTAGAATTGAGGCAGGACTTCCGCTTCCGCGGGCGAGGGAGGAGAAGGTGAGCACACAGCGCGAGCGAGTGAGTTCCGGCATTCGCGGTCTGGACGAGATATTGGACGGAGGCTTTCCTGCCGGCCGAGTCTACCTGGTGCACGGTGACGCAGGAACGGGCAAGACCACACTCGGACTCCAGTTCTTGATGGCGGGCGCCGCGGCAGGAAAACGATGTCTCGGTATCACGCTCCTGCAGACGTTGGCCGAGCTCGAAGAGATCGTTGCCTCGCACGGATGGACGCTGGACGGGATAGAGCTGACGGAGCTCCCGGAAGAAGTCCGCGACGCCGCTACGCAGGGCCAAACCGTCTTCGCTCCGGCGGACGTTGAGCTGACGGAGGTGACGGACGCGATCCGCGCGGCCGTGGAGCAACACCGGCCGGACTGCCTCTTCATCGATTCGCTGAGCGAGCTCGGTGTCCTCGTTGATACCGGTTATCAGCTCCGGAGGCAGTTGATCCAGATCAAGCGGATGCTGGACGAAACCGGCTGCACGACCATTCTCTCGGCCGGTCCGGCCGGCGATCTCGACACGGCGACGCTCGAGACGCTGGTGCACGGTGTGATCGGGCTCGAGATGAGTGCCCCGAGCTTCGGTCGACCGCGACGGCGCGTCCTCGTCTCGAAGGTGCGAGGCATGAGCTTCCAGGTCGGCTATCACGATGCCGCCATCAGGACCGGCGGTCTCGAGGTCTACCCTCGGATACGGAGCGGCATCGCTCGCGCGAACGGCGCGGTGAGCCGGATCGAGAGCGGCGTTGCGGAAATCGACGCGTTGCTTCGCGGCGGCCTCGACACCGGAACGACGTGTGTGATCTCGGGAACCACCGGAGCCGGGAAAAGCACGCTTGCTACTCTCTACGCGTACTCGGCCGCGAAACGGGGAATGAAGTCGGCGATCTTCTGCTTCGATGAGCGACCGGAGACCTTCGTCCGCCGAGCGAAGGGGCTCGGGATGCCCGTGGACTCGTACCTGGACGACGGCACGATCGTGCTCAGTCAAATCAGCGTGGGTGCGGTCTCGCCGGGGCAGTTCGCCACGATGATTCGAGACGCCGTGGAGACCCAGAACGTGGGGATCGTCGTTATCGACAGCCTGAGCGGGTATCTCCAGTCGATGCCCGGCGAGCAGGCGCTCGTGACACAGCTGCACGAGCTGCTGAGCTATCTTTCGTCGTTACGAGTGCTGACCCTCATGGTTGTTGCGACGCACGGTCTGTTCGGCGAGAGCGAGTCGCCGATTGACGTGAGCTACATTGCGGACACCGTGATCGTCTTGAGGCACTTCGAGGCTCGGGGCGAGGTCCGTCGATGTATTGCAGTCATGAAGAAGCGGTTTGGCGATCACGAACGAACCATTCGTGAGGTTCTGCTCGGCGGCGATGGGATTTGCGTGGGTGATCCGCTCACGTCCTTTAGTGGCGTGTTAACCGGCCTTCCTCGCTACGAGGGTGAAGAACGAAGGCTTATGGGTTCCTGATGATGAGCGATCCGGCCCTCACCGTCGTGGTCCTCGCTCCGACCGGCCGCGACGCCGAGCTGATGTGCGAGCTCGCGGTGCGCGAAGGCGAATCCTGTTCGCCCGTGGACTCCGTGGACGAGGTCATTGAGGTGATCGGGGACGACTTCCGGGCCGGGGTCGTAATCCTTGCCGAAGAGGGGGTGAGCTCGGACGAAGCGGCCTCGTTTGCGGCCTATCTCGAGCGGCAGCCCAAGTGGTCGGAGCTGCCGGTGATCCTTCTCGGAGCCGGTCCCCGGACACCTGCATCGTTCGGAGCACTGCTCGAGCGCCGTGAAAGCGACCTGCTACGGCGTCCACTCCAGTCCTCGACCATGGCGGCCGCGATTCGATCCGCGGTTGAGAACCGCCGACGGCAGTACGAGATCAGGGATCTCGTCCACGAGGCAGACCAGCTCAACGAGCGCTTGAGACAACGGGCTCATCAACTCCGGCGCTTGTCGCTTCAGCTTGCCGAAGCCGAAGAACGCGAGCGACGACGTCTCGCCGTCTACGTTCACGACGATCTGCAGCAGATCCTCGCGGGAGTGATGTTCCACCTGGACGTGACCGAGCGGAGACTCGGTGACCGCGAAGCTGCCGCGCAGGGTCTGGAGACCGTCCGGGAGCTTGTGTCGAGTGCGATCGAAGGTACACGTGACCTCTCGCAGGAGCTGAGCCCCACGGCGCTTCGCCGCAGCGGCCTGACCGCCGCGCTCGAATGGCTCGCTGCTCACATGCAGAAGCTCAACGGCCTCGAGGTTGACGTGGACGTCTCGGTCGAGCACGAACCCCGCGACGCGAGCACCGCGACGTTCCTCTTTCGTGCCGCGCAGGAGCTCTTGCTCAACGTGGTCAAACACGCCGAATCGGACCGCGCCGTGATCGCGCTGCGCAACCGCGGCGAGCGGCTGGAGCTTACGATCCGCGACTATGGCGCGGGCTTCGATCCGGAGGCCGTCCAGTCGGCCGAGGAAACCGGCAGCTTCGGTCTGTTCAGCATTCGCGAGCGTGCCGAGCTCCTCGGCGGAGTGTTGGAGATCGAGAGCGAGTCGGGGAAGGGCTCTGCCGTCCATCTCTTCGTTCCCGAGCCGAGCTCCACGCACGTTCCCGAGGACGGTGAAAGCGAGGAAATGGTCGAGGAGGAGGCTGCGAGAGACGGCGTGAGATCTGCGCGCCGCGGCTCGCGGGTGCGCGTCGTGCTCGTTGACGATCACGTGGTCGTGCGAAGCGGATTGCGGTTGGTGCTCACGGAGCACCCGGAGATCGAGGTTGTGGACGAGCTCGGGGACGGGCGCAAAGCGGTAGAGGCCGCCGATACCATCCAGCCGGACCTCATGCTCATGGACGTTGCGATGCCCAACATGGACGGGATCGAAGCGACGCGCCTCATCAAGCAGCGCCATCCGGAAATCCGGATCATCGGCCTCTCGATGTTCAACGACCCGGACACCGCAGCGAAGATGCTCGAGGCGGGCGCCGACCTCTATCTCCACAAGGCGGGCCCGAGCGAGGAGCTCGTCTCTGCGATTCTCTCTCGCGACGGCGGGTAGCGACCGGGCGCCTAGTGGGAGCCGGACTCCGCGTACGCCACGAAGAATAGCCGCTTGAAGGGAAAGAGCACGCGACCGTTTCGCTGTGCCGGATACGCTTCGCGGACGACTTCCACCACCTCCGAAGCAAAAGCGTCCCGCTCGTCGTCCGAGTAGAGCCGTTCGAGGAAGGGCCGCATCCCGGTGCTCCGGATCATGTCCACGATCGCTTCGTGCGACTCCATCTCGTGCGCGTACCACGTCTGCCACGTCACGATCCTGGCCGCGCGATCGGCGAGCAGATCGTAGTAGCGGTGCATGTCCAGATGCGTGAGATCCGCGTCGCAGTCGCGCATTCGGTCGCGCCATCGAGGCCGCCGCGACGTCGCCGTCACCGCGGCGCTCACGGGCATGTCAAAGTAGAGCGGCACCTGAACCGCGAGCGCCCCGCCGGGATTCACGATCGCGAGCAGTCGCGGTATCAACTCGTCGTGATCGGGAATCCACTGAATCACCGCGTTGCTGAAGACGAGGTCGAACTGCGGCTCAGGCGCGAGATCGCGGGCGCCGGCAAGGAGCCAGGTCGCGTCCGGATACGCCGTGCGCGCCCGTTCGATCATCTCCGGGGAGTTGTCGATGCCCGTGATGCGCGCTTCCGGCCATCGTTGCCGGAGCACATTCGTGCTGTTCCCTGGTCCGCAGCCGATGTCCACGATCGAGGCGGGCACGGAGAGCTCGATCCGGTTCACGAGATCGATCGACGGTTGGGTGCGTTCGCTGCCGAATCTGAGGTAGTGCTCGGGATTCCACGCCATGCCCGCAGCATACCGAATCTCCGGCATCCCCGGAAGCGTGGGCTTGTGTGCGTCAGCAATCCCGGTACCAGGCTATGGGCATCTGCGTCCAACCGGCCGAGCGCCTCTTTCGCGCGTCCGTCACTGGTGCTATCATTATCGATAGACACGGAGAGATTCCGGGGGATCCCGGAATCGATCGGCAACCCCCGCGAGGGGCTGGTGGCGCCGGGCTCCCGGCGACGGACGATTTGCTCCACACCACCGCTGCACCATCGCCCGCCGCCTTCCGAACCGCATCCTCGGGTCCGGCCACCGGGTGGGAGAGAGGTGCACCCATGGAAGAACTGAGAGACATCCTCGATGAGAAGGGCCGACGCGTCTGGTCGGTCAGACCGGACGACACGGTCTATCGCGCGCTCGAGGTCATGGCGGAGGCGAACATTGGAGCGCTGGTGGTCTTGACCGATTCCGGAGAGCTCGTCGGCGTCGTGTCCGAGCGGGATATCGCGCGACACGGCGTCTCGCACAAGGCCGATCTCTTCGATCTACCGGTTCGCGAGATCATGTCACGCCGCATCCGCTCGGCGCCCGCCGCGATGAGCATCGATACGTGCATGGCGTTGATGACCGCCGAGCGGGTTCGGCACGTTCCGGTGTTCGAAGGCGAGCGGCTGGACGGCATCGTTTCCATCGGTGACGTGGTGAAGGCGATGGTGCACGAGAAGGACATCGTGATCGAGCAACTCGAGCACTACATCTCGAGCAGTCTGTAGGAAAGCGACATGGCTACCGCGGAACCCTGGAGAGCGTTCCCGCCGCGTCGCGAAAACATCATCAAGATGCTGCACGCCGCGCAGGTAGACGCGGGCGATGCGTCGCACGTGTCCGACCGGCAACTCGCGCGGATCGCCGAGTACGTGGGCATACCGCTCGCGGAGGCGGCGGGCGTTGCGACCTTCTACCAGCGTTTCTCGCGTCGGCCTCGTGGACGGCACGTTGTGCGCGTCTGCGATTCGCTTTCGTGCAGGATACGGAGATCGCTGTCCGTCTACTCGAGGCTTCGGGAGCTACTCGGGATTGGGCGGGACGAGACGACTCCGGACGGCATGTTCACGCTCGAGATCGTGAACTGCCTCGGGAGCTGCGACACTGCGCCCAATCTGATGATCGACGACCGGCTCTACGAGCACGTCACGGCCGAATCCGTTGAGGCGATCCTCGCCGAAGCTGCCGTGGCGGAAGGAGCCGCCCCATGAAGCAGACGACTCACTTCACGCGCTTCGCTCTGATCGACCCACACGACCTTGATGCCTACCTCGCCGAGGGCGGGTTTGCCGGCCTCCGAGTGGCGTTGGAGGGACGTCCCGCCGCTACGGTGCGGGCCGTGCGCGACGCGAAGCTCGCCGGCCGCGGAGGTGCAGGGTTCGACGCGGGCACCAAGTGGTCGACCGTCGCGTCCAACAAGGAACCGTTCGTCGTCTGCAACGCGGACGAAGGCGAGCCCGGTACGTTCAAGGACCGCTATCTGCTGCGCACGGCGCCGTTTCTCGTACTCGAGGGGCTCATTATCGCCGGTTACGCGGTCGGCGCTCACACGGGATACGTCTACGTGCGCGGCGAGTATCCGGAGGTGATCGCGAGTCTCGATGCGCTCGTCGCTCGGCTTCACGAGGAGGGCTACTTGGGCGCGGACGTGCTCGGGAGCGGATTCTCGTTCAACGTTGAGATCATGCGCGGCGGCGGGTCGTACGTCGTGGGCGACGAAACCGCGCTCCTGAGCTCGCTCATGGGCGAGCGTGGATACCCGCTCGCGAAGCCGCCCTTTCCAACGCAGCGCGGTTTGTGGGGCGAGCCCACGGTCATCAACAACGTGGAGACGCTCGCCTGCGTGCCGCTGATCCTTGCCAACGGCTCCGACTGGTTCGCGGGCATCGGTGCGCCGGCGTGTCCCGGAATGAAGCTCTACAGCGTCAGCGGTCACGTTGAGCGACCCGGTGTCTACGAGTTCCCCATGGGAACGACGCTCGCGGAGATTCTGGAAGCGGCCGGTGGCGTGACCGGAGATCTGAAGGCGGTCCAGATCGGAGGGACCGCGGGACCGGTGTACGACTCGGCGGCGCTCGAGTACCCGCTCGACTTCGTTTCCATGCGCAACCGAGGTGGGAGTCTCGGCTCCGGTGCGATCGTGGTGATGAACACGAGCGTCTCCATGGTTCACGCGCTCGAGGTTTCCATGCGGTTCTTTTCGGAAGAGTCGTGCGGACAGTGCTTCGCCTGCAGATACGGAACGCGCCAGCTCGAGTACATGGCGAACCGCATCGCAGCGGGCGAGGGCAAGCCTGAGTATCCGCGGCTCATGCGCGAGACCGCGGAGGCGATGTACGACGCCGCGTTCTGTCCGTTCGGGCAGTCGATACGGCTCACGCTCACGACGCTGCTGGACGCGTTCGGAGACGAGATTTCCGCGTCCATGGCGGAACAGCGCTACATGAAGGAGGTCGTCTGATGGTGCGGTGCACGGTCGACGGGATTCCCGTGGAGGTGGACGACGGTACGTCCACGCTCGATGCGGCGCGGCAGGCGGGAATCTCGATCCCGACGCTCTGCCATCACGAGGACCTCGAGACGATCGGCAGCTGCGGGATGTGCGTCGTGGAGATCGAGGGTGAGCGCGCGCCGAAGCGCTCCTGCCTCACACCGGTCCGTGACGGAATGATCGTTCGCACGAGCACCCCCCGCCTCCGGCGAACGAGGAGGACGCTGCTCGAGCTCGTGCTCGCGGCGCATCCGCACGACTGTCTGCACTGCATCAAGCACGGGAAGTGCGAGCTTCAGGATCTGGCGGAGAAGCTCGAGGTTCGCTCGCTTCGGTACGACGCCCATACCCGCGGGCTGCCCGTGGATACGACGTCCGCGAGCATCGTTCGCGACATGAACAAGTGCATCGGATGCGGGCGGTGCGTGCAGATCTGCAACGACGTCCAAACCGCAAGCGCGATCCATTTCCAGGGACGCGGATCCGAGACGATCGTCGCCCCGGCGGGCGACGGGATGGGTGCCGGTGTGTGCACGAACTGCGGTCAGTGCGTCGTCTATTGTCCGGTCGGCGCGCTCTACGAGCAGGAGGAGATCGAGCGCGTCTGGTCGGCGATCGACGACCCTGCGACCACGGTCGTCGCGCAGATCGCGCCCGCCGTGCGCGTCGCGCTCGGCGAGGAGTTCGGGATGCGGCCGGGCGAGCTCGTCATCGGGAAGATCTACGCCGCGCTCAAGGCGATCGGTGTGGACACCGTGTTCGACACGAACTTCTCGGCCGACCTGACGATCGTGGAGGAGGGCACCGAGCTCCTCGAACGGATCAATCACGGCGGCCCGCTTCCGCTCATCACCTCGTGCTCGCCCGGCTGGATCAAATTCGGCGAGACGTACTTCCCCGAGCTCCTCGACAACATCTCGAGCTGCAAGTCGCCACAGCAGATGCTCGGTGCGCTCATCAAGACCGCGCACGCCGAGTCTCGCGGGACAGATCCCGCTCGGGTCTTCTCGCTCTCCGTCATGCCGTGCACCGCGAAGAAGTACGAGGCGCGGCGACCCGAGATGACGGCCGGCGGTCATCGCGACGTGGACGCGGTACTCACCACGCGCGAGCTCGCGCGCATGATTCGCGAGGCCGGAATCGACTTCGACCGACTCGAGGAAGTTTCGCCCGACCCGGTGCTTTCGAGCTACTCGGGCGCGGCGACGATCTTCGGCGCGAGCGGCGGTGTCATGGAGGCAGCGCTGCGAACCGCCTACGAGCTTGCGACCGGGAAGCGGCTCGAACAAGTCGAGTTTCACGACGTGCGCGGAATGGAAGGCGTGAAGAGCGCGACGATCGACCTGGAGGGGCTCCCCATATCGGTCGCCGTGGCGAGCGGGCTCGGTAACGCGCGCGAGCTCCTCACCGAGGTGTCGCGGGCCAGGCAGCGCGGCAAGACGCCGTATCACTTCATCGAGATCATGGCGTGTCGCGGCGGCTGCGTGGGAGGCGGCGGGCAGCCGCTCGCGAACACGATGGCGGCTCGCGCCGCACGCGTGCAGGGGCTCTACGACGAGGACGCGGCGCTCGCCGTACGGCGGTCGCACGAGAACCCGGAGGTGACGGAGCTCTACGCGACCTTCTTGGGGGAGCCCGGCGGCGAGCGGTCTCACCATCTGCTCCACACCTGCTACACGAAGCGCTCCGCATACGCGACCGAAGCGGCGCGGTAGCGCCGGGGAGTCACGCGTCGACACTCATCCCGCCTTGCTGGTATCTTCTACACCACAAGCAAAGTGAGGCAGGCATGCAGACGTACAACCTGATCGTAGGCGCGGGAATCAGCGGTGCCACGATCGCGCGCGAGATCGCGGAGCAGCTGAAGGAGCGCGTCGTGGTGGTGGACAAGCGAAACCACATCGGCGGCAATTGCTACGATTTCATCAACGAGGCCGGGCTCCTCGTTCCGCTCTACGGGCCGCACTTCTTTCACACGCAGATCGATCGGGTGTGGGAGTACGTGAACCGGTTTTCCCATTGGAACGACTATCAGCACCGGGTCCTCAGCAAGGTCGACGATAAGCTCGTCCCGATTCCGGTGAACATCACCACGGTCAATACGATCTTCGGCGAGAACATCGAAAATGAAGACGAGATGAAGGCGTGGCTGGACGCGAACACGGAGGACATCCCCGAGCCGAAGAACTCGGAGGAGACCGCGCTCAACCGCGTGGGCCGCGTGCTCTACGAGAAGATGTTCCGCAACTACACGCGCAAGCAGTGGGAGATGGACCCGTCCGAAATGGATCCGCTCGTGATGAGCCGGATCCCCGTGCGGACGAACTTTGAGGATCGCTACTTCACCGACCCGCACCAGGGCATGCCCGCCGAGGGGTATACGAAGCTCTTCGAGCGCCTCCTTGACCACGAGCTGATCGAAGTGCGACTCGAGACCGACTACTTCCAGGCGCGCAACGAGCTTCCCGAACCGGCCCGTACCTTCTTCACCGGACGCATCGACCAGTTCTTCCAGGGCCAGGTCAACGAGTCGCTTCAGTATCGGTCGCTGCGCTTCGGGTTCGAGACGCACGACACCGAGTTCTACCAGAGTGCCTGCACCGTGAACTACCCGGACGAGTCGGTACCGTTCACGCGCATCACCGAACCGAAGCACGCTACCTACGAGAAGAACCCCCGCACGACGATCGTGAAGGAGTTCCCCACCGCGACCGGCGAGCCGTACTACCCGGTGTTCGACCCGCGCAACAAGGAGATCTTCGCGAAGTATCATGCGCTCGCCGAGGAAGCCGAGACGAAAGGCACCTACTTCGTGGGCAGGCTCGCTCAGTACAAGTACTTCAACATGGACCAGGCGTTCGACAACGCGTTGACCGTGTTCGAGAAGATCAACGCGTAGGAGCACGCATGGCGAAACCGAAGATCCTGATTCCGATGCTCGAGGCCGGCGCCGGTCACCTCATGCCGGCTCGCGCCGTACGCGATGCCATCGAGGCGCGGTACCCCGGCGAGTTCCAGATCGACGTCGTGGACTTCCCCAAGGAGTGCGGTGCGTACAAGGACGATTACCGTCTCAAGCACACGTGGGACCGCGCGCTCAAGCACCCGTTCATCGCGCGCACCACGTTTCGGGCGCTCCAGGCGATCCACCCGGTCAGTCGGTTCTATCTGCCGCTGACCTATCCGACCTTTCTCACGATGGCGACCGGCTACGTCGCGGGGTACAAGCCGGACGTGATCTTCACCACGCACTTCTTCTGTCTGAGTGCCTCTGCGCGTGCGCGCGACGAGCTCGCCGGCGACTTCAAGGTCATCGGCTTCGTCACCGATCCCTTCATGGCGTACACCTTCTGGGCCGAGCCGCGGGCCGACCTCACAATGGTGGCCTCTGAACAGGCACAGAACGACCTCGTCCGCATGGGCGTGCCGCGCGAGCGCACCGAGGTGCGTCCCTTTCCGATCAACGAGCGCTTCTTCGACCTGCCCCGGACGAAGGACGAGCTTCAACGCGAGATCGGCATCGATTCGAGCATGCCGACCATGCTCGCCACCGCCGGCGGGCAGGGGATCGGCAAGCTCACCGGCTACGTGGAGAAACTCTACAAGCAGGGCGCGAAGCTCAACATCATCTTCGTGTGCGGTCGCAACGAAGAAGTGAAGAAGCGGTTCGACGCGCTTTCGCAGACTCCGTCCGCGACGAACCTTCTCGTCTTCGGCTTCGTGAACAACATGCACGAGCTCCTCTACGTCGCCGATTTCTCCGCGATCAAGGCGGGCGCATCCGCAACGCTCGAGGCGCTCATGATGAACACGCCGCCGATCATCACCGACTGGGCGGTCGCCGCCGAAAAGCCGAACCTCGACTACACGGTGGAGAACGACTTCGGCTGGTGGGCCGGGTCCGAGCGCGAGTTCATGACCGTGATCCACGACATCCTCACGACCGACGTCCTCGACCGCTACCGGCGCAACCTCGCCGAGGCAGGGTTGCGTACCGGCGCCGGCGAGATCGCCGAGTACGTGGTGGCGGAGGCGCGCCGGCACGCGGCGGGCGGACGGAGGTGACAGCGAGGGGAATTCCAGTGCTGTCTGATCGGAATCCGCGCTGCGCTCGTGCTCGGTTTGCAACGCCTGAGGAGCCGCCCTCGAGCACGATCGCATGAAAATGAGGATTGAACCTCAACACATCGCCGTAGGTCTGATGGGCGACAATCATCCCGCTCATCAATTGCCTGCCGCCTCCGACTGCATGAGGGCCATAGGTAGAATCCCTCGGAGCTGAACGGTCTGAATGCAGTCTGCAGAACGCCTTCGGGCGTTCTGCCCGCAGAAATCGCAAGCGGTCTCTGCAATACCCGCAGTCTGGATTCGTACACCGGATTCGGGCCACACCGTGCAGATAGTCCCCGCGCGTGCAGAACCTGCGTCCCACCCGCTCAATCCGTTCAGAGCGAAACCGCCCGTACTTCTGCGTAATCCCGGGGACCGGAAGAGCCCTATTCGACCAAACCCGCGAGGGCCTCCCAATCGAGCTCACGGGTAATCGCGTCCATGCGCGTTCTCATATCCGGGCTGCCCGCGTACAGGCTGATTATGAGAAAGCGCGCCGCGGTCGCCCGGCCGTTTCGGTCGAAGAGCGCGGGATTTACCCGGACTACACCCCGCGGTTCGGTTGATCCGGGGGTGCCGGGAGGCACCATATAGGTGGATCCCGGAGTTTCGGCAAGGCGGAAATTGAGCGCGGCCCGGGCCTGAGAGTTCCTCTCCGCCCGGGTCATTGCCGCGAGCCGCGCCTTCAGATCGGAAATGGACGTCTCCATCTCGGCGTGGTACTCCGCCGCTCCTTCCCGCATCTGATCGTACTCTTCCATATCCCCGGACTCATCTCGGAATGCCCTGAGGAGCTCCGCTTCCTGGGCCAATAGTTCCTCACGCTTTTCCGGGAACAGCTCGATTTGCTGCCGGATGCTCTCCTGGATGCCCCGTATCATCTCGTCCCGAAATTCCTCCCCGCTGGGGAGCTCGCTTGTCCGCCTCCTCTGCTCGGCGAGAACGGCCTCCTGCCGGCGGATCAGGTCGCTTATGTACTCCTCCGTGGAGACCGGGACCCAAAGGGGCGGACAGCCGGGCCCCGGAATCACTACGAACCGGTGGGGCCCCGTGTATCTCGTCCGTGCGTCGGCTTCCGCCCGGTAGAGGGGGAAACGGCCTACGGTATCCTCCCGAAGGGGTTCGAGGAACCAGGGCTCGCCTTCGAGGGAATCGACGCCGGGGCCCATGAGAAAAGCGGGGATGGGATCATTCCCGTAGATCATGATATGTCCCGTGTAATCCACATCACTGACCCGGATGCGCCCTCCGCTCCGGTAGTAGGGATACAGAAAGAGATTGAGCTCCATCTCCGTTCCTGCCGGGATCCCGTTGGCCCACCGGGGCAGCGTAAGGTCTACACTCCGGCTCCCTTTGATCTCGAACCCCAAAGGAGACGACAGGGTCGGTGTTGCCCGGAAGATATCCGCCATGTCGCCTAAACGTTCGTAGATATCGTTGATCTGTGTTGTGTTCGGCCGACGGGGATTCAGCCTCCCCCTTCGCAGAGCACTGTCGGGCACCCATTCGCGCCACCTGCCCGGTGTATGTGCGGGATCGTCCGTTTCTCCTGCGGCGAATACCAATGCCGTCAGCAGCAGGGCCATGGCACATGCCATACGTTTCATACACACCCTCCTTGACAGGTTTCTGTCCGATTATATCACGACATGACTGTAGTATGTGCCGGCTGCTCACCGGCCCCGTTATTGACTAGTAGGCAAACTAAGCGCGGCCCAGCTCGCCGGACCTGATCGCACGAAAGCGGGCTGTTGGCTGCATCTGCGCTTACGCCGATGGAGTCCCGGCCTTCCGCGCGCTCTTCGCGGCCGTGAAGGACACGATCGCGACCAGGACGAGCGAGGGCTGGAGCGTCTACTTCTGTCCCGAATGTCAGCGGATCTGAGTGCTCAGATCGACCGCTCGTACAGCGGCGCTCCGCCGTCCGACTGTGATTCGATCCGCTCGAAGCCCAGGCGTTCGAGATACGCCTGGTGCTCGGTGTTGCCCGCATCCGCAACGAGCGTGTGCACCTCCGGCAGACGTTCCTTGAGGTTCGCCTCGGCGATGACGTACTGCCCGATCCGCAGATCCCGGTACTGCGGCGTCACATAGTCAACCAAGATGCGAAACGTCGATTCGTCCGTTCTCGTTCCCAACAGGACGCCCGCGGTATTGTTGTTGCGGAGGTAGAAGAACGCGTCGTACTCCGGATCGGGTCGGACGTTGCCGAAGTAGCGGGCGATGTCGTCCCGGTTGACCTTCCAGAAGTGGCGGAAGATCTCGGACTCGGCGTCCGCCCGAACGATCGCAACGTGATCCTTCTCGCGATAGAGCCTGACGAGGTAGTAGATGTCCACGATTGCGATCCCGAGGTTGAGCCCGCCCGTGGGGATCGAGCCGATCAGAAATCCGTACGTGCTGAACATCGCCGCGCCGGCGAGGTTGATCCACCGCAGCTTCACGATCGAGCTCATCGTGAGCGAGACGAGAATCACCACCGAGGCGAGATAGCCGAACCAGTCGAGCCAACCGATACCCATGCGCATAGGATAGCGAAAAGCACGCTCGTGCGCAGGCGGGGTGGGGGCAGGCGTCCTGCGCGCTGCAACGCGCTCGGGCTATCGACATGCAAGGCAAATCCGGCCGCGTATCGCGACTCCGTTCGCTCCCGCGGCCGTCCCACGCGCGCAGCCGTGCGGCGCGCAAGCGCATCACGAAGGGCTACTCTTTCACGATGCCCAAGCGCAGGGTCGTGTCGCCGCGAACGATACGGAAGTCGGCCTCGTCTCCCGCGTCCGCAAGCGCGGAGTAGAAGTCGCGGACCGACCGAACGTCGCGCCCCGATACTTCGGTGATGAGATCTCCCTGGCGCATGCCGCCCACCGCAGCGTCGCTTTCTCGTACGACGTTCGCTACGATCACCCCGCGCTGCCGGAACGGCAGGTTGAGCCGCTCCCTGATCTCGTCGGAGAGGGGCAGGACGGCAAACCCGGGCCAGAGCTCGCGCTCGGAGTCCTCTTCCGGGCGCTCCCCGATTCGCACCCGCACGATCCGGGCACGACCTTCGCGGACGACGCCGATGCGCACGCGTTCGCCTGCAGAGCGTCGTCCGATCACGCGCGTCAGGTCCCGGGCGTTGCGGACCGACTCATCGTCGATGGAGGTCACGAAGTCGCCGGCGAGCAGACCATCCCGGTCTGCGGGCGAGTCGATGATGAGATTGGTCACGAGCGCGCCCGCCTCAGGGTCCACGCCGAGGTCGTGGGCGAGGCCGGGAGTGCCCGGCGTCGCCAGGTCGCCGATGGTCACGCCGAGCCAACCGTAGCGGACGCGCCCGCGCTCAACGAGGTCGTCAATCACGCGCCATGCGTTGTTGATGGGAATCGCAAACCCGAGCCCAACGCTGCCTCCGCTTCGCGAGGCGATCCATGTGTTGATTCCGATGACCTCTCCGTCGAGGTTGACGAGCGCCCCGCCGGAATTGCCCGGGTTGATCGCGGCGTCGGTCTGGATGTAGTCGGTGAAGTCGGCGACTCCGGCTCCCGGCTGGGGATCACGGCGCAGCGCGCTCACGATGCCGACCGTCACGGTCGATTCGAAGCCGAACGGATTGCCCACCGCGAGTACCCAGTCGCCCACGTCAAGGTCGTCGGAATTGCCGAGGCGCGCCACCGGAACGGCTTCGTCGGTGCGAAACGAGACGACCGCGAGGTCGGTCCGCTCATCGGTCCCGACGATCTCCGCCTCGAACTCCCGCCCGTCGTGGAGCCGGATGCTGATCTCGTCTGCCGTGCCAACGACGTGATTGTTCGACAGCACGTAGACCGTGGAGCCTTCTCGCCGCACGATCACGCCGGAGCCGAGTCCGGGTCGCTCCAAGTCGCGCTGTTCCATCTCGGGCGTGCCCCAGAAGAAGTCCCAGGGCGAGAGGAACTGCGGCGCGCTCCGCGTGATCACCTGGATGGTGTTGATCTCGACGACTACCGGCAGCACCTCATCGGCCACCCGATTGAACTCGTTCTGCAGGCTGCGCGCGTCGGCAGCGGCGCTTCCCGCTGCGGCGAGGAACGCCATCGCGGCGACGAGGAGCGTCCAAACGATTCGGGTTCCCTTCATAGTATTCACCTCCGTCACGTGAGTTGACATCCTGAAGTCAGCCAGCAATTTCAGTGCCATCGTGAGAGAATTAAATCCATTCTATGTAAGGATTTATGGAGCTGTGACTCGCGCGAAGAAGCTACCTGCGCTCATGGCTGAGCCAGGACGCTACGGGAAATGCGGCGTGGGAGGTCGCGTCGTGTCGTTTTGACCCAGCTTCAGGCTGGAATGTGCTATTCTGATCCGCTGATGCGCGTCCATTCGACGTCTCCAGCCGGATCGGGCCGGGTGTTCCGCCTGCGCACGAGACGGGCCGCGGCCTGCGTGGTGCGTGGCACCGCCTCGAAGGTACGCGTGGCGGGCGAACCGACGGCTCGCCCCACGACCACCTTCGTGCTCTTTCCGGAACAGGCGATAAGGGCGGGTCTTCTTACAAAGACGCCTCCTAAATGGTTCAGTTGGAGTTCATTACAAGACCACCAACACCACCAGGATATGTAGGTTCCGACACCTGATTCACACGATACCACTGACCGGGTTCTGCAAAGGAGTTCAACCGTCCGGCAGTACGGGAGGTAGAGTCGATCAAGGCGTAGCCGTACGA
>JBKHII010000118.1:0-3541 GCA_046538735.1 Spirochaetales bacterium
GTCCGATTGCGGAGAGCACGGTCCGGTGTTGTAGTATGCACCCGTGTTGAGAAATCAACGCGCTGCGTCTATAGTGCCTCCATGGAAGCGATAGTGCTCAGGGCGACCGACCTCGACGGGTTTCTCACGGACCGAGACAGAGAGTCGCTCGCCCAGATGGACGGCCTCTATCAGCAGGTCATCGAGGCTTCGCGGGTGCTCTCGTCCACCCAGAACGAGCAGCGGCTCGCGCAGGAGAAGCAGCGGCTCGTGGATCTGTACAACCAGACGGGCGACCGGATGCAGGAGATCACCGCTGACGAGCCGGCGATCAAGGTGTACTCGTTCCAGACGCCGCCCACTGTGCACGGCGAGGCGTCGCGGCTGATCGCGAAGCTGCGCGACGTCCGCACGCAGCACTATGAGTTCGTTTACTACATTCAGCGAGCCTACGAGCTCCTCTTCAATCTTGCGTTCGCGGAACCGGAGAACCATCGGAAGAACCACCTCATCATCCCTACGCCCGTGACCGAGCCCGTTCAGAACTACGCGGTCCACAAGATCCCGGACGTAGACGATCAGCTGGAGAACACGGTGATGTGCGTGATGCTGCGGGGCGCGCTCCTGCCCTCGATGATCATGTCCAAGGAGATCGAGGAGTATACCTCCACCGGGTACGCGACGCCGTTTGCGCTGTTCAAGATACGGCGCGACGACACGAAGCGCGAGCGCAACATGGAGTACATCCTCGACCTCGATCGCAGCTTCTTCGATCTCGAATCGCTGCACGGCAAGGACCTCATCTTCGCCGATCCAATGAACGCGACCGGGGGCAGCCTCGTCACGATCGTGAAGTATCTGCAGGACCACGGAGTCGAGCCGAAGTCGGTGAACTTCTTCAACGTGATCTCGGCTCTCAAGGGAAGCCTGCGTATCGTACGAGCGATCGAAAACGCGCGGGTCTACACGCTCTGGATGGATCCGGTGCTCAACGAGAAGGCCTACATCCTGCCCGGACTGGGAGATGCGGGCGACAGGCTCAACGGCGCCGACAACGACGAGGAGCCGCGCAACATGATCCAGCTCATCGCCGACTACGGTTCGAACATCGCGAACCTCTACCGCTCTCAGGTCCGAGAGATCGAACGGACGGTGCTCGCACGATGATGACGAGAACCGGGCGTGCCCTCCGCGCGCTGGCGGCGCTTTCCGTGCTGGCGGTTGGCGCCTGTGCAACGATGCTGAGCAGGGAAGAGCTCGCGACCGAATACTACAACATCGGGACCGCGTACTACGAGCTCGATCAACTCGACAAGAGTGCGACCTATCTTTCTCGCGCGATCGAGCTCGAACCCGAGCTTGCGCGCGCCTCGTACAACCTGGCTCGGGTCTACGTGCTCCAGGAACGACACGACGAGGCGATCGCGCTCCTCGAGCGGCTCCTGGAGGAAGACCCGAACAACGCCCTCGTCATGGAGACGTTGGCCTACGCCAACTACGAGGCGGGACGACTCGATGCGGCCGCCGAGTGGTACGACCTCGCGCTCGAGATCAGCCCAACGGACGTAGATCTGCTCACGAATCGAGCGACGGTTGCGCTCGGATTGGGCAATGCCCGCGATGCACTCGTAGCGCTTCGTACCGCGCTCGAGTACGCGGATGACCCCGAGCTGTTCCTGCGCGTCGCGCGCGCCGAGGACGCCGCGGGAAACGCCGGCGACGCGCTCGCGGCGTACCGGGAGTACGTGGACGCCGTGGAATCGCCGCCGCCTGCGGCGCTCCTGGAGTACGCCGAAGTGCTCGAGCGCGAAGAGTTCTACGCGGAAGCGCTCGACGTGCTGGGGAATCTTGCCGAGTCGCGCGAGGCGACGCCGGATGAACAGGCCGGCGCTCACTTCGCTCGCGCCCGTCTTCTGCTGACCGAGGCGGAGGAAGCGGAGATCGGTCTCGAGGCGCTTCGGGCCGCGGTTGGGGGTGGTTTCAGCGATTCGGAAGCCGCGTCCGCGCTGCTCGAGAACGAGGACCTGACTGCGCGTCCGGACGTCGAGTCGATCTTGGAGGAGGCAGGGCTGCTTGAGGACGGTGAGCCCGGTGAAGAACCGGTCGAGAGCGAGTCCGACGGAGGCAATGCCGCCCCCGGGCCGGACGAATCGGGTTCGCCGAATGGTGCGCCGGTTCCGGACGTCCCCGCCGAAGGGGAAAACCCCTCGGGCGAGTAGCTCCGTCCGGCGCTCTGCGCGGCGATCAGCTCACGACGCGCTTGAGCTCTGCGAAGACGTCGTTCGGGGCGGGCGCGGCGTCCACCGTCACCAGGATGCCCTTCTTCTCGTAGAACTCCACGAGCGGCGCCGTCTGGTCCTTGTAGACCTTGAGGCGGTTTCGGATCGCGTCTTCCTTGTCGTCGTCGCGCTGGATCAGCGGCTCACCGGTCACGTCGTCCTTGCCGGGTTCCTTGGGCGGATTGAAATCGACGTGGTAGGTGCGACCGCTCGGCTTGTGCACGCGACGACCCGACAACCGTCGAACCAGCTGCTCCTCGTCCAGGTCGAAGCGGATCGCCTTGTCGATGCTCGCAAACTCGTCGAGCGCGTTCGCCTGGGGGATCGTTCGCGGGAAGCCGTCCAGGATGTAGCCCTTCTGCGCGTCCGATTCCGAGAGACGCTCCTTGACCATCGCGATCGTGAGCTCGTCGGGCACAAGGTCGCCGGCTTCCATGATCGCCTTCGCCTTCAGGCCGAGCTCCGTCCCCTTGTTCATCGCGGCGCGAAACATGTCGCCGGTCGAGATGTGGGGGATACCCATATCTTCGGCGAGTCGGCTGGCCATTGTTCCTTTGCCGGCTCCGGGAGGGCCGAGAAAAACGAGGTTCATATCTGCTCCTTGAGTCGCCACAGGCCTTTGACCTCCGGCAGGTTCTACGACATCTTAGATCGTAGGCGGACGCTGGTCAACGAAGCGGCCGGGTCGGCGAAAGGAGGAGCGGATGGACTTCTGGGATCGGATGAAGAACGCGATGGAGAAGGGGCTCGACGGCTCACGCGAGTTGCTCTCGAAGGCGAAGGACCGAGCTCAGGATCTCGGAGAGCGCGGTGTACTGCGGCTCGAAATCATGCAGCTCGAGAATCAGGCCGAGAAGCTGATCGGCAAGCTCGGGACGCGCGCATACGAGGCGCTCGTTCAGGAACAACGCCTGCAGATCGACAAGCAGACCGAAGGTATCGCCGAGTTGATCAAGGAGATCGACGACGTTCACGATAAGATCCGGGAGAAGGAAGCCGCGTTGGAGATCGCCATGCGCCGGGAGAGCGGAGCGTCCGCGGACACCGGCGGCGCCGATACTGGAACGGCCTCCGCCGAAACGGAAAAAGAGGGTTGACATCGCAGGTCGCTCATAGTAGCTTACGCTTCGCGCTTCGAGAGGGGCGCAATCGATCAGGCGCACTCCACACCGTCGTTTCAACGCGGTGAGTGCGTCTGCGTGCGGTACGGAGGGAAACCACCACGCCGCAGTGTTCTTTGTCATTTATGAGGGAAGGGAAGTAGAGAGAGCCGACTCTTTTGA
>JBKHII010000119.1:0-3530 GCA_046538735.1 Spirochaetales bacterium
TCCACTCGGCGCCTCCGGCCTCACGATATCCCGCGGATCTGCGCCACGGATATTGACACACCCCGCGGAATAATCGATATTCTCGCCGACATACGAATCCGTGGGCGACGATGACGAGCTCGCCCGGACGACGGTCATCCGGCTGTCCGGTCCCAGGCGCGATCCAGCTCCCCGGCAACTGCTAGGAGGTGCTGCGTTCAGGTGAACGGGAGCGATGTGCGCGTCAGCGCAGTGTCCAAGACGTTCGGAGATTTCGTCGCTCTGGACAACGTTTCGATCGATATCCGGAAGGGAGAGTTCTTCTCGCTTCTCGGTCCGTCCGGGTGCGGCAAGACGACGCTACTCCGGATCATCGGCGGGTTCGAAGATCCCACCGAGGGTCAGGTCTTCATTGACGAGGCCGACGTCATCCCGGTCCCGCCCAATCGGCGGCACGTGAATACGGTCTTCCAGAACTATGCCCTCTTCCCGCACCTGACGGTGTTCGAGAACGTCGCCTTCGCGTTGCGCCTGAAGCGCGCTCCGGAGGGCGAGGTTGCTCCTCGCGTGGCGAACGCGCTCGCACTGGTGCAACTCGTCGGGCACGAGCACAAGAAGCCCGTTCAGCTCTCAGGAGGGCAGAAGCAGCGCGTCGCGATCGCTCGCGCGCTCATCAACGAACCGCGCGTCTTGCTCCTGGACGAGCCGCTTTCCGCGCTGGACGCGAAGCTTCGCCAGCAACTCCTCATCGAGCTGGATGCGATCCACGACAAAGTCGGCATAACCTTTATCTACGTCACGCACGACCAACAGGAGGCGCTCAGCGTCTCGGACCGCGTCGCCGTGATGAACAACGGGAAGGTGCTGCAGATCGGCCGGCCGTTCGAGATCTACGAATCACCCGCAGACAGCTTCGTCGCGAGTTTCATCGGCGAGACCAACAGCACGACCGGAGAGGTGACGAGGGTGGACGGCATGATGGTCACGGTCGCCACCAGGGAGCTCGGGAGCGTTCTTGTTACGAGCGTCGCTCCCCCGTCCGTTGGGGAGGCCGTGCAGTTCACGGTTCGGCCCGAGAAGCTCCGAATCACGAAGGAGCTCCCGGCGAGCCTGGCGCCGGACGTGAACTCCGTCGCCGGCGTGATCGACGAACCGATCTACCTCGGATTCCAGAGCAAGCTCTTCGTGCGAGTGAACGACGGCTACATCCTGCGGGTCTTCAAGCAGCACACGAAGTATCTGGACGAGGGTCCCGAGATTCGCTGGAAGGACAAGGTCTGGGTCTACTGGAGTGCCGACGATGGTTACCTCGTCCCCTCGCGCTAGCCGCCTGCTTTCCGCCGGGCGATCCGGTCGGCTCGGGTCCGCTGCAGGCCGCATCTACATCGCCCCGATCGCGGTCTGGGTCACGATTTTCTTCGTCGCCCCGCTGGTGATCATCTTCGCGTACAGCCTCCTGGAGCGGGGGCTCTACGGCGGCGTGGAGCCGCGACTCACGCTGGACGCGTACCGGTCGCTTCTCAACCCGATTTTCGGGAAGGTGACCGCAACGACCATCTCGATCTCGTTCTTCGCGACCTTCCTCACGATCGCGCTCGCGCTTCCCGCCGCGTACTACATGGTGCGAAGCGGCAAGCAGTGGCTGATCCTCCTCGTGATCGTGCCGTTCTGGACGAACTTCCTCATCCGGATCTACGCCTGGATCGCGATCCTGGGGAACAACGGCTTTCTCAACTCCTTGCTCGTGGGGCTTGGTATCACGAACGACTACACCCAGTTCCTTTACAATCGTACCGCCGTCATCGTCGTGCTCGTCTACACCTACCTCCCGTACGCGATCCTGCCGCTCTACTCCACGATCGAACGGTTCGATTTCGGGTTGCTGGAGGCGGCGCGCGACCTCGGTGCAACGCACCTGCAGAGCCTCGCCAGGGTGCTCGTTCCGGGGATTCGCACGGGCCTCTTCACCGCGGTCCTGTTCACGTTCATCCCCACCTTCGGGGCGTACGCGGTTCCGCAGCTCGTAGGCGGGCAGGACAGCTACATGCTTGGAAACATCATCGCGCGAGAGCTCACGGTGACGCGCAACTGGCCGCTGTCTTCCTCGATCTCGATGGTCATCACGGTCATCACGACGGGCATGCTCGTCTTCTACCTCTATCTGAACCGCAAGGCGGCTCATCCTCGCGTTCCCAGCGGAGGCGGGTCATGATCGCGCGCCCCGGCTTCTCCCGCATCGTCTTCTGGATGACGATCGCCTTCCTGTTCATGCCGCTCCTCGTGCTCGTTCTGTATTCCTTCAACGCATCTCGCACGATGGAGTGGGGCGGAGTGTCACTGGTTTGGTACGAGGAGCTCTTTACCGATTCGCCCGATCTCTGGCGCGCCTTCGGCAACAGCCTCCTGATCGCGGTCTCGTCCGCGACAACCGCAACCATCATCGCCACGCTCGGTGCGATTGCCATCAACTGGTATTCGCTCCGACTGAAGGCGTACGTTCAGGCCGTGAGCTTCATGCCGCTCGTCCTCCCCGAGATCATCGTGGGAGTCAGCCTGCTCGTCTTCTTCGCCGGCGTGGGGCTGCGGCTTGGCCTGTTCACGATCTTCCTCGCGCACACGAGCTTCAACCTGCCCTTCGTGCTGCTGATCGTGCTCGCGCGGCTCGAGGAGTTCGACTACTCCGTGATCGAAGCGGCGCGGGATCTCGGAGCAACGGAACGACAGACGCTCGTCCGCGTGATCGTGCCGATCTCCATGCCCGGCATCGCATCCGGCTTCCTCACGGCGTTCACGCTCTCGCTCGAGGACTTCGTCATCACCTTCTTCGTGTCCGGACCCGGGTCCACGACCCTGCCGCTCTTCGTCTACTCCATGATCCGGTTCGGTGTCTCGCCGGTGATCAACGCGCTCTCCGTCGTGATCATCGCCGCGACCGTCGCGCTTGCGTTTCTCGCGCGGCGTTTCACCAAGTACATCGTACGGTAGGTCGCCGGTCAAACGACCAAAGGAGTCAAGATGAGACAGAATGAGTCTCGAACGCGCGCGCGAGTCGTGCGTCTGGTCGGTGGTTTCTTCGCGGTGCTCGCCGCATTGTCGTTGCTCGGGTGCGGCGACGACGAGCAGGCGACCGGGAAGCTCTTCATCTACAACTGGACCTACTACATCCCGGACGAGGTCATCGAGGCGTTCGAAGAGGAGTTCGGGACCGACGTGGTCTACGACGTCTTTGCGTCCAACGAGGAGATGTTCGCCAAGCTGAAGGCCGGCGGTACCGGTTACGACCTCGCCTTCCCGAGCGGGGACTACGTATCGATCATGGCGAACCAGGGGATGCTGCTCGAGATCGACCGGAGCCGGCTCACGAACTGGGGCAATCTTGATGAGAGCGTGATCACGAAGATCGCCTTTGATCCGGGGAACCGGTGGAGCGTTCCGTACATGATGGGCGCGGCGGGCATTGCGGTGAATACCGAGTACGTCTCCGACTACGGCCGGAGCTGGAGCATCTTCGGGCGCGAGGACCTGAGCGGTCGTATGACGATGCTGGACGA
>JBKHII010000120.1:0-3526 GCA_046538735.1 Spirochaetales bacterium
GATGATGAGGATTCCGGCCGAGACGAACGGGACTCGGACGAACGGGACTCGGACGAACGGGACTCGGACGGACGCGACAACGGAGACACGGACGGGCGGACCGGCCGCTCGCCTGCGCCTCCCGAAACGCGAAACGTGCTCTACGCCGGGGCGCAGGAGCCTCCGAACGGAGACACCACGACGGCCGTGATCTCCGGCTATCGAACGCGCATCCCTGCGTCGTGGGATCGCAGGTTGCGGTCGAAGGAGAATCCGCGCTCCGTGACGCTGTATGTGGACAACTGGTACGGCCGGACGGTCGAGATCTTCCAGATTCAGGAGAACGGCCGACCGCGCGGGATCGGCCGGCCCGAATCGTACACGTCGCTGCAGGTAGACACGCGGCAGGGCAACGTCTTCGTCTTCTACGGCGTGGACGGGACGTACTTCGGGCACTTCAGCACGACCGGCGAGAGTCGCCAGCGGGTGCGACTGGAGGAGTGACGCGCCGGCGCCACGCCCTCGGCGGCCCCGATCGGACCGACGAGTCGTGAGGGCGGCGGTGGCGCTTGACTTTTTTCGGCGATATGCCGTTACTGTAGCCAGGCGTTGACGGAGACGAGTACCGTCGTTGACGGCCGCCAGAGAGGGATTCCGAATCCGGTTGAGTCCGGTGGGCTGGAAGAATCCCGGCACGAACGACGGGAAAACCACTCCCGAGCTGCCGACGGAAAGCCGCGTCGAATGATCGGTGAGTATGCTCGGACGGTTCATCCACGAGACGGATGCAAACGAGTGCATCGCAGGGCGGACAGCCTGCGATGAACCAAGGTGGAACCGCGGAGCAGAGGTGAAGGCCCCTGTCTTCGTCCTTGGATTCCGATCGCGACGCGACGGACCGGGGAGAAGGCAGGGGCCTTTTCGTGTCCGGGCGGACCGTCCTCCCGCGATCGGTGCACGGCAGCGAGGAGGAGACATATGGCAGACGTAGCAAAGAAGAACGACAAGGCGCACGAGCGAGCGGATCACCTGCACCGCGTGCGCCACTCCACGGCGCACATCATGGCCGAGGCGGTGCTTCGCATGTTCCCGGATGCGAAGATAGCGATCGGACCGGCGATCGAGAATGGATTCTACTACGACTTCGATCTTCCGCGGTCGCTCTCGAGCGAGGATCTCGAGACCATCGAACAGAACATGCGCGACATCGTGAGCGAGGACCATCCGTTCGTGAAGGAAGTCGTGGATCGTGACCGAGCCGCCGAGCTCTTTCGCGACCAACCGTACAAGGTCGAGATCCTGAACGATCTTCCGGAAGATGAAGAGGTTTCCGTTTACACGGTCGACAGCTTCACCGATCTCTGCCGCGGGCCGCACGTGGAGAGTACCAGGGAGATCAACCCCAAGAGCTTCAAGCTTCTCAACGTAGCCGGCGCTTACTGGCGCGGCGACGAGAAGCGTCCGATGCTCCAGCGGATCTACGGAACCGCGTGGGAGAATCCCAAGGAGCTGCGGCAGCACCTCGAGTGGCTCAAGGAGGTCGAGAAGCGCGATCATCGCAGGGTAGGCAAGGAGCTCGACCTCTTCAGTATTCACGAAGAGGCGGGGCCGGGCATGATCTACTGGCATCCGAAGGGCGGGCGAATCCGTCAGGCGGTGGAGGACTACTGGCGCGACGCGCATCGTCGCGACGGCTACGAGCTCCTCTACACGCCGCATCTCGGGAAGAGCTGGCTCTGGGAGACGAGCGGTCACCTCGACTTCTACTCGGAGAGCATGTACCCGCCCATGGAGATGGACAAGGCGAACTACTACGCCAAGCCGATGAACTGCCCCTTCCATATCATGATCTACAAGACCGACGTGCGAAGCTACCGCGACCTGCCGCTGCGCTGGGCGGAGCTCGGCACGGTCTACCGGTACGAGAAGTCCGGCGTGCTTCACGGGCTGCTTCGAGTGCGCGGATTCACGCAGGACGACGCGCACATCTTCTGTACTCCGAATCAGGTCGAGGATGAGATCCTGGAGGTCCTCCGGTTCAGCCTTCGTGTCTGGCGAGATTTCGGTTTCCACGATCTGAAGGCGTACCTCGCGACCCGACCGGAGAAGTCGGTCGGCGACGAGGCGTCGTGGCAGCAGGCATCGGAGAGCCTCAGGAGGGCAATCGAAGCCGAAGGCCTCGACTACGAGGTGGACGAGGGCGGCGGCGCATTCTACGGTCCCAAGATCGACATCAAGATCAAGGATGCGCTCGGTCGAGAGTGGCAGATGTCCACGATCCAGTTTGACTTCAACCTTCCCGAGCGCTTCGGCATGACCTTTGTGGATTCAGACGGCAAGGAGAAACGACCGTACATGGTGCACCGCGCGCTCCTCGGTTCGCTCGAGCGCTTCTTCGGCGTGCTCATCGAGCACTACGGCGGCGCCTTCCCGGTGTGGCTCGCGCCGGTGCAGATGGTCACCATCCCCGTGGCGCCCGCGTTCAACGACTACGCCGCCGAGGTTGCGAAGAAGCTCACCGCGGCGGGTTTCCGCGCGGAGGCCGATCTCTCGGACGGTCGGATGGGCGCGAAGATCCGCCACCACCAGTCGCAGAAGGTTCCCTACATGCTGATCCTCGGCGAGAAGGAACAGGAAGCCGGAGCGGTCAGCGTACGTCCGCGGAAGGGCGACCAGATGAACGGCATCGCATTCGGCGAGTTCGTCTCAACGGTGAGCGATATCGTAGAGTCGAGGAGCGTGGATCTGTGGCCGACCGGTGATCCCGCGTCGGCCTAAACCTGCACCAGATTGTGCTGCACCGCGTACTTGACGAGGTCGACCTTCGAGTGCAGGTGCAGCGTCTGCATGATGTTGTTCTTGTGGACGTGAACGGTGTGGTGGGAGATTCCGAGGCTTTCCGCGATCTCGCGCTCGGTCAGGCCGTCGCAGATGAGCTCGAGGATCTCGGTCTGGCGCGGCGTCAGCACGGTATCGATCTTTGAGTCGTCCGAGCCGGCGTAGCGGTACTCCGAGACGATGTCCTCGGGAATGCCCGACTTGAAGTAGGTGCTCCCGCGATGAACGGCCTCGATCGCCTCCACGACCTGGCCGGCCGCGTTTTCTTTGAGCAGGTATCCCCAGACTCCCGCCTTGATCGCTCGCTCGATCAGCTCTGCGTCATGGTACATAGAAAGGACGATCACGCGCACCCGCGGTTCGACCTGCTTGATCTGTCGTGCGAGCTCGATGCCGTCCATACCGTGCATGGAGATGTCGGTCAGGAGAATGCGTACCTCGGTGTGCGCCAGCTTGTCGAGCGCTTCCCGCGCAGACGAGGCTTCGAGGGCCACTTCCATCGGCGGTTGGGCCTCCTCGATGATCGACTTCAGACCGTCCCGCAACACTTGGTGGTCGTCTACCAAGCCGACCTGAATCGCTGTTCCATTCATGATTACCTCAAGAGTACTGCCATATCGCCCGGATGGCGAACGCCGCATAGCCCAGTACGCGTAGCCCGTACAGGTTGATCACACCGATCTGCCACGGAGAATAACCCAAATGGATT
>JBKHII010000064.1:0-14847 GCA_046538735.1 Spirochaetales bacterium
CGAGATCGCGATCGGACGTGATCCCGCGGCCCCGGATGCGGCGACCAAGCGATTCGGCGTCGATCCGGTACTTGCGCGCGACATCCTCGGCGAAGCTCGAGCCGGTGGGCGGCCCCGAGGCGATCTCGTACGTCCGCTCGGCGCGACCGTGCTCGTACCGAATCCCGGCGTTCAGCGTACCCAACAGACTCTCTCCGCGCTCCGGAACGCGTTCGCGGTTGATCTCGGTCGCCGCGCGAGCGACTTCGTGGAAGTGCGTGGTGAAGACGCCCCGCACGCCGGCCAGACAGAGCCCGGTCAGCACGGAGGTCGCTATTCGTTCCGCCTCTCGCGGGCCGGTGCCGGCGAGCGGCTCGTTGAGCAGGACCATGCTCGAGGGCGTCACGAGATCGAAGAGCGCCGAGATACGCTGCGCCTCGTCCTCGAATCTGCCGAGCTCGTCGTCGAACTCCTCCTCGGCCGGGAAGTGCGTGTACACGGCATCCACCGGCGCGACGCTGCCGCTCCGGGCGGGGATCGCGAGCCCGGCCTGCGCGAGGACGGTTGCGATTCCGACCGCCTGCGTGAAGGTGGTCTTTCCGCCGCCGTTCGGGCCGGTCAGGACGAAGATACGAGCCGCGTCCGTGAACGCGACGTCGTTACGAACCATGCGCCTGGCGCCGTCCTTGCCGGTCCAGTGCGAGGCGAGACGGAGGTTGTAGAGGCCGCGGAACTCGGTGAGGCGTCGATCTGAGTCCACGATAGCCGGGAAACTGATCGGGTAGCCGATCGCGCGCATCGAGCGCGAGAAGCCGGTGGCGCCGAGGAAGAATGCGATTTCCGGATAGATCCGACGGAAGATCTCGGTGTTCACGGAGACGTACGAACGCAGCCGCCTCGCGAGCGGGCGCAGCATCGACCGAAGGACGGCGTCCAGCTCCTCGAAGAGCGGGGCGAGCGGGAGTCGCTCGACCGCGCCCCCGAGGATCGCCTCGGTTCCCGGGGATCGCGACAGGGGGGTCTTCGTCGTGTACGGATCGCCGGTCGCCTTCCTGAGGAACCCGTTGAGGAAGTGACCCTCGTGATACTTCTTGTCGTTGATGCCGAGCAGTGCGGCCTCGACCGGACGCAGTTTGTCGTCCAGGTTCACGCCGATGGTGACGCTCTGGTGCATCTTGATGCCGGACCTGAGCTCGGGGAGCTCGCGGGAAAGCTCGGAGAAGGCGGGATCGTTCTCACGCCTGCGAAGCTCGTCGCGCAACGCGCGGAGGCCGGATGACAGGCCTTCGGTGCGGTCGAGCAGCAGCCGCAGGCTTCGCACGAGCTCAACGTAGAGCTCGAGCTCACCCAAACGCCACACCGCCTCGAGGAGCGGACGGTCGGTCTCCTTTCCGCTGCGCGAGAAGACGGTGAGTTCCTGCATCGTGCGAACCACGTTCTCGAGCTCGTCGCACAGTTCCGGATTCGCCCACAAGGATCTCGCCGTCTCCTGCCGGTACTCGATCTCCTGAGGGCTCTGCGGGAGCTCCGTGAGCACCCGGAGCACCGCCTCTTCGCTGACTCCGCGGTGTGTCATCCCGGCCGCGATGGTTCGAAGCTCGAGATCGTGTACCGCGGAGTCGCTGAGACGAAACCGTTGAGACGACTCGGCTCCGGGCGGCACGAGCAGGGAGAGCGTCATCGCGCCGTTTTGCCCTCGATCTGCGAGACGGTGTGCGGTTGGACGTTCTTCAGGTCCACGAGGTAGTGTTCCGCCTCGAGCGCGGCCATGCACCCGGAACCGGCGGCGGTCACCGCCTGGCGATATACGCGATCCTTGACGTCGCCGGCGGCGAAGACACCGGGAACGCTCGTTCGGGTGGAGTTCGGCTCGGCGATAATGTAGCCGGTCTCGTCCGTCGTGATCTGCGACTCGAGGAAAGCGGTGTTCGGCGTGTGTCCGATCGCGTAGAAGAGACCGCTCGCCTCGAGAATCGTCTCTTCACCGGTCTTGTTGTTCCTCACGCGGACGCCGGTGAGGGTCTGGTTGCCGAGCGCCTCCTGGGCCTCGGTGTTCCACATGATCGTGATCTTTGGATCGTTCATCACGCGGTGCTGCATCGTTTTCGCCGCACGCAGCATGTCGCGCCTGACGAGCATCGTCACCGACGACCCGTACTTGCTCAGGTAGCTTGCTTCTTCGCACGCAGAATCCCCGCCGCCGATGACGATCAGCGGTCGCTGCCGGAAGAGCGGAAGGGCGCCGTCGCAGACCGCGCAGGCGGAGATCCCCTTCTGCCAGAAAAGCTCCTCGCCGGGGAGATCGAGACGTCTCGCCGTCGCGCCGGTGGCGATGATGAGCGCGGTGGCGGCGTACTCCGCGGTAGCGGTGAACACCTTGAGCGGCCTCTCGGATAGATCGACGCGCTCAACGGTCTCGGTCTTGATCCGCGCCCCGCACTTCTGCGACTGCGTGCGCATCTGATCCATCAACTCGGGTCCCGTGATCCCTTCCGGGAAGCCGGGGAAGTTCTCCACTTCGGTCGTCGTCGTGAGCTGACCACCGGCTGCGACGCCGCCGGCCATGAAGCCCTCAAAGAGGAGCGGATTTAACTCCGCTCGCCCGGTGTAAATCGCCGCGGTGTGCGCGGCGGGGCCGGAGCCCACGATGATTACGTTCTCAACGGCGTCACTCATCTATTCGTCGTCTCCCGTGTCCGTGGTACCGGCGATGCCGACCAGCTCCTTGACCTTGGCACCACTCACCTGCTCCTGTTCGAGCAGGAGCTCGGCGAGCTCGTCCAGCGCCCGCTTGTTCTCGCGCAGGAGATCTTCCGACCGGGTGAACGCCCGGCGCAGAATCGACTTCACCTCTTCGTCGATCTCTCGCGCCGTCGCTTCGCTGTAGCTTCGTTGGCGACTGAGCTGCTCGCCGAGAAAGACGTCGCGGTCGCCCTCGCCGAGCGCGATGTGCGCGAGATTGTCGCTCATGCCCCACATGGAGACCATCTGTCGCGCAGTCTCGGTGGCACGCTTCAGGTCGTCCGCTGCGCCGCTCGTCATGGAGTTGAAGGTGAGCATCTCGGCGGCGCGGCCGCCGAGCATCATGCTGAGCATGTCCTCGAGATACTCGCGGCTGTAGTTGTACCGCTCTTCCGCCTGCTCGAGCTGCGTCACGCCGAGCGCGCGTCCGCGCGGGACGATCGTCACCTTCGTCACGGGATCCATGTTCGGGAGCAGGGCAGCCGTGATCGCGTGACCCGCCTCGTGGTACGCGGTGATTCTACGCTCGCGATCGGTCATCTTGATCGACCTGCGCTCGAGGCCCATCATCAGACGGTCGCGCGCCATGTCTATGTCCTCGTCCGTGATCGTTTTCGCCCGGCGCCGCGCGGCCTGAAGCGCCGCTTCGTTGAGCAGGTTCTGGAGCTCGGCGCCGCTGAACCCGATCGTCCGCGTGGCGACCTTGCCGAGATCGACCGACGGGTCCATCGGCTTCTCGCGGGCATGCACGATCAGGATCTCTTCGCGCTCCGACTTCGTGGGCATGGGGATCGTGACCTGCCGGTCGAATCGTCCCGGCCGCAGCAGCGCGGGGTCGAGGATGTCGGGCCGGTTCGTCGCCGCGATTACGACCGTACTCTCGTTCTGCTCGAATCCGTCGAGCTCGCTCAGCATCTGGTTGAGCGTCTGCTCGCGCTCGTCGTGACCACCACCGAGACCCGCACCGCGGTGACGGCCGATCGAGTCGAGCTCGTCGATGAAGATGATGCTCGGGGACTTCTTCTTCGCGTCCCGGAAGAGGTTCCGAACGCGGGAGGCGCCAACGCCTACGAACATCTCCATGAAGTCGGATCCGCTCATGCTGAAGAACGGGACGCCCGCCTCGCCCGCGATTGCCCGCGCGATCAGCGTCTTCCCGGTGCCCGGAGGACCAACGAGAAGAATGCCCTTCGGAGATCGGGCTCCGAGCTCACGGTAACGGCTCGGGTCCTTCAGGAAGTCGACGATTTCCATCACCTCTTCCTTCGCGCCCTCGAGGCCTGCTACGTCCGAGAAGGTAGTCCGCTCCTTCGTCTGCTCGTAGAGCTTGGCCTTGTTTTCCCCGACCTGGAAGATCCCGCGGCCCTGGCCCCGGATATTCCGGAACAGCGAGAAGAAGATCCAGAGCAGGAAGATGTAGGGAAGAATGCTGATCAGAACCCCAAAGAAACTCGGCTGGTCGGACGGCCGGGTATCGATCTCAACGTTGTTCTCCTCCAGCAAGGTGAGGAGCTCCGGATCCCCGAACCGCGGGACGTAGGTGGTGAATCCGGTCCGACCCCCGAGCCCGGTCGGGGCGTCTTCGGCGGTGGATCGACCGGTGACGCGATCTCCCTGTATCGTGACCGACCGAATCTCACCCTGCGATACGAGTTGCTTGAACTGCGAGTAGGTAATCTCTTCGCCGGATCCCGCCCCCTGAAAGAGGTTGATGAACGTGGAGAGCAGGACGAAGATCAGGACCAGCGGCACGATCAGCCGCCAGTTGAACGAGGGGCGGGGACCTTGTCCCTCCCCTTGGTCTTGATCGTTCCGGTCGTTCTCGTCTTGTGGCATATCGTTAAAGTAGCGAATAGTCGCGGTCTGAACAAACAGGGCAAGAGGGGGTACACTGACCAGATGGAGTGGTTCCCGCAGGTCCTGTTGACCGCCGTAGGCGTACAGGTCTTCTGTCAGGTCTTCAAGCTCGCCCTCTATTCGATTCGAGATCGACGGTTCACTCCCGCCTACCTGGTCACGGCGGGCGGCGTCCCGAGCGCGCACTCCGCCTTCGTCACGGCGCTGGCGGTGGCGATCGGCATCAGAAACGGCTTCGCATCGGATACCTTCGCGCTCGCCTTCGTCTTCAGTGCGATCGTTATCTACGACGCGTACCGGCTGCGCGGCCACGTGCAACGCCATGCAGAGGTCATCAATCAGCTGGTGCTGCGCCCCGCCGGTGAGGAGCCGGTCTCGGAGATGGTCGGCCACTCGCTGTCGGAGATCGCCGCGGGCGTGCTTCTGGGCGGTGGAGTGTCCGCGATCGCTACGCTGGTGTGGGTGTAGGCGGGCTCGAGAAGTCGCGGTCAGTAGTGCTCGTAGCGAACGATCTCGTCGATCTGCATGCGCACCGAGACGCTCGCCTCGTAGTTGCCGTCCCGCACCCCCATACGCGGCGAGTCGGAAATGATCACGGCGCCCGCGATTCGGTGCGGTCGGTTCAGCTCGATCGTCCGGGCGTGGTTTCGGACGGCCATTCTGATCGCGTCGCGCAACGCGTCCGTCTTGATCGAGGGACCGCGAATGAACGGCGCGACGCCGACGCCGGTTGAGACGGTATTCGCCGCGCTCCGCCACCCCAGATACCAGTGCGATTGCTGCTCGTCCACGGTGTAGAAGATTCTTGCGTAGAGCCGGTCGCGATCGACCCAGGTCTGGAAGACCTCAAGACGTGGGTCGCCGCGGACGATCGTGGCGTAGGGCGTGAGGTCGAATTCCTCCTGGACCTGCCTCGTCCGATCCGCCGGCACGTACGAGAAGCGGAACCCGTAGATCATGCCGGAGAGGATGAAGGTTGCTTCGTCCAGCAGGCGCTCGACCGCGACCTCGCGCGGAACGGGACGCTCGCCGCCGTCCGCGACGAGCGGGTCGAGCTCGCTCCACACCTCGATGACGATGATCGGATCGTCGGGTGTCTGACCGTGGAGGCCGGGAACGAGAAGCGCACAGAGCGCGATCGAGACTGCGAGACGGATGAACGGAGGCCTCACGCGTCTAGTATCGGCTGCTGTCCCGGAACACGGTAATCGGGTTGATGCGCAGCCGGACGACGAGATAGAGGAAGCCCACCGCGAACCCTATGAGGTGCGTCATGTGCGCGACGTTGCCGCCGGTGCGCGTCAGCGTATTGAAGAGCTCGAGCGCTGCGTAGCCGATCACGAGGATCGGCGCTCTGATCGGCAGGATGCCGAAGAGCAGGATGTTCGAGTGCGGGTAGTAGGTGGCGAACGCCAGGAGGACGGCGAAGACCGCACCCGATGCGCCCACGAGCGCCACGTTGTACGTGCCGGTCAGGACGTAGACGCCGAAGGAGAGGAGCCCGGCAAGCGTGCCGTTGAGCAGGTAGAAGAGCAGGAACTCGTCCGATCCGATTCGCCGCTCGAGCTGGATTCCGAAGAAGAAGATCCCGAGCATGTTGAACAGCAGATGCCAGGTTCCTCCATGGACGAACATGTAGGTGAACGGTTGCCAGATCCACGTACGGACGATGACGGCGCCCGGGATCAGCGCGAGACGGGACAAAATCGCCGGCGAGATCATCCCGAGCAGGAAGACACCTACGTTGATACCGATGAGTATGAGCGCGGCGTTGTAGTACTGGAAGCCGAACGGCCGCTGGTAGAATGGCAGTTTCTCCACGGTTCAAAGCTACGTGGCGGCTCACGAGCGGTCAAGGCAGATTCTCAGGCCGGTCCGGACCGGGTATCATGAAGTCGGAGGAACCGATGCAGATCGATATGCCGCTCGAGCAACTGAAGACGTACGCCGGCCGGAATCCGAAACCGGCCGATTTCGATCACTACTGGGAGCGGGCGCTCGCGGAGCTGGACGCGACTCCGCCACAGATCGAGATGACACCGGCCGACTTCTCGGCTCCGCACGCGGAATGCTTCGACCTCTCCTTCACCGGTGTTCGCGGAGCGCGGGTTCGCGCGAAGGTCGTGAAGCCGAAGGGCGGTCCGGGGACGGAGGCGATGCGCGCCCCGGCCGGGCTGCCCGCGCTCGTCCATTTTCACGGCTACACGATGAGCTCGGGCGACTGGAGCGGCTACCTCGGCTGGGCCGGCGCGGGCTTCGTCTCCGCCGCGCTCGATTGTCGCGGCCAGGGCGGCGGGAGCGAGGATGTGGGCGGGGTGCTCGGGAACACGCACAACGGGCACATCATCCGGGGGCTGGACGACCACGAGGACAAGCTGCTCTTCCGGGACATCTACCTGGATACCGTTCGGCTCGCTCGCATCGTGATGGACTTCGCGGATGTCGACCCGGACCGGGTGGGGGCGACCGGCGGCTCGCAGGGCGGCGGGCTCGCGCTCGCCTGCGCCTCACTCGAGCCACGAATCAAGCGCGCCGCGCCGGTCTACCCCTTCCTGTCCGACTTCCAGCGCGTCTGGGAGATGGACCTCGCGAAGGGTGCCTACCAGGAGATTCAGGACTACTTCAGACGGTTCGATCCCACCCACGCGCGCGAACGGGAGGTGTTCACGCGCCTCGGGTATATTGACGTCCACCACCTGGCCCCCCGCATCAGGGCGAACACGCTCATGTTCACCGGTCTCATGGACGAGATCTGTCCTCCGTCCACGCAGTTTGCCGCGTACAACGCGATCACAGCGCCGAAATCGATGGTGATCTACCCCGACTTCCGGCACGAACACCTGCCCGGCTCGCAGGACCGCATCGTGGCGCACATGCTGGAGCTGTAGCGATGGCTCGTCGCGACCGTCCCGACCACTACTCCCGCCGGGCGAAGCGTGAGGGTTTCAGCGCGCGGTCGGTCTACAAGCTGCAGGAGCTGCAGCGAAGGTTCGGGATTCTCGGTCGCGGAATGAAGGTGCTCGACGTAGGTGCAGCCCCGGGGAGCTGGTCGCAGCTTGCGCGCAAAGTCGTAGCCGACGGTGGAACGATCGTCGCGGTGGACCTCTGCGAGCTGCCCGCGCTCGAACACGCTCCGAACGTAGAGACGATCGTGGGAGACGTCTACGACCCGGACGTCATCGCCCGCCTGGAGGCAGGCGGACCGTACGACGCGCTCATCAGCGATGCCGCGCCGAAGACATCCGGCAACCGCACGCTCGACACCGCCCGGTCCGCCGCGATCGTAGAGCATCTCATCGCGCTCGCGCCGCGTCTGCTCTCTTCCGGCGGGAACTTCGTCGCGAAGGTCTTCCAGGGTGGCGACGAGCAGGATCTCCTCGCGCAGGCACGCGAGCGATTCGAGACGGCTCGCCTGGTCAAGCCGAAGGCAAGCCGCGACGAGAGCTTCGAGACATTCCTCGTAGGGATCGGTTTCCGGGGCGTCTAGGATTCGGGCCGATCAGAGCTCGCGGGACAAGAGCTTCTCCGCAACCAGACCGAGCGCTCGCCGCTGTTCGGCATGGGGAAGCCGACGGATCGCGTCGCGGGCCCGATCGGTATACGCCGTAGCCGCGGCTCGTGCCGCCCGGATGCCCCCCGAGTCCCGAATCGCGCGGACAATCTCTTCGATCGCACGTTGCTCGGTCGGCGCGGGGACGACTCGCGCGCGGAGCTCGTCGTTCCGGTGCACGGCCTCGATGACCGGGAGCGTGTAGATCCCGGCGCGGAGGTCGGAGGCGACCGGCTTGCCGAGCGCGTCCGAACGCGAGGTGAAGTCAAGAATGTCGTCGACGATTTGAAAGGCGATTCCCAGGTTGTACCCAACTCGCCAGAGGATGGCGATGTCCCGGGGCCGTGCCTTCGCCTCCGCCGCGCCGGTCACGAGGCTCATCCCGAAGAGCACCGCGGTTTTCCCGGCGATCCGCCTGAGGTAACCACGCCTGCTCAGCCGGTCCGCACTCGCGCCGAACGTCTGGTTGATCTCTCCGCGCACAAGGTGCCCTGTAGCGGCCGCGAGGCGCAGCGCGTTCTCGCGTTCTGTTTCCTCGGCGACCATCGTGAAGCACCGTGACAGGAGGTAGTCTCCCATGAGCACCGCCTGCTTGCGCCCGTAGAGCGCGTGCAGCGACGGCTCGCCGCGCCGGCGATCGGCGTCGTCAATCACGTCGTCGTGAATGAGCGTCGCGATGTGGAGTGTTTCGATCGCCGCGGCGACGCGTACGATTCGGTCCGGCACCGGCCTCCCCGGGTCGCGCCTGCCGGCCCACGCGCCGATCAGAACGAACCCCGGACGGAGCATCTTCCCGGGCCGCGCAACGTATCGCGAGAGCGCGTCGCCGATCGGCCCTCCGGCCGATTCGGCCTCGGAGACGACGAGCTCACGAACGCGTTCGAGCTCCGGCACGATCTCGGGGAGATCGTGCCAGAACGGATGCTCTGAGAATCGAAGGCCCCGCGACGAGGCGGGGCCGTTGATCGCTTGCACGCTACGCACCTACGGCCGAGGTTCTCCCACGTAGAGGTACGTCTTCTTGGCGAGCTTCCTTCCGTTCCACCACGTGTGCAGCCACGGCATCACATAGTGGTCGAGACCGAACGCGCGCCCGGCGCCGCCGAGCATCACGATAGACGCCATGATGTACCAGAGAAGCTCCGGGTTGCCCCATCCGGAGGCGATGAACATCAGGCTGAACCCGATCGATACCACAGCGGCCGGGAAGGTCAGGAGACCGCCGATCAAAGCGAGGCCGATCGCCACCTGTCCCAGCACGACGGCGCTCTGGAGCAGGAATGCAAGAAGCGGCGATGCACTCAGAACGGTCTCGGCGAACCAGGTATAGATGCCGAGCGCCTCGATGAGCGGCTCGCCGTACTCGCTCGCCGCCGCGGCGCCTTCGCCGGCGGCAGGGGTGGCGGCACTCGCCGCGTCGGCAGCGGGAGTGGCGGCGGACGCCGCATCCTCAAAGCTCACGCCGGGCAGTTTGATCGCGCCGGTCCATACCTCTCTCAGGCCTTCCTCGCCGGGATTGAGCCACCCGTCGGCGATGTGCTTGATACCCTCGGCGAGCCACTTGCCGCCGAGCCAGAGCCTCAGCGGCACCGCCCAGTAGCCGGGGATCTTCCACGCAAGATGTCCGCCCACGAACGACCGGCGGTCCTTGATCGTGAAGAACTCGTGCGTCAGGTACTCCCAGACCGCGTTGATGCCCGCGAGCCCGAAAAGGTAGTGCAGGTTCACGAGGTGCTTCATCGCCATCGCGAAGATGCCGGACATCGACATGCCCATGACGTGTGCCACGCCGTACTTGCCGCCGATCGACACCATGAACCCGTGGTAGTTCGACTTGAACTTCTTCTTCTCTTTGCTCTCGATATCGGCGATGACGTTCTCGGCCGCCGTCTCGGCGGTCTGAAGCGCGGTCTCCACGATCTGCGGCACGACCTTGTCGCCCTCGAGGAACCAGATCATGTCGCCGACGAGATAGACGTTGCGGTAGTCAACCGACTGCATGTGCTGATTCACGAGCACGCGGCCACGTTGCCCAACGACGTAGCGTTCCTCGTCGTCAAAGTGACAGCCCGCCATGCCGTGGATGCCTTCGACCGAGGCGACCGAGCACTCGTCGCGCGAACACTGGCCCTTCGTGAGGGGGATCTTCGCCGTGAACTCGGATCCCTGAATGCCGGCGGTCCAGATGAAGGTATCGGTCGCGATTTCGTTGTCGCCGTCAAGCTTGACGACCCCTTCGTCCGCGCCCACGATCGTCGTGTTGAGCATCACCTCGCAGCCGATCTTCTTGAGATACCTGGATGCCTTCTTCTTCGGCTTCTCGGGGAAGATCGGGAGAATGTTATCCTTCATCTCCACGACCTTGACGCCGACCTCGTTGCGATCGATGTGGTATTGCGGGCAGAGCTGGTCGCGCCGTTCGCAGAGCTCACCGGCGAGCTCGATTCCCGTGAAGCCGGCCCCGGCGATCACGAACGAGAGCATCCTGCGCCGAATCCTCGGGTCGGGCTCCTTTGCGGCATCGCGGAATCGCTCCTCCACGTGCGTACGGATGCGGATCGCATCCTCGAGCGACCAGAGCGTGAAGCTATGCTCCTGAACGCCGGGCACTCCGAAGAACTCCGGCCGACCGCCGGTTCCGATCACGAGGTAGTCGTACTCGTACGTTGCGGTGTCCGACTTCATCACGTTGTTCTCGAAGTCGATGGTCTGAATCTCGTCCGTGTACACCTTCACGTTGGTGCCGGCGAAGATCTTGCGAAAACTGACCTGCACCGCGTCCGGTTCAGTGCGAGATCCCGCGATCTCGTGCAGCTCGGTCATAAGCGTGTGGTACGGGTTTCGGTCTATGAGGAAAACCTCAACGTTCTTATTTCGCTTGAAGTGTTTGTACAGCTTCTTTGCGGCTTCAACACCGCCATAGCCACCACCAAGGATGGCGATTCGCGTCCTTTCCGTCATGGAAGCTCCTTCGCACAGGTACGGACTTTGGAATTCGTTACAAAAATAGTACCTTACATATCGATTCCAGTAAATGCCCGACTTCCACTATTCTACATCAAGCGTCAGTTGATGAGGCCTCATGCACAATAACATCGCCATTATCACATTACGTCACAATACCTTCCGCCGCGCCCTTCTCTTCCTGATGGTCGTCGTCGCGTCAACCGGCTGCAGCCCTCCGCCGGAGAAGCGATCCGAGGCGGAGTTCCTGTTGGGAACGGTCATCGACGTCACGACGTACGGAGAGGTCCCGGACAGCGTGTTCGAATCGGTCTTCGAGCGGGTACGCGAGATCGAGACTCGCATGAGCACGAGCGAAGAGGACTACGAGACCACCGAGCTGATGGAGGTCAACGATGCGGCGGGTCGATCGCCCGTTCACGTCTCCGAGGACACGTTCGAAGTCGTGAGCCAGGCGGTCGAGTACTCGCGACTGACCGAGGGAGCCTTCGACGTGACGGTGCAGCCGCTCGTATCGCTCTGGGGCATCGGTACCGAGAGCGCTGCGATTCCTGAGGAAGAGCAGATCGACGCGGCACTCGCCGCGGTCGACTATCGCCGCGTGGACCTGGAACCCGCTACTCACTCGATCTACCTGCCTCGCGAGGGTATGGGAGTGGACGTAGGCGGCATCGCGAAGGGATACGCGGCGGACGAAGCGGAGCGAATCCTTCGGGACGCCGGCGTGAGATGGGCGCTCCTCGACTTCGGCGGGAACATCCTCACGATCGGCACGAAACCGGACGGGTCGCACTGGCGGATCGGCATCCAGCTTCCCTCTCCCGAGGCGAGTCGTGGCACCTACCTGGGGATCGTGGAGGTTTCCGACCTCGCGGTCGTCACGTCCGGAACGTACGAGCGCTATTTCGAGGAAGACGGGATCCGCTACCACCACATCCTGGACACGGACACCGGCTACCCCGTTCGCAACTCGCTCGAGAGCGTGACGATCATCACCGACGTATCGATGCGCGCCGACGCCCTGTCCACGGCCGTCTTCGCGATGGGACTCGACGGGGGACGCGACTTCGTTGAGACGCTGGACGAAGTAGAGGCGCTCTTCGTGACGAAAGACAAAGAGGTCTACTTCACCTCCGGGATGCGCGACTACTTCTCCCTGACGAGCGAGGAGTATACGGAAGCGGAGTAGCTCACCGGCAGAGGTTGTTCGGAAGCGCCGCCGCGACGCGCTGCGATTCAATTTTGCGAGCAAGCGCGATGAATCGCGCGGAGCTCAGCGTGGCACCCGAGACACCGTCGATCTCATTCGAGGACCCGGCGATGAGCCGATCCACGAGCGTTGCGGCCACCTGCTCCGACCGTACCCCGGACGCCGCGACGAAGAGCTCCTGGTACGCCTCGTCGTCGCGCTTGACGCGACGCGAGCCGTCCGGCTCCTCGCGAGTCTCGCGGTAGTGCCCCGCGACGACGCCGTCGCCGCCGAAGACGAGCACGAGCTCGCCGCGCCAGCCGAGCTCATCCGGTTCGTCCGAGACGAGAAACGGCCCCTCGGTCGGTATCTGCTCGATGCCCGCGGCGTCCAGGGTGAGCCCGACCTCCGCGGACTCGAGCGCGGTCTTCACGAGCAGATGGAAGCGAACACCCCAGGAGACGGTCGCGTAGTCGATGCGCGGAAACGGTGCCTGCGAAGCCAGGACGTGCGCGATCAGATCGTTGAAGTACGGGAGGAGCTCCACGCCGTGATCGAGACGGTACCGCTCGAGGTAGACTGCGTCATCGCTGAGGAGTGAACCGTCGGCCTTGATCGCATCAAAGCAGATTTCCTGGACGAGCCCGGTCCGAATCCGCAGCTGAAGGAAGGGTCGCCATCCGTCAGGACCGGTGTGTGAGAACGAGGCGGCGTAGCGTCCGTCCTGATAGAGCGCGGATCCGTCGGGCGCGCGACGGGCGTCCGGGTCGGTCTCCGGCGGCGAGCACGCGGCGAAAGCCGCGACGGCAACGACAAGAGCGAGGGTGGCGCGGCCCAATCGGGCAGACCCGGAATCAGAACGTCTGTGCATCGACTCCGTCCTCGTCCTCACCGCCTTCGACTCGCACGAAAACACGGTTCGGGAGGCAGGCGGTCCATTGCCCCGTGCTGCCGAGCGCGCCGGCGGCGATGCAGATCTTGTCCCGGCACGGGCTCTCGTCCACGTGAACGTGGTCGTCGTGGATCACGACGACCGTGTCCCCGAGGGGACCGCTCACGGAGATCGTGCGGTCCTGGCCGAGCGGGTAGAGGAAGGTTCCCTGCTCGTTTTCGATGCTGACCTGACTCGGCTCGGGTCGTCCCGTGTACGCGAAGAGACTCGCGCCAACGACGGTCATGATCGAGACAACGAGAGCGAGGTAGTCGAGTGGCCGTGTCCTGATCGGTCGTCTCATCGCTGCTACCGAAGGACGCCTACTTGCGGCGCTTGTCCCGAATGTAGATCTGCTTCGCCGGGGAGTTCGGGCTCGAACGCTCGTCGATCGTGAAGAGATCGACCGCATTCACGAGCTCGCCGAGCTTCTTGTAGCCGTAGTTCCGCGGGTCGAACTCCGGCGCCTTGTTGGCGATGTTCTGGCCGACCGTTCCGAGATTGGCCCATCCCGTTTCGTCCGCGGAGTCTTCGGTCGCATTCCGCAGCAGGTTCACGAGGCGTGAGTCGCTCTTGAGCTCGCGCGCGCTCTTGCGCTTCGTACCGCCGCCTTCCGCCTTCTCGTCTTCCAGCCGGAGGATTTCGGTGTAGATGAACCGATCGCACGCTCCCACGAACGCTTTCGGCGTCTTCTGCTCGCCGAATCCGTAGACGGTGAGGCCTGCCTCGCGAATCCTCGCGGAGAGTCGCGTGAAATCGCTGTCGCTCGAGACGACGCAGAATCCGTCCATCGTCTCGGTGTAGAGCAGATCCATCGCGTCGATGATCATGGCGCTGTCGGTCGCGTTCTTGCCGCGCGTGTAGGCGAATTGCTGGATCGGCTGGATCGCGTGCTCGAGCAGCACTTCCTTCCAACCCTTGAGGTGCGAGCTCGTCCAGTCGCCGTAGATGCGCTTGACGGTCGCGACGCCGTAGTTCGCGATCTCCTCGAGCAAGCTCTCGATGATCGATGGTTGGGTGTTGTCGGCGTCAATGAGCACGGCCAAGCGTTTCTGGCCATCACTATTTGGCATGACTAGACACTACGGTATCGCAATGCGATGATCAAGGTGGGAAATGTCAGGATGCTTGCAGGTCGATCGCTCGGAACTCGCGATCCGGACGCGCTTTGTGGCGCCGCATGAGGGACGCGCAGCGGTACTATGCCATCTGCCGCTGCGATCGTGGGTTACGGAGGTCCGACCAGCAAGCTTCCTGACATTCTCGGGACAAAGAAGCGCCACCGGGGAGGGGAGGCACCCCGGTGGCAGGAGGGGAGGAATGGACCGACGCCGCGGCGCACGCGGTCCCGCTTCCGTCACCAGGAGGAGGTGAAGAGAGCGCTTCTTGTTACACCGCCGCCGCTCGCGGGTACTTGGCTTACATCGAGGAGCCGTGCGCCGCCGTTGACGACGCACGACCCGGGAGAGAGGTCGTTTCGAGTGGTACGTAATCCTGATAGCATCAGAACCTCCCTCTTTATTGATAACTCCATTATATCGCATAAAACGAAAATTGCAAGCCTTTTCGCGAACATTTTCTGAAATGTCACCGACCTTGCTGAAGTGAAGCACCACGCGGTTTTCTCCCGTAGAG
>JBKHII010000065.1:0-14823 GCA_046538735.1 Spirochaetales bacterium
AGCTCTCGGGGGAGCTACGCAGCGTGCGGAGCCGGATCGACCGCGAGTTCGTCGTGACGAACGGGCTGCTGCTGCGTGAAGCCGACGAGCTTCGCGATCTGCGCACGATCACGCGCGATCCGCATCTGCTGCCGCTCCTCGCGGCGTTCAACGACGATCTCGAACGCGCGTGGCTGGACGAGGGCGGCGAGAACGTCGCCACACCTTCGGACGAGGCTGAGATCATCTCGCTCTTCAACCAACTCGGGAACTTCGCGCGGTCGCTCACCCGTCTCATCGAGTCGGGCGAAGCGACGGATGCCGATGTGGACGCCACGGTGGACTCACTCTTCGTGGGCGATCGCTCCTACTACTCGCCCGACTACGAGATGCTCATCGTCCAGGTCGCTCCGTCGTTCGACCTGGGCGAGCGACGGCGTCTCACCGCAGCGATGACGCGAGTCGAGGAGCACGTCGCGGCGACACAGGCGGATTTCCCCGACCTCACCTTCGGGACCGCCGGCGACATCGCGCAAGAGGCGGACGAGGAGGAAGCGCTCGGGGTCGGTACCGTGCTGGACCTCGGGCTCATCGGCGTCACGCTCGGGGAGCTCAACATGGTGACCTCCGCGTTCGGCGCTCTTCTTGTCGGGCTCGGCATCGACTTCGGCATCCACCTGGCCTCCCGCTACGATGAGGAACTGCTCACGGCCGCGACCCGCGAAGAGGCAATGACGGCCACGCTTCGGACGACTCTGCCGCCGGTCGTGATCGGCGCGGTGACCACGGCGCTCGCCTTCTACGCGCTCTGTCTCTCGCAGACGAAGGGCTTCGTGCAGTTCGGGTTCGTCGCCGGATCGGGAGTCGTGCTTGTGCTCCTCGCCTTCGGCGCACGGAGCGCGGACCCCGCCCGCCGCGGGCCTGTGCTCCGGTACCGTTTCCTCGCACCGCTCGGGCGTTCGCTCGCCGGCCGAGCATTCGCCATCGTGCTCGTCGCCGCCGTCGTCGCGACGGTGGGTGCCGCGCTCCTCATACCGAGGCTCGACTACGACTACGACATGCGCAGGATCGGCCCGCAAGATACGCCCTCCAAGCGAACCGAGGATCGAATCATGGAGGCATTCGGGCTCACGCCGTTTCCGTCGTTCGCCTCGTGCGAGACGCTTGAGGAAGCCCGCTCGCTCGCCGACGCCGCCGCGCTCGACGATCTCGCCTACGAGGTGCAGCGGCTCGAGTGGAACGTGATCGAGATCGCGGACATCAGCGCGGCGTCGTTCGGCCCGGGCTCGCGCGTCGTGGAGAAACGCGACGAGATGGTCGCTCGCAACGGCGACGCGTTTCTCGTCGCCGTCTATCCAACGGACGCGGTGAACACTCAGGACGGTCTGCTCCGCCTCGACCGGGCGATGAACGAGATCAGCTCTCGCTCTCGCTCCCCCGCGAGGTCCTCGGAGAGACGCGGCGCGCCGCGTTGCTCGTCGTGGGCGTGATCTCGATCATCCTGCTCCTCGTATTCCGTAACCTTCGGCACGCGCTCCTCGCGCTCGTGAACCTGGCCGTGGGAATCGTCTGGATGATCGGCGCGTACACGCTCTTCGGCGACATGAACCTCATCAACGTGCTCGCGATCCCGCTCATCGTGGGGATCGGGATCGACTACGGCGTCCACATCATCCACGCCCTGCGCCACGGCGGTTCGATGGACGAGGTCCTTGCGACCACCGGGAGAGCGATCCTCCTCTCCGCCATGACCACGATGATCGGATTCGGATCGCTCGCGCTTCTCGGCACGTTCCGGGGCATCGCCACGCTCGGGACGATCCTCTTCCTGGGGTCGGCGACCGCCCTCCTCTCATCTCTCGTGATCATCCCGGCGCTTGCCGGCGGCGCTCTCAGCGCAACACCACAATCAGCAACGGAGGAATCATGAAGATTACACGACCAACAGACGTCCCAGAGCGAAGCGATGACGATGACGATGGACATCCTGGACGACGTTGACGATCCGGCGAGCGAACGGACCTTCTCGCTCGAGTCGTACTCCCGTGGAGACGACGGCGTCGTGTTCTTTCGCGAGCCGCGCAGGCTCGCCGGGCTCGCGATACTCACCCGCGACGACGGCCAATGGGTCTACTTCCCGTCGACCGGCCGGGTCCGCATGCTGAGCGGCGCGGCTCGCAGCGGCAGCGTGAGCGGCGTGGGCGGAGACTTCTCGTACGAGGATCTCGGGGCAGGTTCCTGGGGCGACGACTATGAGTTCACGATCGATTCGATCGATGAGGATGCGTGGACGCTCGAAGGTCGGCCGGCGAGCGCGGACAGCGCGTACAACCGCATCGTCATGGAGGTTCCCGCCCGCGACTTCATCCCGCGGCGAATCGAGTTCTACGAGGGCGACCACGAGCTCTCGAAGACGCTCACCGTCGTGCAAGTCGAGGAGTTCAGCGGAAGACTCACCCCTGCGGTCATGATCATGGAAAGCTCCGCAGGCACGTCGCGCACCACGGTGGAAGTTCGCAACGTCGAGTTCGACCGGGACCTGCCGGACTCGCTCTTCCACCCGGGCCGGTTCTACCGGTAGGAGGTATCGAATGCGTTCGCTCTTCCCAGTTCTCATCGCCCTGACCGTACTCACGTCCGTCGCAGCGCAGGACGGCACCTACCTGCGCGGCGAGACCGACCTCTCCACGCTCGTCGCCGTTCCCGAACTTGATGCCGCAGATCATATCGACGAGTGACTCTTCGGCGCGGCCGTCGCGAGCCGGTTGTCCCTCGAGCTCCGGCCGACCGATCGCGTGACCGCGAACCTCGGAGCCTCGTACGCGTACGCGACCGGGTATCTCCACCCGTTCGGGCGCTACGATTCCACCGGCCTGCCGCCCGACCCCGCGCGAGCGACTGCCGAAGCGATTCCCGGCGTGGACCTCGCCTCGGCGTTCAGCGTGGACCACGCGTGGGCCGGCGCGGCCATGGGACCCGCGACGCTCGGCGCCGGGCTCATGCCGATCAGCTGGGGAAGCTCGTGGCTGCTCAACCCAACCGATCGGGTCAACCCGCGCGGGTGGGAGACGCTTCTCAGCGACGAGGCCGAGGCGGTACCTGCACTCTCGGTGACACTCGCCTTCGGGTGGCAATTCGCCGCGACCGGTTACCTCCAGCTCTCCGACTCCGGTCGGAGCGGGCTCGTTCGTCTGGACCAGGCTCGCCCGGAGGACCTGCCGTACGGTCTTCGTCTCCAGGCCTATCTGACCGACTGGGAGCTCACGATCGGGACCTCGCGCGAGGTATTCTACGACGCCGACGTCGGCACCCGGGAGCGCGAGTATCGGCTCCTGGCCGATCTCACCGGGAACATCTGGGACGTCGGGGTGACTGCGGAGGCCGCGTTGCTGATCGGAGGCGAATCGGACTGGTCCGTCTCGGACGCGCTCGAGTCAACCGTCGGCCTGACCTATCTGGTTCCTGAAGTGGACGTGGAGCTGCTCCTCGAGTACGTGCACCTCGGCTCGGGGGCGAGCACGATCGGGCCGGACGATCTCGCGGTGGCGCCTCGTCCGAGTTCGGCGACGATCATCCGCTGGCGCCCGGGATCGAGTGGAGCCCGTGGAACCGGCTCACCGCGCTCGCGGGCCTGACGTTCTACTACTGAACGGCGCCGGCGGGAACGCCGGGATCGGACGTGGGGATGTCTCGGCGTCCGATCGGCATGAGCCCGAGGATCGCCATCTTCCTCGGCAGGAGCGTGTGAGCCGCGCGGACGCCACCTCCGGCATCTCGTTCTTCACGAGCGAATCAACGTCGACCTCGCCCATGATGTCGGGCACTTCTCGTTCCATCTGTAGCTCCTGCCGGCCGATTGTAGGCGGGCAGGGGTCGCTGTGCAATGCGCTGTCGCCTACCGCGACGGGACGATTTCGAGGACGAGCCGCTCACCGGCACGCTCCTCCGGTCTCACGTACTCGAACGTGACGAACGAGCCGTCGCTGTCCACGCCGCGCAGAACGACCGGGGCACGATCCTTGTAGTCGCTCTCTTCGAGGAACTCGTCGCGGCTCATCGTGGACGGGTCGACCGGAAGCAGATAGACCCGGCCCGCCTGGACGGCGAGGTCCATGTCGAATCCGCGTCGGCCCCGTTCAATCCTTCCGGTTGCACGGTCGGTCAGCGTGTAGAGCAGGTCAGGCTTGAAGACGAGGGTCAAATCGTCGTTCGCCATCGTTACGGTTTGGTCCACTCCGTCCATCGTGGGATTGAGTACGTCGCGTATGAACCGGGACAACGGCGTGTCGGCGTCGCCGCGGAGAGCTCTCACGTTCAGCCCGGCGACCGGTGACTCCTCTGCGGCTGCAGACGTCCCGGAGCGAACCTGCGCGAGACGCTGCTCGGCGTCCGCGAGACGGAACTCGAGCGATCGGCGCGCCTCGGGTGGGATACTCCCGGGACGCTGCGTTTCCTGGTTCCGAATGACGCGGAGCACGTGGCCGTACGCCTCAGCGGCTCGCTCGAAGCATCCTTCGGCGATTTGGAGTTCGCCACGTCGCTGATGGTAGTTGCCCAGGTTGAAGGATGCGACAGCCAGATACTCGAAATTCGGGTTTGTGGTCTGATCGAAGGAGCGAATAGCCTCACGGTACGCTTCCGGTTGGCCTTCCTCGATGCCCGCCTGCATCAGGCCAACGGCGCGGAAGTAATGGGCGTCGCCGATGCGCGCCGGATCGGCGTTCGCGGATTCCATGAGCTCGGCGGCACGGAGCGCCGCGTCCGCGCACCCGGCATAGTCCTCAAGGCGGAACCGTCTCTGGGCAAGCTCGAGATGCATCGCGCCGAGCGTCTGGAGGTGCTCCTGCGTCTGCTCGAGATCCTCCTGCGCGGCGATCGCCGCCTCGAATGCCTCGAGCGCGGAGCTCTCGTCGCCCATCTGGCCGTATGCGTAGGAGCGGAACATGTGCATCCGCGAGGCGAACACGGGATCGGAGACCTCCGCATCGCGGTTGACCTGTATGGCCGTCTCGAACGCCTCGAGCGCAGCCACGGGATCACCTTCGATGCCGCACGCTCGACCGAGGTGCTCCCAGAGGTCGCGTTCGATCATGAAGTACGGGTCGTCGGTCTCCGCGTAGAGCTCGAGCGCCCGCTCCAGGTCCCGGCGCGCCTCGGTCGCGCGCTCGAGGTCGATCAGCACCACGCCCCGGTACATGTGTGCCATCACCGAGGTCTTCGCATCGAGCGGCCGCGTGTCTTCGGCGATCGCCGCGATCACGTCCGTGAGGGCTTGCTCCGCGTCGCGGTATCTGCGTGCACGCGCGGATGCTCGAGCGGCGTCGATCCGGTCGCGGTATTCGCGTTCGTACTCGGGGACCGGATCGCTCTCCGCGCCCGTTGTGGAGGGCGACGTGCTTTGACAGCTCAAGAGGCCGACCAATACAAGAACAACGATGGTGAATCGCCTGACGGTGCTTAGCATGGGGAGCATTCTACCGGGGTGAGGCGTGCGTGCATACATACATGTTCACCCCACCGCGACGCCCGGTTCCTCCGTCAGATCACGCACCGAGTCGTAGGCGAAGCCGGTGACGACCGGCGCCCCCGACGCCCGCGCGGCGGAGGCGATGAGCTCGGACACACTTCGCTTCTCGGCCTTCACGTACGGCTGCTCGAGGAGGCAGCTGGTTCGCGTCATCTTGGCGATGCGGCCCTCCACGATCTTCGCAACAATGTCCGCCGGCTTGCCGGCCGATCGCGCCTCCTCGGCGTACTCGGCTCGCAGCGCGTCCAGATCGCTCGCCGGGATATCGGCCGCCGCAACGTACCGCGGGGCGCACGCGGCCACGTGGAGCGCGAGCTCGTGCCCGAGATCGGCAATCGTCGGGCTCACGACATCCGCCGCGCCGCCGGCCGCCGGCGAGCCCACGCGCAGGCGTACGAAGGCCGCGAGTGAACCGTCGGCATGCTCATAGCACTCGATGAGCTCGTCGTCGCGAGCTTCGAGCGTCACGACCGAAGCGAGGACGATCTTCTCGCGGATTCGCGCCACCGCGGCCTGGAGACGGGTGGAGACCGGCGTTTCCCATCGTGCCGGGAGATCGGGTCCGCCACGATAACCGCCGCCGAGCGGGAGCACGATCTCGGCGATCTCGTTGGCGAGCGCGGCTGCGGCGTGGTCGCCGCTCGCGGCCTCGAGCGCACGTTTGCACTCCATCATCGCGGCCCCCGTCTCTTCGCGGAGCGCCTTCACTTGCTGCGCGCTAATCGTCATTGCTCTTCTCCGTGGCGGACGCGTCCATCTCCTGCGCAAGGTAGGTGGCCCACCGCATCTCGTTCTCGTAGTAGGCGATCCATCGTTCGTGAATCGCTCGTCGTATACGCGCATCGCGGCCGGCGGACTCCCCGGAGCGACGGAGGCGTTCGCGCCACATCGCGAGCTCTTCGTCGATACCGGCGGCGTAGTCGCGCAATCGCTCCGCGACTTCTTCGTTCGACAGCGTGTCCATCACGGCGAGGCTCGCCACGAACGAGTTCCGCACCTGCGGTCGCTCCGGTTGCTCGAGCAGCGCCGACCGCAGCGCGTCGCGTCCCCGGTCGGTAATCGAATAGACCTTGCGTGCCGGGCCTCGTTCGGACGTCTCCAGGCGAGAGGCGACGAGCCCCTCGCGCTGAAGCTTCGTCAGCGTCCGGTAGATCTGGTTGTTGTTCCCCGACCAGTGGAGGAACAGCTCGTCCTAGAACTGACGCTTCAGGTCGTAGCCCGACCGAGGCTTACGATTGAGGAAGCCGAGGATCGCGGTTTAGAGTGTCATCTCGGGAACTTCAACAGGCGAAGAGCGGGGGACGCGCCGGCCGGCACGACCGCCCGCGTCCACGATGCTGCCTACGGCGTAATCGTCACGTACGCCCGCGGTTCGAGCACACGGAAGGAGAACGACTCGAAGAGCTCGAGCGTCACGCCGTCCTTGTCCGCGTGGCTGAAGCCGAGCGTGAAGTCCTGGCCGAGTGTGAGCTCCAGGTCACCGCCACGGCTCGAGACGACGTAGAGGTTCTCCACGTTCGGGCTCGGGATGACGCTGCCGGCCGCGACGTAGCGGATCTGCTTTTCGAGCGGGTAGCCGTGCGACGACTCGAGGAGCTCCTGCCACCGTTCGGTCGGGAAGACCACGTCGTACGGACCGCCGATCGACGATCGCTTCAGGATGTCCACCGCGTGCGCGATCACGCCCAGGTACGACGCGTCGCCCTTCTTCAGCGTATGCTCTCCGACCGCCGTGAGCCCCTCGATGCTTCCGAGCTCGAGGCCGTTGTAGATCGCGTGCTCCTCGAAGATCGCGATCTTCTTCGCCGCCTCCTCGAGCGGGGCGATGTCGGCGTCCAACGAGCCGCGCGCGATGTTGTCCATCTCCCACCGCGAGAGCGAGAACGCGATCCGCGACTCGACCAGTGGCTTCACCATCCGCACGCCGAAGCCGACCTCGGACGCTCCGCCCTGTGCCGGTGCCTTCACGCCCTTCGCGTTCGACGGAACCTCAAGTCTGCCGAGGGAGACCGCCGAGTGGTCCCACCCGAGCGGGCCGATCACGTCCACGATGCGGCGTGCCGAAAGGTTCGCGGTGATGATGTCGCGAGCGTTCTCCTCGAGGAAACTCCACGCGGAGTCGCTCAGCGGTGCGAGGCTTCGTTTGCGCAAATCCATGTCCTACTCCTTTCCGGGTCGGCCGATTCCGAGGTCGGTTCCCGAGCTTCCGGGGGCCGCTGCGCCGGAGCCGCCGCCCTCGGCCTCTTCCTCGACCTCGAGCAACGGTCGGTCGGTGAACAGATACGTGCGGAGCGCCTCATCCCAGCCTTCCATATTCCGCCGGAGCCACTCGAGCGCCATCGCCGCGTGCTCCATCTCCTCTTCCATGTTGTGACGGAGTACGCTCGCGAGCTCGGCGTCCGTTGACGGGCCGATCCGCTGATTGTACCAATCGACCGCCTCGATCTCCTCTTTCAGGCTGACGAGGGCGCGAACGTAGTTCCGCGTCTCCGGGCTCAGTTCTTCTACCGGTTCGTGATACTGACTCATTCCATTCCTCCAATGCGATTATACTGAGGATCGTGCGGCATCGGCGTCCATAGAATAGTCTCTTTGGACTATACTGCCGGCATGATCACAGACTACTTCGCCGATCGGCCGGACATGGACTACCCGAGTTTCAACACCCTGCTTCGCGATGTCTGCGCGCGTTATCCTGAGAACGTCGCGCTACGGATGCAGGTCGACGATGGATTCGCCGAGGTCTCCTATCGCGACCTGGGGTTGCGCGTGGAGGCGTACGGCCGCGCGCTCGAGGAGAGCGGCATCGCCGCCGGCGACCACGTGGGCCTGCTCGCCGAGAACCGCGCCGAGTGGTGCGTGGCGTATCTGGCGGCCGTGACCAGAGGCGTCGTGATCGTCCCGTTCGACATCCTCTCCTCGGACGAGACGCTCGAAGCGTACGGTCGGTACGCCGATCTCAAAGCGATCCTCTTCTCCGAGCACTTCGAGGAGCGCGCGGCCGCGATCGCGGCCGCCTCTCGCGGCTGCAAAATCCTCCTCCATTTCGACGCGCTCTCTCCCGAACACCGGCCGTCGCCGGTCGCGCGCGTCGCCGGAGCGCGCACCGTGGATTTGCGCGAGCGCTTCGGTTCCGCGGACGCGCCGCTCAAGGCGGTAGAGATCGCGCCCGACCACCCGTGCTCCATCATCTTCACGAGCGGCACCACCGGTAGCCCCAAAGGCGTGACGCTCAGCCACCACGGGATCATCGCGAACATCAACGCCTCCATTATGAGTCTCCCGATAGACGAGCATGACAACTTCGTCACCGTGCTCCCGCTTCACCATACCTACCCGACTACCTGCAGCTTCCTCTCGCCGATCAGCGTGGGCGGCTCGGTGACGATCGTGAGCAAGATCGTAGGGCCCAAGATCATCCAGGCCACGAAAGAGACCGGCGGCACGATCCTGATCGGCGTTCCGCTCCTCTTCGACAAGCTGCGGCGCGGGATCCACGCGAAGCTTCGCGAGCAGCCGGTCGGTAAGCGTGCGCTCATCGCGACGATGCGCGGCGTGAGCCGCGCGGGCACGGCGTTCGGCCTTCGTCTCGGCAGGCCGCTGTTCAGAGGCCTTCGCGAGGCAGCCGGGCTCTCGTCGCTCCGTCTGCTCGTCTCCGGAGGCGGACCGCTCTCGCCCGACTCCGCCTCCTTTTTCGCGGAGCTCGGCTTCACGATCGTCCAGGGCTACGGTATGAGCGAGAACGGACCGCTCATTACTACGAACACGATCCGCCACCAGGACAATCGTTCGGCGGGGCTCCCGGTGAAGCGGACGGAGATCCGTATCGCCGATCCGGACGAGCACGGCGTGGGCGAGATCCAGGTAAAGTCGCCCTCGTTGATGCTCGGCTACTACAAGAACGCGGAGGCGACCGAGGAGATCTTCACTCCGGACGGGTTTCTGCGGACGGGAGACCTCGGCTGTTTCGACTCGCGCGGCTACCTCTTCATTCGGGGCCGCAGCAAGAACCTCATCGTGAGCCCGGCCGGCAAGAACATCTTCCCGGAAGAGATCGAGGTGAAGTTTCCGGAGGAGGGGCCGGTTGCCGAGGTCCTCGTACTCGGCCAGCGGGTCGCCAAAGGCAACGACGGCGAGCGCGTCGTCGCGGTGTGCTACCCAGACTACGAACGGATCGAGCTCGATCGCGGCACGCGCCCGGCCGAGGCAGAGATTCGCGCGTTGGTCGAGGCCCAGGTCGCCGAGGTGAACAAGTCGCTCGAGCCGTACAAGCGAATCGAGCGGGTCTACTTGCGCGACGAGGAGTTCGAGAAGACGGCGAGCGGCAAGATCAAGCGATTCCTCTACCGTGAGTACGCGGCGCCCGAGGCGCCGTAGCGAGAAGCCGCTGATCCGGCAGCGAAACAGGCACGCGCGCCGCGGCGAGCGATTGCGCCGTCCGACCGGTGGTGCTACCCTCGCGGCGTGGGAAGCACCATCCTTGGCCATCTGCGCATCCATCTCATGCTCTCGCTCAACATGCTCGATCGCCTGATCGAGCTCTGTCCCGACCGCCTCTGGGCCGAGAAGCACGGCGGCTTCGTCTTCTGGCAGCAGCTGTTGCACGCGTACACCGGTGCGCTCTTCTGGACTCGAGGTCCCGGAGTGGAGTTCGCCGAGCCCTACGCCGAACGCAATCTCTATCCTGAGTTCGAGCACGATCCGGAGGGCACGATCTCGCGTGACGAGCTCTCCGTCCTGGCGCGGCGCGTCCGGGACCAGATCGAGACGAGTATCCAGGGCAAGACCGACGCGTGGCTCGCCGAACCTTCCCCGGTATACGACAAGATCACGAACGCGGACGTCCTCATCGGGCAGGTGCGCCACATCCAGTATCACGTTGGGCACTGCGACAGCATCCTCCGCGAGCACGGCGAGCAGACGCCGGAGTGGGTCGACTACCTCGGCGAGTGACGCCGGCCTACGCGGTGGTGCGACACGGTCCGTCTCCCGGGTCGTCTCCCGGGGCGTGCCGACCGCTTGGGCCGTGGCGCGGCTCGTGCGCGGCCGGCTGAGCCGCTACTCCCGGTAGTCCTGCGCGTTGTAGAGTTTCCCGCTGCCCGCGTCCTCGTCCAGCAGGACGGGAACGAGCGCGCCCGGGAGCACGGTGTCCGGGTCGTTCGGCGCCGACGGGCCGCCCATGTCCGTGCGCAGCCAGCCGGGGTCGAGCAGATTCATCAGCACGTTCGTTCCCGAGAGCGTCGGGACGAGGTCGCGGACGTAGCGTTCGAGCGCGGCTTTGGAGACGCTGTACGGCATCATCTCCGGCTGGTCGCGGATGCCGGAGGTCGTGTTGACGATGCGTCCGAAGTTACGCTCGAGCATCGCCGGGAGGAACGCGTCGCACAGTTTTGCCGGAGCGATCGCGTTGACCCGGAAGCAGAGCTCGTACTCGTCCGCCGCGTGCGTGAACTTCTCCTTGTACGATGTCTGAATGCCGGCGTTGTTGTAGAGGACGTCCGGCGCTCCGTTCGTGATCTGGCGCACCGCCGCGATGAGCGCGTCGATCTGATCCCAATCGCTGAGCTCCGCGGCGAGCGAGCGGACCGTGATGTCGCGCGTACGAAGCTCGTCGGCGAGCTCCTGCGTGCTCTCCGCGCTCCGGCTGTGCAGAATGAGGTTGCAGCCGTGGTCCGCCATCGCGCGTACGATGCGCATCCCCACGCCTCGGCTCGCACCGGTGACGAGGGCCCATTTGCCTGTGAGTGATATCATGGTGTACTCCTCCTTGGGTCCTAGAGATCCATGTTCTGTATGAACGATCGCTTCCGGTCAAGGTAGCGTGAGAGAACCTCGCTCGTTTCGGCGATGAGGTGCATCAGCATCGCGTACACGGGGTTGTGCGCGTTGTCCGAGAGGAAGTCGAGAAAGTCGAGCGGCGAGCCGAATGCGCTATCGAACTGCGCGTCCGAGGCGGTCGACCGTTCTTCGATCCAGCTGCGATTCAGATTGAACGTTACCTCGAGACCCCCGGGGTCGTCGCCGGCCGTCGAGAACAGCGTCTTTCGGTCGTCCGGCCCGGCACTGATTGTCATCGCGAGGATCGGGATCTGCGTCTCTACCGTGTGCTCGCGCCGCTTCCCGATATTGAGGTCCCCCAGCGCGAACCCCTCCGGAATCGTGTCGATGACGTGGATGTTGTGCGTTTTCCAGACGAAGCGAACGTGACTCCCCCGGTCGGATCGTGAAACGGCCACCGAGAGGTCGACCGTGTCGTTCAGGTTGCGGTGCTGGACACGACTCGATGTCGGGAGCGTGTGGTTCAACCCGACGGACTCTGCAAGAACTCGGTAGAGCTCGCCGGCTTTCGCGCGCACGAGCTCCGACTTCGCCGCGAGCAGCTCGCGGATCTCCTCTGCGTAGGACTCGAGCTGCTTCACGCGGAGCTGATCGCGGACGATGCTCGCGACGTCGTCGTCGTAGCCGCTCTTGATGAGCGAGTCGTACGCCTGATCTGCGTCCCGGCTGCCCGGGTCTATCTGCTCGGCACTCACGCTGGCTCCTCGAGTACACGATCACAGAACGGTGATCCGCTGTCAACACGCGAGCCGTCGTGGTTGACGACGCGCGCTTTCCGAACGCACGTTCTTCATAGAGGAGGCGGTATGTTACTCGGCGGAGTCATTGCGGTTGTCCTGGGCGGTCTCGTCGGCTGGTGGCTCGGCGCCTCCCGCGCGACCGGTAACGTCAACCGACAGTGGATGCGCGCGCTCGAGCAAGCGGAGACGGACGGCATCATCAACGACCGGCAGCGTTCGGACGTGATCCGTATTCAGGGCTCGTTCAGGACGTGATCCGCCGCCAAGGCAAGAATCAAGTAGTCGGTCGTCCCGCCTCCCAGGACGTACTCGGTCTGCTGCCAGAGGTGCGGCCACTCGAGGAGCTCCGGATAGTCGGGACGAATGAGCGCCGTGCCGGACGCGCTGCCTCCCGGGATGTAGCTCCAGTCGTCGCGGTTGAGGCCGTACGCTACGGTGAGCGACCGCGCGCCCACGCCTGAGACGAACGACGAGGTATTCGATCCCGGGTGGCACCCGAGCACGAAGTTGAGCGCGTTCAGCATCAGGTGTTTGGGAAAGACCTCCGGGAAGGCGGTGTGCAGGAAGTACTGCTGCATTCCGAATCGCTGGATCGCCCACCCCGCGCCCCAGATGTTGGGCTCGTACGGCACGCCGTACGGCGTCTTCTTCTCGAGCTCGTCCACGCGATCGCGGTACGACCGCGCCGCCGAGCGCATCCGCTCGGCGAACTCGTCCGAGGCGATGGACGGCAGCGCTCGTCCGACCAGCCACCCAACGTGCTCGAACGCCGAGACGATCGCCTCTTCTTTCTCAACGATTGCATCCGCGTAGCGGCGCTCTCCGGTGGAGAGGAGGAGCTCAACGTCCGCCGCCACGGTTTCGATCCCCGCCGGGAGTACCGGTCCGCCGGGGAATGCTCTCGCCGCCGGGTCCGGCGCTCCGGTCGTCGCCCGGAGCTCGGCGGCGATCGTGAGGCACTCGTCCGCGAGCTCTGCGTTCAGGTCGCGAAGCGGCCGTGAGGCGGCGGCGAGGCACGCCGCGGTCAGGAGCTCGCGGCGCGGGTTGTCTTCGGTGAAGACCCACCGGTCGTCGTCCGTGCCTGCGACGCCGTCCGTCTGGTTGACCGGGTCGCCGAGGAGGGTGTACTGGCGGAGCTCGGGGCAAATGATGCCGCGGTAGAGCCGTCCGAGCGCGCGGTATCCGGCGACGATCGAGAGGCAGCCGTGCTCGATCTGCTGGAGGATGTCCGGGGTTCCGTCCGGACGGTGGATCTCCACGAGCTTGCGCGCCTGGTCGATCGTGGTGTTGTCGTGCCGAACGTCGAACGCTTCGTGCGCGAGCGCGAGGCCGAAGACGGTGACCGCCTGCGACTCCACGCGCAGGTCGTGGTCGCCCGCGTCGTGCCACCCTCCCACGCCGAGGCCGGGTACGTGGTCTCCCGGTTCGAAGTCGCTGAGTGTGCTCGGACCCTGCGAGTAGCCGTCGAAATGGATATGGCTCGTGGGCGCCATCCGCGCGTCGTCCAGGTGGCATGCGCCGTGCCAGACGCGCGACCGGTCGTTCACGCGCATGTGGCACATCTGCACCGGCAGGAAGTAGTCGAGCGTGGGTTGCCAGACGTGACGCGAGTAGACGTCGCGCGCGATCCGAAACGGGTTGGACGAGCGGTCGCCGTAGCTCGCGACGTAGAGACCGGGCTCGGTCACGGAGCTGAAGTCGAGCCGGAGGTAGGTGAAGCGCAGGAATCGTCCCCAGTCGGGCGGCGTCTGCGACACGACCGGATCGCGGCTGCCGTCCGCGTTCACGCGGGAGATCACGATCGGGTGACGCGTGTCGTCGTTCGAATCGAGTTCCACGACCGCGAACTTGGGCTGGTCCGGGTGGTAGCCGACCTGCGATACCTGCACGACGGGCTCGGCCGTCCAGCCCGGGATCGCGTGCGGCGCGACGAACCACTCGAGTGCACCGCTGGTCTTCTCTCCGGGGATGAGACCGCGGACGACGAACCAGCCGTTGTTGTGCACGCCGCGCCCGTCCAGGAGCTCGAGCGTCCCGGTTCGGCTCTCGATACGCATGCGCTGCTCGTCGGATTCCGGTGCCACCGTGAGCGTGGTGCCCGTTGCGAGCGCGTCAATCCGGTAGGAGCCGTCGCTGTCCGCACGCCCCGGGCTGTTCGGCTGTCGCGGGAAGGGTCCGGAGACGTCGTCCATAGTAAACGATTTCCCAAACAGGAAGCCGGGAAAGAGCTCGAGCATGAAGGCCGCCCTCCCGACCCAGTCGCTCGGCAGCGGCTGTTCGAGATCCAGGACGATGACGAAGCCTTCGCCCTCGGGCCGGACGCGGATCGTGTAGGCGAGATCCAGGTCGGGGTAGTCGATCGGATTGAAGCCCGTGCGATTCTTGGCCGGGTCCGGGTAGCTCAGGCGAACGCTGATCTCGTCGCGATCGCGGTCGACTCGTCGTTCTCCGGCGGCGGGAACGGGCGACCACTGGCCGGGAGAGCGGTCGAGGCGGACGTCGCCGTTCGTCGCTACGCGACGCCCGTTCTGGATGATGCTGACGCCGGCCTGATGCCCGTCCGGGTAGTAGTCGTGCGCGAGCATGACGTTGAGGCCGCGCTTCTCCAGGTAGTCGTGTTCGTTGAGCGTGAGTAGTTCGTGGGTGCTCATGGTAGCGCTCCAATGGGGGTGATGACGGGAAGTATAGCAATACGGCCGGCTACAGAGAAGGGTGGGGCAAACGCACATAAGCATGCAG
>JBKHII010000121.1:0-3382 GCA_046538735.1 Spirochaetales bacterium
GCGGACGTCGCTCCCGTTGCCCGGATCGTCATGATTTCGTCGGTGACCGCGGGGGGAGTCGCCACCGAGGCCGACGGCGTTGCGCGCACGCTCAAGCGGTCGGGCACCGCGGTGTACGCCGTGTCGAAGGCGCAGGCCGAGCAACTCGTGCGTTCGAGCGACGCGGAATACTGCATGTTCCGCACGATGTTCGACATTCCGCTCGAGGCGAGTGGAAGGACGTTCGTGCTCGCCGGCGGCGGGGAGAACGGTCGTCAGATCTACGGCACCGATGTATCCATGGGCCTGATGCGCGAGATGGGAGTCCCGGTAGACGACCGCGGCCTCTTCAACCCGGACGCCGAGGGCTTCTGCCTCGACTGGTACGACACCGAGGAATCGCAGCGTATCCTCGACTACCAGCACCACACCTTCGAAGACTACGTGACCCGCGTGTGACGCCGCTACCGATGGGTCCGCCCGCTGTTCTTCATCGCCGCTCCCTTTCTCAAGACCTGGCTCCGGCGCATGTCGCCCTTCTATCGAGCGAACCCTGCCAAGCCGAGCGAGATGAAGCGGTAGTATATGTCGACGTTTCCTCGAACGGACGCCGATCGTTCTCGATCGCTCTCCTCGAAAACGCTTTCTTCAACCACCGCGACAAAGCACACGCTCATCATCTTCGAGAGCTGACCGGCGACGCGATCGTCGCTCTGGGGCCCGAGGGCGGGGCCGATGCGTTTTCGGTAGATATAGTCCTCAAAGCGCCGCGTGATGATGCGCCGAAACAGCGAGGGTGACCGCGGATCGAGAAACGCCGCGAATACCGGGCGTTCGTCGCGCGCGATGTCGAAGAGCATCGTGATGTGGCTCGGAGTGAACGAGGGCAGGCGTCCGCCGGCGCCGCTCGCTCGTTCCCAGTTCCACGTCTCGAACTGCTCGATGATCTCGTCGCAGAGCGCGTGCGTTCCGCGCTCGAGAAGATCGTCTCTTCCTCGGTAGAAACGCGCGAACTCCAGCCTTCGTACTCCCGCGCGCCGCAGAAGAGCGCGCACGGTCACAGCGGCGTAGCCGCGCTCGTTCGTGAGATCTGCAAGGGCTCGGTAGAGCCGTTCCTGAGTTGCGTTCATGCTGAGCCTCTGGCCGGTCGGCCCCCCGCCGCAGGATCGCTGAGCGACCGCCGAAACCGCGGCAAGCGCTCGTTCACGTCCATGACCAGACATCGGCTATACGAAAGTATGCCCCCTACCCTTTAATATGTCCAGTAGTTCAATGCAATCTCGGGCGGCCTCATTGACCACGGTCCGGCGAAGACGCGTTGGGCAGCATGATTCTCGCGCGGACCACGGGACCGGCATCCTTTCTTGAGGAGATCGACGTCGGCTCAACCTGGGATAACTCAACGTCGCCGCCGTGCGCCCGCGCGACCGCTCGGGCGATCGTCAGGCCAAGCCCGGAACCGGCGGTCCGTCGGGCGTAGTCGCCGCGTCGCAGCCGATCGAAGAGCTGTTCGGCATCCGCCGGAAGGCTCCCGGGACTCTCGACCACGAGCGAGACCATGTGGCCGATCCGCCCGTCCGGTTGCTCGATCGTGTCGCAAGCCGCACTCAGCCGCACCACACCAGGTGTTCGAGAGTGCTTGACCGCGTTGTCCACGAGATTGCTGAACGCCCGCACAACAAGCTCGCGATCGCCCGAGAACTCGTGCTCGGCAGGCACTATCTCGATCGCAAGCCCTCGCTCTTGCGCGACGATCGCGAACCGTTCGGCGGCCTGCGAAAGGACCTCGCCGGAGCGCATCGGAGCGGACCGTACCGTGAGGTCGGGCGACTCAAGGCGCGAGAGCTCTCGAAGCTCGTTCACGAGGTGCTCCATTCGATCGAGCTCGGCGAGCATCGTTCGGAGGTGCCGCTCGTCCGCCTCGAACACTCCGTCACGGATCGCCTCCAACTGGGCCCTGAGCGCGGTGATCGGTGTCCGGAGGTCGTGAGCAACGTCTTGTGTCCACTGGATGCGCGCCATTTCGTCTCGACTCAACCGGTCCTGAAGCTCTGCTGCGGAACGGGAGATTCCCTGCAACTCGGCCTCGCCCTCCCGGGGAAAGTCGAGATCGCGGCTCCCGGCGGCGAGCCGCGTCAGGCGGTCGGATAATCCGCGGGCGTGGGTAGCGATCCTCCGCGACGTCACGTACGCAATCAGAATGGACGCCGCGATCGCCGAAACGAGCCCGATCCCGAGCGCGAGCGACGCAGATCGGAAGAGCGCGCGGTTCGTCTGGTCGCGGAGAAAGCCCTCGCTCGCCGCGCGAACGTACGCGAACACCCGACCTGTCTCGGGGTCTCGAACCCGTCTGAGCTCCTCCGGCACGTTCTGCGGATCGATCCGGAGCGGCACGCCGGCCGGCACGTCGCGCGTCTGACGCAGCCACGGTGCCGGACGATCGTGGATGGCGCCGCTCGCACCGGACCGCATCCGGGCGCGGTTGATGAAGACGCGACCGGATTGATAGCCGAAGACGAGGAGACCGCCACGATCGTAGACTCGAAGCGCGACGCCGGGCGCCAGGAAGCCTCGGAGCGCGCGCTGGAGATCGAGCGGCGCGGCTGTTTGATCGTCGCGCGCCAGAGACTCGAGCTCGTGGACGACTCTCTCGGTGATCTGTGCCCCCCGGCCGAACTGCCAGGCGTTCAACGAGGACCGGAGCCCCGCGACGAGGACGCCCACGCTCACGAGCGCCGTGGTGAGGATGACGGCTCCAAAGGCGATGAGCAGCGTTGAGCGCAGCGATCGCGCCCTGCCGGTCATGGCGCGTCTCCTTCGAGTCGATAGCCGAACCCACGGACGGTCCGGATCACGTCCGCTTCCCCGAGCTTGGCCCGAAGGTTCTTGATGTGAGTATCGACGGTTCGCTCGGAACCGTCGTGGAAGTAGTCGAGTCCCTCGCGCAGTATCTGCTCGCGCGTCACGAGGTGACCGGGCCGCGAGACGAGGAGCGCCAGAATCCTCCACTCGCCGGCCGTGAGATCGAGATCCCGAGCATCCACGCGAGCGGCGTGCCGTTCTTCGTCCAGCACAATCCGGTGACCGCGGAATGACACGCTCCGCGCTCGAGGTGTGCGCTCTTCGCCTGCCCTCCGGAGCACGGCCTCAACGCGCAACACCAGCTCGCGGGGCGAGAATGGTTTCACAACGTAGTCGTCCGCCCCGAGCTCGAAACCCAGAATGCGATCCGACTCCGCCTCGCGAGCGGTGAGGAAGATGATCGGCACCTCCGACTGTTCCCGCAGCCGCTTGGCGAGCGAGAATCCGCTCTCGCCGGGCAACATGATATCGAGGACGGCTATGTCCGGGCGCTCCACGCGCGTGCGCTCGAGCACACCGGCGCCGGAACCGAACTCCCGGA
>JBKHII010000122.1:0-3381 GCA_046538735.1 Spirochaetales bacterium
GGGTCGTGTTCGCCTTGAGCAGACGACACTTCGGACACCCGGTGCCGAGAATCTGAACGGTCACGCGGTGTAGGCCTTGATCGTCTCTTCGATCTCCTCGGGCGTGAAGACCTTCCCCGACTTCTGGACTTTACCGTCGAAAGCGAGCCCAGGGGTCCTCATGACGCCCATCTCCACGATCCTGTCCATATCGGTCACCTTCTCGAACTCCGCCTCGATTCCGAGCCTCGCGATCGCCTCGCGGGCGTTCTTCTCGAGGTTCCGACAGTTCGGGCATCCCGATCCGAGTATCTGAATAGTCATGGCATCCTCCACCCATTGTGTATTTGGCTATATTTACAACAATGCAGCTCGGACGTCAACCGGTTTCGTCAATCCCCGGTACGAGCGAGGCAATAGCCGCCGCCTGGGATCTCGTAGACTATGATGGTGAGCAGTTGTCTCTCGCGTATTTGTTGCGTATCTTGCCAAAGAAGCACAGGTGTGTCAAGCCGGCGTCGACGGAACGCGGCAGGACGACCCGCCGAAGCTGGTTGCGGTGAAGCTCGAGATCGACTCGACGTCACTCGGTAGATGGAGGCGCTCATGATGAACGAAAACGACCAGCTGCGCGCGCAGGAGCGCGCCGAAGTACTCAAGGCGCTTGCGCATCCGACCAGGGCGTACATCGTCGACCTGATCGCTCGAGAGGGCGAGTACTGCGTGTGCGAGCTCACTGAACGGATCGGCGTGGACACGTCCACGGTCTCGCGCCACCTTTCGCTCCTCAAGAGCGCAGGAATCCTCGTCGACCGCAAGGTGGGAACCACCGTCTACTACAACCTCACGTGCAGCTGCATCTCCGACTTCATGAAGGGCCTCGACACGGTGCTTCGATCGCGCCACGAGCGCCGGCAGGCTGCGTTCAGCGCGACGGTGGAGGACGCGTAGGCGGGCCTCCCGGGCATCCTCGTCCCGCGTAGTGGGAAATGTCAGGAAGCTTGCAGGTCGATCGCTCGGAACTCGCGGTCTGGACGCGATTTGTGGCGCTGCATGAGGGACGCGCAGCGGTACTCTGCCATCTGCCGCTGCGATCGTGGGTTACGGAGGTCCGACCTGCAAGCTTCCTGACGTTTTCCATGGATGGACGCGGCAGAAGCGCCGCCTGCGGGAGGAGTGCGGCAACCTGCAACTGAATACGGTATCGCGGCACGAACCGATCATGGTACGGCGGGCCCGGCGCGGCATAGCGGGCCACGGGAGGAGGAACGGATTTGCCCTGCGCGCGCGTCGTGAGGAAGTTTGAACGGAGGAGAGAACGATGAGCGCGGGAGACGAGAGAGTAGAACGATCGGGGGTGACCGTGGAGTGCGTCCTGGGCAGCATCGTGGACCAACCGGACATGGACGCCGTGGTCAACGCGGCGAATGCACACCTGCAGATAGGCGGAGGCGTCGCCGGCGCAATTCACGGCGCCGCCGGACCGAAGCTCGCCGAGGAGTGCCGTCCGCTCGCGCCGATCCGGCCAGGCGACGCGGTGATCACCGGCGCCGGGAAGCTGCCGAACCGCCACGTAATCCACGCGCTTGGACCGGTCTACGGGCGCGACACGCCGTCGCAGAAGCTCCTTGCCGAATGCTACCGCAACTCGCTCGCGCGGGCGGAGGAAAACGGTCTCGCCTCGGTCGCCTTTCCGGCGATATCTACCGGCGCGTTCGGCTACCCCATGGAAGAGGCGGCGGAGATCGCCATGAGGACGACGGCGGAGGAGGCCGTCCGCCTTTCGAGCGTGACGTTGATTCGGTTCGTTCTCTTTGACCACGCGTCGTTCGAGCTCCACGTTCAAGCGATGCGGCGGGTCTTCGGCGGTCGGTAGCGGCCCGCTGCGCCGGGGGCCCGGACGCTTGACAGCGCCGCACTTATGCGCGATACTGCATACATGAGCCGCTATGTGGAGGCGTTCAAGGCGCTGGCAGACGAGACAAGACTCCGGCTGATGAGAATCCTGCTCGAGGCGGGCGGCCCACTCTACCTGCCTGAGCTCGTGGACATCGTCCGCCGGCCGCAGTACGCGGTCTCGCGTGCCATGCTGCAGCTCGTCCGGGCCGAGCTTGCCGTGGAGCAACGCGCTGGAAAGCTGCGTTCCTACCGGCTCGCCACCGACGCGTTCAACGAGCGCCTCCTCGACTCGCTCCGCGCGATTCCGGCCGACGACGGGTGGTGGCTGACCGACCGCGATCGGCTCCGGTGGCGACTCGATCTGCGAGAGAACGACCGTTGCGTCGTCACCTATCCCGCCGGCTACACGCCGCGCGACTATCTTACCGGGGAGGAGCCCATGGAAGGAACCGAGAAGCGGAAGGTGCTCTTCGTCTGCGTGCACAATACCGCGCGCAGCCAGATCGCCGAGGCCTACCTTCGGCACTATGCCGACGATTTGTTCGAAGTGGAGAGCGCCGGCCTCGAGCCGGGAGCGCTCAACCCGATCGTCGTGGAGGCAATGGCGGACGACGGGTTCGACATCTCGGACAAGATGCCGCAGAGCGTGGTCGACCTCTACAAGGCGGGACGCACGTACACCTATGTGATCACCGTCTGCAGTCGGGAGGCCGAGGAGAATTGCCCTGTCTTTCCCGGCCCCGTGCGCAGGCTGAGCTGGCCCTTCCCTGACCCCGCGCAGTTCTCCGGCACGCATGAAGAGAAGCTCGCAAAGACGATCGAGGTGCGGAACGTCATCAAGGAAGAGGTGCGCCAGTTCGTGGAACACTACCGCGAGCACCATGCAACCGCAACCGGCGAGACGAAAGGAGCAACGTCATGAGCGGCAAACCGCGGATTCTTGCCATCTGTGTTCACAACAGCGCGCGAAGCCAGATGACCGAGGAATTCATCAGACAAGCGGCCGGAGAGAAACTTCACGTGACGAGCGCGGGCATCGAGCCGGGATCGCTCAACCCGGTGGTCGTAGAGCTCCTCAAAGAGGACGGCATCGATATCTCGGGCAAGGAAACGCGGAGCGTCTACGACCTCCACAAGGCAGGCGAGCGGTTTGATTACGTGATCGCGGTCTGCGACAAGGAAGCCGCCGAGCGGTGTCCGATCTTCCCGGCGGAGAAGGAGCGCCTGCACTGGCCGTTCCCCGACCCGTCCAAGGCAGAGGGCTCAATGGAAGAGAAGCTCGACTACGTGCGCCCGATCCGGGACGAGATCAGAGCGCGGGCGCAGGAGTTCGTGGAACGGATCCTGGCGGAGGGATAGAGGCTCGGATGCCGCTGGAAGGTGTCACGAAGCTTGCAGGTCGGACCTCCGTAACCCACGAGTGAAGGCAGACAGACGATGGTTGCGATCAAACTGGTGCCGAATTTGTTGACACAAGTGAAGCACGACGCGATTTCCAGCGGT
>JBKHII010000066.1:0-14685 GCA_046538735.1 Spirochaetales bacterium
CGACCTTGATCAGCCGCAGCGCGTGCTCGTCCGACGCGGCGAACCACGCCGGCGACAGCCGCTTCTCCACGATGAGCCGTGCGACCGCCTCCTCGAGATCGCCGTGCTCGTGGAAGTCCAGACACGACTCCGGCTTCGGAAGCCCCCGCTCCTCGTACGCGCGCAGATAGCCGTGCCGCTTTTCGCTGTTCACACGGAACATCGTCGTATGGCCCCATGTCCCGACCTCGCTGAAGCCGAGATCGAAGAGGTGCAGGACTGCGTCTCGCGCGGCCGCACGATGATCCACGGAGACGAAACTCGTAGTCGTGTCGTGGAACACGCGGTTTACGAAGACGTGCGGAATCCCGAGCATGGTCAACCGTTCCGATTCGCGCTGCTCGTCGGGGATTGTCCGTCCGAGGAAGAGGACGCCGGCGAGATCGGCCCTGGCGCCCGCCTCAGTGATCGAGTCGAGTGCGCTGCCTGCCTTGAGCTGGAAACGGAATCCGTACGACTCGCCCCGCTCCATGAAGCCGGAAGCCGCGAGATCGTAGCCTTTGAACGTCTGAAACGCCGGCCGAACAGAGATGAGGATCGTCCTGCCGTCGTGCACCGCGTAGTCGGACGGCTCCATATTGAGCCGCTGCATTGCGGCGAGGATCGACTGCCGCGCGGCAGGACGGACGTTCTCGCCGCGCAGGAACCGAAAGACGGTGCTGCGAGATACTCCGGAGTGTCTGACCAGTTCGTCCGTCCGCGACAATGTCACCTCCCTGGCAGGCGTTGTCTCACTGAACTGACACTATGTCCAAGCAAAAGTGATACAAGTCGACGAATTTCATGACACTGCGTATGACGGGGGCCGTGCACGCGGCGATCATGAGGATCTCGATTGGAGCAGGAGGTTCGGGGATTACCGGGCCGGTCGCGCCCAGTCTACGTTCCCCAGCTCGTGAGGAAGCACGCCGTTCGCGTACGCCTGGACGAGTGCCTCGGTGACGCCGCTGACCCAGACGCCGTTCGTCCGCTCGACGATCTCGCTCGGGAAGTCGACGATACCGGAGTCATGGTCCAGCGAACACGCAACGAGGAGCTGATGCGAGGCGTAATCGAGCGTGCAGGCCGGACGTCGACCTGATCGAATATCGCTCACCACGCGCTCGAGTTTCTCGCGGGGGCCGGTGTCCGGATTGCCGTAGTCTTCACGATGCCCGCCGCTCATCACCGCGACGAAGCTCCCGGGACATTGATGGCGCACCACCGCATCGTCGAACTCCATCACGGTCATGGGCTCCACGACCGACTTCACGGCGTGCGTCGTGTAGACGAGGACCTCGGTTCCCGCCTCGGTCACCACGCGGAGGGCGGGCGTGTCGAAACTCTCGATCGCGTTCGCGCGGTAGAGCTCGGCCGAGACCGAGTCGACGCGCAGACCGGCCGTCTCCGCCCGCTCGAGCACGAAGAGCATGTTGTGGAGGTAGTGCGCAGTCGCGTTGTTGACGGGACTGTCGCGCACCCAAGTGCCGTTCTCGAGCCTCACGCGTCCGGCCCACGGCGCTCGCGCGTAGTAGTTGAGGCCCCGCGGCCACGAGCTGAGACTACGGAATCGGCGTGGCGCGCCGAATCGTCCTTCCGCCGCGTGCGCCCTGATGCGCTCGATCGCGCGCGAGAAGGACCACTGAAATCCGATGGCGACGCTGAGGCCCGTGGACCGTTCAGCGGCCTTCATGCGCTTCAGGTCGTCCAGGCTTCCGCCCACCGGTTTCTCGCACAGCACGTGCGAGCCGTGCTCGAGCGCACGAACCGTGAGATCGGCGTGCCGGTGTATGGGCGCGGAAACAACGGTGAGATCGGCCGTGCCACGGACGAGAAAGTCGTCCAGCGTGGAGTGAACTGCCCCCACCGCCTCTTTCACCTCGCCGAGCCGCCGGCACCCGTCAGGACTGGGATCCACCGATCCCGACGAGGAGAATCCGCATCTCATCCATGCTCGTACTCTACCGGGGCACGGTGCTTTTGTCACCGCCGCGAACGACGCTCGCGACTGCCGAAGGGACCTGCCTGCCCGAGGCAAGCCCCTCCCGTCCGACTGGGCCCCGCGTGGCCTACCTTGCAGCAGCTTTCGTTTCGGCCCCTTTGCCCATCCAGAGAACGACAAGCACGAGCCCGATCGTGAAGACCGCGGCTCGGACCCAGAACTGGGACAGGAAAAGCGCGACAACGCACGCGGCCGCGGCCACTACGACGATCGTCCTCGCGCGAGGCGTCAGGTCGAGGGTCGCGATGATGCCGAGCGTTCCTGCCGCCATGCCGGCGAAGACCTTGAGGTACTCGAGCAGCAGGTTCTCGCGCATGTTCGCGATCGCCTGCAAGGCGATGTCCGCGGCCTCGGCGAGCTCGGGGCTCGACCTGAGCCGGCTGGACGAATAGAGCTCCTCGCCGTGGGTGACCATGAAGTAGAGCGATGCCGCCGAGACTACGGCGAACACGAGCCCAACGATAAACACGAAACGGGCGAATCCGACCATCACGACCTCCTACTCGGGGTGAAGACGGCCGAATGCTAACATAGATCGACGCTGTTATCCATGCCGTGAGGACGCGTGCACGCGATCGAGCCGGCCGACCATGTACTCGAGCGCGAGACCCAGATTTCCCATCTGGCAGTGATTCGCCGCCTGCTCCGCCTCCGTGAAGACCCGGCCTTCCACCGACCGAGCGTTCACGAGGGCGTCGCGCTGGAGCTCGTAGAGTCTTCGCGACTGAAAGCGGTCCTTCTCTCCGGCGAGAAGGAGCACATCCTGGTCAACGAGCTCCGAGTGGACGTGGCTCTTGTTCATCTCGAGCAGCCACTGCGCAGCGAGCACCGGCTCCGCGTGAAGTCCGTTGTTGATCATGAGCGCCTGGTTCACGACATGCTTGATCGTAGGGATGACCTTCGCGCGTGAGCGGATGCTCCAGTTGAGGAAGCGGCGGCGGCGCGAACGCACCAGTAGCCGCCGAACGAGATCCCCAGGAGCGTCACGTCGTCCTTGGAGAAGTAGTCGAGCACGGCGCCCACGGGCTTCTCCCAATCGTGGTCGATCGCGAGCCCGTGTCGATGGAGGGTGGCGCCCTGTCCCGGACCGTCAAACGCAACGACCTCGTAGCCTGCCTCCGCGAATGCGAGCCAGAAGGGGTAGAACTCCTCGATGAAGCTGTCGAAGCCGCCGTGGATGAGAACGGTGCCTTTGGGCTGCTTTGCGATACGCCCGTCCTCGGATCGTGGCGCGAGACGCGCCGCACTCAGAGAGGTCCCACGGTACGGAACCTCGTAGCGTTCGATTCCGTCCTCGGCAAACGCCTCGTAGAACGCTTCGGAGAAACGCTCGTAGAGCTCCTGTTTCCGCGAGTCGTGCGGGTCGGTGAGGAACTCGGCAGCGCGCCGGTAGTACGCGGCGTTCTTGAGCCGCCCGTCGCGGACGGCGCGATCCGCAAGCTCGGTGAATACCTCGCAGTTGTCCTCGAACGACCTGATGCGTCGCCCCGCCTCTTCGATCTCCTCGAATCGCGTGAAGCCGAGTGACCACCACCGGTTGAGCTGGTAGTTCACGAACGCCCTCTTGCTGAACCGGTGGAATCCAACGGGAAGTTGCTTCGTAATCATGCGTCCAGAATAGCGCTACTCGCCGCCACCGACTTGAACGAACGTGCTGTCCTGCACCAGCACCGAGGGGGGCATCCCGAACGCCTGGCGAAACGCCCGCGAAAAGTGCGCGCTGTCCGCGAAGCCGAACGAGTGCGCGAGCTCGGTGAGCGACGCGCCGGATCCGAAGGCTCCGAACGCGCGGGCAAGCCGCATCCACAGTTGCATCCGGCGATACGTGATTCCGGTCTGGTCGCGGAACAGATGAAGGAAACGACTCTCGGAGAGAGCCACGCGATCCGCGACCTGTGAGGCCGGGAGGAAACCGTCGATATGATCCCGCATTTCCTGAAGGGCCAGCAGGATACGCCGATCGTAGCGCTCGAGCTTGAGCTCGAACGGGCCCGGCGAGATGGACGCGAGCGCGCGTTCGAAGGTGGCGCAGAACTCCGCGGCAGACACGGAGCCGCCGAGAAACGCGCGCGCGCAGGCGCGTGTGTCCGCCACCGCATCGTCTTCCACGTGGAGCCGGCTCCTACCTTCAAGTCGTTCGCGCAGGCGAACACCAAGTTTGCTCACCGGGGCGAAGCAGACGAGGAGCGCGTTCCCGCGATCGAGCGCGTGGAGGCAGTGCTGCGCCCACGAGTCGATGATCACGGCACCGGTGACGTCCAGCGAGGTTCGCTCCACGGTGACGGGCAGCGGCTGCTCCAGACCGAGGGCAAGGTGCATGGAGTAGTGGCGATGCGGGTCGTTCTGCGTGAGCTCGCCCGCGATGATCGCGTACCCCGAATCGGTCTGCTGGACAATGGTACGGCGCGTCACGGTCTCAAGGTACCGCAATCAGCGCGGACCGGGGTTTGATCGTCCGGTCCACTCGCCCACGGTCACGTTGCGCCGACCGAATACCCAGAGCGCGAGCCCGAGAAAGAGCGCGCACAAGGCGAGCAGAACACCGATGTCGCCGAGCGCGGGTCCTTCGGTGAGCGCGGTTGCGCTCGAGTCGTAGTGGCTGAAGATCATGAACGGCTTCAGCCCCTCGAGCGAGCTCACCATCCCCGAGAGATTCTCACCGAAGTAGCTGCCCACGAAGAAGGTCGTGACGGCGGCGGTAGCAAGCCGTCGCGTAGGAGTGAGCGCCCCCAGGAAGAGCGCGATCATCGCCACGGCGAACGTAATAGGCCACGACGAGAGCAATGCGAGGAACAGCTGTCCGGGCATGAGCGGCGTGTCATAGCCGCGCTTCACGACGGAGAGGATCGCGGCGTTCCCGCCCCCGGCGACCAGCAGCACCACGAAGAGCGTCACGCCGATCGCAAACGCCTTCGCTATCACGATCTGCCGGCGATCGAGCGGGCGCGCCATCACGAGCTCCAGAGTGCCGTCCTCTTCCTCGCCGGCGAGCGTCCGCGTTCCGTTCGAAATCGCGTAGATGCCGAGCAGCAACGGCACGAAGAGCAGCACGACCGAGCCGATGTAGTCGGGGAACGAGCCCAGGTTCACGCCCATCACCTGGTAGATCGAGATGTCCGCGAGCCCGGCCATCTCCTGCTCCACCTCCGGGAAGATGACCAGGTAGAGCGCGCCGAAGAGCGTGAGACCCACGCCCCACCCCAATGCCGCCTTCCACCGCTTGCGGAGCTCGAACAGAACCAAGCTACCCATTGTCGCCTCCTTCGCCTTGCTCGCCGTAGAACGCGAGGAAGACCTCCTCGAGCGTCACCTGCTGCGTGGAGAGGTCGTCAATCCCGAGCTCGAGCGCCTTGCGGACAACGTCCTCCAGATGCTCCCGAACTTCCAGGAGCACACTCGTCCCCGTGCGGGAGAGCTCTGTGACTCCGTTCATCGCGAAGGCGTCAGGCGAAGGCTCGGTGCGCAGCGTGACTCGCAGTCGCGTGAAACGGCGTCCGGTGAGCGCCTCCACGCCCTCGGTCTCAACGAGCTCGCCCGCCCGGATGATCCCGACCCTGTCGCAGACCGACTGCACCTCCTGGAGGATGTGCGAGGAGAAGAAGACCGTCCGGCCCTCAGATTTCGCCTCGCGCACGAGATCAAGGACGGTTCGCTGAACGAGCGGGTCGAGTCCGGTTGTGGGCTCGTCCAGAATCAGCAGATCGGGTCTGCTCATAAAGGCGGAGACGATCCCGACCTTCTGCCGGTTGCCCCGCGAGTACTCGCTGATCTTCCTCGTGGGGTCCAGGCCGAGCCGGTCGCAGAGCGCACGGAGATAGCCGCGGTCGACGATCCTCGTCTCCAGCGAGGCCATCGTCTTCAGGTAGTCCCGGGCGGTCATTGTCTCGTAGAGGCTGAGATCTCCGGGCAGATAACCGACCCGTTTCCGCACTTCACGCCCCTGCGTCCGTGAATCGAGACCGAAGACGGTCGCCGAACCGGAGGTGGGGCGGATCACGTCCAACAGGACGCGCTGCGTCGTCGTCTTCCCGGCGCCGTTCGGCCCGAGAAAGCCGAACACCTCCCCCTTCGAAACCGTCAGATTCACGTCCCGGATCCCCCGGTGTCGACCGTAGTGCACCGTGAGATCGTGTGTTTCGATCGCGTGCTGGTCCACTCGGACACCTCCTTTTGCGCTGATATTGTACTAATGATATAGTACACTGAGGCAAAAGAACGTGCAAGCGCAAACGGTGTGAATTGTCATTGTGCTTGCATATGGGACCGCCGCAATTTGACCTGTCGGCTCGACTTGTCAGAACTCGTTCCGCGATATTCAACGGCCATCGGGCATCGCACGCCGCCACAACGAGTTGGAGCCTCCCCATCTGCACGGTCGGTGACAGTTCTCTACGGTCCGAAGATCGCGTTCGGGATGAAGAGCACGACCTGCGGAAGAAAGACGAGAATCGCCGGCTCCAGGAGAACGGCAGCCAGGAACGGTATCGACTGCTTCGCGTACTCGGTGGGCGGGCAGTCGATGATGCCGCACACGGTATAGAGCGCCGCTCCTATTGGTGGCGTCATCACCCCGAGCGTGACGACCGTCGCCATGAGCACGCCGAAGTGGACCGGATCGAAGCCCAGGCTCTTCACCATCGGGAGGAAGATCGGCGTGAGCAGGAGGAAGTTGACGTTGCTGTCCACGGCCATGCCGGTGACGAAGAGAAAGCCGAGCATGATGAGAACGAGAACCTGCGGGTTGCTGCTGATGCCGAAGATGAAGTTGCTCAGGATCACCGGTAGCTTGACCCACGTGATCGCGTAGCTGAACGGACCGGACATCGCGATGATGAGCATGATCGCTCCGTTGTCCTTGAAGCTCGTGACGAGGGCGTCCCAGAATTTCGCCCAGGTCAGCTCCTTGTAGACGAACTTTCCGATAATGATCGCGTACACGACCGCGAACGCCCCGGATTCCGAGGGAGTGAAGAGGCCGAATCTGATACCGACGATGAGTATCAGCGGGAAGAGAAGCGCCCATATCGAGTCCTTGAGATTGTCCAGGATCTCCTTGATCGTAACGCGCGCAACACCCTCAGTCGGCGGATCGTAGCGATGCACCCGACTCGTGATGGCCGTGGTCGCCATGAGGAAGACCATCATCAGGATGCCCGGTATGATGCCGCCGGCGAACAGGCGCCCGATCGATACTTCGCCAACGAAACCGAAGATGATGAGTCCGAGGCTCGGCGGGATCGTTGCCGTGATCAGCGCGCTCACGCAGTTGACCGAGCAGATGTAGCCCTTCTTGTAGCCGATTCGCATCATCTCGGGACCGAGGATCCGCGTCTCCATCGCGGCGTCCGCGGTCGCCGACCCGGACACGCCCCCCATGAGCGTGCTCATGACCACGCTGATCTGAGCGGTTCCGCCGTACATGCGTCGCGTGAGTAGTCTCGCGAGCCCGAGGAGCCTCCGAGTAATGCCGGAACCGTTCATGAGGTTGCCGGCGAAGATGAAGAACGGGACGGCGAGGAACGCGAAGGACTGGCTCTGCAACACGATCATCTGGACCGCGCCCTCGAAGGGGAGGACGGCCTGTGTCATGAAGTAGGCGAATCCGGCAATGCCGATGACGAAGGCGATCGGCATGTTGAAGGCGAGGAATACGACGAAGCAGACGAGGAGGAATGTCATACGATGGTTCCTATTCGCTTTCCGGTGATTTTTCCGCCAGCAGAAGAACGGCGTTCCGGATCTTGAGGATCGTGGAAAGGATCATCGAGCTCGCGGCAACGACTACGCTGATCGTGACGAGCGAGTACGGAATGCGCATCGACTGGTAGGTACGAGCTCGCTCGCTCCATGCGAGCCTCGCGCCGAACACGACCATGATGACGAGCGCGGCGACGATGACGAGGTAGATCGCGATCTGGATGATGTGCTGCACCTTCGGGGGGAACTGCTTGGTGAGGACGTCGACCCCGATGATCTGGCCCTCTCGCCAGGCCACGTCCGCACCCGTGAACGCCGTCCACGCGAGGAGCAGCATCGCCAGGTCGATGCTCCACGAGAGCGAGATATTGAAGAATCGGAGGACTGCCGCGAAGAAGACGAAGGCGACGAGAAAGAGAAATCCAACGCCACACGCGATCTTCTCGAACCGGCAGAGGAGTCGGTAGAGTTTCTTCATGTGGATGCTCCGCTTCACTTTGGGAACCGGAGTCGGGCGGACCCGCCGGCCCGTCCCGACTCCCCGGTACCGTGATGTGCTCTACAGTCCCAGCTGCTCGAAGAGCCGGTCCTTCAAGCCGGGAGAGAACCCGAGATCGTTGTTCTCGTACAGCGGCGCGATCGCGTCCTGGAACTCCGAGATGTCGACTTCGGTGATCGTCACTCCGTTCTGCCTGAACTGCTCGTAGTAACCCGCCTCGTCGTCCAGCGTGCCCTGCTGGATCCCGGGGAAGACGTCGCCGAACGAGATTGCGATATTCGCGAAGCCGAAGTACTTGGCGAGCGCGTTCCCGATGTCGTTCCCGAAGCCCCGGATTCGCATGCCGGAGAGATCGTCGACATTCTCCACGCGATCCGTGGTGTAGAAGTTGCGGAAGCCGTTGTACATGTCCGCAATGAGGACGACGCCCTGCTCTTCGAGCTGGGACGACCACTCGGCGAACAACTCGGTATCGGGCAGAGTCTCAAGCACCGCAGGGTCGGTCAGGATGTACGGAGCCATCAGGATGTTCAGATCCGGGATGTTGAACTGGCTCGCGAGCCGACCTGGATCGGACGGAACCACGAGGGGAACGCCGAGCCGAGCCTGAGTTACCAGTGCATCCGTGTCGCCGGAGAGGGCGCCGGCCACGATGACCTCCGCATCGAAGCGGCCGTCTTCGTTGAGTCTGTCGGCTACCGCCTGCATCATGCGGCTCTGTGTGGTCGTTGCCGCCTCGGTTCCCGCGAACGTGACGGCAATCTTCCCCTGAGACGCTTGAGATCCGCCACCTTCCTGCGCGCCGTTCGCGAATGCGAGACCGGACGCAAGGACAGCGATGAGGACCGTGGTGATAATGGTGCGCTTCATTCTGACCTCCTGTGAGTTGTTAGCGATTGCGCGATCGCTGCTGGCCAGAATCGACCCGGTCCGGGCCGCGCGCCTTCAGAATTCTACGCGATTTTCTACAGGATGTTATGAAACGGGGCTTTTGAGGCGGCTTCCGGCGCCGGTCCGGCTCGCGGGGAGCCACGGAGACCCGGGCGCGGCATCCGGTCCGGCAGGTCGCAGAACCGGCTGTACGCGCGGTCGTCCGGCACGGTACTCGCGCGCCGAAACTCCCACGATCTTGCGGAACGTGCTACTGAAGTAGTTCGAGCTGTTGAAACCAACGTCGAACGCGATCTCGGTGATCTTGAGATCGGACGTGAGGAGCTGCTCCTTCGCCGCGTCGATCCTGACGGCGGTCAGATAGTCGACGAAGGTGGTCCCGGTCTCCTTCTTGAACAGGTTCACGAAGTACGACGGACTGATATCCATCTCTCGAGCGACGTCCTTGTAACTGAGCGGTTGCGCGTAGTTCGTCTGGATGTAGGCGACGGCGCGCGAGATGAGCGCACCGATCCGCCTCGTCCGACGGAAGGTGACACCGCCCACGATCTCGTTGACGAATCGTCGCAGCCACTGCTCGGCGGTGCCGAGGTCCTTCATGAGGTCCACGCCGATCGAAAGCGCAACACCCGAGACGGAGTGGATCTCTTCCTTCACTTCTTCGAGGAGCTCGAGCGTGCGGGCCTTGCGTTCGCTTCCCCACTCCTCGGGCGAGTGGAGCACGATCCCTACGCGATCGCCGGAGAGCGGAAGCAGCACGAAGTGCGGATGCCCGAGCAGACGACCGAAACCACGGTTCGCGACCTCGAGCACCGCGTCGATATCCCCGATATCCTGGTCACGTGCTTCCCGACCGCCGTGGGCCTTTGCGACGATGAAGGTATCCAGATCTACTTCCTTGCCGAGGCAATCGAGCAGGTCGGTGAGCTTCGATTTCGAGAACTCGCTGAACGCGACGTTGTGGATGATGTCCTCTTTGATGAATGGAATGAGCCGCTCGTAGGAGCGATGGACCTCTTTCGCGTCGATGAGCACCGCGGCGCCGAAGAGTAGAGCCGTGACGATCGAGGCAGCGTAGTAGACCCACCATTGCTTCGCGAGCGACCCGGCGATGAACGCCATCGCGAAGAAGAGGATCCCGGTGTTGATCAGGAAACTCTTGTCGCGCAACAGGCTGCGGAATCCCCGATCGGGGCGCAGCCCCAGCAGCCGGACCGACGAGATGAGCAAGAGGAGCATGCCGGTCACGAACTGAACGGCGATCGTCATCTCCCGGCCGTAGTAGGGCGCGAACCGCGAAGGAGTGAGATTGTCGTACGCCACGAGGTTCCCGACCTCGAAGAGGACGTAGCTGTCGCGCGTCCCGAGCGTGTTGAAAACGACGTAGGTGAGTCCCAGGACAATCCCGGCGATCACGACGGCGGGTGAGAGCCTGCTTGCCTGACGGCTGCCGAAGACGTCTGCTGCGCTGATCATCGAGGGCGCTATCGCGGCGCAGAGGATGAAAACGCGGATATTCACGACGATCAACGGGAGCGGGTGTGCCCCCAACACGAGCTGGAGCGGCCGTCCGAACGAGAAGAGGCCGAAGCTGATGAGAAAGACGAGGAAGTGGCGGTAAGAGAGCGCGTTCGAAGGCGCTGCAACGACGAAGTAGGTGAAGCAGAGGACGAGGAAGAGCCCGGTTACGAGCGGCGCAACGAGGTTGGAGAAGACGAGGAGGCCGAGCGACAATGCAGACTCCTTCGACCGCAGTCGCCGGCCATGGCCGGCGATCGTGACGATCGGTTCGCCTCCCAATAGTAGCAGCCCTCGCGCGAGACCGCAACGAAAAGGCAAACGTGGAGCTGCGTCCTATGCGCTCGCCAGCTCCTTGTCTACCCGCTCGAGCACATCCGGAATCTCGATCCCTTGCGGGCACTTCGGGAGACACTCGTCGCACCGCACGCACGCGGAGGCGCGCCGCTCGGCAGGCATCGGGTTGTTGTAGACCCACTTCGCATGGCCAAGGTTGTTGAACTTGCAGGCGTCGTTGAAGAGAGCGAAGTTGCCCGGGATATCCACGCCGTGCGGACACGGCATGCAGTAGTTGCACTTGGTGCACGGTATCGGGTGGAGCGCATCGTACGCCTTCTTCACGCGAGGAAAGAGTGCACGCTCCTCCTTCGTGAGCATACCGACGCGTGACCGATCGGCGTAGGTCACATCCTGCTCGACCTGTTCCAGGCTGCTCATGCCGCTCAGAACGGTACCGACTTCGGGCTTGTCCCAAAGCCAGTCAAGCGCCCACTCAACGGGCGAACGAGCCGAATCGACCTCGCCGAGGATCGTTGTCACCGGTTCGGGCGCGTTCGCCAGCGATCCACCGAGGAGCGGTTCCATGATCACGATTCCGATCCCGCGCTCGGCCGCGTAGCGCAGCCCCTTCGTGCCCGCCTGCTCCTGCTCGTTCATGTAGTTGTACTGGATCTGACAGAAGTCCCAGTCGTCGTAGTGGTCCACGATCTTCTTGAACGCCGGCAAGTCGTGGTGGAAGGAGAACCCGAGATAGCGGATCCGGCCCTCGCGCTTCTTCCCCTCGCCCCACTCGATCATCCGGTGATTCACCACGTCCGCGAACCGCTCGTCGTTGAGCGCGTGCAGGAGGTAGAAGTCCACGTAGTCGGTGCGAAGCTTCTCGAGCTGCTTCTCGAAGATACGATCCAGGTCGGCCGGTTCCTTCACCTCCCAGACCGGCAGCTTCGTCGCGAGCAGGACCTTCTTCCGCCGACCCTGCGCGAGGAACTCGCCCACGAACTCCTCGCTCTCGCCGCCGTGGTACGGCCATGCCGTGTCGAGGTAGTTCACACCCGCGTCCAGCGCGTACTCGAGCATGCGCGCGGATTCACCTCGTTCGATTCGCTGTGGATCTTCGCCGGTCAGCGGAAACCGCATGCACCCGAAGCCGAGCGCGGAAACCTGTTCGGACACACGGGAGCCCATGGTTCTGTACTGCATAGTGCCTCGTCTTTCGGTGGGTACTGGTATCGTATCACTCCTCGCGGCATCACGCAAACCGTTGCAGAACGCGCTCGATAGTATGCTGGATGCAGGAGCCTCCAACGATCGCCTACCTCACCGAGAAGACCCTGGATGTGCGGGTACGGAGGGGAGGGCGTGTTGGGTGGGTAGACGCAAAGCCTTCCGCACGCAGCGGTTCGTCTCCTGCAGCACCGCGATCAGTGCCAAGGCAACCCCCGTGACGCCGTAGCGGTAGAGCCGGCGAGGGGTGCCTTCCCCGCAGTGATGGCGTGGAGGCGTTCAACCTCTTCCGCGAAGCCCCGCTGAGCGGCGAAGGTGTTCGGTGTGGTCCCGCAAAACGTGAGCGTAGGCCGGATGGAGGAGTACCTCCGGGGACTCAACTACAACTTCGAGGTCCTCGGCATCGACATTGCCGATCGCGACCTCCGATCGATCGCGGAGCGGCTTGAGCGGCATCTCGCTTCCGCGGCGAGTGTGGAGCCGTAGAGAGGACCTGCCCCGATTTCCACTACGTCGCGCGAGGAATCGGCCGACCACGAGCGGACGGTTCCTTCCGGAGATACATGAGCGTGAGTCCGTCGCTTACCCGTCTCCTTCGGACCTCGGCGTAGCCGAGCCTCCCATAGAGTGCGAGGTTGCGCTCGCTCTTGTGACCGGTGAAGAGCTCATACCGGGCCGCATGCGCGAACGACTCCTCGATTGCATACATCAAACGGGTCCCAATGCCCCGCTCCTGGAAGTCGGGATCGACGATCAGGGCCCGATAAGAGAGCTCCCATCGTCGCAGCAGGCTCGGACCGAAGCGACGATACGCTCCCCTACGGTGGCCTTGATCACGACGCTGCCGCCGAACTCGGCCTCGAGCTCCTCGATACTCTGGGTGAGCGGCGGGAGGTCCCGAACACCGTATATGGCGGCTTCCGACTGATCCGCGCGCCGTTGGAGGGCAAGGATCTGCGCGGCGTTGACAACGAGTCCGCAGGCGGAAGACATCGAGTGGTGGATCGTTGGCCGGAAACGCATCCAGGGGAAGGACGCCTATGAGCAAGAGCTACGAACGATGTCCGACTCGAACGTGAGGCAGCTGACCGTCCACTCGATCGTGACGCACGGACGCGAGGCGGCCGCAAACGGTACGATCGAGACCAACGATGGCACGCGCTTCGAGTTCTGTGACGTCTACGCCTTCGTCGGGACCAAGGGAAACCGGCTCAAGAAGATCACGTCGTACATGATTGCTGCGGATTGACCCACGGCAGCCGGCGCCCGGCGATCCTGGTCGCACGCCACCTACGATAGCGGCATCTCGAACACCCAGGAGCTCCCCGGATGTCCGGTGAACTCCTCGAGCAACGGCGACTCGAAGCTGCCCTTCTCCGCGAAGCCGACGTGCCGGTAGAACCCCCAGTTGCTCTCCGAATCGGTCTCGAGCACGAGCCGGGACGCTCCCACAGCGCGGCATGCGGCAATCACGCCGTCCATGAGTTTCCTGCCCCACCCCTCGCCCTGGAGCGTCGGGTGAACGACGAAGAGCGTGACCTCGCTTGCTTGTCCGGAATCGACGGTCGCTCGGTTGCGTTCGTGGGTGCGCGCCATTCGAAGCAGGGCGCGCTTCTTCGTCCACCGGACTCCCGGCAGGACGATCAGCCGACCCGCGGTGACTGCAACCCGCACGGCCGCGGCCCACGCGAACCGCGGCGTCGGTAATGTCTCGATCCGAGCGAAGATGAACCCCGCGACGACACCGTCGCGCTGAATCACCTTCGCGTAGTTGCTCGCCGCAAGCGCTCCGCGAGTGTAGAACTCCAGGAGAAGGCGCGAGAGACCGACGTGCCGGAAACGCGCGTGGAAGCCCCAGACGAGATTCACGAGTTCACGGCACGCAGAGAAATCGGCAGGTCGGTAGTCGCGGATCATGAGCTGTCCCGTGATCGATTCTACGCGGGTCGCGGGCTCCGTGTGAACGGCCCACCCGCGACCCGGCGCAATGTCAGTCGAGGTACACTCCTCGCCCGGACGCGTTCTCCGTGCGGTAGTCGCTTGAGTCCGGGTCCACGAACTGCGGGTCGCGAACCTCGCACCCGTCCACAGCCAGATCGCCGTACGGATCGTAGCCGAACTCGTACTGCGAATCGGTGGGCGCAAGCGTGGAGTCGTTCGCGAGGTAGACGTCGACATACTGACCGCCGTTACTCCAGAAGACGCAGTTGGACGCAATGACCTCGGAACCGTCCTCAACGATCGACCCGTTACCGCGATGGAGATCGGAGATGCTCACGTTGTCCGCGATGGTGCTGAGCGAGATCTCCGTCGTCGCCTGATCGGTCGTTCGGGGGCCGTCTACGGCGAGACCCGCGCCGCCGGCGTTCCAGGCGTGGATCGTATTGCCGTAGATGAGCTCGTGGCTCGCCCGGACGTTGGCACCTTCGTCGATGAGCAGGCCGCCGTCAACGATCATCCCGGCGCCCCAGCCGGAGCCGACGGTCGCTATTCGGCTTCTGCGAGGGAGGGAACCGAGGCGATCGCACGGGGATACGCGTTGTGCTCGTCGGTGTGG
>JBKHII010000123.1:0-3259 GCA_046538735.1 Spirochaetales bacterium
CCGATGAGTTTCTTCGACCGACTCGAGGCGCGTGCGCGCGCCGTGGACTCACCGCTCTGCGTTGGGCTCGATCCTCGCGTTGAGCCCGGAGCCGAGGACGCCCCGCGACGCATCGTGGAGGCGAACCGCCGGATCATCGAGGCGACCGCCGCCCTCGCGCTCTGCTACAAGCCGAATATCGCGTTCTACGAGCAGCACGGCCCCGGTGGTCTCGACGCGCTCGCCCGGACGATCTCACTCATCCCGGACCAGGTGCCTATCATCCTTGACGCGAAGCGGGGCGACATCGGGGCGACCGCGCAGGCGTACGCGGCGGCGTGCACGCGACTCGGCGTGGACGCCGTGACGGTGAGCCCGTACATGGGCGCCGACTCGGTCCGTCCGTTCACCGAGGCGGGGCTGGCCGTCTTCGCGCTCTGCCGCACGAGCAACCCGGGCGGAGCCGAGCTCCAGGACGTAGCGGTGGCCGGCCCCCGTGGCGAACGCCCCGTCTACCGTCTCGTGGCCGATCGGGTGCTCGGGTGGCCCGGTGAGGTCGGCCTCGTGGTCGCCGGAAACGACGCGACGGCGCTGCGCGAGATACGGGCGGCGCACCCGGACGCGTGGTTCCTGGCGCCCGGAATCGGCGCGCAGGGCGGCAGCATGGAGGAGGCGGTCGGAGCGGGCATGCGCGCGGACGGCCTCGGTCTGCTGGCGGTCGTCGCGCGCGGGATCGCGCAGGCGGACGATCCCGGCGAGGCGGCCCGCGCCTTCGTGGACGCGTATCGCCGGGCGTACGACGCTGCCGCGAATCGCGGCGGCGAACGGAATGCCGACGGCCCGCGTGCAGAACGCGGCTCGGCCACGAACCAGGCGACGCAGACCACGAAGTCGGTGGCCGCCGCCGGAGGGTCGGGCGAGTCGACCGTCGATCTGCTCGATGCGATTCTGGACACCGGCTGTTTCCGCGTGGGCGAGTTCACGCTCAAGAGCGGGATCGTCTCGCCGTTCTACATCGATCTGCGGCGGCTGCAGAGCGACGCGGGTGCGCTCGAGATTGCGGCGGCGGCATACGAGCGGCTGCTTCGGGCGGTCGAGCACGAGAGCGGGCGAGTCGACCGTCTCGCCGGCGTGCCGGTGGCGGCGCTCCCGCTCGCGACGGCGCTCGCACTTCGCTCGCGGCGGCCGCTGATCTACCCGCGTCTGCCGCCGAAGCCGCACGGAACGGGCAATCGGATCGAGGGGGCGTGGGCGTCTGGCGAGCGCGCGGTGCTCGTGGACGATCTCGTGACGACCGGGCTGAGCAAGCTCGAGGCGGCGGGAGTCCTACGCGAGGAGGGCCTCGTCGTGGAGGATCTCGTGGTGCTCGTGGAGCGCGGCGGGAGCGGCTCCGGAGCGTCCGGCAGGGCCGAGCTCGCGGAGGCGGGGCTGCGCGTTCACGCGGCGGCCACCGTGAGTGACCTCGTCGCACGCGCGGTGAGACGCGGTATCGTCCCCGAGACGGACGCGAACCGGGTCCGCGCGTTTCTGGACGGTTCTGCGTGAGCTCGCTCGTCGATCTGATCCGGGACTTCCTCGCAAGCGTGATTCGCTTCAACGGCTCCGTGCTCGGGATCACGTGGGCCGAGCTGATTTTCGCCTTCGTGCTCCCGGTCATCGGGGTCGTGGTGCTGATCCGTGTGCTCGTCCACGTGGTGAAACGGCTCCTCGCGAAGAGCCGGCTCAAAGAAGAGAGCCGACTCCGCGTGATGCGTTGGTTCCGCATCGCGTACCGGCTGCTCTTCCTCGTTGCGTTCGTCCTGCTCGCGGCGAACCTGCTCGGCGATCAGATCGTACAGAGCATCCGGTCGATCTTCGGATTCCTGAGCCGGCCGTTCTTCACATCGGGCGACACGAGCATTTCGATCGTCACGCTCCTGCTTCTCATCCCGATCTTCTATCTCGCGACGTGGGCGGGCAACAGCAGTCGGCGCGTGCTCGAGCACGGCGTGCTCACACGGGTCAACATCGACCCGTCCAAGCGCTTCTCCGTCGTGAGCCTCGTTCGGTATGCGGTGATGGCGCTCGTGGTGGTCATCGGGCTCTCGATGCTCGGGATCAACCTCTCGTCGCTCGCGGTCATCTTCGGTGTACTCGGTCTCGGCGTGGGCTTCGGTCTGCAGGGTGTGGTCGCGAACTTCTTCGCCGGGCTCATGATCATCCTCTCGCGACCCATTAAGGAGGGCGATCGCGTCCACATCAACGACCTGGAGGGCGACGTCGTCCACATCCGGATCCTCTACAGCGTGATCAACACGATCACGAACGAGACGCTCGTGGTGCCGAATCGTGAGATCGTGGAGAGCGTGGTCCACAACCAGTCGTACGAGGATCCGAGCATCATTCTGTTCACGGACGTCCAGGTTTCCTATCGCTCGGATCTGGACAAGGTGAAGACGGTCCTGATGAGGGTGGGCGAGCGAAGCGCGTTCCGCGACGACGACAAACACCCGAGGGTGCTCTTTCGCAGCTTCGACTCGTCGGGGATCACCGTGACGCTCGCGCTGCCGATCTCGAGCGCGGTGGAGCGTCACGTTGCACGGTCGGAGACGGTGGTGGATATCTGGCGCGCGTTCAAGCAGAATGCGATCGAGATTCCGTTCCCGCAGATGGATTTGCACGTGAAGGATCTGCCGGAGTCGGAGTCTACCCGCTGACCAGCGAATCAAGGACCTTGTCCTTGTTCTTCTCCATGATCCTCTTGAGTGTCAGATTCTCGAAGTACCCCACGATGTGCACGCTTACGTCTTTCCAGATGTCGTGCACAAGGCAGATGTCTTTTCGGTCGCAGTCGTCGTCGCCGGTGCAAGGTGTGATCTCGAGGCCCTCGCCGACCGCCTCGAAGATGTCCTTCACCGATATCTCCGCCGGGTCTCTCTCCAGCACGAATCCGCCACCGGGGCCGCGGACCGAGCTGATGATCCCTGCCTTCTTGAGCTTGAAAAAGATCTGCTCCAGGAACTCGGGCGAGATCTCCTCCTCGCCCGCGATCCGCTTGATGGGTACGGGGCGGTCGGACCCCGCCATCGCCAGATTCGTGATCGCTCGGAGGGCATATCGTCCCTTGGTTGTTACTCTCATTTCACCACTCCGGTTCGTAGCCTTGCCTGATTATATACTGAAACTGATAGGTATACACCCCCCGGACAGGTAAGCAGTGGATCACGTGGGCGCACCGCCCACGAACTAGGCATTCACCCGCTCTACGTACTCACCACTCTCGGTGTTCACGAGGATCTTG
>JBKHII010000067.1:0-14204 GCA_046538735.1 Spirochaetales bacterium
GGCATGAGAGAACGAGCCGAGGCGATGGTCCTCGCCTCCTTTGCCGCAGACTCCCACGCCCTCGGCGCACACTGGATCTACGACATGGACGAGATCGCGTCGCGCTACGGGCGCGTGGAGCGACTACTGCCGCCGCCACCCGACTCGCTCCACGCGGGCCGCGCGAAAGGATCGTTCACCCACTACGGCGATCAGACGATGGTGCTGCTTCGGCATCTTGCCGCGCACCACGAGCTCGACCTCGCGAGCTTCTCGCAGGAATGGCGCGAGGCGATGGAGTCGTACGACGGCTACGTGGACGCAGCGACCAAGCGGACACTCGAGAAGCTTGCCGGCGGTGTCGCGCCGGACGAGGCGGGTTCCGACTCGTCCGATCTCTCCGGCGCGGCGCGGATCGCACCGATCGTCTACCTCTACCGCGACGACCGCGATCGCCTCGAGACCGCCGCGCGGTCGCAGGCGGCACTCACGCACAATAACGAGCTCGTGATCGAGTCGGCGGGTTTCCTCGCGCGCGTTCTCCGGCGCGTGCTGAACGGGAAGACACCGATTGCGGCGATGCGCACGGTGCTTGACGAGATCGGCGGCTCGCCGATCGACCGATTCATCGCGGACGGCCTTGCGAGCGCGGATATCGAGACCCTTGCCGCCACCGAGCGATTCGGCCGGCAGAGCGCGGTGGAGAACGCGCTTCCGCTCACGGTCCACCTGATTGCGAAGTACGAGGGCTCGCTGAGGGGCGCGCTCGTTGAGAACGTCGCGGCGGGCGGCGACAGCGCCGCCCGGGGAATGATCGTCGGTATGATCCTCGGGGCCTTCCACGGTCCGGACGCGATCCCGGACGAATGGATCGTGGAGCTCCGCGCGTACCGCGATATCAACGCGCTGCTCGAAGACCTGGAGGCTGCGCACCAGCGCAGCGGAACACCGAACCCGTCGTCGAACGCCTACTGATTCGGTTATGTTTTGCGCATGAGATTCGCGCGGAACAACCTGGATCACGCTGCGAGCCCCTACCTTCGCCAACACGCGGACAACCCGGTGTGGTGGCAGCAGTGGGACGAGCAGACGCTCACGGTCGCGCGCGAAGAGAATCGAATCCTCTTCGTGAGCGTAGGGTACAGCACCTGCCACTGGTGCCACGTCATGGCCCGCGAAGCCTTCAGCGACGATGAGTGCGCACGCATCCTGAACGAGCGGTTCCTCGCGATCAAGGTCGACCGCGAGGAACGTCCGGACATCGACCACTACCTCATGAGCTTCCTCGTCGCGACCAGCGGCGGCGGAGGCTGGCCGCTCAACGCCTTCCTCACCCCGGACGGCCGGCCGTTCTTCGCGATGACCTACGCCTCCACCGAACCCCGATTCAGCACACCAGGCTTCGCGGATATCCTGCGCCGCGTGGTCGAGTTCTACGACGAGCACCGCGACGAGATCCGGCCGTTCGAGCTCAACCGGGAGCACAGTCGGGTCCAGGGCGCAGTGCCTGCGCTGCCTTCCGCCGACGACGAGTCCGAGGCGCTCGAGCGGATCCACGAGCTCGAGCGCGCCTTTGACGACGTCCACGCGGGCTTCGGCACCGCGCAGAAGTTCCCCCCGCATTCGGCGCTCCTCTTCCTTCAGTACGCGCACGCCGCGGGGTTGAGCGATCGCGCCGGGGCCATGGTCACCCGGACGCTGGACGAGATGATGACTCGTGGGCTCCACGATCATCTCCAGGGAGGGTTCTTTCGGTACTGCGTGGACCGCGAATGGACGATCCCGCACTTCGAGAAGATGCTCTACGACCAGGCGATGCTCCTCTGGAACTACTCGGTTGCTTCGCGGCTGTTCGGAAGAGCGGGCTTCCGCGACACCGCCGCCGGCCTCGTGCGGTGTCTGGAGGAGACCTTCCGCGTAGGCGACGGCTACGCGAGCGCGCACGACGCGGACACGAACCATCGCGAAGGTGCAACCTATCTCTGGCGCATGCGCGAGATCGAGGACGAGCTGAACGAGGACGAGATCGACGCCTTCCTCCGCACCTTCGCCGTGACGAACGACGGCAACTTCGAAGGGAGGAACCACCTCGTGCGCATCCTTGCTCCCGGATTCCACGAGGACAACCCGAAAGCAGCCGCGCGGGCTCCGGAGCTTGAGACGATCGAGCGCGCGATGGCGAAGCTCCTCGCCGCAAGGGATCGGCGCGACCAGCCCTCGCGCGACGAGAAGATCATCCTCGGCTGGAACGCGCTCGCCGGTTGTGCCCTCCTCGCGGCGTACCGATACGCCGGTGTGACCGGAGCTCGCGAGCGCGCGGAGCAGCTCGCGGCCTTCCTCGTTGATCGCTTTGTGCACGAAGGCGTCGTCCTGCACGTGCTCATGCCGGTCGATCTCGCCGCCGGGAGCCGGACGACCGAACCGGAGTTTCTTCACGATGTCGCCGCGCTGCTGCTCTTCCTGACGATGCTTGCGGAGGAGTCGCCCGAGCTGGATGAGCGGTACGGGGCCACGCGCGATCTCCTGCGCGAGCGCCTGGCCGGGCTCCAGTTGGAGGGCGCGTGGATGGAGGGCACACCCGCCGACTTTCCTCCTGTTCCGGCCGAGCCGTTCGACCAGCCGATGCCCTCCGGCATCTCGCTGGCCGAGTACGCCACGCTGCTCGGCGAGGTGCACGACCACCACGAGTACGCGCCGCGGCCGTTCGCCGAGGCGCACGGCCGGGCGTTCGCGAACATCACCGCGTTGGCAAGTCGGGGCTACGTATACGTGGTAGAATCACCGAAACCGATCGATTGGAGCGACCTGCCGGTGAATGCGATCCAGGTTCCCGGCGAAACCGTCACGAGCTGCTACCGTGGCGTCTGCCGGATGGGACTGCCGGGGAAATCCGGCGGGTGAAACGGGCCCGAAGTGCTACCTTCGACAGAATGGGACGTGAGAACGAGATGAAGAAGCAAGCCCCCCGAGGAAGGAAACTGCCCCTGACGAACTCCGGCGCTCTCTCGCTCTTCCCGGTTGGGTGCGGCAGCGCGTTCACGAAGCGTCTCTACCAGAACAACTTCCTCATCGTGAAGGGAAACGACCACCTCATGATCGACTGCGGGACGCGTACGCCGGAGGCGCTCGCGAAGCTCGGCCGATCGGTTACCGAGATCGACACGTGGCTCATCACGCACAGCCACGCCGACCACATCGGCGGCCTCGAGGAGGTCATGCTCACCGGCCGATACGTCGCGCGCCGAAAGCCCTCGGTGATCATCACGCCGGAGTATGAGGCGATTCTCTGGGAACACTCGCTCAAGGGCGGGAGCGCCTTCAACGAGGTCCACGGCGGCGAGAACCTCGGCTTCGCCGACTTCTGGAACGTCATACGGCCGACCCCGCTCCACGAGTACCCGCGCGATACGCACGAGGTGAACGTTGGGTCGATCAACATCAAGATGGTACGAACCCGGCACTATCCGGAACAGGCCCGCGACTGGACCGAGAGTGCCTATAGCGTCGGCTTGATCGTGGACGATCGCATCTTCTTCACCGGAGATACCCAGTTCGATCCCGATCTGCTGACGGGCTACGATGCTGTCTTCAACTTCGACTACATCTTCCACGATGTGCAGTTCTTCACCGGCGGCGTCCACGCCGGACTCGACGAGCTGTGCACCTTGCCCGATTCGCTGAAGAGCCGGATCGTGCTCATGCACTACCCGGACAACTTCCAACGATACCGAAAGCGGATCACGCGAGAAGGCTTCGCCGGCTTTGCCCAGCAGGGGCGCTTTCACGTCTTCTAGGGGAGGCGCCCGGCGTACGAGAGCACCGGGACTTCGGGTGGGAGCACGTGCATCTCGAGCGGGAAGTTGTGCTTCTCGAGCCACACGGTCTCGCCGTCGATCTGCAACGGGATCGATCGCCCGTACTCGATCGTGATCCGCTTCGCCGAGCGCATGTGGACGTTCGACTCGTGAATGTGCTCACCGCGGTAGAAGAGCGACTTGAGACGGACCTTTCCAAGCAGGCCAAGCCGCTCGATCGCACACACGTTCTCGTAGCCGGGGAGCACGAGTTTCCCGCCGCCGTATTGCCGATACCCGCTCACGCCGAAAGCCACGAGCATGAACCTTCCCGCGAGCTCGTCCGGGCTCCCCTCCTCGCTCAAACACGAGACGACCATCGGGTCCGCACCCACGACTCGCTCGTAGAGGAGCGTCATCACGTCCGCGATTACCTTGTAGAGATCGCCACCGAAACGTCCCTTGAGTCGGTTCGTCAGGTACGCGACGTACGCGTCCAGCCCAACGCTCGCGATGTTGAAGCCGCGGAACGTGGACATCCCGCTCGGCTTCACGACGAGGCGGGCCGCCCGGCGTTCCTCCGCGCTCCCGAGGAGCAGGCGCACCATCGACGGCAGGTCGCGCGCGTCCGCCCCGTCGTTGCCGGTTCCCATCGGTAGCCGGACGAAGAACCGTCTGGATGAGGATGACCAGGTCGACGATTCGTACGCCGAGAGCACGTCGCCGTGCGTGCCGTCTCCGCCGAGCGAGAGGATCAGGTGGACCCCGGGCGTGCATCGAGACACGAGATCGCAGGATATCTCTCGCGCGTGTCCCACGTAGTGCGTGACGTGGAACCGCATCGCGAGTGAACCGTCCGGTCGCTCGGGTCCCACGATCCCGGACGTCAGGCGGTTGAGCGCTTCCACGGTCGCGACCGCGCGTTTCTCGGATGAGAGCGACCCGGCCTGGAGATTCACCACGACGTCTACCGTGAGATGCTCGGCGGGAAACAGCATCGTTCGCCGAAAGATGCGTTCGAACTGGTATTCGAGCGCCGGGAGTACGGGCACCACTACTCGGTCGCCTCCTCGATTCCAAGGTCGCGTCGCTGCTCGAGCGCACGCTGACTCGCGAGCGCACGCGGAAGCCGGTAGACGTCGTTCACGCCGTCCACGAGCACGCCGCCCATCCCGAGCGAGAGCGCCGGCTCGATATCCACCTCGTAGCGATCGCCCACGCTGACCACGTGCGCGGGCTCACACCCAAGGGCTTCCGCCGCGTGCCGGAAGGCCGCGGGGTCGGGCTTGGATCGCATCGTGGTGTCCAGGCCCACCACGTGCGGGAAGTATCTGCTCACGCCGAGCGTCTCGAGCGTCGCGCGGCCGACTCGCACCGGATTGTTCGTCACCGCGACGAGGCGGTACTCGCGCGCGAGCTGGTCGAGCGCGTTCGCCAGGTGCTCGTCCGCCTGAAGAAAGTGCTCCGGATGAATCAGCTCCTGGCGCCAGACAACGCTCGTCGCGACCGGAACACCGAGCGCTGCGAAGGTGTTACCGAGGCTCTGACGCGCCCCGTCGTTCACCTGCGCGTACTCCTCCTGCCAACGAAGCACCGCGCGGCGCGTCTCGGCCACGTTCTCCGATCGCTCCTGCGCGAGCCTCTCGATCAAAACGTCGATCTGATTCCTGGCATAGTAGTCGTTGTCGTAGAGCGTCTTGTCGATATCGAACGCGAGTCCGCGGATATCGGTCGGGAGTGAGAAGAACTGCATCACGACAAGCTACCACGCAGCGGGGCGTCGTTTCCACCGAAACAGAGGTGACCGAACGGCCCGCGACTGGTACCTTTGCGGTGTGAACGTGGAGTTTCACTACTACACGATCTACTACCTCGCGCGCCAGGCGGGCTTCCCGGACGACGACTGCCGCGTGCTCGCCTACTCGTCGCAGTACCTGGACAACGCGCTCGTCTCGTACGAAGTCAGGCATCCGCGCGGCGTCTACGAGACGCTCGTGACGCATCACTTCGGCTTCTGGGACAACCGTCAGGAGTGGGACGTGTGGATCCCCTTCCACTTCTACCCGGGAGGCCGCGGAGTTGCGCGTCCCACCCGGCTTGACGGTGCGACCAATCCGCTGGACGTTCAGCCGGGCTCCCCGCCGGCCAAGGCGACGCTCGTGGCCGCGCTGAAATCGCGCAACCTCTACCGCGTGGGCATTGCGCTGCACACCTATGCCGATACGTGGGCGCACCGGAACTTCACCGGCCGAAACGAGGAGTGGAACAGGATCGACGCCAACTCGCCGATCCCGCCGATCGGTCACGCGCAGGCGCGTCGCGACCCGGACGTGGTGGACGCGCAATGGATCGATCCGCGCCTCGCCCCGCCGGAGAACCGCGTCAACAACCGCACCCGCTTCCTCGCGGCCGCCGGTCGCATCTACCGCTACCTCGCCACCTACAACCGGCGCGGTTTCGAGGACGAGGGGCTCGTCGTTGACCGGCTCAACGAGATCCTCGGACCCGCCGAGCACGCTCGCGAATCGCGGCGGGAGAACTTCATCATCGAGTGCGGGATGGAGCCGTTCAGCCGTCTCCAGTGGCGAAAGGAGGCGTTCGAACCGGTCGCGGGTTGGAACCGGCTCTCCGAGGAGGTCGACCTCGAGTCGACGATAGATAAGCTCAACTGGCTCAAGGACGAGATCCTGCACAAGACGAACGTCGTGCGCCGTGAGCCCGTGATCGCGAGGGAGACCTTCTTCGCCTCGCACCTCTACCGGTGGGACCAGGCCGCCCGGGAGCAGAAGGCGGCCGCGCTCGCAGCGCTCGCCGAGCTCCGGTCGGAGGGGTAGCCGGAAGCCGGCACCTCCGCACCCCGGGGAGCTGCGGGCGCACTCCGGTGGTCGGCTCCCGTCGACCCGAGAGCCACGCCACATTCGCCGTGAAGTTGGGAATCCGGAATCACAGTGCTACGCTTGGATGGGGAGACTCTGTGGCCGATGTCGGAGATCGACGATTCCCCGTCGCACGCGCGCTGCGCGTCGCCGGGTGGTACCTCGCCGTCGCTGCCGCGTGGATCCTGGGCTCGGACACCGTTGCTCGCATCATCGCCGGCGACGCGAGATCGCGAGCTACCTCCACGCGATCATAGACGTCGCACCGGTAGCCGTGTTCGACCTGGACGAGTCGTTCCGCGTCAGATCGCTCTGGAATCGAACGGCGGAGCGGTTCTTTGGATACTCGGCGGTCGAGGTGGTGGGATTGCGCCCACCTGTCATCGGCGACGAGCTGCAGGCTCGGATTCGCGAGTGGGAGGACAGCGGGGCCGGACCGGGTCCGCTCTTGTTCGAGGTCGAGCTCGCGAGACGGGGTGGGTCCACCTTTCCTGCGACCGTCGCGGCGGCGTCCATTCCATCTCCCCACGGCGTCATGGTCGTGATCGTGTCCGACATCAGCGCGCTCTCGAGGGTGCGTACGATCGCCATGGTCCACGAACAGCTCTACACCACGCAGAACCTCGCAACGATCGACCTCGCCGCGTACCTCCGCTCGCTCTCCAAGGACGTCGATGCGACGTACGGGCGAGAGAAGCATCTCCGCGTCCGACTCGATCTCGGCGGCGTCTCCATCGGCGTGGATCGCGCGATCCCACTCGGACTCATCGTCAACGAGCTCCTGGTGAACGCGTACCGGCACGCCTTCCCGACCGGAGGCAGCGGCACGATCAGCGTTGCGACGCGACGCACCGGGGATACCGTAACCGTCGTCGTGCAGGACGACGGCGTGGGCCTTACTCAGACGAGCCCGACGGGGTCTCCGACCCTCGGCCTGACGCTCGTTTCCATCCTCGCCGGCCAGATCGGCGCCACGATTCGCACGGACGGATCCGCAGGCACCCGCTACACGGTGGAGGCTTCGCTCAGGTAGGCGGAACGGGAGTGGAGACGCGCATCGGACCGGACCTCGTGCGGTTACCGCGGCGTGCGGGGCCTGGACGAGGAGCAATCCGCGACACTCTCGCCTCCTCGCACCCGACCGGAGAGGAGCCATCTTCCGGTGCTGACGCCGAAGTAGTCGCGCACGAAGCCGAGCAGGAACGGTATCGCTGCGACCGGCATCAGCGTTCGGGCCGCCCAGGTGGGGAACGCAGGGACGGTGCAGAGGAGCATGGAGTTCATCATGATACCGGCGAGAATCCGACCGGAAGATGAGTGCTGAAGCGGATACACCGTCGCTCCCACGGCACGGCGGACCCATACGGCAATCACGAACAGATAGCGGGCCACGCCCGCGAGCAGGATGTACCACGGCACGATCTCTGCGATGACGAGATAGATAGAGACGGCCAGCACGCCGAGCGAATCCGCCTCGTTCTCGAGCGTGCGTCCGAGGAGCGACCGTTCGTCCCGGCTCCGGGCCACGAAGCCGTCCGCGAGATCGGCAAGGAGAAAGGCCGCGTAGAGCGCGAACACAACCCACCGCCCGGTTCGCGAGCCCGAGTCGAGCAGCTCGATCGCCGGTACGAAAGCGATCGCGACCGCCCGGCTCAGGGTAATGGAATTCGCGGGCCCCACACGCGCGCGTAGCGGATCACTCCAGGACGGACGGTTCTCGAACGCCCGCGTCCAGACAACCACCGTGAGATACGCCGACGGAACCACCACCACGAGTACCGCGTGGACGGTTCGGATCCCCCACCCGAACGCGAATCCGAGCGCGGTCAGAACGGCAAGCAATGTGATCGCGATGGTTGAGAGGAGTCCGGCACGAAGCGAACGGATGTCGGCCGCTGCGGCAACACCAGAAGTCATACGGAGAAGATAGGCACCGGCGCCGAAATTGTTGATTCAGGCCGTTCGCCTCCGGGCTGCGGACTCGCTACTTTCCAGGTGTGGCCGGCGACAGCAACGTTTCCTTCACCGACTATCTGGAGGCAAAGCTCCCACTCGATGCCGGCAGCGTGCATCCACCAACCTTTCGCGCCTTCCTGGAGCAGCTGCCGGGAGACGGGCGGTTGTGCGTCGATCTTGGCACGGGCACCGGCGGCGCGATCAGACGCACGATCGAACACCTCCGGCACGGGTCGTACCGCTTCCTCGGCCTCGACAGCCAACCGACGTACACGTGTCTTGCCGAACGGTTCACCCGAGACACGCTGCGGAGGCTCGGCTTCGTGACCGGCCCACCGCCGCGTCTCGTTGCGGGTCGCCCGGACCTCGAGCGGCCCGAATGCGAGATCGAGATCGAGTACGCACACGGCGACGTACTCGATGCGAACGTTCAGGAGCGCGTGCAAGCGCTCGAGCCCGCGACGATCACGGCACACGCCCTCATGGACAGCCTCCCGGTCAACGCAACGATCGCCGCGATACGCACGATGCTCGTTCCCGGCGGCCACTTCTACGCGAGCCTCAACTACGACGGCAGAACCGATCTCTTCCCCGCATTCGCCGACGGTCCACTCGAGTCGGCGATACTCGCGCGGTACAACGCATCCATGGACGAACGCACGGTACGGGACCGACCGATCGCCGGGTCGCGATCGGGTCGCGTTCTGATAGGCCACCTGCCCCGGCATGGGTTCGAGGTCGTGTCGTTCGGAGCGGCCGTGTGGAGCCTCTCTCCGGAGAATGGGACGTACCCACCCCACGTTCGAACGGTGCTCGATGCGCTCCTCGGCATGATCCACTCGGAGATGATCGTCCAGATCGATCGAGGCGCCGCCACGTTCGACCGCGAGCAGCTCGACGCTTGGCTCCACGACCGAGCGCGCCGGGTGGAAGCCGGTGGGCTCACGGTTATCGTCCACCACCTGGACGTCCTCGCACGCCGGCGATAGGGCGCCGTCCGGGGCCCCGACGCGCTGCCAACCGAGCACGTTGACATCGTGACCAGAGGAGTGTACAGTCAAATACGCAATATGTCTTTTCGGTCATTGCGTATTCTATTTCGGAGGGATCGATGCCGAAACACTTCAGTCGCGAGGAACGAGAGCTCATCCACTCGGAGCTCCTGCGAGCCGGACGCGACCACTTCGGCAGGCTCGGCTTCAAACGCGCGAGTGTGGAAGAGATCGCGCAGGAGTGCGGGATCTCCAAGGGCACGCTCTACTCGTTTTATCGCACGAAGGAGGCGTTCTTCCTGGACGTACTCCTGCTCGCGGAGCACGACGCTCGCGACCGGCTCGTGACCCGACTGCTCGAGAGCGAGGAGCATCCTGCGGACGCGTTCGTTGAGGCCCTCTTCGAGCAGCTCGCGCACCTGGACGGCAGTCCGATCTTCCACGTCCTCACCCGACCGGACGAGTACCGCCTCCTCTTTCGAAAGCTCGACGACGGCTCGATCGAGCCGCACATCGCCGGCGACCGCGAGCTCATCGGGCGGCTCCTCGCCGAGGCGGCGAAGGAGACGCCCGTGCGCCCCGTGGACCCCGACACCCTCGGCGGCGTCATGCGAGGGCTGACCTTCTTCTCGCTCCACCGGAAAGAGATCGGCATCGAGGTCTTCGAACCGGCTCTGCGGATGCTGCTCACGATGGTCGCACGCTACCTCTTCCCCGGCCACGAACCGGAGGCCGGCGAGTGATTGAGGTCAACACGCTCAGCCACACCTACCCCGGCACGCAGCGGTGCGCGATCGACTCGATCGACTTCACGATCCACGACGGCGAGATCTTCGGCTTCCTCGGCCCGTCCGGCGCCGGAAAGTCTACGACGCAGCGCGCCCTGGTGGGGTTGCTCTCCGGCTACCGGGGGAGCATCAAGGTCGACGGGCGAGACGTCCGGGCGGCGGGCCGCGGCTACTACGAGCGTATCGGCGTCTCCTTCGAGAATCCCTCGCTCTTCGGCAAGCTTACCGCGCGCGAGAATCTCCGGTTCTTCGCGACGCTCTACGCGAAGCGGTGCGACGATCCCGATTCGCTCCTTCGGCTCGTGGGCCTCTCGGACGACGGGGACACGCAGGCGGCACATCTCTCGAAGGGCATGAAGATGCGGCTCGACCTCGCGCGCAGCCTGCTCCATCGTCCCGAGCTCCTCTTCCTGGACGAGCCCACGGCGGGTCTCGACCCGGTCAACGCGCGACTCGTCAAGGAGATCATCCGAACCCGGCGCAACGAAGGCGCCACGGTCTTCATCACGACGCACAACATGACCGTCGCAGACGAGCTGTGCGATCGGGTCGCGTTCATCGTGGACGGACGTCTCACCGCGATCGACAGCCCGCGCGCGCTCAAGCTGCGGCACGGGAAGAAGCTCGTTCGAGTGGAGTTCGAAACGGCCGGAGGGGTCCACTCGCGCGAGTTCCCCTTCGAAGGCATCGGACGCAATCGAGCGTTCGTCGATCTGCTCCAAAACGAGACCGTGCAGACGATTCACTCGCTCGAGGCGACGCTGGAGGACGTCTTCGTGACGGTCACGGGACGACGTCTCGATACCGAGTCGGGCGTCGCGCCATGAGGTTCGTCTCCGCTCTCGCGTGCAACGTTCGCCTTCAGCTCCGGCACGGCTTCTACCTTGCCTACTTCGTCGTGGCCGCGGCGTACATCGTGGTCCTCCGACTCGCGGCACATGCGGCGCGGGACACGCTCCTCGTACTCTTCGTCTTCTCCGACCCGGCGATCCTCGGCCTCTACTTCGTGGGCGGCCTCGTGCTCCTCGCCCGCCAGGAAGGCTCCCTGCGCGCGATGATGGTCTCGCCGCTGCGACTCGGCGAGTACCACGCGGCGATAGCCGGCTCGCTCGCGCTGCTCTCGCTCGCGGCGGCCGGCGCCATCACCCTCGGCGGCGTCGCCGGTTCGAGCCTCGGTGCGGTCTCGTGGGGATGGGCCGCGCTCGGCGTGCTCCTCACCGCGTTGTTCACCACGTTCATCGGGTTGGGCCTGGTCGGTCGCACGGCATCGGTCGTGGAGTTCGCGTTTCTCGTGACACCCGTCGCGCTCGTCTTCGCGCTCCCGCTCCTCGACTACTTCCGGATCGTACGCTCGGCCTGGTTCTATCTGGTACCGACGCACGCCTCGCTGACGCTCATTGGTTCGCTTGCTCCGGCCTCTCGCCCGCATCCGCGGCAGGCGGCGATCAGCCTGGCCGCGCTCGTCCTCTGGAACGTAGCCGCATTCCTCTGGTCACGAAAGGAGTTCGCCCGATGGGTCGTGCCCACCGTCTCCGAGACGGCGTGAGGCGATTCGTCGCGATCGCGGGCGTGGACGCGAGGAGCGTCGCGCGGGACGACGTGCTGCAGATTCTCGCGTGGGTGCCGCCCGCGCTGGTCGCAATCGTACGCCTGGGCGAGCCGCTCCTCGCCGGCGCGCTCGAACCGGGCGTCACCCTCGCCGATCACCACGAGGTCATCCTCACGGTGCTCGTCATTCTCACGCCGCTGGTCTACGGCTGGGTGCTCGGGTTCCTGCTCCTCGAGGCGCGCGACGAGCGATCGCTCGCGGCGATCGCGATCACTCCGGTAAGCGTGGAGGGATACCTGGCCGTTCGGGTTGCGTTCCTCATGGCGCTCAGCCTCATCCTCACGCTCTCGCTCGTCCCGCTCGCCGGCCTCAGCCGGTTCGCCTTCGCGCGGCTCGTGCCGGTCACCGGCATGGCTGCGCTCTGCGTGCCGCTCATGGCGCTCTCGCTCGCGGCCTTTGCCGGCAACAAGGTGGAGGGACTCGCGATCGGAAAGTTCATGGCCGTGTTGATGATCGCTCCGATCCTGCCCTTCTACACGACGTCGCCGGTCGCCATGATAGCCGGGGTGATTCCGTTCTACTGGATCGGCGACGCGATCGCCGCGATGAGCGGGCCGCCCGCTCGCTACTGGGCGTCCGTGGCGGTCGGCTTCGTCGTCCACGCGGTCGCGGCGGGCCTCCTGCTCCGCGCCTTCCGCAGGCGCATCGCGTAGCCGGCGAACCGGACTCAGCCTACCGGTCGCTACGCCTACCGAGCGCGCTGCAACAGCTCCACGTACGGCCGCCCCTCGATCCGGGTGGGATCCACGCCGAGCTGCTCGATGAAGGCTCTGATCCGCCGCGCGGCGTCCTCGTGCCGTTGCTCGTCGTCGTCCGGATGCAGGTACTCGACCTCGAGGAAGTCGCCGAGCCCCTCCACGCGCACGAGCTCCACGGTGAGATCGTCCCGGACGAAGTGGAGCCCTTCCTTCACCTTCGCATGCTGCTCGCGGCAGCCGATCCGCACTACGAGATCCACGAAGGCGTCCGGGTCGTCCACCGCGAACTCTCGCTCGAGGTTGAACTCCACGCCGCCTCGGATGCTCTTCTCCTTGTACGTCACCGTCGCCGCGCCGTCGTCCAGCCGGAGACGAAAGGTGGAGTCGTTCGCCGAGTAGTAGCGGTCTTCCTTGCGGAACGATCGCTCGAAGACGCACGCGTCGCGGAGACGACGCTCGACCGAGTGCCAATCGTCGATCCATGCCTTCATCTCCACTTCGTAGGGCACGTGTACCTCGCTCAGTCGAACACGACGGTCCTGTTCCCGAGCGCCATGACGCGGTGCTCGAGGTGCAGCTTCACGGCGCGCGAGAGGACGAGCTTTTCGAGGTCGCGCCCCTTGCGGATCATGCTCTCGATCGAGTCGCGGTGCGACACGCGCGTGACGTCCTGCTCGATGATCGGGCCTTGATCCAGGTTGTCCGTCACGTAGTGGCTCGTGGCCCCGATGATCTTCACCCCGCGCTCGTACGCCTGATGGTACGGTTTCGCGCCCACGAAGGCGGGCAGGAAGCTGTGGTGGATGTTGATGATGCGATCGGGAAACGCGGCGACGAAATCGGGCGACAGGATTTGCATGTAGCGCGCGAGCACGACGAGGTCGATCTCCTGCCGCTTCAGCAGCTCGATCTGCTTCGCCTCCGATTCTGCCTTCGTATCGCGCTTGACGGGGACATGATGGAACTCGATGCCGAACAGATCGGCGACCGACTGGAGCTTGTCGTGGTTGCTCACGATGAGCCGGATGTCCGCGTGCGTCTCACCTTCCCGATTGCGCAAGAGCAGATCGTAGAGGCAATGGTCGTACCGGCTGACCATGATCGCCATCTTCGTGACGCGGCTGCTGAACTCGATTCGGTACGTCATCCCGAACTTGATCGCGATCGGCTCGAAGGCGGCCGCGATCTTCTCCTCGGGGAGCGCGAACCCGGAGAGGTCCCACTCGATCCGCATGAGGAAGGTCTCGCTCACCGGATCGTTGTGCTGGCTCGAATCGATGATGTTGCCGCCGTACGTGAAGATGAAGTGCGACACCTCCGCGACGATCCCCGGCCGATCGGGCGACCAGAGAAGGAGAATGGCCCGTTGCGTGCTGCTCGTTCCCATGCTCCGCGCAGTATAGCGAACCTGCCCCGGGGTGTCATCGAGCCTGCAGCCTGAACCAAAACTCGATTGAAATGGCCCGCGAATGCCGTATATTGGTAACAACGCGAACCGGGGACGGTGTTGCA
>JBKHII010000018.1:0-43790 GCA_046538735.1 Spirochaetales bacterium
CCGCTGGAAATCGCGTCGTGCTTCACTTGTGTCAACAATTTCGGCACCAGTTTGGATGACGTAGGTCGCCGCGACGAAACCGCGATGATGGCCGGTACGAGTCAGGTATTCGTGCGACACCCGCTCGCCAAGCCTGCTGCCGAATCGTACCCGAGCACGATGTCAAAGGCCGCCTAAAGCGGCGCGACCGGAAGTTCCGCCTCCACGAACACTGCCCGCAGCGACTCCATCCGCTCGCGACTGGGCGGTTCCACGCCCTCGAGCCGGTACGCCTCGCCCATCGCCTCCCACTTGTGCTTGCCGTACGCGTGATAGGGAAGGAGGTCGACGCGTTCCACGTTGGGAAGCTCGCGCACGAAGCCCGCGGTCTCGCGAGCGGAGGCTTCGGTTTCGGTGTATCCGGGAACCACGACGTGCCTGATCCATACCGGCTTTCCGATCTCGGCGAGGTGGCGCGCGAACGCGAGTATGCGCTCGTTCGACCTGCCGGTGAGCCGGCGGTGCAGCGCGGGATCGACCGCCTTCACGTCCAGGAGGACGAGATCGGTGTTCGCGAGGAGCAGCTCCACTTCCGGCGTGATGCGCGTCAGCCCGGAGGTGTCGAGCGCGGTGTGAATGCCTTCCGTGCGACACGCGGAGAAGAGCGCCCCCACGAAGTCGGGCTGGAGGATCGGATCGCCTCCGGAGGCGGTCACCCCGCCGCCGGACGAGGTCATGTAGGTCTTGTACCGCTTGAGCTCCTTCACAAGCTCGCTCACCGTGACGACTCGCCCCGGGTTGCGCTCCCACGTGTCGCGGTTCTGGCAGAAGACGCAGCGCAGATGGCAGCCCTGGAAGAAGAGGACGTAGCGGATGCCCGGACCGTCCAGCGTGCCGAAGGTCTCGACCGAGTGGAGGTACCCTACCGTGCCGGGGGCTCCTCCGTCGCGCTCGGGGCGCCCCTGGGATCGTCTCGTCAACGGCAAGGCGCTATACACGCTCATGGAAGGTCCGGTTGATGACGTCCAGTTGCTGCTCGCGCGTGAGTTTCACGAAGTTCACGGCGTAGCCGGAAACGCGGATCGTGAGCTGCGGGTACTTCTCCGGGTGCTTCATCGCGTCCAGCAACGTCTCACGATCGAGGACGTTCACGTTGATGTGGTGGCCGCCTTGCGCGAAGTAGCCGTCCAGGAGCGCCGTGAGGTTGCGCGCTCGCGACTGCTCGTCCGGACCGAGCGTGTGCGGTTCGATCGAGAACGTGTACGAGATCCCGTCCTGCGCGTAGCGGTAGGGAAGCTTCGCGACCGACGCAACCGAGGCGAGCGCGCCGCGCGTGTCGCGGCCGTGCATCGGGTTGGCGCCCGGTGCGAACGGCTCGCCTTTCTTGCGCCCGTCCGGCGTCGTGCCGGTCTTCTTTCCGTAGACCACGTTCGAGGTGATCGTGAGGATCGACTGCGTGGGGACGGAGTCGCGGTAGGTCTGTTGCGCGCCGATCTTCTCCATGAAGCGCTTCACGAGGTCGCGCGCAATCGAATCCACACGGTCGTCGTCGTTGCCGAAGGCAGGGTAGTCACCGTCGATCTGAAAATCGACGCTCAATCCCCGCTCGTCGCGGACCGGTGTGACCCTCGCGTACCGGATCGCCGAGAGCGAGTCGGCGCAAACCGAGAGTCCCGCGATGCCGCACGCCATCGTGCGAAGGACGTCGCGGTCGTGAAGCGCCATCTGCAGCCGCTCGTACGAGTAGCGGTCGTGCATGAAGTGGATCACGTTGAGCGTCTCCACGTAGAGGCGCGCGACCCAATCGAGCACCGTATCGAATCGGGAGAGGACGTCCTCGTAGTCGAGCAGGTCACTCTGGATCGGCGCGAGGCGAGGGGCCACCTGCGCGCCCGAGATCTCGTCGCGCCCGCCGTTGATCGCGTAGAGGAGCGCCTTCGCGAGGTTGCACCGCGCGCCGAAGAACTGCATCTGCTTGCCGATCGCCATCGCCGAGACGCAGCAGGCGATCCCGTAGTCGTCGCCCCAGTAGCCGCGCATGAGGTCGTCGTTCTCGTACTGCACCGAGCTCGTGTCGGCCGAGACGCGCGCGCAGAACTCCTTGAAGCCCGCCGGCAGCGCCTGCGCCCAGAGGACGGTGAGGTTCGGCTCGGGCGCGGGGCCCAGGTTGTAGAGCGTGTGGAGCACGCGGAACGAGGTCCTGGTCACCTGCGTGCGACCGTCGATCCCCATCCCTCCGATTACTTCCGTGACCCAGGTCGGGTCGCCCGAGAAGAGCTCGTTGTACTCCGGCGTGCGGAGGAACCGGACGAGGCGGAGCTTCATGACGAAGTGGTCCACGATCTCCTGCGCCTGCTCCTCGGTGAGCGTGCCCTCGGCGATGTCGCGCTCGAAGTAGACGTCCAGGAAGGTGGAGACCCGGCCTAGGCTCATCGCCGCGCCGTTCTGCTCCTTGACCGCGGCGAGGTAGGCCAGGTAGGTCCACTGGACTGCCTCCCTCGCGTTCTGCGCCGGGCGCCGGAGGTCGAAGCCGTACGCGTCGCCCATCTCAACGAGCTCGCGAAGCGCCGCGATCTGCTCGGTGAGCTCCTCGCGGAGGCGGATCGTCTCCTCTGTGATCGGGTGCTCGCTCAGGCCCAGCTCGCGCTCCTTCTCCTCAATCAGCCGCTCAACGCCGTAGAGCGCCACCCGGCGGTAATCGCCGATGATACGCCCGCGCCCGTACGCGTCCGGGAGGCCGGTGATGATGCCCGACTTGCGCGCCGCCTTCATCTCCGGCGTGTACGCGGAAAAGACGCCGTCGTTGTGCGTTTTGCGGTAGCGGCGGAAGATCTCCGAGATTTCACCCGGGAGCTCGAAGCCGTACGCCTCGCACGACTTCTCGACCGTGCGGATGCCGCCGAACGGCATGATCGCGCGCTTGAGCGGCGCGTCGGTCTGAAGCCCCACGATCCGTTCGCGATCACGGTCGATGTACCCGGGTCCGTGCGCGGTAATCGTGGAGATCGTGGTCGTGTCCACGTCCAGCGTGCCGCCGCGGTCGCGCTCGGCGTCCAGCAGGCGCGAGAGCCGCTCCCACAGCGCCTTCGTGTCCGCGGTGGGATCGGCGAGGAAGCTCGCGTCGCCCTCGTACGGCGTGTAGTTGCGCTGGATGAAGTCGCGAACGTCGATCTCCTCGGTCCAGGCACCGCCCTCGAAGCCGCGCCATGCGGTCGCGGTCTGCTCGTAGGTCGATCGATCGGTATATGTCGTGGACATGAGAACCTCTTTGTCGTGGATCGTGGCGGACGGCCGGGACGCGCCCGACCGTCCGTTCCACATTCAGAACATTACCAAATAACTCAGCAAGACTCAAGACCCATCGAGCCGTTCGGCTACGCGAAGCCGTTCGTCCCGTAGAACGCGGTGAGGTAGAGATCCTTCAGCTCCTTCACGAGCGGGTAGCGAGGGTTCGCTCCGGTGCACTGGTCGTCGAACGCGTTGCGCGCGAGATCGTCCACCTTCGTGAGGAAAGCCATCTCGTCTACGCCGGCCTCCTTGATCGAGGCTGCGATGCCGAGCCCGGCCTTCAGTTCCTCGATCTTCTCGATGAGCAGCTCGACCTTCTCGTCCTGCGTCTCCCCGCCGAGCGCGAGGTAGTCCGCGATACGCGCGTAGCGTGCCTTCGCGTCCGGGTGCGTGTACTGCGGGAAGGCGGTCTGCTTCGTGGGCGCGTCCGCCGCGTTGAAGCGGATGACGTGCGACACCATGAGCGCGTTCGCGAGCCCGTGCGGCAGCCCGAAGGCGGAGCCAAGCTTGTGCGCCATGCTGTGGCAGATGCCCAGGAATGCGTTCGCGAACGCCATGCCCGCCATCGTGGCCGCGTTGTGCACCTTCTCGCGCGCTCGGGCGTTGCGGGCGCCGTCGCGATACGCCTGCGGCAGATACTTGAAGAGGATGCGGATCGCTTCGAGCGCCATGCCGTTCGTGTAGTCGGTGGAGAGCACGGAGACCATCGCCTCGAGCGCGTGCGTGAGCGCGTCGATCCCGGAGAAGGCGGTGAGACCGGCCGGCATGCTCGCGACGAGGTTCGCGTCCACGATTGCCATGTCCGGCGTGAGCTCGTAGTCGGCGAGCGGGTACTTCACGCCCGTGCGCTCGTCCGTGACGACGGCGAACGGCGTCACCTCGCTTCCCGTTCCGCTCGTAGTCGGGATCGCCACCATCGTCGCCTTCTTCCCGAGCTCGGGCAGCGCGTAGATGCGCTTGCGGATGTCCATGAAGCGCATCGCGAGCCCCTCGAAGGTGATCTCCGGCCGTTCGTAGAGCAGCCACATGATCTTCGCCGCGTCGATCGGCGAGCCGCCTCCGAGCGCGATCACGACGTCCGGCTGGAAGCTGTTCATGAGCTCCACACCCTCGTTGATCGTCGCCAGCGTGGGGTCCGGTTCGACCCGGTAGAAGATCTCGGTCTCGATCCCGAGTCGGTCGGTCACGTTCGTGACGCGCTCGGTGTAGCCGAGCTCCATGAGCGTCGCGTCGGTCACGATGAAGGCGCGCTTCTTCCCGGCGAGCTCCTGGAGCGCGACCTCGAGGCTTCCGGCCTTCAGGTAGACGCGCGGAGGGAGACGGAACCAGAGCATGTTCTCGCGTCGCTCGGCGACGGTCTTCACATTCAGGAGGTGCTTCACACCCACGTTCTCACTCACCGAGTTACCTCCCCAGCTGCCGCACCCGAGCGTCAGCGACGGCTCGAGCCGGAAGTTGTAGATATCGCCGATCGCGCCCTGGCTCGTAGGCATGTTCACGAGCACGCGTCCCGTTTTCATCGCGCGCCCGAAGGTGTCGATGCGGTCCGTGTTGGTCGGATTCGTGTAGAGGACCGACGTATGCCCGATCCCGCCGAAGGCGACGAGCTCGACCGCCGTAGCGACCGCGGCGTTGAAGTCGGCCGCACCGTAGAGTGCGAGCACGGGACTCAGCTTCTCGTAGGAGAGCGGCTCGGAAGTCCCAACCTTCTCCACGGGCGCGACGAGCGCGCGCGTCTCCGCGGGCACGGTGAAGCCGGCCATCTCGGCGATTCGCGCCGCCGGCTGCCCCACGATCTTCGCGTTGAGCTTGCCGTCCGCGACGACGAGCTTGCGCAGCAGATCCGTCTCCTTCTTCGTGCAGAGGTGCGCGCCGCGCAGCGTGAGCTCGTCCTTCACCGTGGCGTAGAGCTCGTCCACGACCACGAGCGACTGTTCGGAGGCGCAGATCATCCCGTTGTCGAAGCTCTTGCTCATGAGGACGGAGCTGACCGCCATCCGGACGTCCGCCGTCTCGTCGATGATCGCGGGTGTGTTACCCGCGCCGACTCCGAGCGCCGGCTTGCCGGAGGAGTAGGCCGCCTTCACCATGCCGGGTCCGCCCGTGGCGAGGATCAGGTTGACCGAGTCGTGGCGCATGAGCGCATTGGTCAGATCGACGCTTGGCTCCGGGATCCAGCCGATGATGTCCGCGGGCGCTCCCGCCTCAACCGCCGCGTCCCGGATGATCCGCGCCGCCTCGACCGTGCACGCCTTCGCACGCGGGTGCGGGCTCAAGATGATGCCGTTCCGCGTCTTGAGCGCGAGCAGCGTCTTGAAGATCGCGGTGGAGGTCGGATTCGTCGTGGGGATGACGCCGGCGATCACGCCGATCGGCTCGGCGATCTTCCGGATGCCGCCCGCCTCGTCCCGTTCGATCACGCCGCACGTAGCCGCGTCCTTGTATTTGTTGAAGATGTACTCCGCGGCGAAGTGATTCTTGATCACCTTGTCCTCGAGCACGCCCATTGCGGTCTCGTCCACCGCCTGCTGCGCCAGATCGATCCGCGCGACGTTCGCCGCCATCGCGGCGCGGCGGAAGATCTCGTCCACCTGTTCCTGCGTGAACTCGGCGTACGCATGCTGCGCCGCGCACACGCGCGCGACCAGCGCGTCCAGGTCGAAGGCCGGGGCGACGGCCTCCGATGCCTGCTGCACCGCCGCACTCGGTGCGGCGTCCCGCGTGCTCGTCGTGAGCGTATTTCGAGCGACCTCCGCCGCCCGGCCGGTGGTCTTGGTGGTTTGCTTCTCGGTCGTCTTCGGGGCTGCCATTTCGGCCTCCTGCAAAAAATAGTTCTTCAGTTATCGATATAAACTTATCGATAACGGAAGTGAACATATTGCTTTGCGGGGAAGCTGTCAACACATGCGTGCGGGAAATCGTGCAAAAAATAGTCAGCGACCCTGCGGGTCGGCTCCTTCAGCAGCGGACCAAACCTCCGTTCAACCTCCTCGCCCGACAGGCGGCATCCGTCCTTCCTGAACGCGGTTCCCCGCTCGTGGTGCCTATGTCGCTTCTCCGTGCTCCCTGGCCGGTTCCCACCCGAACTCGCTGGTCAGTATGCTGCCCACGTACGTGCGGAAGTGGCACAGCTGAACCTTCAGAGGAACGCGTTGCTCGCGACCCATAAGCGCCCCGCGGGCCGCCATTTTCTGCATGTAGCTCATGATCACGTTTGTCAGCGTCACCATCCGTTCCCGGTCGGCCTCCATCTCCGGGGCAGCATGCTTGAGATCAAGCCCCGGCATCTCTTTCACCGCCTCCCTCAGACGGCGGCGGTACAGAGTTGCAAGCTCTCGAGAGGTATACGTTCCCGTGTAGAGGTGGTCGAAATGGCCAATGTACCGGTATGCGTCACGCAGCTCGTAGTATCGATCCACCATCGCCAGGCAGAAGCGGCAGAAGACGTCACGGTAGTCGTTGTGCTCATGACGCTCGGAGGCTTCCAGAGACTCGTGCGCTGCCGCGCCCGCGACGTCGAAGATCCGTTTTACCATGCGCGCCGCCACCTCGATCGCGATTGGGTGCCGGTCCGGAAAATAGCGGTAGAGCGTCACGGCCGTAATACCCGACTCCGAGGCTATCTGACGCATGGTCGTCTGCTCGAGTCCGTTGCGAACAAAGAGCCCACGTGCGGCTTCCAGTATCAGCTCACGCCGAACATCCACCTGATGTACGCCGCAGTCGCGCCGAACGGCTGAGTTTGATGCTTCCGGCCGTGGTTCCTTGTTCGCGCCGATCCCAAAATGGTACACCGTGTTACATGAGCCGTAAAGGAAAACATGCCGCAACTGTCGATCTAGTAGGTATTTATCATCTTACGACCATTCTGGAACCACAATCTCGGTTTTTCTTGACAGCTAGCAGATCCCGTTCAAGAATGGATGGACACCCCGAACGGGGTGGCAAAAAAGGAGGCATCCATGAAGAAGAGCATTCTCATTCTCTTCGCATTGCTCCTGACTGCCGGGCTGGCATTCGCCGGCGGCGGACAGGAACCTGATCAGGACGCCCAGGTCGTTCCTGACGCGCCGGAGCAGACGCTGACGGAAGCTGGGCTCCCGCGGAACCAGACGGTCATCGGCGCAATGCTGACGGGTCGCGTTGGCTCGCCCTCCAACTTCAACGAGTGGGTAGGCTGGAAGAACCGCGACCGTGGCATGCAGCAGCTCATGAACGAGCCGCTGTGGAGCGTTGACTTCGCCACCGGCGAGATCATCCCTGGTCTTGCGGACGGAGACGCGGAATACAACGACGACTTCACGGAAGTGACCATCCCCCTCAAGGAAGGGGTGAGGTGGTCGGACGGTGAGGACTTCACTGCCGATGACGTCGTGTTCACCGTGAACATGCTCAAGGACAACGAGGGCTTCAACAACCACGCGATCATGGCGGACAGCGTTGCGAACGTCCGCGCCGAAGATGACCACACGGTCGTCTTTGAGCTGAACGCACCGAACTCGCGATTCCACACGAACTTCCTCGACCGCTGGGGCGCAATTTGGATCATGCCGGAGCACGTTTTCTCGCAAGTCGACGACCCGGTCACCTACGAGTACGATCCGCCCCTCTCGCTCGGTCCCTACGTGCTGCACAGCTACGATCCCGCCGGTCAATGGACGATTTGGGAGAAGCGCGAGGACTGGCAGTACAGCCCGACCGGTATCATGTACGGCGAGCCGGTGCCCCAGTACTTCGTGATCAGAAACTTCGCCAACGAGGGCGCGAAGATCGTTGCACAGCTGACGCATCAGCTGGACATCGTGGATCTCTCGCCGTCCGGCATGAACGCCGCACTGGTCCAGGGCGACACGAACCGTGCGTACCAGGACGGGTATCCGTACGTCGTGAACAACGACCCCGCCATTACCGGCCTCGTATTCAACACGATGCAGCCTCCCTTCGACAATGTCGACGTTCGCTGGGCGCTTCTGCTCGCGATCGACATTCAGGAGTACATGGCGCAGGCAGTTGACGGCCAGGCAACGCTCAGCCCCGTACACATTCCGTCGCTCGGCGCATACCCCGAGGCGTACATCGAGCCCATGCAGGAATGGCTCTCCGAGTTCACGCTCGACCTGGGGAACGGGGAGACGTTCAGACCGTACGATCCGGACGCCCCGCAGAGAATCGTCGAGTACGCCCGCGGTCGCGGCTACATCGTACCGGACGATCCGGAGACCGTGGAGCGCACCTTCGGTCTCGGGTGGTACAAGTACGCCCCTGAGGCCGCCGCGGCTCTCCTCGAGAAGCACGGATTCAGCCGCAACAGTCGTGACGAATGGCTCCTGCCTGACGGTACGCCGTGGCGGCTCGAGATCATGACCGCGACCAACACGTCGAGCCACGGCTTCCTGAACGGCAACGCGGCAGCGCAGCAGTGGAAGCAGTTCGGGATCGACGCCGTTGCAGTGCCCACCGAGGCTGCGGCGAATCTCGGCCCGAATGGTCAGTTCGAGGTCAGCACCGACTGGCCGGGTTACGAACCTTGGGGAGCCGGTGTGGACCTCTTCCGCACGGTTGACCGTTGGAACTCCGAGTACACGAAACCAATCGGAGAGCGCTCGACCGGGCACGTCAGCCACTGGACCAGCGACGAGATGGACGCCGTCATCGAACGCTTGCGGAATACGGATCCGAACGACAGCGAAGCAACGATCGCCGCCGGTATGGAGGCTCTCAAGTTGGCGGTCGAGAACATGCCCGGAATCCCGACCTACGGATACACCGGGTTCACCACGTGGGATACCTACTACTGGGCGAACTGGCCGTTTGCGGAGAATGCGTACACGCAGCCGTACGTCCACTGGGGACCGCTGAAGTACATGACTCCCTTCCTGGAACCGACCGGCCGATAAGAACCGATTTCCCGGGCAGCGGTATGCTGCCCGGGATACTTCCTTTCAGAACCGAGGAACCACCTTGAAATTCCTGAAGCAGTACCTAATACCCAGGCTCATCCAATACGTGCTTGTTGTGTTTCTGGGAGTCACGGCAGTTTTCATCATCCCCCGCCTGGCTCCGAACGATCCGGTCGAGAACACGATCTCCACCCTCCAGTCCATGGGCGGGACCGTTGATGCGGCGACGCTCAACGAGACGATGGCCACGATGCGCGAGATGTACGGACTCGCGGGTTCCAACTGGGAGCAGTACCTCGACTTCTGGAGCCGAGTGTTTCGCGCCGATTTCGGTACTTCGCTTACGCAATTTCCAACGCCGGTCGCGCAGCTGATCGGCGATTCCGTGCCGTGGACGCTTGGATTGCTTCTCTTTACGACGTTCTTTTCGTGGGCCTTCGGAAACATCATCGGTGGGATCGCCGGCTACTACAACCGCAAGCGATGGTCCAAGACTCTGGATACGTTCGCCATGGTGATTCGCCCAATGCCGTACTACGTATTCGCGTTCGCACTGCTCCTGATCTTTGGCTACTTCTGGCCGATTCTGCCCATCGGCGGCGGTGCATCGCTCGGACGCCAAGGAACGTGGTCGGTCGGCTATACGCTTGACATACTGCGCCACGCCGCGTTGCCGGCTCTGTCCCTTGTGATCCTGGGCAGTGCGGTCTGGTTTCAGACCATGAAGCTCATTGTTCAGAACGTGAACTCTGAGAGCTTCGTCCACTATGCCAAGATGGGTGGTGTGCAGGAGGGTCGTATCGTAGGCGGGTACGTGATCCGGAACGCACTGCTTCCGCAAATCACGGCGCTCGCGCTCCTTCTCGGGCAAATCCTGAGCGGTGCGCTCATTACCGAGATCGTCTTCTCCTATCCCGGGGTCGGGACGCTGCTCTACCAGTCAATCGTCTCGGGGGACTACAACGTGATAATGGGAATAACGTCGTTGTCGATCGTCGCGATTACGACGTCGATCCTGATCATCGACCTGTTGTACCCGCTTTTTGATCCACGGGTCAGGTTGACGTAGGAGTATCCATGAAAACGCTACGCGATCTGCTGCGCGACTACCGGTTCGCGGTCAGCTTCGGTGTCGTCTGTTTTCTCTTCGTCCTGGCGATGCTGTCGTTCTTCTCTCCGCATGACCCATCGTTCTGGTACTACGCGCCGCGCGATCTGCCGCCGTCGTGGGACCACGTACTCGGGACGAACTCAAAGGGCCAGGACGTGTTCTGGCAGGCGACCTTCGCCATCAGGAACTCGCTCATCATCTCCGTGATCGCGGCGAGTGTGTCGCGGGTGATCGCGATCGTCGTGGGCATGACAGCCGGCTACCGCGGCAAGTTCACCGACCGCGTCCTCATGTTCATCAGCGACACCTTCCTTGTCGTTCCACTCTTTCTGATCATCGTCATGCTCGCGATGCTCCTCCGGGAGTTTATGAATCTCCTGACCTTGGGCCTCCTCCTCGCACTCTTCGGGTGGGCGTGGGACGCTCGAGTCATTCGATCGCAGATCCTCAGTCTCCGCGAGCGCGACTTCACGAAGACTGCCATGCTTTCCGGGACGAGAACGCTGCCGCTCGTCATGAAGGAGTACATGCCGTTTGCCACGCCCCTCGTCTTCTCCACGCTCATCAACAACATGGTCTGGGCTATCGGTCTGGAAATCACCCTCTCGATCCTTGGTCTGATGAACATGGACATCCCCACGCTCGGCACGATGCTGAACTGGGCAATCACGCAGAACGCGCTGCTGCTTGGATACTGGTGGTGGCTGATGACACCCATCGTGCTGGCCATACTGCTCTTCATCTCGCTCTACTGGGCATCGGTAAGCATCAGTGAATACCTCGATCCACGCTCGCGCATCCAGCGCGTGGGAGCATCGTGATGGCAGAACCAATCCTGATGACGAAAAACTTGAAGACCTTCTATCACCTTGACGTGAAAGGGGATAAGAAGATCGTAAAAGCCGTTGACGGCGTAGATCTGACGATCCTCCAGAATGAGGTCTACGGAATCGCCGGCGAGAGTGGCTGCGGGAAGAGCACTCTGCTGCGTGCGCTCTACAATGCGATCGAGCCGCCGCTGCGACGCGAGGAGGGGTCCGTCGTGTATCGCGTGGACGGCACGGACGTGGACGTCATGACGCTGACGCCGGAGAAGAGGCGCAGGCTTCGTTGGGAGTTCATCTCGTACGTTCCACAGGGTTCCATGAGCGTTCTCAATCCGGTCGTCAAGCTGAAGAAGACCTACCGCGACTTCCTGGCGAGCCACGTTGGCGGTCGCAGTCAGGCAGAGGCGTTTGCCATGGCGAAGGAGCACATCAAGGAGGTGGGTCTCCCTTCCGACGTTCTGGAGTCGTATCCACACCAACTCTCGGGCGGCATGCGTCAGCGCGTCACGATCGCCCTCTCCGCGATTCTCCATCCGCAGATCATGATTGCGGACGAGCCGACGACTGCTCTCGACGTTGTCGTGCAGCGAGGAGTCGTGCAGCTCCTTCGGTCAATCCAGGCGAAGTTCCAGAACACCATCGTGATGGTCACCCATGACATGGGCGTACACGCCAACGTGACCGACCGAATGGGCATCATGTACGCGGGCCATCTCGTGGAGGAGGCTCCGACCACCGAGCTCTTCAAGGAGCCCGCACACCCGTACACGAAGTACCTGATAGACTCGCTCCCTCAGTTCGGCGACCGCACCAGACGTCATAGCGTACCAGGGGCGCCGCCCGCGCTCTCCGATGTTCCTCCCGGCTGTCCGTTTCACCCGCGCTGTCCGCACGCGATGGACATCTGCCGCGAGAAGTACCCTGGATTCACCCAGGTTGGCGAGAAGCATCGCGCCGCATGCTGGCTCCTTGGAGGAGATGATCATGCCGAAAGTACTTGAGTTCGAGAACGTCACAAAGGTCTTTCATCAGGGAGGGCTCCTTTCGCTTGCACGGATCACCGCGAACGACCACGTGACCTTCCATGTGAACCAGAGTGAGATATTCGTGCTCGCCGGCGAGAGCGGTTGCGGCAAGACGACGGCCGCCAAGATCATCCTGGGATTCGAAGAGCCTACCGAGGGCGCCGTCATCCACAACGAGAAACGCGGCGTGCGAAAGTCGAAACGCGAGGTGTGGCTCACCGAAGGCGTCCAGGCGATCTTCCAGGATCCGTTCGCCACGTTCAATCCCTTGCGCGTTGTGGACCGCTACTTCTTCGAGACCGTGAAAAATTTCCGTCTCGCTAAGACACGCGCAGAAGCGATCAAGATCATCGACGAGAAGCTGCGCGCGGTGGGGCTCTCGTACGCGGACATCGCGACGAAGTACCCCAGCGAGTTCTCGGGAGGGCAGCTCCAACGCATTTCCATTGCGCGAGCGCTCCTGACCGATCCCGTCCTCCTGATCGCCGACGAGCCGGTCAGTATGGTCGACGCCTCCTTGCGGATGTCGATCGTCAACCTCTTCCGAGAGCTTCGAGATAACTTCGGAGTGAGCGTGATCTACATCACCCACGATCTCGCTACCGCCTACTACGTGGGTGACCGAATCGCCATCATGTACCGCGGAAACATCATCGAGCGCGGCCCCGCCGCAGACGTCCTCACGAATCCGCAGCATCCGTACACGCAGCTCCTGCGCGAGTCGATTCCTGAGGCGAATCCGGACAAGAAGTGGCAATCGACGGTCAGACTCTCGGACGCAGAGAGCGAGGACTTCCAGCGAACGGGCTGCAAGTTCGCCGGGCGGTGTCCGCACGTGATGGAGGTGTGCCGCACCGCGTTGCCTCCGGAGTACGAGCGGGGGGAGGTGCGTGTGCGTTGTTACCTCTACGCGGACGAACAGGAAGCACGAGACGTTGCGGCCGCAACGGCGCCGAAGGCAGGCGGGGAGCCTGGATTACCCGCCGATCAGTAGACGGTTCTGCCACGGTCTGCTCACCCGTTCGAGCGAGCAATCTCGACCGTCTCTCCCGGCTCGAGCGTCAGATCCAGCCGTGGTCCCTTCCCGGCCGAGAAAGCTCCGTGGGCGGGCATGCCGGCATCGACCCCGAGGCGCTGCAGTTTCCACGCCTCGAACCCATGCACGAGGCGAATCGTGCCGCCAACCTCGCTCCTTACCGAGACGCTTTGTCGCTCACCGTTCTCAACCCGGGCTCCCACGAGAAAGGCACCGTCCACTCGGATTCCCGCGAACGACAGTCTCCTCCATCGGCGAGGAATCGCCGGGAGCACGTGGACCTCGTCCCCCCGGACCTGCACGAGTAGCTCGGCGATCGCCGTGACGGCACCCATCGCCGCGTCCATCTGCATCAGCTCGTGCGCACGGCACGCTTGTTCGCCCGCGAGGACCGCGAGCCCGCCCTCGTCCAGGCGCGCGGCGCCCGCGAAATCGGCGTTGTGAAGCGTGCCGCCCCCTTCGTTCACGAAGACGTCGTTCCACCAGTGGAGCCACGCGACGGCCGCGTCTGCCAGGTTGCACCGCGAACAGATGATTGACGCCCACGGCACGCACCATCCCGTCCACAGCCCCGCCCCGAGTCGTGTCCAGTGGCGGAGGCTGTTCGCCACGATGAGCCGGTGCTCCTGCGAGAGCGGATCGATCGACGCGAAGGGGTAGACCGACGCGAGGTGGCTGTGGTGCCGGTGGCTCTCCTCGAGGTCCTGACCGTGCCAGAGCGCAATTCTCGGAACGGCATCGCGTTCGCCGGGAGGCATCGCCGTTCGGTGCTTCTCCTCGTCCCACTCAATCGGGCCGGGGAAGGTCGTGTACGGCGGCACCTCGCGTTCGACCCGGTCCCATCGCGGGTCCGCCTCCATGCCGAGCACCGCAGCTGCTCCTCGAAGCGCTCGAACGACTGCGTGGAGCGCGGCGAGCTGGAAGCTCGCGTCGCGACCCCACGCGTCCATCTCGGATGCGCGGTACTCCGGGCTCACGCTTACGGGAAGCGACAGGCGTGCCGATCCGGTTTCCGGATCGTGGACCTGCTCAAGCATCGCCCAGTAGCCTTCGAACGCCCCGGTGAGTAGCGGCAGGACGATTCGAGTGAGGAGCGAGGCGTCCATGGACCATCGGTAGTGCTGCCACGCGAGGAGTGCCATCCACGCGGTGCACGCGTGGTCGATCGTGCCGGTCCAGAACTGCCCCACGACCTTGCCGCGGTCGTCCACCGCGTGCGGGAGCATGAGTGCTCCCTTTCGACCGAAGAAGCTCTCCCCGTACGAGCCGAGTGTGGGGAGCCACCGCTCGATCATCGCCCAGAGCGGCTCGAAGTGCGAGAGCCGGTTCGTGGGAAGCGCCGCTCCGTAGATCATTTCCAGGTTGATGTTGAAGTGGTGATCGTTGCTCCAGGGCGGGAGCTGGTATTCCTCCATCCAGGGGCCCTGCAGCGTCGCGGCGATCCCCTGCGGCGGGGTAAGGCCGGCCTGTTTGGAGAGGCCGTAGTCCCAGGCACGCTGGAGCACCGGATCGGGGAGCGAGACATCCGGGACGTCACGCCAATAGGCGCTCCACCACTCGGTACGGGTGAGTTCGGCATTGGCGAGCCGGCCGGGCTCGGCCGCGCGGCCGGCCCGTTCCCGTGCCGCCTCCCGCGCCTCCCTTCCCGTCGCGCCGAGCGCGGTTGTCACGAAGATTGCGGTTTCCGTCCGGTGCCACGCGAGCGCGAGCGCCTCGTCCGCCGGTGTCGGCTGGACGAAGCCCCCGGACGTATCGGGGGAATCGGTCCATTCCGTGGGAGGCTCAAAGCCCAGGCGGGCGAGCTCGTCGCCGACGAAGCGCCAGGTGGGAACGGCGAGCGGCCGCAGGCCGGAGAGTCCACCGTCGGCCTTGACCCAGAAGAGTTCCTCCGTCGGTGCCTGACCGATCTCGAGCGCCGCCGTCCTGCCGTCGGCCGCGGCGAACTGCACGACGAGCCGCGCCTCGGAGAGGTGGAGCGCAGCCGACCGGGGACGAAGACCGCCGGGGAGCGCGAGCTCGATGCGCCCGCAGCCGATCTGGAGCGAGTGTTGCGGGCCGTCGCCGGAAGGGCCGGCGAACGCAGCGAGGATTGCGGGCTCGTCGCCCGCTTCGAGGAGCGATCGAAGCTCGCCGAAGGTGATGCCGAGGATCGGGGTGGTTCCGCCCCGCCGGTCCCAGAATCCGGCGCGGCCCACGGTGATGCAGAGGCGATCAATGCCCCAGACCATCAGTCCCTGCACGCCGTTGCCGAGCACCACGCCGGTATGCGTTCGGGGGAGGGGGAACCACCAGTCGAGAATCGCGTCCTGTCGCTCCATTGCGTCTCCGATCGTCCTGATCGTACGGGAGCACGTCCTCGAGCGCAAGCCGCCATTGCACAAACCTCGAGCACCGTCCACTATGGGGGTATGCTCAACTCTGTTACAGAGACGCTTCTCATGGGACCCGGTCCGTCGAACGTGGCGAAGAGCGTTCGTGACGCGATGGCTCTGCCCACGATCGGTCACCTCGACCCGCGCTTCGTCCGGATCATGGACGAGGTGAAGTCGATGCTTCGTTCGGTCTTCCAGACGCAGAACGACCTGACGATTCCGATCTCGGGAACGGGGTCGGCCGGGATGGAGGCCGCCTTCGCGAATATGATCGAGCCCGGAGACGCCGTGCTCGTTGCGGTGAACGGCGTATTCGGCCGCCGCATGCAGGACGTGGCCACGCGCCTCGGCGCCGCGGTCACGGCGCTCGAGTTCGATTGGGGCACGCCCGTTCGCGCGGCCGATCTCGCCGAGCGCCTGTCCGCGGATCGCTACGATCTCGTCGCGGTCGTGCACGCCGAAACGTCGACCGGCGTCCGGAACCCGATGGATGAGATCGCCGCAGCCGTGCGCAATTCGGGCGCGCTCCTACTCGTGGACGCGGTCACGAGTCTCGGCGGCATCCCGGTTCCGGTGGACGAATGGGGTGCGGACGTCGTCTACAGCGGGACGCAGAAGTGTCTTTCGTGCCCGCCCGGCTTGGCTCCGCTCACGCTCTCCGATCGTGCCCGTGCGCGACTCGAGCGCAGGTCACGGCCGGTTCCCAACTGGTACCTCGACTTGACGCTCCTGACGAGCTACTGGGAGGGAGCGAAGCGTTCGTATCACCACACTGCGCCGATCAACATGATCTATGCGCTCCACCGGGCACTCTCGAACGTCCTCGCCGAGGGAGTGGACGCGGTGCACGAGCGACACGCCAAGGTTCATCAGCTCCTCGTGGAAGGACTCGCCGAGCTCGGACTGCACCTCTTCGTGGAGCCCGAGTACCGGCTCCCCATGCTCAACGCGGTGGCGGTTCCGGACGGCGCGGACGAGGCCGCGGTCAGGAGGAGACTCCTCGAGGAGCACGATATCGAGGTCGGGGCAGGACTCGGGCCGCTCGCCGGCAAGATCTGGCGGATCGGGCTGATGGGCGAAACCTCACGGCCGGAGAACGTGGAGCGGCTGCTCCGGGCGCTCGGCACCGTCCTGTAGGCGCTCCACGTCTCGACAGCGGTTCCGAGTGCGCGTCCACCGTCGTGAGATCGCACGGGCTACGGTCCGGTCGGGTACGAGTGACCCGGCAGCGCGCAGCAGCGCGTTTACGCGACCCGGGATCACGACGGGCGCGCCGCGAAGCGCGGCGCTGAGCGTCATCCGTACGACGATCGGCACTTCAACGGTCGTCAGTCGCCCCAAGACTCCTTGAGACTCGATCCCCGCGATCGCGGACGGCTGCGTCGCGAGGCCCGCGGGTGCGAGCACGGTCGCCGACCCTCCTGTCGCGCGCAACTCCTCATTCAGGGCGATCGTCAGCTTCAGGAGAAACGCCTTCGTCGCCGCGTAGGTCGCCTTGAGCGGCATCGCGTAGTAGCCGGCAAGGCTCGCCACCGTCACGAGCCGGAATGGGGCCGAGCGGTCGCGCAGCTCGAGCACCCGGTACGTCGTTGCGAGCGTCGCCTCCACGTTCAGGCGGACGATCCGGGTCAACTCGTCGAGCGAGCGATCGAGGAACGATCCTTCGTAGTCGATGCCGGCGACGTTGAGGAGCATCCACGGTCGTCCCGGCCCGGCTTCGATCCCGCGGCCGAGGGCTTCGCGGGCATCCGGATCGCTCAGATCGCACGCGAAGGACGCGACGGAGACGCCGTAGGCTCGCCGCAGCGAGATCGCAAGATCGTCAAGAGGGTCTTGAGCGAGGTCGGTCAGGAATAGAGTCCATCCTCGCTCGGCGCATTCCGCGGCGAAGGCTCTCCCGAGGCCCCCCGCCGCTCCGGTGATGATCACAAACCCGTCCATACAAACTCCTTAATCGAACGATTGAAACATGTGTACAAAGTACCTTGGCCCACGCGTCTGGTCAATCGTATGATTCAATCACGTGAGTGATTCGATACACGAGGAGACGTGGGAGCTCCGGGACCGCCCGAACGCACGGCCTCGAGAGGAAGGTGATTGCATGGGTGCACGAAACCGTACGGCACTGGTGACCGGCGCAACGTCGGGGATTGGGTATGAGACGGCCCGGATGCCGGCCGCACGCGGGTGGACCGTGTTCGCCGTGGGCCGCGACGGAACGTCTCGCCGAGGAGGCCGACGGAGGAGTCGTCCATGGTCTCCGGGCCGACCTCTCGTCGTTGCGTTCGGTACGCGATCTGGCGGCGGACGTTGAGACGTTCCTTGACCGCGATCACAGCGACGCGCTCAACGCGGTCGTGAATTCGGCGGCAACGGTCTCGAGTCGCCACATGACAACCCGCGACGGATTCGAGCTTCAGTTCGTCGTGAACCACCTCGCACCCTTTCTGCTGTCCGCGTTGCTGTTGCCGTTGATGCGCGACGGCGCAATTGTGAACGTCACGTCCGGGAGTCACCGCCGAGGCGTGATTCATTGGAACGATCTGCAACTGCGCCGCCGCTACTCCCTCCTTCGTGCCTACGAGCAATCGAAGCTCGCGAATCTGATCGTGTCGTACGAGCTCGATCGGCGGATCGACCGCTCGCGAGGGCTTCGCTGCTACGCCTTCGACCCCGGTCTCGTGGACACGTCGCTCGGTGAGAAGCAGACGAGCGGTGCCTGCCGCGCGAGCCGCGGACCGTGACGCGGCTCGCCGTCTCTGGGGCGTCTCCGCGCGGCTGTGCGGACTCGAACCGACCGCACTCCAGGTCGAGACGGGCGCTTGAATCAACGGTTCGGCTGTGGGACAATCATCCCAAGAATTCCTGCCGAAAGGTCGAACCAGCGGTGAGTGACGAAGCGAGCGACGTGGAAGAACGGATCATCAACGCGACCCTCGCGTGCATCGAGCAGTACGGGCTCACGGGAGCAACGATTCGCAACATCGCGGCGATCGCCGGCGTGAACAGTGCGGCGATCAACTACTACTTCCGGAGCAAGAACACGCTGATCCGGCGAGCGCTCGACCGTTCGCTGCAGCACGCCTTCGACTGGGGCGACTTCGCCGCGTCCGAGCGCGCGACCGCTCGTGAGCGCCTCGTCCATATCCTCACGGACCTCATGGCGGGCGCGCGACGCTTTCCACGCATCTCACGAGCCCACCTCGAGGGACGGGACGGTCATCCGGAGGACCGGGAGAAGGCGATTGCGGCGATCGGCCGGTTTCTCCACCAGCTCGAGCGAGACCTGGAAGAGCGTGGCGTTCATCACACCGGGGGCGCGTTGCGCAGCCGGTTGCTCCAGGTCTTCTCGGCCTCCATTCTGGCAGCGATGAGCGTGCCCGACCTGTTCAACGAGTATGGATACATCAACGTGGACGACGAAGTCTCGCGACTCGACTATGTCGGCACGCTTGTAGACCGCATCTTCTTCACGCCGGAACGAGACTGAACAACAGAGTGCCAATTTCTCAAAAACCGTGGTAGACTTGCTATTCGCCGTTCGGCGGACGATACTAGACAAGGATCGATTATGAGGTTCACAGGTAGACTCATCGTCATTACCGCCATCGTCGTCGTAGCTTTCACAGTTGTGGCGACGCTGAGCCTGCAGATGCTCGCCCAATCCCGACTCTACGACAACACGATTCGTCGGTTGGACACGCTGTCCGCGCAAGTGTGGAGGCTCCAAAGTACGACATATCAGGTTTTCGCCGCGGCGCCCGTGGACGACGCGTACGAGCTCTGGTCGGAGATCGCCGCCCGGATGACTACGCAGCTCGAGGAGTTCATGGAGGCCCCGGAGACACAGCGCCTGGCTCTCCAGAATCCGGAGTTCGGCGAGGACGTCACTCGGCTCGACCAGATTGCCACCTTCGCCATCGAAGAGATCGAGAACTTCCGCGAGGACGTCAGCGAGGTGACCAACGGCTTCACCGAGTTTCCATCTCAGAGCCTCGCGTACATCATGTACAACGAGTCGCTGACCCGGATCATGGGGCTCTACCGCAGCGTGAATCAGCTCTCGGGCTACCTGGACGAGACGTTGCACAACATCGTGACTCGCCTCGTGGGGCAGCTGCAGACGATGCGCGAGACCTCGGTCGCGCAGCTCCAGTGGTCGTTCATCGGCGTCCAAATACTCGCGCTCGTGGCCATTGTCGTTCTCATTCTCGTCTTCCGAGGGTCTCTGCGCAGGCGGTTCGGCAACATCCATACGAACATGGAGCGCCTGGCCGCAGGCGATTTCACCGTTGTCCTCAAGACCGACGGTCGTGACGAGCTGTCCGCCGTTGCGCGCTACGTTCAGGAGTTCGTGGATTCCTTTTCCGGGATCATCGCGAACATCAAGAGCATCGCGCAGACCGTTACCGACATGAGAACCGATCTCGTGAGCGCGGCGCAGCAATCCGAATCGAGCGTGACCGAGATCGTGGGAAACATCGGCGCGATCGCGGACACGGTCGGCGATCTGGACGAGACGATCGAGACGACGAAGGAGAAGCTTGCCGCGATAGACGCCGCGATCACGGCTCTCGAGGGTACGATGGGCGAGCAGACGCAGGCCGTCTCCGAGTCGTCGTCCGCCGTGGAGCAGATGACCGCGAGCATCAACAACATCTCGAACATCGCGGACGAACGCCGCCAGGCGGCGCAGCGGCTGCGCGAGGCGAGCGGCGATGGCCAGCAGCACATAGACAAGACGGACGCGAACGTGGGAGTAATCGCCGGATCGGTAGACGAGATACTCCAGATCATCAGCGTGATCAACAACATCGCGAGCCAGACGAGTATCCTCGCGATGAACGCCGCGATCGAAGCAGCGCACGCCGGCGAGTACGGACGCGGATTCGCGGTCGTTGCGGACGAGATCCGAAAGCTTTCCGACTCGACCAATCGAAACTCCAAGCAAATCCGTGAGCAGCTCGAGCACGTCGTCTCGGTCGTGGGAGAGACTCACTCGATGAGCGCCGAGACCAAGCGGAGCTTCGGCGCTATTCAGGACGAGGTCGAAGCGACCGCGCGCGCCTTTGACGAGATCAACGCTACGATGCGGGAACTCGCCTCGGGAACCGAGTCGGTGATGCGCTCTTCGGCGAAGGTCGGCGACGTCACCGGCACGATCCAGACCGAGGTGAAGAACGTCGCATCGCAGAGCCACGACATAACCTCCTCGATGGACCACGTTCGCAACATTTCGAGCAGCGTCCGCACCGGCATGGACGAAATCAAGATCGGGACCTCGGAGATCAACACGACGCTTGCCGAGATGAAGCGGATTACCGAGGAGACCTACGAGCACATCGGCGAGCTTCACGATTCGGTCGCCGGCTTCCAGGTGGAGGCCGACGCAGAGCCCGAGGCCCAGGTCCACGGCGACTCCGATCACCACGGGATGGAGACGGACGATTCCGGACGCACGGATCCGGATGACGAGGATGCACTCGGCATGGAGGTCGTTCCGCCTTCCTCGTGACCGAGCGACCGCTCCCGAGGCGGGCGGGCCAACCGACCGGTTGACACCGTCCGCAGCAGAAGTCAGCCGAGAGCGAGTCGCAGCGGGAGGCAGCATGGCACAGAAGACGCAGGGGATGCCCAAGCGCATCTTCGCACAGGTATCGCCACGGTCGGTCGGAGGGGCGTCCATTTTCGGATCCGGTACGCTCGTCAATCGCCGCACGTACGCGAGCTTCAACTCGGATCGGGGAGTGGTCTCGGCCGCTGTGGCTCGTCTGAGGTCGGCCGGATTCGAAGTCCTTCACGTTACCCGAAGCACCATCAACATCGCGGGGACGCAGAAGCAATACGAGAAGGCGTTCGGCCGCAAGCTCGTGACCGAGGAACGCGAAGTCATCAAGCCACAGGGGGTCGTGTCCACCGCGACCTTTATCGAGTGCCCGGACACGCCGGTTGCCGGTCTCATCGAAACCGGCGGAACCGACTTCGCGGACGTGGTCGAGGGCGTGGCGATCGAGGAGCCTCGCTACTACATGCAGCCTTCCGCGCATCCTCCAACGGTCGATTACTGGCACCTCACCGTACCCGCCGGGGTCTCACTCGGGTGCAACGCAGACCGGGCGCACCGAGGCCGCGTGACGGGGCGAGGCATCCGGATCGCGATGGTCGACTCGGGTTGGTACCGGCATCCCTTCTTCGTGGAGCGTGGGTATCGTGTTGCGCCTGTCGTGCTCGGTCCCGGCGCGGCAGAACCGGAGGCGGACGAGAGCGGCCACGGGACCGGCGAGTCTGCGAACATCTTCTCGGTCGCGCCGGACGCCGAGCTCATTCCCGTGAAGATGAGCTTCACAAACTCGAAAGGCGCGTTCGACGCGGCGATTGACCTCCGGCCGGACATCATCACGTGCAGCTGGGGGAGCAGCAGGCGCAACGGTCTGTCCGCCGCCGATCAGCTCCTCGCCGCCTCAATCGCGGCCGCGGTTGACGCCGGCATCACCGTCGTTTTCTCGGCCGGTAACGGCCACTGGGGTTTTCCAGGCCAACACCCAGATGTCGTTTCGGCAGGCGGCGCCTTCATGGACCGCGACATGAGCATCCGAGCATCCGACTACGCGAGCGGCTTCTCGAGCGAGATCTACACGAGTCCGCCGCGCCAGGTTCCCGATCTCTGCGGCCTCGTGGGGATGCGGCCGCGCGCCATCTACATCATGTTGCCGCTCGAGCCGAAGGATGAGATCGACGTTGGAAACGCAGGAGGAACGCATCCGGACGGCGACGAGACCGAACCGGGCGACGGCTGGGCGGCCTTCAGCGGAACGAGCGCGGCCGCGCCGCAGCTCGCGGGAGCCGCGGCGCTCGTGAAGCAGGCGTGTCCCAGGCTTGACCCGGACGAGGTGCGCTCCATTCTGAAACGCTCCGCGCGCGATGTCTCCGCCGGTCGTTCGTCGCCGTTCACCGACCAGACGGGAACCGGACGCGGCAACCCGGCAAAGGCCGGCGCCGACGACGCGACCGGCCACGGGCTCGTGGACGCGTACAAGGCGGTTTTGCTCGCGAAACTCCGATGCATGCCGACGGCACTCCCCCACGCGGCGCGCTCGCCGCTCACGGAGGAGGAGCAGTCGGATCTCGAGGCATTGGCGCTTCGTGAGGAGATCAATCTGGATGACTTCGGAGCGTAGCGTCGACCGAGTGACCGCGCACGTCCTGCTCCGACCCGCGAGCGGCGATCGGGTCACAGGCGACACGGTCGTCAGTCGAGCGACGCTCGACCGTCTCTCGCCGGGCGACTCGGCGCGGCGCCGGGCCGAGACCGGGTTCGCCGAGCTCGGCTTCGAGACGGCGTCGCGGGGCGTGCTCTCGATCGCGATCACCGGCCCGAAAGAGACATTCGAGCGCGTATTCGCCGTGGAGCTCGCCGTGAGCACGCGAGGCGACGTGGAGGTGTTCCGCGAGGGGCTGGAGAGGGGTCACGAGCTGCCGGTCGCGGCGCTTCCGAGCTCGCTCTCCGAGATCGTGGAAGCGGCGACGTTCGCTCCTGCGCCGGACTTCGGTCCCGCCTCGTTCCACTGATCGAGACTGGTTTATCGACCCGCCGCAACCACGTACAATCGGCGTTGGAGCACGATCCTGAGACAACGAACCGCCGCGGACATGCCGATCTCCTCGTCCCAGCGTCGCGTGCTCGTCGCCGCAGTCGCGCTTCTCGTGCTCTGCAGCGGCTGTGCGGTCCTCCCTCCCGAGCGAACCGCCGAAGCCGTTCCTCCGGCGGCGCAACCGTTCGGCTCGCGGCTTCTTGGAGCGTCCCGCGATCCGTCCGCGCGTGGTCCGCACCGCTACCGGGTCTTCCGCTATGCCTCGCCGCACAATCCGCGGCGACCGTCGTACGCGGTCGACCGGATCGAGCTCGTGACGCGTCCGGTCGACGTGAGCGCCTTCGTGAGCGGCGTGGACGAAGCGTTCTGGGGCTACGACGAGACCCGTGCTCCCTTGAACGCCATCGTCTGGATGCCGACCGGGCCCGGGCCGTATCCGCTCGCGATCATCGCCCACGGAAACCACCCCCCTCACGACTTCTCCGAGGGCGGCTACGGCTACCTGGGCGAGCACCTGGCCTCGCACGGCATTGCCGCCGTCTCCGTTGACGAGAACTTCCTGAACTTCGTTGACGACGAGAGCGACGCTCGAGCCGTCATTCTGCTCGAGCACCTGCGGTGCCTCCACGCGTGGACGCGCGACGCTCACACACCGCTCTTCGAGCGTCTCGATCTCTCGAAGATCGCGCTGATCGGCCATTCTCGCGGGGGATCGGCGGCGGTGCACGCGTCGATCTTCAACGACCGGCCCCCCGCTTCCGCCGACGGATCCGTTGGGTCCCACAACGGGTACGCCATCCGCGCGGTGGTTGCGCTTGCCGCGGTCGAGGGCCGGTATCGTCCCCGCGGACGGGAGAGCGTCCTGCCGCCGGACGTGGACTATCTCTCCATCCACGGGACGCTTGACGGCGACGTGACCGCCCACCTCGGCTTGCGGTACTTCTACCGCGGGTCGGTCGCGACGGAGAGTTTCCGCGTCGCGGCGACCTTGCACGGGGCGAACCACGCTCGGTTCAACACCGAGTGGGCGCGCGTGCAGGATCCACGCCCAACACTCATCGGCAATCTTCTGTCCGGCAGGGAGCAGCGACGAACCGCCACCGGGCTCGTTACCGCCTTCCTCTTCGCCTCATTCGATCTCCGTCCGGAGCTCCGCGACGCGTTTCTCGATCCTCGGGGGGCGGTGTTTCTCCCGGAGACGCTCCTGCGGACGGTCTGCAGATACGGGGACAGCGAGCCGATCACCGGGTTCGAGGGCGGTCCCGGTCTGTCTCGCTCCGCGTCCGGTTGGACGATCGAGGCCGCGGGACTGCCGGACCTTCGGAAGACGTACCTGCCGCTGCGTACGGACGAGGAGCGGATGACCGAGAACCGGGCTCTCCGGGTGAACCTGTCGCCGTCCGGTCGGGGAGGTCGTGCGGTCGGCGTTCTGACGTTCGTCGCTCCCGACCCGATCCCGGCGACGGCTGTCCTCTTCGACCTCGCCGTGGAGGACGCCGGCAGCGCAACCGCACCGGTTCCGCTTGAGGTCGTCGTTCGGACGTCCGAAGGCGAGCACCGCTGCGCGTTGGCCACTCTCTACGATCTACGTCCGATCCCGTCGGCCCACCTGTTGACCGGGCCCGCCCGGCACGTCGCATCGCAGACGATCTACATCCCGATCGAAGCGTTCGGCCTGACCGGACCGACCGCGGTCGTGGAGGTAGAGCTGCGTCTCGGCGCGAGCGAGGGCACGGAGGTCTACCTGGACAACGTGAGGTTGCGTTCGTGAGGCTCGGGCGAACGGCCCTCGCCGCTGTGGCCGCGATCGCCGCGCTCGTCGCGACGCCCTGCGCCGGAGCGCTCGAGTGGTGGCCACGGCCGACGACGCTCGGCCTTCTCTACGGCTTCGGGTTCGAGCGGAATTACTACGCGCTCATCCCCGAGCGGGAGACTCGCTGGTACACCGGCACGGGCTACCGATTCCGGCTGGAAGGCGCGTATCACGACCTGGTCGCGCGGTCGCGGCTCCGCCAGAGCATACTCGGTGACCGGCTCCACACCGACGTGACGCTCGATCTTGTCGCCGAATCAGGCCTCGTCCTTCGCCTCGCCGCGTCCGGCGATCCGGCATCCCGCGCAGAGGTGGCGCTCGGGGCCGTCGTGCGGTGGGGCGGAACGCCCCCGATCGAGCTTGCCGGGCTCGTCGCAGAGGCCCGGGTCTCGGCCGAGATCGCCGGTACGACCACCGACCTCGCTGCGGGCTCGGCTCCGATCGGTGCGCTTCGCGCCGAGGCGAGCGCGTCCGCGTCGTACCCGATCGCCGGTCGCTTTCTCGTTGCCGGAATCGCGCTGAATGCGAGTTGCCTCGATGCCGACTCGCGCGGAGGGTATCCCGCCGTCTTCCTCCCGAGCCTGTCCGCGCTTCGAGCGTTCAGCCACGAGGACCGAGGTCCCCTCGTCGCAGGCGCGCGGTTCGTCCTCGCGAGCCGCCTCTTCGAGTTCGACGTCTACTACCCGATGGCGCTCGGGTTCACGGCCTTCGCGGAGCTCGGGAGCGACGAACCAACCCGGACTACTCCGGTGCCCGCGATCGGCGGCGGAGTCGAGTTCCATGTGGTTCAGCCGTGGGTGGACTACGCGCTTCGCTGCGAGCTCGCCGTGGCGCGGAGGCTCGACGCGACCGGACCGCGCGATCCGATCGTCGCACTCGTGCTGGAGGTCGTAGACCTCGGACGGTAGTCTCGCGCGCCCAGGGTCGGCGGCCGGCCCCAACTCCGCATCGGCTGAACGAAAAAAAAGGGCCACCCTGAAGGGCGGCCCACTGGTCGGAGGGGGAAGGACCCTCTTACTCCTTGACGTTGATCGCTTGCTCGTTCTCCACGTCGAAGAAGCGGACTCGCTGCCAGACCGGGACGAACCTCGCCTCGTCGCCAACGTTGAACTCGATCGTAGGCTCGGTCCGGGCGATGATGACGTGGCTGCCGGTGTCAACGTAGACGTGGATCTCCGCGCCGAGCGGCTCGATGACCTGTACGCTCGTCTTGATGCACTCGCCGTCCTTGGCGTCCGCGCTGTAGCGAAGGTCCTCCGGGCGAACGCCGAAGATGACTTCCTTGCCGATGTACGGCTTGAGGTCGTCCGAGAGCGCAGCGTCCACGCTGAGCTTGAAATTGCCCTCGTCGATCATCATCTTGCCGCCCTCTTCGGTGACCTTGACGGCCATGAAGTTCATGGGGGGCGATCCGATGAAGCCCGCGACGAAGCGGTTTACCGGGTTGTTGTAGAGCGAGAGCGGGTCACCGATCTGCTGGATGACGCCGTCGCGCATGACGACGATCTTGTCGCCCATCGTCATGGCCTCGACCTGGTCGTGCGTCACGTAGACCATCGTGGCCTGGAGACGATTGTGGAGCCCACTGATCTCGGCGCGCATCTGCACCCGCAGCTTCGCGTCCAGGTTGGAGAGCGGCTCGTCGAAGAGGAAGACCTTCGGCTTTCGGACGATCGCACGGCCGACCGCGACACGCTGTCGCTGACCGCCGGAGAGCGCCTTCGGTTTCCGGTCGAGGAGCTCCTCGATGTCGAGGATGCGAGCAGCCTCGTCAACGCGGTTCTTGATCTCTTCCTTCTGGAACTTCCGGATCTTCAGACCGAACGCCATGTTGTCGTACACCGACATGTGCGGGTAGAGCGCGTAGTTCTGGAAGACCATCGCGATGTCGCGATCCTTCGGAGGAACGTCGTTTACGATTTTCCCGTCGATGTAGAGCTCGCCGCCCGTGATGTCCTCGAGTCCTGCGATCATTCGCAGTGTCGTGGTCTTTCCGCAGCCGGACGGGCCTACGAGAACCACGAACTCCTTGTCCTGAACGGTGATGTTGGCGTTCTTGACCGCCTGAACATTCCCCTCATAGACTTTGGTGATTGACTTCAGCTCAACTGTAGCCATGCCTACCTCCGTAGATTATTCTATTGAACCCTTATTGTAGGGTGCAAAAACGAGATCTGTCAAACAGAACCTTGGCGGTGCCGGGGTCGGTCGGTGGCCGAATGGAGGTTCCAATGCGCGTTATCGGTCTAGCGGTGATCTCGATCGACGGGTTCCTCACGCGTCACGACGAGACGGGCGTGTCGTTCGCGTCTGCCGAGGATCAGGAGCACTTCAGATCGACGATGTGCTCGTGCGGCGCCACCGTCATGGGACGCAGAACGTTCGAGGCGGTGCGCGATCGCATCGTCAGCGACCGCGGCGGTGGGATTCTTCGCACCGTGATGACTCGCGATCCGGCAGCGCGTTCCGATCTCCATCGCGAGGGAGCGCTCGAGTTCACGTCGGCCACGCCCCGTGAGGTCGTCTCCTCGCTCGAGCGGCGCGGGTACTCGTCGCTTGCCGTGCTGGGCGGCAGCGAGGTCTATCGCGCCTTCGTGGCGGGCAATCTCGTCACCGAGTGGCAGATCACCGTGGAGCCGCGTCTCTTCGGGTCCGGCACGCCTCTGATCGCGGGCACGGTGGACCAGCGCCTCGAGCTCGAGGAGAGCCGCCTCCTGAACCGCGACACGATTCTGCTGCGCTACCGGGTCGTGTAGCCGCCTCTCTCGGCTCAATGGCTGTTTTCGGCTGCCTTCATCGGTCGTATATTTGTCGGCGTGACCGCAGATACCCGACAGAGCAACCCTCCGCGTGGCCGCGACGGCGCTCCGCCGCGACGGCGTCCGTTTGCCGCTCGTGTGCTCGCCGCGGTCGTGCTTCTCGTCGTGGCGGGACTGATCGTGGGGGTCGGCGGTGCGTACGTGGGCGCCGGATTGCTCTTTCAGCCGGTCTCGCAGGACATGGGCAGCCGCAGCGCCGCGTTCGTCTTCGAGATCCTGCCCAATCAGACGCTCCGTACCGTGAGCGGTCGGCTCGTTGCGGAGGGTCTTGCGAAGAACGCGATCGCCGTGGAGCTCTACGGTCGCGTTCGTGGACTCGATACGAAGCTCCAGGCGGGACGATACCTCGTCTCTCCCGCGATGTCTCCGGCGGAAATCCTGCAGAAGATGGCGAGCGGCGATGCGGTCTTCAACGAGATCACGATTACGATTCCCGAAGGTTGGAGCCTCAACGACATCGAGCTCCACTTCGAGCGGCTCGGCCTCTTCACGAAGGAACGATTCCAGCAGGCGGCGGTCATGCAGCCCGCCTACCACGATTTCGAGCTCCTCGCTCATCTCCAGGACGATACGATTCTAGACGGCTATCTCTTCCCCGACACCTACCGCGTCTTCGAGGACAGCACGCCGGAGAGCATCGTGCGGCGGATGCTCGCCGGCTTCTCTCGCCGAATCACGCCCGAGATCCTCGCGGATATGCGTGCGCAGGACCGGACGCTCCACGACGTGCTCACGCTCGCGTCGATCGTGCAGGAGGAGGCGAACGACACCGACCAGATGCGCGATGTTGCTGGGGTTTTCTGGAACCGCCTCCGGGACGGGATACGGCTCGAATCGGATGCGACCGTGAACTATGTGCTCGGGACGAACAAGCGGCAGCCGACCTTCGCGGACACCGCCGTGGATCACCCGTACAACACGTACGAGAACGCCGGCCTTCCGCCGGGACCGATCGGGAACCCCGGTATCGAGGCGATTCTCGCCGCGATCCACCCGGCCGAGCACGACTTCTACTTCTTCCTGCACCCGGAAGACGGACGCATCGTGATGTCGCGCACCTTCAACGAGCACCTCGCAAACAAGGCCCGCTACCTCGACTGACGCGTCGGGAGCGGCTCAGTCCTCCTGCTGCAGGAGCCACGCCCGAACGCTTTCCTCCAGGTCCCGCGACTGCGGTCTGCCGAGTACCTCGCGCAGCAGCCACGGCTCCACCACATCGTCCACGATCTTGTTCCAGTGCCGAGGGCTCGCCGGCGGGAAGTCGAGTCGGCCCGCCGGCGGGATCTTCTGCTCCAGCTCCGGATAGTACTCGCAGAGGTACGATTCGTTCAGGCGCCAGAGCGAGGAGAACCCGCCGGCGACTCCGAACGTATCGACCCGCTTTCGCAGATTGTTCTCGATGATCCGTCGCTGGACGTTCACCGAGAGCAGTTGCGCCAGGAAACGCTCGGCGCCCTGGCGCGATTCCGCTCCCTGGGGGATTCCCGCGTATACGGCGTCCTCGAGGACATGGATCGTGCCGTTGCCGCCCAGCCATCGAAAGTCGAGGTCGTTGCGCTGCGCGTCAGTTCGCGTCAGGTAGCGATTGGAGGTGTCGTAGCCGAAGGCGATTCGGCCTTGCCGCACGAGCTGAATGTCCGGATCGTACAGGTACTTCGCCTGGAATGGGAGGTCCGCCTCAACGCCGCCGTGCAACTCGACCCACTCTCGCGCATTCGAGACACCTCGTACCAGGTTCTCGAACGACCAATCCGGCTCACCTCGCGGACCCTCGTGCGGCTCGAGCCCGCCCAACCGGAGGAACTGGTAGAGGAAGTCCGTGTCCCAGATCGGGGAGTAGGCGAGTCGAGCCCACCCGTTGTCGTCCGAAGCGTTGAACGCCTCGCCGAGCGAGCGTATCTCCTCGGGCGAGATGACGATCTCCGTCTCCGGATTCGCGACCGGGCTCGTGAAGTAGAGGAGGGGCAGGTTGAACGCGACCGGCAGGAGGTGGTAGTGCCCGTTCTGCTTTCCTGTCGCGAAGAGCTCCGGGTAGAACTCCTCCTCGTCCAGCTCGCGACGAACGAAACGATCGAGCGGGCGGAACATCAGCGCCGTGGCGCGATCCTCGATGAAGGAGCCCACGACAAGATCGGGAACGTCTTCAGTCAGGCGGAGCGCAGAGCCCAGCTCCGGTTCGTAGACGAGCTCGATCACGTGCTCGGATTCGGAGGCGTTGAAGAGCTCCACTGCGGTCACGAGCTCGGGCGTATCGGTCCACACGACCACCGCCGTGGGCGTACAGCCGGTCAGTAGAACGAGCAGGAGGATCGCAGCCGCAAGACAGTTCCGGGCGATCTGGGAGGTGCAGGATGGTGCGCGCACGATCGCCACTCTACGGGCGCGCAACCGAGGTGTCAACGTCCGTGCCGGGCCGCAACGCACCCTCGCTACGGAAGCGCGCGCGCCAGGTGAACCTCGGTAACCGCTCCGTCGTCCACCACGATCTCGATCGTCGTGCTGCGGTAGAAGAAGACTCGAACCTGATCGCTGTTCACTTCGGCCTCTCCGAGCAGGGCCATCGCCTCCTCCGCCGGCATGCCGATGCTCAAGCCGCCGCGCAGTGGAACGTCGGCGTCGTCTATCCGGACGGAGAGGAGGTACTCGTGCTCGCCGAGCGCGTCTATGAGGAAGGTGATCTCGAGCCCGTCGTAGAGCCAGCGTACGATCTGCGGTCCCGATCCGGTCTCGGCAGCCTGCGACTCGACGACCGCGGTCGGCTCACCGAGCTCGGCTCGAACCTGGGACCGGTCGGAGGTCATCGAGAAGTCGAACGCCCAGACATCCTGGACGCCTCCGACCGTCGCGAGATCGGGGAGCGTTGCCCGCGCCTCCCGCATCTCGGTCGCCTGGACCGGTGCGTCGTTCGTGTCGCACGAGGACGTGACGAGGACGATCGCAACGATCAGGGCCGCAACGACGGAGGGAAGGGATCGGGACGCGAAGCGTGGAGGAAAACGTCGATCCATCAACCTGGTCTCTTCTCCTGAATCGCGGGTGATTGCTCGAACGCGGGGCAGTGGCTTCCCGTGGTCTCGTGTACGACCAGACTCGGGATTCTCGGAGTCTTGATCCCGAACATGCGACAACCCCGGGGAAATCGCGGGTCCCAGGTTACGTAGAAGTGCGCACACTGAAGACAGTTCGGGGCGCCCGTGCCCATCGGCACCTATACTACTCGGATATGGTGATATGATCTATATTGGTATGTGACAGTCCGATTGAAGGAAGGAGCAATTATGGAAACGAGATTCTACCTGTCGATCTTCCCGCTCGAGGCACTCATCGCTTCCCAGCTGCCGCCGGAGCAATTCGGGCAGTACATGGCGACCGGTCGGAAGAACGGTTCGTACGAGAAGCTCATTTTCGTTGAGATCGAAGGCGGCTTCGGGCACTTCTTCGATTGGAAGCACGCCGAGGCAAACTGCGTTCAGCACGAGAACGGCGAGCCCAAGCACTCGGTCTGGATGAGCGTGTACCGCACGCTGGAGAATACTCCGCTGGACGCGCTCAAGGCCATGTACCTCACTACGAACGACGGTCGGACGCTCAAGCTCGAGCGGCGCGAGTACCGTGCGCCTGACGTAGATCGTAAGTACTGGGTCTACCAGGAGTTGTGTCCCGTACGCCCGCTCGTCGTCAGCGCATACGATCCCGCGACGTTCAGCGAGCACATGACGCACGATGACGTGAAGGTCTCCGTTCCCAAGATCGCGTTCGCCGATCTCAAGGTCATCAACTTCGACAATCTGGAAGACACCGGAAACGTGGGGAGCGTCTACGACACCAACCTTGAGCACCTCAAGCAGTGCATCATCTCGGTGACCGGAGCGGACGTGAAGAAGGTGAAGAACGTGGAACGGTCCAGGACGGAGAGTTTCGGCTACCAGACGATCAACCGGAGCATCTACATCGGTGAGGGGCGAAACGTCGTTGAGTACAAGCTGCCGACCATGGACGATATTCGGAAGAATCACTTCGACTGGGGGCGATCCGCGCTCGTACTGTAGTCGTGGGCCGCGGGGTTGCCGACCGGTGATTGCCGCGCCATACTGAACACGTGATCGAATACGCAGGCCCGCAAGAGCGGGCCTATCTCGTGGGGATTCACACCCACGACGAAGGGACACAGGCGGGCGCGCTCCTCTCGGAGCTCCGCGCCCTGACCGAAACGCTCGGGCTCGAGACCGTGGGCGAGGAGAGCGTGCGGGTGCGGGAGGTCTCGCCCCGTTACTTCCTCGGAAGCGGGAAGGCGGAAGAAGTCGCCGCGCGAGCCAAGGACGTGGACGCGGACGTTCTCGTCTTCGACGAAGACCTCTCTCCCTCGCAACAACGGAACTGGGAACGGCTCACGAAGCGCTCGGTGACCGACCGCCAGGGCATCATCCTTGAAATCTTCGCCGAGCGCGCGCAGACGCGCGAAGCGCGGCTGCAGGTCGATCTCGCGCGGATGGAGTACCTCCTCCCGCGGCTCACGAGCGCCTGGTCGCACCTCTCGCGTCAGCGCGGCGGTCGTCGCGGAACACGCGGCGAGGGTGAGACGCAGCTCGAGGTCGACCGCCGGATCGTCCAGCAGCGGATCGCCGCGATCAAGCGCGACCTGCGAGGCGTGGAGGGCCGGCGCGCCACGTCGCGCCGCCAACGGAACGAGCTGCCGATGCCGAACGGCTCGATCGTAGGGTACACGAACGCGGGCAAGAGCAGCCTCCTGCGCGCGCTCACCGGGAGCGAGGTGCTCGTCGCGAACAAGCTCTTCGCGACGCTCGACCCGGCGACGCGCAGGCTCGAGCTCGATGGCGGACAGGAGGTGCTCCTCACGGACACCGTCGGCTTCATCCGGCGGCTGCCGCACGGCCTCGTGGAAGCGTTCAAGAGCACGCTCGAAGAGACGTTGCTCGCCTCCTTCCTCGTCCACGTCATCGACGCCTCCGACCCCTCGGCGGTCGATCACGCGCGCATCACGGGCGAAGTCCTGCACGAGATCGGGAGCAAGGACAAACCGACGATTCAGGTCCTGAATAAGGTCGACGCCGTCTCCGCGGAAGAGCGCCGCCTCGCGCAGCTTTCCTTCCCGGACGCGGTCCCCACCAGCGCTGCTACCGGCGAGGGGCTCGACCTTCTGCGCGACCGCATCCGCGAGATCGTGGCGAGCCGGTTCGCGCGCGTGGACGTTGCGATTCCGCACGCGCGGTACGATCTGGCCGCGCTCATCCATCGGACCGGGCGCGTGCTCGAGGAACGCCACGTGGACGGCGCGGTCAACATCACCGCCGACGTGCCCGAGCGCACGCGAAGAATGGTGGAAGGGTTCACGAACGCGTGAGCGACGCCGATACGCTCGAGGTCGCCTGCAGCGGAGTCGGGAAGCGGTACGCGGACGGTTCCAACGTCGTCGTCGCGCTCGAGGGGTTCTCCGAACGCTTCACGACGGGTGAGATGGTCGCCGTGACGGGTCCGTCCGGTTCCGGCAAGAGCACGCTGCTCGCGCTTCTCGCAGCAATCGACTACGCGGACGAGGGAACGATCTACGTGGGCGACACCGAGCTCGGGACGCTCAGTACGGTCGAGCAGGCGGCGTTTCGTGGCGAGCGGATCAGCTATCTCTTTCCCGAGTACAACCTCCTGCCGATGCTCTCGATCTACGAGAACCTCAGTCTCGCGCTGTCGCTCAAACCGCTTTCCGAGGTCGAGATCGACGCGCGTATCAAAGCGAGCCTCCGGGAGCTCGGCCTCTCCGATCTTGCGCACCGGCGGCCCGGCGAGCTCTCGTCCGGGCAGCGCGCGAGCGCGGCGATCGCCCGGGCGATCGCCGCGGGCAACCCGGTTCTCATCGCGGACGAGCCCACGGCACATCTGGACGCGGAGAACGCCGCGCATGTCGCACGGCTTCTCGGCGACGTCGCACGGGATGGACGGCACCTCGTGATTCTCGCCACGCACGACCCGGTCGTCGCCGACCGGGCCGATCGCGTGGTTCGGTTGCGCACGGCGCAGCCGGAGACGTGAGCGTCGCACGATGTCCACGCTCGGTCGGACGTCGCGCAGGCTTACGTGGCGCATCATCGCGGACCAGCCGCTCCATTGGATCCTTGTAACTACGATCTGCCTGTTCGCGACGGCGGCCGGTGTCGCCACGCACCATGCGACTCGAATCGAATCGCAGCGACTCGCCTCCTACGGCGCGGCGCGGTACGGATCGGTCTCGCTGAGGCGAACCGCGGCGACCAACGGCGGCGACCTCGCGCCGGCGTACCCGGCGCTCTCCCACGATGCGCGTCACAATCCCGCGTGGTTCAGCCTCACGCTCCTCGAGGAGGTCCGTCGGGCGACCGCTCCCATCGGCGTCTCCTACGTGCGAAGGATCGAGGGTGCGGCGCACGGCAGCGACGGGCGGATCCGACCGTTCGTCGCAATCGGTCGCGACGACCCCGCCCGGACGGCGCCGGTCGTAGCCGGGAAGCCTCGCCTCGGCATCGACTACACGATCGTCGTGCGCCGTGGTGACCACCGGCCGGTTGAATGGCACGTTGTACCCGAGGACGAGGTTGTCGCGGTCGACGCCGAAGGGGTCGTCTGGATCGAGCTCCCGTGGGTCGAACGCGTCGTACTCGGTGATGGGAGCGAGCTCGATGCGATCACCCCCGTCGCGAACGTCCTCGTCGCCGCCGCGACCGACGAGAGCGCGTTTGCCGCCGCCTTCGAGATCCGGGAGCTCGTCGCGGGCATAGCGCCCCACATCGCGGTGCGTGCGTGGCCCGAGCTCGTGGGATTCGAGCGCTACGCCGGCGTAGGCGGCGCCGCCGGGCTGTTCAGACCGCTCGTCCTCCTCGTTGCCGCCGTATCGGTCGGCGGTGCGGTCGTGGTCGCGATGGAAAACCGCGCGCGAGACACGGTGCTCCTGCGGACACTCGGATTCAACGTCGCACTCATCCGAGCCGTATACGTGCGCGAGATCGCGGCGGCGTCGTTCACCGCGGGCGCGATCTCGGCAATCGCACTCCTGGTCGCATCGCTCCTCCGCGCGGCCGTTCCGCCGACCGGGCAGCTCGTGCGTACGATCGTGGGCGTAGCGCTGCTACCGCCGGCGGTTGCGTTTCTCACGGTTCGCCGGCAGCTGATGGCGCCGCTCGCACGGATTCGCAGGGAGGCTGTGGAGTGAGGCTCCTGAAGCTTGCGCTGCGAGCCGTCGTGGAGTGGCGGGCGTCTTCGGTGCCTGCGGTCGCCGCGGTCGCGCTGGTTGCCGCCGTCGCGACGCTTGCCGGGTCGGTGTACGTTCCGATCGCTGCGGAGATCGAGGAAGCGGTCCGCGTCGCCTACGGAGAGGCATCCGGCTCGCTGGACGCCTCAACCGCGCGCGAGATCGCGGCATCGGCCGAATCGCAGGACGTACTCGTGTCCGCGTCGATTACGCGGCCGGGGGCGCTCGACTCCGTTGCGGATCTGTTGCTGGTTCGCGTGGTGCGTACCGATCTCCGGCGTGAGCTGCGGTTCCGCGGCCGCGAGGATCGCGCCCTGGAAGGCGCCGACTTCGCGCCCGGAGATGCGGTCCTGTTCACCGCCGGACAGATCGCCGCGACGCGTGAAGGCAGAGTGAGCCGAGTCTTCACGCCGGACGGCGACGGGCTCGTGCGAATCGTCCGAACGGCGCCCGCGTCGCACCGCGGCACCGAGCTCGTGATCAACGATCCTTACGCGGAATCCACCACCGACTCGGCAATCGAGGTACTGGTCCGCGGACGCAACGACACGATCAGGGATCTGCGACCGTTCGTCCGGTCCGGCCTCTCGGAGACAGGCTGGAAGACCACGGCGGCCCGGATCAACCGGGGGGTGTCATCGAGCTTGCAAGTACTCCTGGGTGCGCTCCTCGCGCTCGCGGTTGGTACGCTCGTGCCGGGGCAGCTGCTCCTCGCGAGGCGGGCCCGCCCCTTCATGCAGCTCCTCTCCGCCTGGGGATTCACTCGTCGCGCGATTCGCTGGTTCACCGTGGGGATGGGTGCGTTCAGTGCCGCAGCCGCAGCGGTTGTGGGTGGCGGGCTCGGTCTCGTGGCCGCGGGCGTCATGAACGCGCGCCCGGTGCCGGCGGCCGAGCTCCTGCCGCTCCGGCTTGCCGAGCAGGTTTCGGCGTACTCGGTTGGAGCGGTGACACCAGCGATGGGGTGGGCGGCAGCGACCGTCGCGACGGCAACGCTACTGGGAGCGCTCACCGCTTTACCATCCGCTCTCATTGCTGGTAGACTGAGCGTACGCAGAGGTCTATGGCACTGGTGACGACCGGGAACCGCAATGTGGTCTACACGCACTCCTTCGAGTCACCGGTAGGCACGCTCCACGCCGCGGTCGACAAGGCCGGTCGGATTCTCTACCTTGGATTCCGTCGCCCCCAACGTTTCCCATCCGACCTGGATGTCCGCGAGAACAAGTACGCATGCGGCGAGCTCGAATACCAACTCGAGGAGTACTTCGCCGGGGGGCGAAGGACCTTCTCGCTTGAGGCGAAGCTCGAAGGCACCAACTTCCAGAAGGCCGTCTGGAGCCGGCTCATGAAGATCGGGTACGGGGAAACCGTATCGTACGGGCAGCTCGCGCAGAAGATCGGTCGCCGTGATGCGGCGCGTGCGGTGGGGAACGCGGTTGCCGCCAATCCCGTCGCGATCGTCGTCCCGTGCCACCGAGTCCTGCCCGCCGGCGGCGGTCTGGGCAACTACGCGCTTCGGGGGCTCAAGGCCGAGGAGGGGCGCCGGATCAAGTCCAGGCTCCTCGAGCTCGAGGGAGCGTTCGTGGATCCTATTTTTTCACGAACATCTGCATGAGCTGGACGAAGTAGTAGGCCCGCTTGTAGATCCGCACCAGCTCCTGATGGAGCGAGTCCTCCGTATAGCTGTCGAGCTCTTTCCAGTTCTGGATGAGCTCGTGGTGCTCTTTCTCTACATCGTCGATCAGGAGCTTCAGGACCTTGCCCATGGTGATCAGATTCGTCGCGGTGTCCTGGATCATCTGGAGCGCCGTTTCGTTGACCTCGTGAAGCGTCTGGCGAAGCATCTTCGAGGTAGATGCGTCGCGTTCCACGACGCGCCCGGATGCCTTCTTGAGCTTCATCCCGAGCTCGCCCTCTTCACTCAGTGAATCGTCGAACTCCACCGCCTTCTGGGCGATGTTCATGACGGAGTAGTACGAGTCGGAGAGCTGCTGCGAGAGAATCGTGTCCGCCCACTGGCCGCGCACGATGAACAGATCGCTGATCGTTGCACGGACCTCGCCCTTGAAATAGTCCACGAGGAAGGCCTTGAGGTAGTTGAATGCCTCGATGTAGAGGAAGCCCGCGAGCATCTTCTTCGTATACGCCATATTGGCCGTGTCCGTGTAGAACTTGGCGCGCTGTACGGCCGTGGTGCCGAAGACCGCACGTACGAGTTGCTCGACCTTCTTCGTCCTTCGTTCGCGAGCGAGTTTCTGGATCGTTCCCTCGACCTGCGTCTTCAGCGTGTTGAGATAGCCTTCCACGATGTGCTTTCGCGATACCCGAACGTCCGCCCGGTAGCCGGGTTCCTTGTCCACGTGCTGAACGATCTGCACCAACACGCCCGATCGCAGTACGTTCGCCAGGCTCGCGACCGTCTTCTTCCACGCGCTGCGGTCTACGACCTCAACTCCCTTGTAGTCCCGGAGCACGTCGAAGACCGAGTCCCAGTCGGCGTCGCGCTCGATCGCGAGCGCGACCTCCAGGAAGTCCTTGATGTCGTCGCTCACGTACTCGGCGTTGATCGATTCGAATCGCGGCGTGTACCCGAAGTTGCCTTCCTGCACGCTCGAGTCGAACTTCCGCAGCACGAAGTAGTAGTCGAACTTGACGAAGGCGACGAAGATCTGGATCAGATTGTACGTGTCGTTGATCTGTTTGACGATCGGAGCATCGAAACCGCTGAAGTACGCCACCATCGCGTCCTTGATTCGGGCCGTCAGGTCCTTGGTGCCGACCTTCTCCGCGCGCTCACGGATCGTCTCCTCGCTGAACTCCTCGCGGAGGCGTTCCTGTTCCTCCGAATGGTTGGCTTCGATCAGGATCGTCTTCAGCGCGTTCGAGTTGTCGGCTCCCTGAAGGAGGCTCTGAGCCGGGCCGACGACCTTGTAGATATCGAAGAACAATCGTGCGAGGCCGGGGAGCGCCTCACCGGAGCGCGGCTTGTAGTACTTGAACTTCTGTCGTTGCAGATCCTTGCCGATCTGCTTGAGCCGGCGGCGTCGTTCACGCTCGGGATCGCCCGAACCCAGGAAGAGCGAGAGGATACGATGGAAGAAACCGAAGGATCCTTCGGGCGGTTTCTGCTGGGTGGACTGATCGCCCATGACGATACAGTACGCCACAGTCACTCCTCTGTCAATTATTCTCCATTCTTGTCGATTTGTCTCTCCATTGAGCAAGTCGCATTCTCAGTGTATTCTCGCCCCCATGAATCCGCTTGCACATGAGCTGAACGAGACGCTGAGCGGCACGTCCGCCGGTCGTCTCCTATCGCGGCTCGGCCGTGAGATGTTCTTCCCCAAGGGTATCGTCGCGCAGACAGCCGAAGCCAACCAGCGCGCGGGCCGCTTCAACGCGACCGTGGGGATGGCGTTCGAGCATGGCGAGCCGATCATGCTCACCGGCCTTCGGGATCTGGTCCCGACGATGAGCCCGCACGAGGCCGTCGCCTACGCGCCCACGCCCGGCCTTCCCGAGCTGCGCAAGGTGTGGTCCGACCAGATGCGGTGGAAGAACCCATCGCTCTGGTCGGTTGAGACGTCGCTCCCCATGGTCACCGGCGGGCTGACGAACGGTCTCTTCCAGATCGCCGAGCTCTTCGTGGACGACGGCGACGCGCTCGTGCTTCCCGAGCTTTTCTGGGGCAACTACCGGCTCATGATAGAAGTCCGACGCGGGGCTCGCATCGTGGAGTATTCGCTGTTCAACGAGGCCGGCGGCTTCAATGTTGCGGCGCTCGACGAGGCGATCGGCGATCGCAAGAAGGCGATCGTGCTCCTCAACTTTCCGAACAACCCCACCGGCTACACGCCCACGATGGAGGAAGCTGCCGCGATCGAGGGCCTGCTCATCAGAAAGGCCGACGCGGGGACCGATATCCTCGCCGTCTTCGACGACGCCTACTTCGGTCTCCTCTACGAGAATGGGCTGCTCGAGGAGAGCCTTTTCGCCCGGCTCGCCGGAGCGCACGACCGGATCTGCGCGGTCAAGATCGACGGTGCAACGAAGGAGGACTTCGCCTGGGGTTTCCGGATCGGCTTCGTAACGTTCGCCGGCAAAGGCCTCGACCGGCCTCAGCTGGACGCGCTCGAGCGCAAGCTCATGGGCAGCCTTCGTTCTACCGTTTCCAACAACAGCAGGATCGCGCAGACCATGCTCGTCCGTGCGCTCGGTTCGGCCGACTACCGCGAGGAGAAGCTCCGCAAGCGCAACCTGTTGAAAGCCCGCTACGAGCGCGTTCGCTCGATCGTTGAGACCGACGACACCGGCCCGCTTCGGCCGCTGCCCTTCAACTCCGGCTACTTCATGGCGTTCGTGTGCGACGGCATCAGTGCGGAGGAGCTTCGTCTCGCATTGTTGGACGAAGGAATCGGCACGATCGCGATCGGCGAGAAGTACCTGCGGGTCGCGTACTCCACGATCGACGAAGACGACCTTCCGGAGCTCTACTCGGCGGTCTTCGCAGCGGCGAAGCGGCTCGTCTCCGCCTGAGCCGCCTCCCGGGCGTTACTTCGGGACGAGAAAGGTTCCGATCTCCTCGAGCCCTTCCATCGACTCGTACACGGGCTTGCGACCCTTCGCGAGCTCGCGGTCGACTTCCACGGTTCTCGAGTAGAGCTTGTTCACGAGATCCGCGAGGATCGAGAGATTCGAGTCGAAGTTGTTCACGGCCATGTTCCGGAGAATGCGGTCGTTGCCGAGCGGCCCCGGACCCGAGCTGTAGGTAGAGAGCCGTGCGCGTAGTTGCGGCTGCAGCTCCCGGCGCGCGTGGTAGACGAAGCGCGAGAGCGCGAGGATGCGATCGTACAGCTCGTCCATGTGGTAGCCCTGGTACTGGTGGTACTCCGCCTTCTCGGTCACGCTCTCGATGAGGTTCCAGTCTTTCGTATCGAGCGGCAGCACGCTGAACGCGTTGCGTACGTAGCGGTTGCCGATGTTGGCTCGGTAGTGTTGGCCGATCGTGTCGATGAGGTTGAAGATCTCTTCATCCTTGGTCTGCATGGTCCCCCCAGTATATCCCCTGACGCGTGCCCCGTTCCTGGAAATCGCTCATGAGTTTCCGATAGATCCGCGTCTTGTCCGGTAGCTCGGCCGGAGCGTGCGCCACGTCTCGCGGTGGATCGCACGTCAGCCGCATCACGACGATGTCGTCACGCAGATGCTCCAGCGCCGAGACGAGCAAGCGCTCGTATGTCTCGGCGTCAGGCGGCTCAAGGTCGCCGCGCCGGTACGCATTGTAGAGCGGTGTACCGGCTACTGCAACGAGGTTGTGGAACTTCACGCCTCCGATCGGAAGCGCCGATACGTGACGAACCGTCGCGATCACGTCGTCCACCGTCTCGCCCGGAAGGCCGAGAATCAGATGCGTCGCGACGTTCACGCCCCGCGAGTGGAGCAGGCGAACGGCTTCGTCGAACCGGGCGGCGGTATGCCCGCGGCGGATGCGAACGAGGGTATCGTCGTTCGCACTCTGAAGCCCGAGCTCGACCCAGACGTCCAGCCCTCGTTCCGCGTACGAGGAGAGCAGGTCTGCGCGCTCGGCGTCCACGCAGTCGGGCCGGGTCCCCACGATCAAGCCGCGAAAGTCCGCGAGAGAGAGCGCGAAGTCGTAGGTGTCACGAAGCTTGCTGGTCGGAGCGTACGTGTTCGAGAAGGCCTGCAGGTAGAGCAGGAACTGTCGCGCCCCGTATCGCCGTGTCAGGAACTCCACCCCTCGCGCCACCTGCTCCTCGATCGTTGAGCGGTCGCCGAGGTACGGTGCTCGCGATCCCCTCGGATCGCAGTACGCGCAAGGGGCACCGGCCTCACGCACCGGACACGTGAAGCCGGCATCGACCGAGACGCGGTACGTCTTCTCTCCGTAGCGCGAGCGAAGCCAGCCGGAGTATCGCCGGAACGGCTCGTGCTCGGAGCTGCGACCCATCGGCTCCCGGCCTATCGACCGAACGCCGCCCTGTACGCGTTCCACGACGTCTCCACGAGTTCCTCGGGCGAGCTGTGCTGCGCCGCCCAGCCGAGGATCCGCTCGGCTTCAGCCGCCGTTGCGACGAGCTCCGCCGGATCTCCCGCACGACGATCGGCGATGCGCGCCGGGATCGGTTCCCTGGTGACGCGTCGTGCCGTTTCGACCATCTCGGTCACGCTGATTCCCACGCCGCTTGCGAGATTCATCGTGAGCGACTCGTCGTGCTCGTGAATCCAGTTCAGCGCGGAGAGGTGTCCCTCCGCGAGGTCGGTCACGTGAATGTAATCGCGGATGCACGTGCCGTCCGGAGTGGGATAATCGTCGCCGAAGACCCGAAGCTCCTTCCGAGTTCCGATCGCGACCTCCATGATGATCGGCAGGAGGTTTGCCGGATCCTGTTCGAGGCCGCGCACTCGTCCGGCTCCGTCGTACCCTGCCGCGTTGAAGTAGCGCAGCGCCGCGAAACGCACTCCGCGAAGGTCGTCGTACCAGCGGAGAATGCGCTCGATCTCGAGCTTCGTGAAACCGTAATAGTTGATCGGGTTCGTGGGATGCTTCTCATCGAGGGGCAGGTACTCGGGTTCGCCATACACCGCCGCTGAGCTCGAGAAGACGATGCGCTTCACGCCTGTCGCGGTCATCGCGTTGAGCACGTTGATCGTGCCGGCGAGGTTGTTGGTGGAGTACTTCTCGGGGTTCACCATCGACTCGCCCGCGGCCTTCGCCGCCGCCAGATGGATCACCGCGTCCGCCGGCTCTCCGTTGCCGGCCAGAGCCGCGCGGAGCTCGAGCGGATGGTGGATGTCTCCGTGGACGAAGGTCGCGTCCGGGAAGAGGTTCGCGTGGAGACCGTGGGAGAGATTATCGAATACGACGACCGTGTGACCTGCGTCGAGCAGCCTGCGAGCGACGTGGCTCCCGATGTAGCCGGCGCCACCAATGACGACGATGCGCATGGGCCCTCCTGTGTCGAGCATAGGCGGCGACGCGCGTACGGTCAAATGGTCGTCCGCGACCAGCCCTCCGCGCTGCGCCGGTAGACACCCGAATCGGCACCCGCTATCCTCTCCTCATGGCGATCGAGTACGATTTCACCGTCCCAACGCTGGGAATCCCGAAGATAGAGTCTCCGGTGACCTATTCGCGCGTCCAGGGCGATCTGATAGCGAACTACGTGCGCGATGACGAGCGCATCCTCTACGACATCGAGGCCGACCTCCATGCCGAGAGCAAGCCGTACACGACCAGGCAGCTCCTCCAGAAGGCGGGTCCTCGCGAGCGGATCTTCTTCTCGCCGAGTCACGTTCACGCGGGAATCGTGACGTGCGGCGGTCTCTGTCCCGGGCTCAACGACGTCATTCGAGCAGTCACGCGATGTCTCTGGTATCGCTACGGCGTTCGGAGGATCAGCGGAATCCGCTACGGGTATCAGGGCCTCCTCGCCGAGAACAACATCCCAACGATGGATCTCAACCCGGACGTCGTGGACGATATCCACAAGATCGGCGGCACCGTACTCGGCTCGTCGCGCGGCGGCGGGAACCGGACCGAAGAGATCGTGGACACGATCGAACGGCTCAATCTGAACATGCTCTTCACGATTGGCGGGGACGGCACGCAGAAGGGCGCGCTCGCGATCGCCGACGAAATCGAGAAACGCGGGTTACGCATCTCGGTCGTGGGCGTTCCGAAAACGATCGACAACGACCTCGCCTTCATTCAGCGCAGCTTCGGCTTCGAAACCGCGGTCGCCGAGGCGACCGACGCCGTGTCTTCCGCCCATTCGGAGGCGCACAGCGCGATCAACGGCATCGGCCTCGTGAAACTGATGGGTCGCGCCTCCGGCTTCATCGCGGCGCACACCGCGCTCGCGAGCCACGACGCGAACTTCGTGCTCATTCCGGAGGTTCCGTTCGACCTGGAGGGACCGTCCGGCTTCTTTCAGGCGCTCAAGGCGCGACTCGAGCGCCGGAATCACGCCGTCGTCATTGTCGCGGAGGGCGCGGGGCAGGAGTTCTTCAGCCCGGAGGAGACGCGCGACGAAAGCGGAAACCGCAAGCTTCGTGACATCGGCATCCTGCTCAAGAATCGGATTTGCGAGTACTTCGGCGACATCGGGATGGAGGTCAACTTGAAGTACATCGACCCGAGCTACATCATCCGCAGCGCGGTTGCGGCTCCGACCGACTCGCTCTACTGCTCGCGGCTCGGCAACAATGCCGCGCACGCGGCGATGGCGGGGAAGACGAGGATCGTCATCAGCCAGGTGAACAACGTCTTCGTCCACATCCCCATTCCCATGTGCGTCTCCGAACGCAACCGAGTCGATCCGGAATCGAGTCTCTGGCGCGACGTCATCGAGGCGACGCACCAGCCGCTCATCATGAAGAACTCCCCATAATCGCGGTGCAACGCCGCGTGGGTCCGAGACAACGCTCGCTCATAGCGCTCGTACTCGCCGTCTCGAGCCTCCTCGGGTGCGGCCCGAGCTCAGTCATCGAGCGCACGACCGGCCCGGCGCCCGCCGGGCCCCGAGCCCGCTCGGCAGCCGACGAGACTCAAGCCGAACCGTCGGTTGTGCTCCGGGTCAGCGTCGGTTGCCAACCGAAGCAGGTCGTTTTCACGCCGGACGGCTCCCATCTCGTGGTGCCGCTCCTCGGCGACACCGGCGTGGATCTCGTGCGGATTGCGGACGGTCGCGTCACGCGCCTCTCCGCAGGCGAGTACGACGAGGCGAAGGGATTCGTGGAAGCAATCGTCGATCCACACCGCGGCAGGATT
>JBKHII010000068.1:0-14080 GCA_046538735.1 Spirochaetales bacterium
GGTCTCGCCGAACTGAACGACCAGACCGCCGAACAGCAGCGCGAAACCCACGAGATGAACGAATCGGAACAGGTCGACGAGTAGCTCGGTCACGATGAACTGAGTCTATCACGGCCGAGTCGTAGTTTTCAGCGCAGCGACCGCCGGCACCTCGTCGCCCCGTCGTTCCGGGATCGATCTCGCGCCTCGCCCGTCCTGCAGCGTCGCGTCCCCGGAGCCGCCGTCTTTGAGCTTGAACGCGGCGACGGCCGCCCGGAGCTGCTCGGCCTGGCTCGAGAGCTCTTCGGAAGCCGAGGCGCTCTCTTCGGCGCTCGCGGTATTCGACTGGGTGACCTGGTCGACCTGAGAGAGCCCTTCGGTGATCTGCTCGACCGCCAGCGCCTGCTCCTTGCTCGCCGCGGCGATCTCTTCGAGGAAGCTCGCCACCTTGCGCGACCCGTCCACGATCTCCTGGAGTTGCACAGCGGTGCGGTCCGTGAGGCTGTTGCCACGCTCGATGCTGGTCACCGAGGTTTCGACCATCGCGGTGGTCTCCTTGACGGCCTCGGCGCTGCGGACGGCCAGGTTCCTCACCTCGTCGGCAACGACGGCAAACCCCTTCCCGTACTTGCCGGCGCGAGCGGCTTCCACGTTCGCGTTGAGCGCGAGGAGGTTGATCTGGAACGCGATATCGTCGATCACCTTCACGACCTTCGTGATCTCGCCCGACGCCTGCGAGATGGTGGCCATCGCGTCCTTGAGCTCGGTCATGCGACCGTCGCCGGCTTCCGCCTTCCGCGCGGCTTCGCTCGCGAGCGTGTTGGCTTCGGTCGCGTGCTGAGCGTTCTGCCGGCTCTGACCGTTGATCTGATTGACGGAGGAGCTGATTTCCTCGAGCGAGCTCGCGGACTCGGTTGCGCCTTGCGAGAGATCCTGGCTTGCGCTCGACACCTGGGCGGCGCCGGCCGCGACTTGTTCCACGGAGACGCGGACCTGCGAGAGGATGTCGTTCAGGCCGTCGCTCATCGCCACAAGCGCCTTCCCGAGCTCGTCGTCCTGCGACGCGATCTCGATCTCCTCGGTCAGATCGCCCTGCGCGATTCGCTGCACGCTGCGCGACTTGCGTTGAAGCGAGCCGACCATCTCCGAGAAAGCGGAGGCCAGCGCCCCGATCTCGTCGTTGCTCGAGTAGGTGAGCTTCGCGACCGCGAAGTCGCCGGCGGCGATCTGACGGGCGACGCCGGTGACGGCGGCAAGCGGCTTGCTGATGTTTCTGGAGAAGAGGAGCGCAACACCGGCTACGACGAGGAGGATCACGCCGGCCGCGATCGCGATCATCGTGACGAGATCGACAACCGGTTCCTGGACTTCGGACCGATCGATCTCAGCGAGAACCGCCCACGTGAAGGTGTCCAGGTCGAGGGCCGTCCACGAAGAAAGAACCGGATTCCCGTTGTAGTCCACGATCGTACGAGTATCCTCGTTGCCGGCGAGAGCCGATCGCGCGGCCTCCGTGTCCACGCCGTTGCGCCGCACGGTCCCGTTCAGCGAGGCGAAGACGGATCGTGCCGCCGGATCAAGGTAGGAGTCTGAGCGCATCAGCAGGTCTTCGCCGACCAGATAGGTCTCACCGGTCCGGCCAAGCCCGGTGCGTTCCTGCATGATCGTGTTGATCTGCTCGTTCGAGAGCTGGACGGCGACGACGGCGGCAGGGCTTCCGTCGGTATTGCGCAGGAGCTGTCCGGCGAACATGGCCGGCTCGTTGTCGCTCGGGGCGTACGGCCGCATGTCCACGAGCACGGGATCCTCGCTCTCGCGTGCGAGTCGCCACACCTCAGCGAGCCCGGAGTCGCGATACCGCCCAACGGCGAGGTTGGTACCGAGATCGGCCTCGAGCTCGTGCGTGTACATCACGTGACCGTGCGGGTAGCAGATGATGAACACATCGTAGTACCCCATCTCGTTGACGTAGATCGAGAGTTTCGCGTCCACCTCGCGATGGATGTCGTCCCACGTCCGGGTGAGTCCGTCGCCGTGTCCGTGGATGTCGTACTCGTCGTCCGCGCCGACATCCATCTCGGTGTGGTAGCGGACGAACTCCCGAACCGCGCTCCGGACGTCCTCGGTATTGGCGATCACGCGCGTGTCGGTCTTCGCTCCGGCGAAGTAGTTTGCGATCTGCGTGGACTTGATCGTCCGCAGCGCGGTCAGCTGGTCTTCGGCGGATGTCGTGAGCGCCCGCGATGCTTGAGCGGCCGCGATCGTCGCGAGCGCCGCGATCGCTACCACGCTCACACCCACGAAGATGAGCAGGATCTTGCGTCCAATTCCTCTCTGGTTCGATTTCGTTGCCATTGTCTCTCCGTTGTCCTCTGCCTCTCGGGCAGGAGATGCGAAGCATTATTGGCGAAAGTCATTTCGTGGTCGATCAGAGAATCGAGACACCGAGTGTAGGAGGAATGCCTACACTCGGTACGGTGTCACCGACCGTGCTGGAGCATGAGCTCCGCGTGAGTACGGACGCTCTCGGGCCACTCTGAGGTGAGATCGCGGAAGGCGTCCCAATCCTCCGCGTAAAGCGCCCGCGAGGCATCCTCGTAGTTCGGGAGATCGCCCGCAAGCGACCAGAGGAAGCGATCGGTCGCGACGATTCGTTCTCGTCGCCTGTCCGCTTCGCTCGCGTTCTTGCGCGCGGCGTCGATCAGCCTGCGGATGGTCGCGGATGCGCTTCTCGGTTGCGCCTGGAGCCAGTCCCAGTGGCGCGGGAGGAGACAGATCTCGCCGCAGTCCACGCCGAGCTTCGGCCTGCCTCGAGCAGGCTTCTCGGAGGGGGTGACACGCGCGACCGCCTCCTCCACGCTGCCGCTCAGATCGAACTCCATCTGACGTCCCGTCTCGTTGTCGAAGATGAGCACGCTGGTCTCGGGCTCGCGGGTCCGCAGTTCCATGGCCGCCCGCACGACGTCCGCGGCCGTGCCGGTCGCGACGAGCGACGTGGAGCCGAACACGCTGTATCGTTGGGTATCGTTCATGGCGTCGAATTTAACCCGGAATTAAATCCGCGTCAATATATTCCGGGTAAAAAACTATCCTCGCGTGCCTCGTCCGTGCGGACCACGACCGCGGCGGCGAAGCAGCTTCGAGTACGCCGGGTGTCTGGCGACGTTGAGCGAGAGGTAGACGTGCTCGCGCGCGTTGCCGAAGCCTTTGCGATGGAAGAAGGAGATCGCCTTCTCGTTCGCGGGATCGGTGTCGCAGATCACGAGCCGCGCTCCGTCGCCCACCATCACCGAAATGATGTCGTCCACGAGCGCGTCCGCGACCCTGCGTCGCTGGAACGCCTCGTCCACTCCGAGCCAGATGATGTAGCCGTAGGTCCAACTGCCCTTCTTGAGGGTGGTCCCGAGGACGAAGCCGACCGGACGATCATCAACGTCTGCGACGAGACAGTAGTCGGGGTCGGTGTTGAAGAGGCTCGTGACCTCCCATTCGTCCCACGTGCGGTAGAGGCTCGGGGCGAGATCGCTCGTGAAGAGACGCTCGCCCATATGGAACACGAGCGGAATGTCGTCGATCTCCATCGGGCGGACGATCGGAAGGTCGGGTTGATTCATCGGTGCCCTCGCAGACGCTACGGTATCAGCGCAAGGGTCGTCTGTCACGAGGGCACGGGTAGCGGCCCAGGGCCCACAACCGGCCTCGGTCGTGGTAGATTACCTCGAAAGGACCGTGCCGATGACACCTGCGACCCGCTCGCCCTCCCGCGCCGGCAACGATACGACGTACCGGCCGCCCGACTACTGGAACGAGGCGTGCCGCGCGCTCGAGACGTGCGACGAGACGCTGAAGCGTGTACTCACGAGGCACGGCTCGAACGCGCTGCGCGGAAGCGGCAACGCGCTGCGAACGCTTCTGAACGCCGTAATCGGGCAGCAGATCTCGGTGGCCGCGGCGGAAGGAATCTGGCGCAGGTTCCTTGCGACGTACCCTTCGGTGGACGCGCGGGCGATCGCTTCGGCCGACCCGGCCGCGCTGCGAGCGATCGGGCTCTCGAACCGGAAGGTCGAGTACGTGACGGGGATCGCGCGCGCGTTCGCCGCGGGAGACGTGAAACCCGCGCAGTGGTCGTCGCTCGCGGACGACGCGCTTCGCGACCACCTGACCTCGCTCCGCGGCGTGGGACCGTGGACCGCGGACATGGTGCTGATCTTCCATGAACGCCGGCCGGACGTGCTCCCGCTCGGCGACGTGGGGCTCGTCAACGCGGCGGCGCGCCTCTACGGCTGGGACGCGCCGGACCTGCGCGCGCGGCGCGAAACGCTCCGCGTGCACGCGGAGCGATGGCGACCCTGGCGGTCGGTCGCAACCTGGTACATCTGGCTCGAGCTCGACGCCGAACCGGTCGTCTACTGACCCGTCCACTCCGGGATCGTCGCGCGTCACCGCTCACGCTTGATGCGTTCGTATCCCGCGTGTCACTCTGGAGTCGAAGGAGGCATCATGCTCACAGGTGAATACTCGCTCCGACCCGCACGGCTCGACTGCGTCAGGATCACGGGCGGTTTCTGGGAATCCTGGCAGCGCGTGAACCGCGAGGTGACGATTCCGTACGTCATGGACAAGTGCGACGAGACCGGTCGCACCGAGTCGCTCGCGCTCCGCCGGGATCCGGACTCACCGTGGGACCCGCACCCCTTCTACGATTCCGACGTCGCGAAGTCGGTGGAGGCTGCCGCCTACTCGCTCCACACGAACCCCGACCCCGAGCTCGAGGCGCGAGTGGACCGCTACATCGAGCTCTTCGCTCGCGCGCAGCAGCCGGACGGCTACCTCAACAGCTACTTCACCCTCACCGGTCTCGGCAAGCGGTGGACCAACCTTCGCGACATGCACGAGCTCTACTGCGCGGGCCACCTGATCGAGGCAGCGGTCGCGCACTTCCGCGCGACGGGCAAGCGTTCGCTGCTCGACATCGCCGCGCGCTACGCCGATCACATCGCCGCGCGCTTGGGCCCGGAGGACGAACCGTCGCCGGACGGCGGCACGAAGACCGCGGGCTACCCGGGACACGAGGAGATCGAGATCGCGCTCGTGAAGCTGGCGGACGCCACCGGAGGGGATCGCTTCACGGAGCTTGCCCGCTTCTTCATCAGCGAGCGCGGTTCGCAGCCTCATTTCTTCCGCCTCGAGGCCGCGCGCCGCGGCGAGCCGGAGGAGAAACGCTCCTGGGACGCGGACGACTTTCCCCTTCCCTACTCCTACCACCAGGCGCACAAACCGGTCCGCGAGCAAGAGTCCGCCGAGGGTCACTCGGTGCGCGCCTGCTACCTCTACGCCGGGATGGCGGACGTCGCGCGCGAGACCGGCGACGACGAGCTCATGGATTCATGCCGACGCTTGTTCGAGAGCGTCGTGCGGCGCCGCATGTACGTCACGGGCGGCATCGGGTCCCACATGCACGGCGAACGCTTCACGTACGACTACGACCTTCCGAACGAGTCGGCGTACGCCGAGACGTGCGCCTCGATCGCGCTCGTCTTCTTCGCGTCGCGCATGGCCAACGCCGAGTTGGACGGACGCTACGCGGACGCGATGGAGCGGGCGCTCTACAACGGCGCGCTCGGCGGCCTCTCGCTCACCGGCGATCGGTTCTTCTACGCGAATCCCCTCTCCTACCATCCCACGGCCCCCTTCCTCCCGCACGTTCGCTCGGACGCGGAGCGCCGACCCTGGTACGGGTGCGCGTGCTGTCCACCCAATATCGCGCGGCTGATCGCATCGCTCGGTTCCTACCTCTACTCCACGGACGGCGATACCGTCGCGGTCCACCTCTACGCCGAGAGCCGGCTCGAGATCGAGATCGACGGCGCACGGGGCGCGCTCGTCCAGCAGACCGACTACCCGTGGAACGGCGAGATCGCATTCTCGTACGAGGGCGAGCACCCCGCGACGTTCACGCTGGCGCTGCGTATTCCCGAATGGGCCGGCTCCTACGATCTGCGCGTAGAACCGGGCCACGCGCGCGAGGCACGCCCCTCCCCGTCGGACGCTCGCCTCGAGCGGGGCTACCTCTCGTTCAGACGGACGTGGCACCGCGGCGACGTCGTGCGCCTGTCGCTGCCGATGGAGCCGCGACGAACGTACGCGCACCCGGCGGTCCGCCAGACGGGCTGGCAGGTCGCCCTCGAGCGAGGGCCCATCGTCTACTGCGTAGAGGAGATCGACAACGGCCCCGATCTCGCGCAGCTCGCGCTCCCGGCGGAGGCGAAGCTCTCCGCCTCGTACGAACCCGATCTCCTGGGAGGCTGCACGATCCTCCGGGCGGAGGGCGTACGGCGAGACGTCACGACGCCCGAGGCGCCGGCCGATGCCCCGCTCTACCGGACGAGTGCCCAACGGCGACGCTCGCAGATCACTGCGGTCCCGTTCGCGCTGCGAACCAATCGCGGTTCGGGCGAGATGCGGGTGTGGATCGCGGAGACGTAGTCGGCGGTTCGAGCCTACAGCAGGTGGATGCCGCGGTCGGCGCACTCCCGGACCATCTGGTCCGGCCAGACGCTCGCCTGGATCTCTCCGATGTGGGCCTTCTGGAGCAGCAGCATGCTCAGCCTCGACTGACCGATCCCGCCGCCGATCGAGAGGGGGAGCTCATCGGCGAGGAGCCTGCGGTGGAAGTAGAGCTCCGTGCGCTCTTCTGCGCCGCGGATCGCGAGCTGGCGCTCGAGCGCAGTCGGGTCCACGCGAATCCCCATCGAAGAGATCTCGAACGCCGAATCGAGCACGCGGTTGTAGACGAGGATGTCGCCGTTGAGGCCCGAGCGTCCGTCCGGCGTGGGGGTCGACCAGTCGTCGTAGTCGGGCGCGCGCCCGTCGTGGATCGAGCCGTCCGAGAGCTCGCCGCCGATTCCGATGACGAAGACGGCGCCATGCTCTTTGCAGACCTCGTACTCGCGCTCCTTGGGATCGAGCCTCGGGTAGCGGCGAACCAGATCGTCGGCGTGCACGAAGTGGATCTGCGACGGGAGGTACGGCTCGAGCTCGTCGTATTCGTGGGCGATGTAGCGTTCGGTGCGCCTCACCACGTCGTAGATCGTGCGAACCGTCGATTTCAAGAACTCAACCGTTCGCTCCGACTGCGTGATGACGAGCTCCCAGTCCCACTGGTCCACGTAGATCGAGTGCGTGGCGTCGACCGGGTCGTCCGGGCGGATCGCATTCATATCGGTGTAGAGCCCCTCGCCGGGAACGAAGCCGAGATCGGCGAGCGCGAGACGCTTCCACTTCGCCAGCGACTGCACGACCTGGACTTCCTCGTTGTCCATGTGCCCGATCTCGAAGCTGACCGGGCGCTCCACGCCGTTGAGGTCGTCGTTGATGCCCGTGCCCGAGCGGACGAAGAGCGGCGCGGTCACGCGCGTGAGGTTCAGCTCGAAGGCGAGATTGGTCTGGAACGCATCCTTGAGCTTGAGGATCGCGCGCTCGGTGTGCTTGGGATCGAGAACGGCGGTGTAGTCCATAGACGGCCATTGTACCGGTGCTCGCGAGCGGCGCAAGCCCGGCGCTTCGGCACCGCTACTCGCAGCGCATGCGGACGGCGGTGAGCAGCTTCCGGAACCATGCGTGGAGATTCTCGCCGGCCTTCCGGTACGCGCGGCGGATGATCGCGCCCATTCCCACGAATCCACCGAGGCCGAGCCCGGTCGCCGTGAGCGCGATCGCGATCGACAGTCCTGTCACGCCGAGGCCGAACCCCTCGCCGAATATGCCGGCCGCGACCGCGGCGCCGACACCTGCCCCTGAGGCACCGATGACCGCCTGAATCGCTCGCAGAACGATTCCGTTGACGCGCAGACTGCGATCGAGCGTGCAGTGGACCGCCACCTCGCACCGAGCGTCGTCGATCTGCCTGATGAGAACGGCGTAGCGCTTCACCTCGGCGGAGGAGCGCACCTGGTAGGAGAACGAGTCGCTCGTCAGCATGTTCTCGATCTTGACCGGGACCTCGTAGATGAGCGCCCTGCGCGAGCCGTCGGGTTCAACGATCTCGACCGGATCCGATCGGAAGGTCTCGCCGGCGGTCACCTCGTTCACGGCGACGGAGACCCGCGCGAGATCGGCGGGGACGATGAGTCGCTCGGTGATCGTCTCTTCGGAGTAGCCGAGCGCCTTCGCCGACCGCGCGGCCTTTGGGTCGTGATCGAGATGAGGTTCGACCGCGAGGAGGAACGAGGCCGAATCGATGAAACGCTCGTCGATCCCCGACTCCACGGCTGCCTGTTTCGCGACCTCGTACGGCAGAGCATCGGTTGCGAGGCCGCCCGGCGCCTCGGTCCTGCCGGCGTCGCGCGCGGTGTCCTCTGCCCGTCGGCGTTCCTCGTCCTGGAGACGGGCTGCCCGCGCCCAGAGCTCCGCGGCTTCCTGCTCACTCAGTCCGCGCTTCGTTGAATCCATCCGCCGCAGGATAGCCCGGCACCGATCATTTGTGAAGCGGAACACACGCTTTCCGCACCATGGTTCGCGGTCCATGGTAGAGTGACCCCGTGGACCGCATTCTCATCGGCACCTCGGGATACTCGTACGACGACTGGGTCGGTCCGGTCTATCCCCCAGGTACGCGCAAGAGCGACTATCTCGAGTACTACGCGAGACGATTCCGGCTTACGGAGCTCAACTTCACCTACTACCGTCTCCCAACGGCGGATGGGCTTCGCTCCATCGCACGGAAGACTCCGGACGACTTCCGATTCACCGTGAAAGCACACCGGAGCATCACGCACGACCGCGGCCCGGAGTGGCACCGCGAGACCGAGCTGTTCGCCCAAGCCGTGTCGGCGCTCCGGTCGGTTCCCTTCGAGCGCCCCGCGGTCGGCGGTGGGCACGTGGATCGGCTCGCCGGTGTCCTGCTGCAGTTCCCCTTCAGCTTCCACTACGACGAGGAGAACCGGCGCTACCTCGCATCGGTGACGAGCACCTTGCGGCCGCTCCGGCTCTTCGTGGAGTTCCGCAACGACGAGTGGGACCAGGCGTCCGTGTGGCGGGAGATGGAACGCCGCGAGCTCGGACTCGTGATCCCCGACATGCCGCGGCTGAAGGGCCTGCCGCGCGTTGAGCCGAGACTGACCGCGCCGTGGGGCTACGTCCGCTTCCACGGGCGGAACGACGCATCGTGGTGGAACGGGACGAACGTCACGCGCTACGACTACCTCTATCGCGAGGAGGAGCTTCGGGCGTGGGTAGAGCCGGTGCGCGCAATGGTGCGCGACGCGGAGGCGGTGGTCGTGACGTTCAACAACCACTTCGCGGGGCAGGCGGTCCGGAACGCGGAGGAGTTCGCCGCGATGATCGGGAGCGCCGCGTGAAGCGAACCGGACTCGCTGAGCCGATCCGCCTCTCGGCGATCGAGTTCTTCTTCTGGTCCTCGATCGCGTGCTTCGAGGGCTTCATGGTCCCGTACCTCACGAGCGTGGGCTACCGCCCGGCTCAGATCGGTCCGATCATGGGCGCCGTCTTCGGGCCGGCGATCGTTGGCCAGCCGGTCCTCGGCGCGATCAGCGACCGGATCTCGTCGCCCAAGTGGCTGATTGCCGTCGCGATGGTCGTCGCGGGGTCGGTCGTCGTACTCATCCCGGCGGCGGTCGGATGGTACGCGGCGGTTCTCGTCATCGTGCTCGTGTACTCGGTCAGCGGGAACTCGCTGCCCGCGGTCCTCGACGGATGGATCATGGCCCGGCGCGACTACAATCCCCGGATCAACTACGGCATCGCACGCGGGTTCGGATCGGCGGGATTCGCGACCGCGGCGCTCGCGCTCGGCTACGTTGCCGAGCGATGGGGACCGGGCATCGTCTTTCCGGTGTACCTGGGCATCGCAATCGCGACGGCCGCACTCGCCGTCACCGCGCCGCAGATGCGACCGACGGCGTCCACCGAGGAGACGACTCCGCCGTGCCGCGATGGCGCACCGAAGACGCGCTCGGACCGCGGACTCCGTTCGCTTTCGCGCCGCGTGTGGACACGAGTCGGCGTCGTTGGGCGCAACCGCAGGTACGTGCTCTTCCTGATAGCATCATTCCTCGCCTTCGTGGGATTTCGAGCCGCCTTCACCTTTCTGCCGCTTCTGATCGATGAGCTCGGCGGCACGCTCTCGCACGTGGGGCTCGCTCATTCGATCGGTGCGATATCGGAGGTTCCGTTCCTTTTTCTCTCTGCGTTGATCCTGCGACGGCTGCGCGGCTCGCGGTTCGTCGCGCTGACACTGCTGCTCTTCGGTCTGCGACTCTCGACGTACTCGGTGTTGACCTCGACCGCTCAGGTACTCGGGTTGCAGCTGACACACGGACTGACCTTTGGGCTCTTCATCGCCGCGTCCGTGGACTACATTCACGCTATCGCGCCGCCCGAGCATCGCACGCTCTTCCAGGCGATCGCACCGTCGGTCTATTTTGGACTGGGAAGCATCGTGGGAAGCTGGATCGGGGGTATCGTGGTGGAGGCGATCTCGGTCTTCTGGGCGTTCCGAGGGGCAGGGGTGCTCGCGGTGGCAGGGTCGCTCGTCCTGTTCGTTTCGCCGGCGCATGGCTCCGCAGACGAGACCGACCTGAAGAAAACGATAACTTGACAGAAGCGAGTTGTCGGACGAGGATTGGCGGACTGCGAAGGAAGGCAAGATGAGGATACTGCTTACCGGCGGAACAGGTGATGTCGGCGTCGCTACGGTGCGACGGCTCATGGACCACGGGCACGACGTGACGGTGCTCGGAAGACGACCTGCGAACGCGCTCAAGCCCGGCGAGATTCCGCCGGAAGGCGCCGGCTACGTCCAGGGCGATGTGGAGGACTACACGGCCGTCCGCACGGCGATGACGGGGCACGACACGGTCGTACACCTCGCGGCGATCCGGGCGCCGCTCGGCGTGCCCGGCAGGGACGTCTTCCGCGTCAACACCTCGGGCACGTTCAACGTGTTCGAAGCGGCGGCCGAGTGCGGCATTTCGCGGGTCGTGACCGCGAGCTCGATCAACGCGTTCGGCTACTTCTTCGGCGACCACAGCTTCCCACTGCGCTATCTGCCTGTGGACGAGGCGCACGCGGGCGTTCAGACGGATGCGTACTCCTTCTCCAAGATTGTGCTCGAACGGATCGGGGAGTACTTCTGGGAGCGAGACGGCATCTCGAGCGTGGCGCTCCGCCTCCCCGCGGTGCTGCCGCACGATGGAGAGCGCGACTGGATCAAGAATCCCGGCTGGTTCCGCGAGATGGCGGACGAGATCCTCGGCGCAGGCGACGAGTCCCGACTCGCCCGCGTGGAACGGATGACGAAGGGCTACGACGAGTTTCGGAGCGCGCATCGGCTCGAGTACGCGGACGATCATCTGGAACGAGGCGAGCTCCCGCCGAACATCACGAAGGACGAGCTCCAGTTCATGAGCAGGCAGGCGAACTTCTTCACCTGGATCGACGAGATCGACAGCGCCCAGTCGATCGAGCTGGGGCTCACGGCCGAGTACACGGGCGCGCACGCGCTCTACGTGAACAGCAGGCACAACTCGCTTCGTCTGCCGGTGGAGGAGATCGCGAAGCTCTACTGGCCACCCGTTCCGGAGATCAGACCGCAGACGAAAGGCGACGATTGCGTGGTCTCGATCGATCGCGCCCGCGAGCTGATCGGGTTCGATCCCGAGTACTAGATATCGCAGCCGCCTGCCATGCAGGCGAGCTCCTGCGCGGCGTTCGTGAGATCGGTCTCCTCGTAGCGGTAGATCTTCGCAAAATCCACCTCGGGGAACGCCGCGGCGAGGCGTTCGTACTCCGCCCGGCCGATCTCTTCGTACGGCATCTGCTGGTAGTTTGCATCCGACGAGGGCAGAAACGCCATCCCGCCGATCTCGTCCTGGTGCTCCCAGATCCAGCGCATCACGTCCAGTATCTCATCCGGTCGGTAGGTGATCGTCACGCTCGGATTGTGTTCGGTGTACGAACGTTTGTTCTGCAGCCAGTAGTTGCACTGATCGAGCGCGCTGCGTTCCGACCGAATCACGGCGCCGTCCGGCGATTTCATCGGGAAGTGGACGACCCACGTGGTTGCGTTCTCGCGTGTCTGCCCGTTCTCCGGGTCCATGGGCACGCCCGCATCCCGGAGCACACGATAAACGGGTGAGTGCGAGCTCACGCGCACGTTCCGGATGTAGTACGTAGACCAACGCGCATGCAGCCCGGACGAGCAGTTGAGGAGCTGGCTCGAGTTGCCGGACGGCTTCACGGCCGTCGTCGCGGCCGATTGCGGAATTCCGAGCTTCTCGGCGTACCGTCGGTTCGTCTCGATGACGACCTCACGGAGCATCTTCTGAATCTCGGCATCCTGGGCGGCCGAGCTATCGAGCTGGCCGTTGAGGTCAACACCGAGCAGCCGCTCCTCCGAGCAGTTCTGCTGCCAAACGGGTCGCAGGCCGGGAAAGAACGTCGCCATGCTCTGGATCGTTCCGATGATCGTGGCGACCTCCACCTTGTCGCGCAGCGTGTCGTACGTGTCCGTGCTCCGGGCAACGGCGCTCGAGAGATTGCAGAACTGGTACGGCCGCAGAACGATCTCGCCGCACGGGTTTGTCCCGAACTCGGCCGCCTGCCGGCGTTCGGGCTTGCACGCGAGCGCGGCACGGCGGTTGAAGATGCCGGGCTCGCCCGCACCGGACGCGACCATGTCCAGAACGAAACGAGCAACCTCGTCCTGCGAGAGTACCCGGTCGGGCCACACGGCGGAGTTGTTGGCATTCCAGCGCTGGCTGTTGTTGACCCAGAAGTCGCCGTCCTTGCAGTGGCGCATCTCGTCGTCGTCGTAGTCGAAGAGGCTGATCATCGCCGTCCGTCGCACGCCGCCGGAAACGGCCGCGCCACCAACGGCGCACATGATGTCGTGCGCGTCCAGCGACGTCATGAAGCCGCCCTGCCGTGCGATGACGCGTTCGCGTGCGAATCGCAGCATCGTCCGCAGCGGCTCCGGACCGGAGGCGCGGCCGCCCTTCACCGCCAGCGGTGCGCCGGCGGGCCGGATCTCGCTCAGATCGAAGTCCACATCCTCGCCGGCGAACCACGTCTCGAGACCGATGCGCAACGCCGCCGCCCACCCGTCCGAGGTGTCCGGCACCACGAAGGTCTCCCGCACGACTCCGCTTTGGCGCGTGATTCGCGGCAGCTGCTCCACGTACCGACGCTCCACGCTGTACCCCACTCCGCAGCCGCTCATCGAGATGATGAGCGCCTCAACGAAGGAATCGAGGCTGTCCACGGGGAGGTACGAGCAGTTGTAGATCGCGACGTTGTTCCTGCGCGCCGGCTCGCCCGCCATGGCGAGCAGCCGCATGGAAGGCATCGCCTCCATGTTGAGAATCGCGTTCCTGATACGCGTGTAGTCGGCCTCGGGGAGTCTCTCTTCGCTCAGCTCCCGGAGGTAGCTCACGGCTCGATCGACCGTCTCCAACCAGGTCTCGCGCCGGCCCAGATCGTAGTTGAATCGGGAGTACTTGTCGTAGAATTGAAACTGCTGGATCGGCGTTGGGAAGTACCGGTCCGCCTCGGCGAACGCCTCGTGGACCTCCGCCGGGACCGCCCGGTCGCGACGAATCCGCGCGTGCTCGGCGCGGTAGAGGATGTACGCCTTCGCGGCGGCGTACTCGCCGTTCGCCTGCAGCACGAGCTCCACGACGTCCTGGATGTTCTCCACCGTAGGCTCCGGATACTGGGCCGCGACGACGTTCACGACCTGACTCGCGATCTCCTCGGCCGTGACGGCCGGGCTCGGCGACACGACGGCGAAACACTTCTCCACCGCACGGCGGATCCGTTCGCGGTCGAAGCCGACGATGCGGCCGTCGCGCTTCGTGATTCGCGCAGGCACGACGGTTTCCGCATCGTCTCGTCGGTTGTTCCGGAAAATGACCGGTTGAAGCGTAATGGTCGGTTCACTCATAGTTCCTCTCCCCAGGCAACGGAGAAGCATTGTACACCACCGCTGGTGGTCCCGCAAGGGCTGAACACAAAATGTGGGGTATTTGGGGTGGATCGACGGTCACTCGCGCGGCCAAACCAAGAGAAGTGTCAGGAACCT
>JBKHII010000069.1:0-13972 GCA_046538735.1 Spirochaetales bacterium
CTCGGAGCGGGTTGCTCGGGAGACGGCGACGGTCGGCGACGATCCGATCCGGATCGCGGGACGCTCACCGGCGCGGCTCCCACGGCCAACGCGGGGACGGTTCGAATCGGATTCTCGATGGCGACCGACACGTTTATCATCGAACGATGGAACAAGGACATCAAGGTCTTCAACAGCGCCGCGCAGCAGCTTGGCGCTGAGGTCGTGCTTCAGATGTCCGCGGGTGGCACAGAGGCGCAGATCGAACAGATTCGCTATCTCTTCGCCCAGGACATCGACGTTCTCGTTCTGCTTCCGCACGACACGGACGAGCTCGCCGGGGCGGCGGAGTCTGCGCTCGACCGCGGAATTCCGGTGATATCGTACGACCGTCTGATCCAGGGGGTGCCCGTTACGGCGTTCATTTCGTTCGACAACGAGCAGGTGGGCCGGCTCTTCGGCGAGGCGCTGACCGAGGCGGTACCACGGGGACGGTACATCATCATCAACGGTTCCGTCCGCGACAACAACAGCTATCGCGTGAACGCCGGACTCCATGAAATCATCGATCCGTACGTGCAGCGCGGAGACATCGAGATTGTGGACGAGATATGGCTCGAGGCGTGGAGCTCGGACGAGGCCCGCGAGAAGATCGGCGCGATCCTCGAGCGAACAACGGATATCGACGCGATTTCCGCCGCGAACGATCAACTCGCGAATGCCGCGATCCAGGTGCTCTCCGAGCAGCGCCTGGCCGGCAAGGTGGCGGTGGTCGGCCAGGACGCGGATCTCCTGTCCACACAGCGGGTCGCAGAGGGCCTGCAGCTCATGACCGTCTACAAGCCGATCCATCGGCTCGCGACGCGAGCGGCCGAGCTCGCCGTTGCCATCGCGAACGACGAGATGCCGGAGCCGGACCGTTTTGTGGAGAACGGGAGCGAGAGCGAGATCCCGTACTTCGTGGAGGAGCCGGTGGCGGTCTTCAGAGAAAATATGGACGAGACGATTATCCGCGACGGGTTTCACAGCGCCGAAGACGTCTATCGGACCACCGAGCTGGAGCCTGAAGAAGCACAGAATTGACTGCAATTCTATGCTACCGTTCGGACCAGCAAGCCCCGCATGTCAATTCAGTGCGGTCAATGCCAGTTTTTTCCTGTAGCGTCATCGTCGATCGCGTTCCACAATTCTGATGAATCTCAAACACAAAGGAGTGTTTATGAAACGAATTGTTCTTCTGTCTCTCGCTCTCGTGATGGCAGCGGGAATGGTGTTCGCAACCGGTCAGGGAGAAGGCGGCGTTGGCGCGATCGATATCGGCATCGCGATGCCGGAAACCCACGTTGAGCGTTGGCAGCGCGACGGTGCGGACCTGCTTCAGCTCGCCACGGATGCCGGCTACCGCGCCGAGGTGACCTACGGCGACGCCGACCAGGCGCTCCAGAATCAGCAGATTCAGGACTTCATCACGAAGGGCGCACGGCTGCTCATCGTTGGAAACATCAACGAAGGTGTGAACTCCGTCATCTCCGAAGCAGCGGAAGAGGGCATCACCGTGATCGCCTACGACCGTCTCATCACCGGATCGGACGACTACGACTACTACATCACGTTCGACAACTTCCGCGTTGGCGAGTTCCAGGGTCAGGCGATCGTGGACGCGCTCGATCTGGAGAATGCGTCCGACAGCGACCCGAAGTACATCACGCTCTTCGCCGGTTCGCCGACGGACAACAACGCGTACTTCTTCTTCAACGGCGCGATGTCTCGCCTGCGCCCGTACATCGAGGACGGCGTTCTCGAGGTTGTTGGCCCGGCTCCGATGGAGGCGTCCGATAGCGCGTTCACCCGTATCGCCACCGAGAACTGGCGGCCGGAAGTCGCAAAGGCTCGCATGGAGAACCTGCTGAGCAACGCAGCGCTCGACGTCACTCTCGACGCGGTCCTCGCGCCGAACGACACGCTCGCGCGTGCGATTATCGAAGCGCTCTCGGCCGACGACAAGTACGACACGGTTGAGGATCTTCCGGTCGTGACCGGTCAGGACGGCGAGCTCGCATCGATCAGGATGATCCGCGACGGTCAGCAGCACATGACGGTCTTCAAGGACACTCGTGACCTCGCAGAAGGTGCGATCGAGCTGGCGGACGCGCTCCTCCAGGGCGAAGATGCTCCTTCGATCGAAGGCGCTCGGCTCGATACCGAGACCTATGACACGGGTCTGAAGGTCGTGGACTCGTACCTCCTCTCCCCGGTGCGCGTCACGCAGGAGAATTGGCAAGAGGTGATGGTCGAAGGCGGCTACTACTCCGAAGAAGACTTCGAGTAGTCGTCCCCCTCTTTGCCACGGTAGTCCCGAATGCCCGGTGCAGGCTCTGCCTCGCCGGGCTCGGGGCTGTCTATCATTAATCAATCAGGACAGATTGTGAGTAACAACAACATCCTTGAAGTACGAAACGTCACGAAGGATTTCCCGGGAGTCCGGGCCCTGGACAACGTCAGTTTTCAGGTGAAAGCGGGCGAAATCCACGGGATCTGCGGCGAGAACGGCGCGGGGAAATCCACGCTCATGGGCGTGATCAGCGGCGTTCATCCCACGGGATCGTACGAGGGCACGGTTCTGATTCATGACAAGGAAACCCACTTCCACGGCGTGCGCGACAGCGAGCAGATGGGATTGGCGATCATGCATCAGGAGCTTGCGCTCAGCCCCTATCTTTCCATCTACGAGAATATGTACCTCGGTCACGGGAAGACGACGCTCGGGATCATCAATTGGGACGGCTGGCTCCAGGAGTCGCGGCACTACCTGGAACGGGTCGGTCTAGACGAGCCTCCCGAGAGGATCGTGAGCAAGATGGGAGTGGGAAAGCAACAGCTCGTTGAGATCGCCCGGGCGCTCTCCAAGCAGACGAGCATCCTGATACTCGACGAACCCACGGCGTCGCTCAACGACGAAGAGAGCGATTCGCTTCTTCGACTGATTCTCGATCTGAAGAACGAGGGCCTTACCTGCATCCTGATTTCACATAAGCTCGACGAAGTCTTGCGCGTCTCGGATCAGATCACCGTCATGAGAGACGGTCAGTCGATCCGGACGTACAACACCCACGAGCAAGAGGTGACCCGCACCATGCTCATCAAGGACATGGTCGGCCGCGAGATGGGCGCGCTCTATCCTCCGAAGACTCCGAACATCGGAGACGTGGTCTTCGAGGTGAAGAACTGGACTGTGTTTCACCCCGAATACCATGATAAACGCGTCGTCGACGACGCGTCGTTCAGCGTGAGGAAGGGGGAGATCGTCGCCTTCTGTGGGCCGATGGGCGCCGGCCGGACGGAGCTCATGATGAGCATCTACGGCAACTCCTACGGTTCACGATCAGAGGGAAGCGTTTTTCTTCACGGCGAGGAAGTCTTCTTCGCCTCGCCGGCCGACGCGATCAGCAAGGGCCTCGGGTACGTCTCGGAGGACCGCAAGAGCCTCGGTCTGGTGCTGATTCAGGACGTGAAGAACAATATCACCAACTCGAGCGTGCCGAAGCTTTCGAGTTGGGGAGTCGTGAACGAGAACGAAGTCGTCCGCGAGGCGGAACGCTACCGCAAGGCGCTCAACATCAAAACACCGTCCATTGACCAGATGGTTCGAAACCTGAGCGGTGGGAACCAACAGAAGGTCGTGCTCAGCCGCGCGCTCCTCGCAGAACCGGAGATCTTCATGGTGGACGAGCCCACGCGAGGCATCGACGTGGGAGCCAAGTACGAGATCCATTCGATCCTCAACGACCTGGCGGCTCAAGGAAAGAGCATAATCATGGTCACATCCGAAATGCCGGAGGCGATCGGAATGGCAGACAGGATCTACGTCATGAACAGGGGCAAGATAAAAGGAGTCCTCAGTCGCGACGAAGCAACCCAGGAAGGCATCATGCACATGGCGCTGAGCTAGGAAGAAATCGAGGAGAACAATGTCGGATCATCAACTGACGTCTGATCGCACAATGTCGTTCGGTCAGCTATTGAAGAAGAACGTTCGAAGCTACTCGATGTTCATCATGCTGGCCCTCATATTCATCGTGTTCTCGGTGCTCACGAACGGGATCAACTTCTCGGCACGGAACATCGCGAACCTCTTCATGCAGAACACCTATATCCTGATTCTCGCATCAGGAATGGTGTTCGTCATCATCACGGGCAACATCGACCTCTCGGTCGGTTCGATCTGCGCCTTCACCGGAGCGATCGCCGCCATGCTCTACAACACGGGCATGGGGCTGATGCCGACGATCATTCTCACGATGATCGTTGGTGCGATCATCGGCGTCTGGCAGGGCTTCTGGATCGCCTTCATGAAAGTTCCCTCGTTCATCGTGACCCTCTCGAGCATGCTCGTTTTTCGCGGTCTCACGTACATCATCACGAACGTGACGCCGATCTCACTCCGCGACGCAGGATTCCGGCAGATCGCGACCGGGTTCGTCTCCTCCGAATCGCTCATGGTCGGCGATGTCCACCTCCTGCCGTGGATCGTTGGGGCGGCCGTCGCGATCGTCCTTGTTCTCGCCTCGATCTCGTCACGGCAGAGCAAGAAACAGAAAGGGTTCACGCTGCAGCCCATCGCGGCGTTCATTCTGAAGAACGTCTTTGTGGTTGCCTTGATCGGCCTGCTCGCGTGGAAGTTCGGTGACTTCCGCGGCCTCCCGATCGTGGGAATCGTGCTCGTCATCGTAATCACCGTCCTGACCTTCGTAACGAACCGCACCGTCTTCGGGCGATACGTTTACGCGGTCGGCGGCAACGCCGCGGCGGCGAAACTCTCCGGCATCAACGCCGAGCAGGTCGTATTCTTCGTCTTCGTGTTGATCGGCAGCCTCGCAGGGCTGGCCGGGCTCGTGTTCGCCGGCTACATGAACTCCGCGCTTCCGCAGGCCGGCGATCTCTTCGAGTTGGACGCGATCGCGTCCGTGTTCATCGGCGGAGCATCCATGAGCGGAGGAATCGGGACGGTCATAGGAGCCATCACCGGCGGTCTGGTCATGGGCGTCATCAACAACGGCATGTCGCTCATGAACATCGGCGTTGACTGGCAGTACGTCGTGAAGGGCCTCGTTCTGCTCCTTGCCGTCTTCTACGACATCTACACCCGTCGCAAGGCCGGCCTGGCCTAACGCGTGGCGCGCGAGTCGCGGCGGTTCCATCCGGCGCGACTCGCGGTTCCCGCGCTTCTTCATTGACGGGGAGCGAAACCCGTCGTATGGTCAATCACATGTTTGTCGTTCGCACCATCAAGTGGCTCAAGAGCCTCGTCATGAAGCGTTGGTACTCGTTCATCAGCCGTTCGGACACGGACGGCGTCCTGCACTTCATGAACTACGGCTACGAAGGCTCCGATCCCCTCACGCTCAATCCGGAGGACGAGGCGGAGCGCTACTCGGTACAGCTCTACCACCACACCGCCGATTCCGTGGATCTCGGCGACAAAGATGTCCTCGAGGTCGGCTGCGGCCGCGGCGGCGGCATTTCGTACATCCATCGGTATCTCAAGCCCGCGACCGCCGCGGGCGTGGACCTCAACCCAGACGCGATCGCCTTCTGCCGCGCGACGTACCCGGGGATCGGATTCCACGCGATGAACGCGCAGAAGCTCGATTTTCCTGACGAGTCGTTTGACGGAGTCATCAACGTTGAGTCGTCGCACGTCTATCCCGACTTCCGCGCGTTCGTCCGCGAGGTTCACCGGGTGCTCAGGCCGGGCGGACACTTCATGATCTCCGATTTCCGCCCGACTCGGGCGGTACCGTCGGTGGAAGACGAGATGCACTCGGCCGGGTTCGCGATCCGGTTGTCCGAGACGATCAACGACGAGGTCATGGCGGCGCTGAAAATCGACAGCGAGCGGCGCGTCGACCTGATCCGGAAGTATCTGCCGCGGGCACTCCACGGCGCGGCGATGGAGTTTGCGGGCCCTCCGGGAACGAAGCTCTACCGGTCGTTCGAAGACGGCGAGCGGTCCTACTTCCGAATGGTCCTGCAGAAACAGGAGCGGGCGAATGGCGGTTGAGGTTCGGGAAGTTCAGGACCGACGCGGGTTGCGGAGCTTCATCCGCTATCCCTTTCGCCTTTACAAGGACAACCCGTATTGGGTTCCGCCCCTGCTCATGGACGAGCGGGACACGCTCAGCCCCGCCAAGAACCCGGCGTTCGAGCACTGTCGCGCGAAGTACTTCATGGCGTACCACAACGGCAGGCCCGTCGGCCGCGTCGCGGCGATCATCAACGACAGGTACGTGGAGAAATGGGGCAATCGCTACTGCCGATTCGGATGGCTCGATTTCGAGGACGATCCTGAGGTGTCGACCGCGCTCATGGGCGCCGTGGAGGAGTGGGCTCGATCGCAAGGGCTCACCGCCGTGCACGGCCCGCTCGGGTTCACCGACCTGGACCGGGAGGGAATGCTGATCGAGGGCTTCGAGGAGCTCGGCACGATGGCGACGTACTACAACCACCCGTACTACGCCGAGCATATGGAACGCCTCGGCTACGGCAAGGACGTGGATTGGGTCGAGTTCGAGGTGATGGTTCCGAAGGAAGTGCCGGAGAAGGTCCTGCGTGTGCAGGAGCTCGTCCTCAAGCGGAGCAAGGTGCACATGGTTCGAGGGAACCGCCGCCAGGTCGCCCGGTACGCTCCGGGACTCTTCCATGTTGTGAACCAGATGTACAAGGACTTCTACGGTGTCGTGGAGATCACGGACGAGCAGGTCGAGTACTACACGAAGCAGTACTTCGGCTTTCTCAACGTGGACTACATCAGGATCATCGTGGACGAGGATGACAGGGTAGTGGGATTCGGCCTCATCATGCCGTCGCTGTCGCGTGCACTCCAGAAGTCCCGCGGACGGCTCTTCCCATTCGGGTTCATCCGCCTTCTTCGCGCCCTCAAGCGCCCGAAGACGATCGATTTCCTGCTCATAGCAGTGCTGCCCGAGTATCAATCGAAAGGCCTGCTTGCTACGATCATGACCGAGATCACCGCGAATGCGATCAAGAACGGGGTCGTGAGCGCGGAGACGAATCCTGAGCTTGAGTCGAACAAGGAAGTTCAGTCGATGTGGAAGGTGTACGACTCCCGACAGCACAAGCGAAGGCGGGCGTTCATCAAGCACATGTAGCGCTTGCGTTCGCCGTGTGGAGGCCGTATCATGGCGCATGTCCCGCAGCTTGGTGGTCTTGTTCGCGCTCACCGCTTTTTCTGCCCCGTCAGTATCGCATGCACACCAGATCGAGCTCACCGCGGACCGGGCGCAGAACGACTTGGCCGGCGGAGTCCGATACCTCATTGACGAGTACGGGAACCTGAGCGCGTCCGGGGCCGATTCCCGGCGCGACGAGTTCCAGCCGCTCGTTGCCGACTCGATTCAATTGCCGCGGACCGGGGCGCTCTGGCTCTCGCTCTCGCTATCCAATCCTACCGCCAACGAATCGTGGATCATTGAGAACACCTCGAACGTGGAGGTGATGGACCTCTTCGTTCAGGAAGATGGCTCGTGGCGGAAGACCCACCGGTCGGGCAACGCGATTCCGTTCGAGGAGAAGACCGTTCAGTCCAGACGGCCGGCGGTTCGGTTGAGTATTCCGGAGGGCGGTGCCCGCGATGTGCTCCTGCGCGTGACCGACTACCAGTCCGCGTCCATCCAACTGCGCGTGGGGTCGGAACCGGGGTTTTGGGCGGACTATCGCAACGAGACGCTCGTTCTCGGCGTCGTGTTCGGCTTCTTCGCCGCCCTCATCGTCTACAACGCGATCATCTTCTGCGTGAACCGGAACAAGACCTATCTCGTGTACGCGCTCTACATGTTCGCGTTCGCGCTCAATCAGGCCGCTCAGGAACGCCTCTGGAGCGAATTCGTGCAGCCGGGCCGGCCGTACGGCTTCTTCTGGTTCATCGTGTTCGGGAGCGCGACCGCGGCGCTCGGCCTTGAGTTCTTCAGGCGTTTCATCGACACGCGGCGCAAGATGCCACGCATGGACGCACTAATGCGTATCGTCCAGATCGCGTTCCTCCCGCTCGCCGCGTCCGCGTTTGTAGTTTCCGGACCGGTCTCGGCGGACATCCTCAACGTGCTCAGTCTCGGGGCAATGGGCCTGATCGTGTACGCCCTCGTCGTAAGGATCGTCGAACGAGACATGCTCGCGCTCGCCTGCCTTGCCGGTTCCGCACTCTATCTCGCGGGCACCGCGACCGAGATCCTCTCGGCGCTCATCCCGGTCGCGATGACACCCTTCGTTCTCCATGCTCAGCTCTACGGCGCGTTGGCCCAGGTGCTCTTCCTTGGGTTCGCGTTGGGAGGCAAAACTCACCGAGCGCAAGAGGAACACGAGCGAATGGAGCGCGAGTTTCGCTCGGAACTCGAACGCCAGGTTCAGGATCGGACGCGAGAGCTCATGACGATGGCACGGCAACTCGAAGAGCAGGCCACGACCGACGCGCTCACCGGGCTCTACAACCGGCACGAGCTCCATCGGCGAATCATGGAATACGACACGCTTCTCTCCCGAGCGGCGGACGGCGGCAGCGCGGTCACGTTGACGATCGCGTACGTGGACATCGACAACTTCAAGGCGTGCAACGACGCACTCGGCCACGACGTGGGAGACTCGCTGCTCAAAGAAACCGCGACGATGCTCCGGGAAAACACGCGAGCCTCCGACCTCGTGTTCCGAGTAGGTGGCGACGAGTTTCTCATCGTCATGCCGGAAACGGGCTGCGCCGAGGCAACGCCGGTCATCGAGCGCATCCGAGCGAGGTTCGCGGCCCTCGCGCCGCCGAACTCGCACACCTCCGTTTCGATCGGCATCGCCGCGACCGACACCGCGTCATACGCGACCGCGGACGAGCTCGTCCGCGCCGCCGATATCGCGCTGCTTGCCTCCAAGGAGAGCGGGAAGAACCGGATTTCGGTTGCGTGAGAGCGGGCACCGGAGGCGGAGCATGGACGGCAGAAGCATCATGCGTGCCGCGCTCCTCGTAGTCGACCACACCGCCTGCCCGCCCGCAGCAGCACCCAGACGACGAAGAGCCCGTACAGAAAGTTGGACACCGTCGTCTCCACGAAGTGAGACATGCGAACGCTCGGGTCCGGCATGAACGGGTTCGGCTGGAAGTGGACGACGTTCATCGGGAGCGCGAAGAGCAGCGCCACCGTGAGAGCGACCGCCCACCAACGTCCCTTCGTCATCCGGATGACCGGAAGAGCGAATACGACCCATACAAGCGCCCGAATGACCTGGAAGGCGAGCAAGCTTCCGAGCGCAAAGATCTCCGGGTGAGCGGCCGCGTCGTACAGCTCTTGGACGGCGGGATTCTGCCACGCGACGATCATGCCGAAGGCGAAGTAGAGAACGCAGTATACGACGACGATCGAGACGAGCTTGGCGACCCATATCCATGCGCTCGTCCTCGGGAGGCCGGGCGCGTGGGCAGGCTCCGGCGCCGCCCGGAACCTGCCGAGTATCAGCACCGAGAGGGGCGCGACGACGGCCATCACGAAGAGATTCGGGACGATGAGCTCGGGAAGCATTTCGGGCGTGATCCCGAGCGCCGGGCCGAAGTACCACGCTTCGGAAACGGACATCACGGTAATGACCCCGTACATCGCGAAACCGACCGCAGCAGCGAGCTTCCAACCGCGCCAACGTGATCTGAGCACCAGCAGCGCGATGATGCCGGTATCCACCGCGATGGTCAGCATGATCCCGCCGAACAGCGCGGCCGGAGACGCGTCCGCCGGCATTGGGAGATCCGACGGATAGACCGCCAAGAGCCCGACGTACACGACAAGGTAGACCGCGAACAGCCCGACGATCCGACCCGCGAGACCGAACACCGAGGGTGTTCGCGGCGACGGCTCCTGCAACGCGGTGTCTTGAGCAGTATTCATACATCCTCCTCCGCCCGTCGTTCGGGCGACGCGAGAAAGCGTACGAAACTCGGCTCGAACCCGCATCGTGCGATCGGACTCAACGCCATTGTACGTTCGGACAGTGGTCGATCGGGTGGTAGACGGATTTCCGATTCGGGCTACACTTGAATCGTGACGAACCGAGGCGAACAGATCGGAACTCGCATTGGCAACCACCTCAGCGCCGATCATCGCACTGCGATTCGTGAGGTACGTCCCCTCTACATCGTTGTGGAGCTCGTGGTGATCGCCCTCTACGGCGCTTCCATCGCCGGATCCCCCGGCTTGCGCGAGCCCGCACCGCTCGCGGCGTTCACCACGCTCATGGCGCTCCACGGTATCCTTCACTGGATAAGCCCGCGCCTGATCCTGACGCGACCACGGCGCGTCGCGTACTTCGCATCGCAGGCGGTCGTCGTTTCGGCGATCATCCTCGTGGCTCCGGGATCCGAACCGTCGCTCACCCTCGGCCTGTGTTCAGCCATGACGGGCGAAGCGATCGGCATGCTCCGCGGCAAGCCGGGTGAGACCGCACTCGTGGTCGCAGCGTTCGTCGCGGTTGCGGCCTTGTCGCTCACGATCGCATCCGAGATACAGTTCACCGCGCGCGGGATGCTTGGATTCCTTGCCCTCCTCTTCTTCGTGGCTACGTATACGACGATGTTCGCGCGACAGATGGAGGCGCGGGAGCGCGCCCAGGCAACACTGCGGGATCTGGAAGTGGCAAATCGACGATTGGCCGAGTCCGCTCGTCGCATCGAGGAGCTCTCGATCGCGAACGAGCGCCAGCGAATGGCGAGAGAGCTCCACGACACGCTCACGCAGGATCTCTCCGGCTTGGTCCTTCAGCTGGACGCGGCCGAGTCGTTTCTCGAACAAGGAAGACCCATCCGCGCACGCGGTGTAGTGACCAGGGCAGCAGAACGCGCACGGTCCGCCCTCGCGGACTCCCGGGACGTGATCCGCGGTTTGAGGCATGACGTGCCTCCTCGTACTTTCCCGGAGCGTGACCTCGAGGAAGCCGTTCACGCGGAGTCACGGCGCTTCACCGAGTGCTCCGGGATCCCGTGCAACCTGTCGGTCGAGCTACTCTCCCCGCCGTCCGAGACCATTCGTGAGCACGCACATCGAGCCGTCGCCGAGGGCTTGTCGAACATCGCGAAGCACGCGCATGCTCGGTCGGCTCGCGTTCGCATCATCGAACAGCCGGACGCGATCACCGTTGTCATTCAGGACGACGGCATCGGGTTCAACGCCGGAGCTCCGGAGCTCCGCTCCGGATCCTCGAACGGAGGAGCAGACAACGACCACTTCGGGCTGATCGGCCTGCGCGAACGGGCCCGACTCGCGGGCGGAACCCTCGCCATCCAGAGCGCACCGGGGAACGGTACGACGCTTCAACTCTCGTTCCCGAAGGAGCAGACACCTGATGACGCGTAGCGACTCGAGCGCGAGACAGGCTGCGATTCGCATTGTTGTGGCAGACGACCACGAGATCGTTCGAGACGGGCTTCGGCTCATGGCCGAGACCGCGTCCGACCTGGAAGTCGTCGGCGAGGCCGCAGACGGGGTGGAGGCGGTCGAGGCTGCGGCGCGTCTTCGGCCGGACGTCGTGCTCATGGATCTTCGCATGCCTCGGATGGACGGACTCGCCGCGCTCCGGAAGCTGCGAACCGCCGCCCCGAGCACGAAGGTCGTGATCCTGACCACCTACGACGACGACGACGCGATGCTCGAAGGCTTCCGAGCCGGCGCCCGCGGCTTTCTCTTGAAGGACGCGAACCGGCAGACCCTCGCCGGCACGATCCGTGCGGCGGCTCGCGGTGAATCGCTGTTCACGGACGAACGACTCGATCGCATCCTCGCTGCTGCCGAGCGACGCGGCGACCCGCAGACCTCGCCGCGTCTGACCGAGCGCGAGCGGGAGGTGCTCCGCGCGGCCGCGACCGGAGAACGGAGCAAGGAGATCGCGTACCGGCTGAGTATCAGTGAGCGAACCGTCAAGGCTCACCTGTCGAGCGTCTACGCGAAACTCGAGGTGGATTCTCGCGCCGCGGCCGTCGCGACGGCCGCGCGACTGGGGCTGCTGGACGACGCGGAGCCGGCGATCGAGGAAGCGTGATTCATTGACGACTGCTCGGAACCGAAGCGTCCGGCCGTTGTGGATTTCTCGTCCGCTGGTATAGTAGTGGCTGTGAGCAAATCCCAGAAGCGAGCCCGGCAGGCTGAACGGAAGCGCGAAGCGCAACGGCGCGCGCAGCGTAGAAGACGTCTGCCGTGGATCATCCTCGGCATCATCGTCGCGGTCGGTATCGTCGCGGTGCTCGTTCCGCGGGCGGTAAGGCGAGAAAGCGTAGTCGTTGGACTCGAGCATGAGCTCGGTGCGAATGAGCCGTCGATCGCCGATCTGATCACCGCGACCATCGGCGCCCGCGAGACGGTTGAGCATGCGGGCCGCTCGCTCCGCCTCCGAGTGGAGGCCGATCCACGGAACCCGGATGCGAGGCTCGGATTCGCGGACGCGAATGTGGAATCGCCGGCTCTCGTCGCGACGGACCCCTATCTTCTCGCGGTCGACCGCAGAAGCGACGTGAGCGTGGACTCGCGCGGAACGCTCATGCAGCTCGTGGAGGACCTTCGTTCACTCGATCCGAACGCTCGGGTACCGCTCGTCGTGGCAGGCGACGAGGAGGCCGACTTCGCCGCATTGATCCTCTACCTCTGCAACGAGCTCCTCGAGCCGCCCCAAGCCGCGGGGCTCCAATCGTTCATCACAGACGAACCCGATCCGACAGGCTTCGTGCTGCAGGAATGGATCGAGGTAGCGAGGCCCGCGGTCGAATGGTTGCGCGCACGCCGAGACGAAGAGGTGATCGCCTTCAACTGGACCGATTGGGACGAGATCGCCGTACGGCAGGCCATCGTGAACGGCACGGCCGCGGTCCATTTCGTACCCCGGTCGCTCGTGAAGTCGCTCGAGCAGAATGAACGATTCAACATCACGGTCTTCCGGCCGCCGGCGGGCAGTGGAAGGCTCACCTATCGCCTCGTGGGCCGTGGAATCGGCTTCGTGCCCGGTTCCGGGCCCAATGCCGACGCCACGGACTCGCTGCGGCCGCTCGCGCTGACCGATGACGTGCAGACGGAAATCGAACGAGCGACGCTCTGGTCAGCGGTCGCCCTGGGCGGCGACCCGCTCAACATCGAGCATCGCGACGTGGTCCGATGGTTCCGCGCCGCCGAGCGATACGTCTCGCTCAGCGACGAAGTAGCGGCGCACCCGCTGTTTCGGGAGCTGCATCGTACGTTGCGGTAGCGCGCTCGGCGCGGCCTCAGCCGCGCCGAGCGCTTGCCCTACTCCACGTAGTAGCCGATTCGGTAGTAATCGCTCGAGGAGTAGCCGATCGCCGCCGTCCAGAAATTGTCCGAACCAACGTCGGCCTCGATGCTCGTCCTGACGCTCTCGACTTCGTAGTTCATCGGAGCGTTCATGTACTCCCAACCGTCGGCCGTGTCCGGCTCGCCGGCGTTGTCGCCGGTCTCGACTTCGAGCGCCGGATCGTAGTAGGCGAGTTTCGCACCGTCGAACGTGTTCACGAGCGAGCTGTCCAGATAAGAGATGTACGGACGGTCGTTCAAGAGCGTCACGTCGGCCCAGACCCCGACCGACCCGTTCGAATCCACCGTGACGCTGTCGCCAAAGATATACGCCGTGCTTCCGTCGGTCGGATTGTTCGTGGACTTCATGTACACGAGATCTCCGCTCGAGTTCCGGAAGAACGCGAGGTGGACGTACCCCTGCGAGTCGATCCGCATGGAGATGTACTTGCCGCTGAAGTCGTAGTTCGCGTCGTTCGTGTCCATGACGTCCTGGACCGCCCACTGGGTGGCATCCGGGTTCGTCGCCGTGGAACGCGCGAGGCGCACGGTAGAGTTCGTGATGTCGTAGTAGGCGACCACGGGGTAGTTGTTCGTGGGGGTCACGTCGATGGCGCTGAACTCGCCGGCCGCGGTGGACCGGGAGGCACCGCCGT
>JBKHII010000124.1:0-3147 GCA_046538735.1 Spirochaetales bacterium
AAGGATCGAAGCGCGCTCTGGGTGCTCTTCGGCATCTTCTTCTGGTTCCTGGGTTACCAGGGGCTCCTCCCCTTCGTGTCGCTCTACACGCGCGACATGCTCGGCACATCCGAGGGAGTCGCCGGTCTCTCGGCGGGCGCGTTCGCGATCGCGATGGCGATCTTCGCGATCCCCTCCGGCTTCGTCGCGCACCGGATCGGACGCAAACGCACGATCAGGATCTCGCTCGTGGTGACTGCCGCGCTGATGGCGCTCGCCTTCTTTCACCTTCCGGTCATCGACGCACTCGGCCTGTCCAACGGGGTGGCGCTCGGAACCTTCTGGGCGCTTCTCTTCGTCTTCGGCGCATTCTGGGTCTCGATCATCACGAACAGCTTCCCGATGCTGTGGCAGATGGCGACCTTCGCGAACATGGGCATCTACACGGGGCTGTACTACTTCTTCAGTCAGGGCGCGGCGATCGTGGCGCCGCCGATTACCGGCAGCTTCATAGACTTCACGGGGTATCGCTCGATCTTCCTCTTCTGCAGCGCGTGCCTGCTCGTCGCGTTCCTCTTCATGGGGCTGGTGGCCGGGGGCGAACCGGAGAAACGGACCGACGCGGCAGTCGAGGCGTGAAGGAGCGCGGGTACGATTTCCACGGCGACTCGACGCCGGCGCGGGCCCGGCCGCTGAAGCCGCCTCAGTCGGCGTCCATCACATCCACGATAGCACGGCTCTGGACCGTCAGGTCCTCCATCTGCTCGGTGATGCTCTGAAGGCTCTCGACCGCCTGGTCCACGTCCGCCATCATCGTCTGGTACGCGTTCACGGTCGAGTTGCTCGTCTTCTTCGTCTCGTCAATGTTGCGAATGAAGCCTTTCAGCTGCTGTTCGATGTCTCCGACCTGCTGCGCCGTAGCGTCCGCGAGGTTCTTGATCTCCCCTGCGATCACGCTGAAGCCCCGCCCTTCGGCTCCGGCACGGGTCGCCTCGATCGACGAGTTGATCGACATCAGGTGGATCTGCTCGCTGATGTCAAGGACGCCCTTGATCAGCTCCTGCACCTCGCGGGCCTTCGCGTTCATCTTGTCGATGCTCTGCACGCTCTCTTCGATCACGCGGGTGCTCGCGGTTGCGGCTTCCGCGAGCTTACGCATCGCCTGGGTGCGTTCAACCGCGAGGTCCGCCACGGACCGGAGTTGCGTGATGATCGGCTCAACGCGCCGCTCGATCTCCGCCCGCCTCCGAGTCGCGTCCTCGCCGCGTCTGATGTTCTCCTGGTAGCTTCGAGCAGCCTGGAGCGCGCTCGCGATCTGCGACTTGATCGTGATGTGCATCTGAATGTCGCGCGGTCCGATCTCGCTGAGCATGACCCCGAAGTGCGTGAAGCCGAACGTGAGCATCTGAAGCAGCAGTGCAAATCGACGACCCTTCGGAAGCTCGGTTTCCGGCACCAGCTCGAGCGTGGGATGCGTCTCTTCTCGTCTCACGCGCCCGACCCGTCCCTGCTCGTACGCGACCGTGAGATGCGACTCGTCCGGTACATCCAGCTTGCTGCCCGGCGTGAACGTAGCGGTGCTGTCGAAAAGCGAGAGGAAGACGGACGGAAAGCCCAACGCGGGAACGCGCGTCTCGACCGCGGAGTAGATCTTCTCGGCATCGAATGAGGAGACAAGATCGAGCAGGACGCCCTGGAGCGCAGTGAAGCCCGCGCTCAGCTCGTTCTTCGCGGCCACTTGCCGCCGCTCTCGGAAGTCACCGATGATCATGCGCAGCTTCTGCATGAACGCGCTCGCTCGGGGCGTGACGGCACCTCGTGACACGGCCGCGTGAAGCGAGGTCACGAACGAGTTCCATTCTCCAAGCGGGTGTACGGTGCGAACCTGTCCGGCGAGAATCCGCTCGAGCTCGTGAAGCACGGCCTCTTCACCGACCGATGCAGTCTTCCCGTTCGCAAGCAGATCGACGATGGATCGCGCAAGCTCGGAGGCAGCCGGTTTTGAGCGGAACCATTCCGGCATCCACGAGAGGACGGTCCGCGAATCGAGGCTTGCGGCGGCGTCGTCCGGCGTCTCCACCCTGGAGAGCTCGAGTACCGCCGCGGACAGACACCCGCACGAGCTCCTGATTACGGGCACCGTGGGTAACTCGCGGACGGGATCCACGCGTCGCTGCTCGAGCGTATCCACGAGCAGGTCGAGCGCAGCCGCGCCTTGCTCGCCGAACGGTTGCATCACCGTGGAGAGCGGCCGGCTGTGGAAGCGGGCCTCCTCGATGTCGTCAAAGCCCACAACCGCGCAGTCGCGTGGCACCGCGTAGCCGCGTTCCTCGAGCACGTCCATCGCACCGAGAGCCATGTAATCGTTCGCCGCGGCGACGGCTTCCGGTGGCCCGCCGAGACGGTCGAGCATTTTCGCCATCACTTCCCGGCCGTTCTCGCGGGTGAAGTTACCGATCTCGGTCAGTTCTGCGTTGAACGGGATCGAGTACTTCCGAAGCGCATCCTTGTAGCATCCGAACCGAGCCTCCGCCTCGTCATGGTTGGCCGGCCCGCGGATGAACGCGACCTTTCGGTACCCGTGCTCGTCCATGAGGTGGTCGAGCAGGTCCCGCAAGCCCTGTCGGTTCTCGATGAGTACCGAGGGGCGGTCCGGCACCGCTACACCGATCGAGGTGTACGGCTTGCCGTACGAATCGAAGTAGTTGCGAACCCAATCGAGCGAGCGGTACTTGGTGTAGACGGTCGTCGCGAGCACGAACCCGTCTATGCGAGGAGAACCGAGGAAATCGTAAATCTCTGCTTGTTGCATGTCCGTGGCAGACTCCGCGTTGAAGCTACCGCCGGCCATCAGGAAGAGGTTGACGTCTATCTCACGAGCTCGGTCGACCACGCCTGTCCAGATCGCGGTCGGGTAGGTGCCTGACATGTCGTCGATACAAAAGCCGATGTTCCAACGTCGATCCAATGAAACCATCCTTCCAATCAGAGATATTAACAGTATCGCACAAAAAAAGCCACTCGTGTACGCAAGATGCGATATTCGACCGGGGAATCGGGAGGGTGGATCGAGGACGTGAAGGCGGGACGGCCGCCGCCGCGGTGAGTATGCGTTGACGAACTGTCAGGGAGCGTCGCGCTCCGGGATGGGCTCGGGTTGCGCGTCGT
>JBKHII010000125.1:0-3141 GCA_046538735.1 Spirochaetales bacterium
ACCTTGACCGTTCGGGGCCGCGGCAGCGTATCGCTCCCCGCGGACACGCACGCCCGCGACCTCGTGCGGATCTTCGATGCGATCGTGTCCGGCTGACGCAGGCGCGCCGAACATGGAGTTGTCGATCAGCGGCGAGCGCGCTATCCTCGTCCGCATGAGACGCATTCTCGTTGTCGCATTCGTTCTCGCGCTTATCGCGCCGGCCGCGCTCGTCGCTCAGACCGGCCCCGTCTCGCTCGGCGTGGGAGCCGGGCTCGTCGTGCCGCACACCGCGAACGAGCCGTCGTTCGCGTGGGGCTTCCACGTGAACATCCCCATCCTCAACACGCTCCACCTCACGCCCGCGTCCGAGATCTACCGCGCCGGCGACACCTTCGCGACCGACAACACGCTCGCCTTCAAGTTCATGATCCCGCTGCGCGGTCTTGCTCCCTACTTCGGCATCGTCCCCGGCCTGACCGCCGCCGGTACCGAGATCGCCCCGCACGTTGGCGGGCTCGTTGGCGCGAACTTCCCGCTCGTCAGCAACCTGGGCGCCTTCGTCCAGTACAAGTACAAGGTCGTCCTCGAAGGCGAGTCGACCACGAGCTACTCGCACCTGGGAGTCGGCGCGCTGTTCGCCTTCTAGTCTGATACAGGCCGACGGTTCACTCGCGGCGCTCACGCGCCGGTTTCCGGACGCCACGGTGTCCGAACTGCTATACTACCGACATGGACCGGAGCACGCTGCTCGCCCATCTTCGCAAAACCCATTTCGCTCCCGGCGACCGCGACCGCGCGCTTACGCACGCGCACGCGATTGCGGAGTACCTCAAGCGCGAGTACGGTGCCCGCGTGATCGGCGTAGGCTCGCTCTTCGAAGCAGACCGACCCTTCCGCGACACGTCCGATATCGATCTCGTCGTTGAGAATCTCCCCGTGGAGCGGTTCTGGGAGGCCTCCGCTCGGGCGGCCGCCATGACCGACTTCAGCCTGGACGTGATCCCGCTTGAAGACGCGAACGACTACATGCGGCAGGTCGTGCAGACCAGGGGGGTAGAGCTGTGAGACCGGACGAAGTATTGGCTCGGCGCGTAGCCCGGGAAATCGAAACCGAGCTCGAGAGCATCGAGCGTCTGTCCGGCGAGCTTGCTCACGCCCCGGATTCAGACGACACATTCGCCTTGCGCGCTCGCGGATCGATCATCCACGACTTCTATACGGGCGTGGAACGAGTTTTCGTTCGACTTGCCGAGGAGGTCAACGGTGGCGTACCTCACGGAGACCACTGGCACCGCCAACTGCTCCACGACATGGAGATCGAAATCCCTGACGTTCGTCCGGCCGTGATCTCGGCCGCTCTCGCGCACGATCTCGACGAGTTCCTTCGCTTCCGGTACGTGTTCCGAAACGTGTACGGATTCGTCCTCCAACCGGATCGGCTCCGCGCGCTTCAGGCAAAACTCCCGACCGTCCTCGCTCGTTTTCTCGCTGAGGTTCGCCGGTTCCTGGCGTGGCTGTCAGGCCGATGAACGGCCCACACGCTTCATGATCGAGTCGCCGTCCGGCGCGGAGAATCTGAGCCGCGTCGCGCTGCCGTTCGAGCTCTCCTCGATCGCCATATCGCACGGTGCCGAGGCCAGCCGGAACTCCGTTGACGAGTACGGCACGATCTCGTCCACGTCGTCCGGTTCCTTCGTCGTGTAGCAGACGAGCCGCTTCTCGCGCCGTTCCACTACGACGTCCGTGTCTTCCTCGTCCCACCGGTACGTTCCCACCACCGCGTCCAGCTCTTCGGCGGAGAGCGTCGCGGCCGGCCGTTCGAACACCGCGCGCAGGCCGCGGTTGTACGCCTCCGGCTTCAGGCCTGAATGCCGCTCGCCTGCAACGATCAGCGAGTCGACGTGCAGGCTCGGGTAGCCGCGCTCCTGGAGCCGGCGCACCATCTCGACCATCGGGTCGATCATGTGCTGCTTGTTCTCGAGGCTGCCCATCGCCGCGAACACGCGGACCGGTAGATCGTCGTGTTTCGCGGCGTACGCTTCCTCGTCGCGGAACATCTCGTCCTGGCAGAATCCGATCGCCGGGCTGATGCTGATGTGCCGGGTGAAGAGCTCCGGCGCGTGGAAGAGCGCGTAGAAGGTGAACAGCCCGCCGAAGGAGTGCCCGCCGATCGCGCGATCGGCCGGGTCGGCGCGGTACTCGCGCTCGACGAAGGGAACGAGCTCCGCGGAGAGGAAGTGCAGGAATCGGTCGGCGCCGCCGAACTGACCGTTCCCGTCGTGGTCAACGGGCGAGTAGTCCCGGGCGCGCAACGCCTCGAAGTCGGGATTCGCACCGCCGTAGCTGATGCCCACGAGAATGATCTCCGGTACGAACCGGTCGTACCGGAGTCCGCCGCAGACCGAGTCGAGGAGCTTGAAGTCCCACTGGCCGTCCAGGATGTAGAGCGTGGGATAGGTCTGTGTGGAGCCCTCGTAGCCTTCCGGGAGCTGCACGAAGATTTCGTAGTCGTGACCGGTGAAGTCGGAGTGGAGCTCTCTGATTTGGCTGCCGCGAATGGGCACGGTAGGATGTTGCATGAGCAGCATTCTGCACCGAGCGGGCCTCCGGCGCAACGCCGTGTGAAGCGGTTGATCACCGGAATCCGGTTGCCGTGTGTCCTCTGCCGCCTATTCGTCCGTCGAGTAGAGCACCGTTCCCGAGCGTTCGATCCGTGTGCGACTCTCGGGCGGGAGTCTGTCGAGCGAGACGATATCCACTGGAAACGACGCGGTCTCGGCGATCTCTTCGGCGCGATACACGTCGCCGCCGTCGAGCGCGAGGTCCACGTCGAAGTCCAGGCTGCGCGGACCGCCGCAGCCTCGCTGATTCGCGCCATCTCCCGTTCGTTCTCGCGCCGCAATCCTGCCGCGTAGCGCTCCGGGTCAAAGGGCATCTGCGATGCTCCTGAGCTGATCACCGAAGCGCGCGTGGAGCTCCGCAAACTCCGAGAAGAACTCGACAAGGGTCTGCTGTGCGTCGCTCGTCTTCCGAGGATCCAGATCTTCGCCGTAGAGTGTCTGGATGGTGAATCCAAGGGCGCCCCAGTCCACGGGGCCGTCTGCGCCCTCGCGGATCCGCTGCCAAGCGGTCTCATTTCTCGAGCGAAGACGGCGGAGT
>JBKHII010000070.1:0-13634 GCA_046538735.1 Spirochaetales bacterium
CCGTGCGTCACGCGACCGTGCGTGTGGGTGCGCCTGCTCGTAGATACGCTTCAGCGCTCCGAGGCCCAGGTGCGTGTAGACCTGAGTCGTGGAGAGCGAGCTGTGGCCGAGCAACTCCTGCACGACGCGGATGTCCGCGCCACGGTCGAGGATGTGCGTCGCGAAACTGTGCCGAAAGGTGTGCGGGCTCACCGTCTTGGCGATCCCCTTCTCAATCACACGCTTCCGGATGATCCCGGCAACTCCTCGTTGCGTGATGCGCTCGCCGTTCGCGTTCAGCACGAGCGCCTTCTCGTCGCGGCGACCGACGCGAACGAGCCGCTCCGAGCGGAGCGGCAGGTAGTCGCGCAGGACCATCTTCGCGGGCGCCCCGAGAAAGACGATGCGATCCTTCCGACCCTTTCCATGCACCAGGATCCGTCCACGTTTGAAGTCGATGTCGTCCAGATTCACGGTGACAAGCTCGCTGATACGGCACCCGGTGGAATACAGCATCTCTAAGATAAGTCGGTCGCGGAGCGTCGTGAAGTCGCCGCCCTCGAGCCTCAACAGCTCGCCGATCTCGTCCTCAAAGAGAAAGACCGGCAGGTGCCGCTCGCGCCGCAGGCCACGGACGCTCTCCACCGGCGAACCGGAAGCACGCTCGGTCCGAACGAGGAACCGATAGTAGCCCTTGAGCGCAGAGAGCACACGGTTGACCGTACTGACCGCCGCGTTCTGTCGAGAAAGATGAGCAACATATCGACGCGCCACCGCCGCGTCTACCGAGCCCTCGTCCAGCTCATTTCGCGACAGCCACTCGTCAAAGGCGAGCAGGTCTCCGCGATACGCGCGGATGCTCGCCTCGCTCAGGTTTCGCACGCTGCGCAGGTAGTCGAGGTACTCGTCGGTGAACGAGAGCGCTGTCGCGCGCCGCGTATCGCTCATGCCTCGCGACCTCCGGAGAGCGTGCGCCGTATCTCATCGACCCGCGCCGCGGCGGCCTCGACCGTACACCGCGGCACCGCAGTCGTCCGCGCACGATCGTCCCCTCCGGTCTCGCCGACCGTCTCCAGCCCCCACTCGTTCAACACATCCGCCGCTCCGGAAACGATCAGCGCACCGTCCGCGGCGAGCTCCGCGGTTCCCGCACCCACGGGCGGTTCGAGCCCGTCGCGGTGCACGAAGAGATCGCGCCCCTGGTCGAGCGCGTAGTCGGCCGTGATGAGCGCACCGCTTCGCGCCGGGGCCTGCACGACGACGACGCCACGGGCGAGCCCGCTGATGATCCGGTTTCTCGCCGGGAAGTGGTACTTCGCGGGTGGGACTCCCGGCGCGTACTCGCTCGCTAGGTATCCGCCCGAGTCGAGAATGGCGGCTGCAACGCTCTTGTGCCCGGACGGCGTGATAAGGTCTACGCCGGACGCGAGGATCGCCCCCGTCACACCGTACTGCAGGGCGCCCTGATGGGCGGCGACGTCGATTCCGCGGGCGAGGCCGGAAACCACCGGAACGCCGGCCCGCGCGAGATCGGCGCCGAACGAACGCGCGGCAAGGACGGCCGTCGCGGTCGGACGGCGTGTCCCCACGATCGCGACGGCCGGGGAATCACTCGTCGGCACAGATCCGCGAACGTAAAGCAGGTACGGCGGATCGAAGATCTCGCGAAGCCGGCTCGGATAGCTTCGATCGCGCACGGAAACGACACGGCACGCCCTCGAGCGAAGGAAACGGGCGTCGCGCTCGGCGTGCGCGAGAAGGTCGTCCGCGCAGAGATTCATCGCGGGAATCGAGCGTCCCACGATCTGCGAAAGCAGCGCGGGAGTCAGCGAACGGAAGAGCGCCTCGCTGTCCACGATCTCTTCGAGCACCAGCTTCTCGTTGGGCCGAAGCACGCTGAGTCTGTTGATCGCGAGTCTGAGCAGCGTGTCCGGAATCACGATGAGCCCCCGAGCAGCAGCCGACGGTTTCGTTCGGCACGTCTCCGCGTCTCCCGATCGGTCGCGACCCGGATGACGCGATCGTACGCGCCGATCGCGTCGTCGATGTTGCCGAGCGCGACGTGGGCCCGGGCGAGGACGAAGAGAGACGGTACGTGGCTCTCGTTGCGCTCAAGCACGTGCTCGAGATGCGGAATCGCCTTGACCGGTTCGCCGATCTCAAAGACATAGAGCACCGCCAACCCGTACCGGGCGTCGGTGTAGTTGGGGGCGGCCTCGATCGCGAGCTCGTACGATCGTTCGGCTCGCGCGTAGTAGGCTGAGCGGACCTGCGGCTCCGCCTGTGACTTGCCGAGGAAACCCGCGGCGACTCCCGCCAGGTGGTGCAGGATCTGGTTGCGCGGCTCGATCCTGATCGCCTCATCGAGTGCGTCCAGCGCCGGGCCGTAGAGCTCCTGCCGCATGTACTCCTGCGCGAGCAGCTTCAGCGCGTCCGCCTGCTTCATCGCCGACTGGAGCGCCTGGGCGACCATCGCCTCGTGCTCCCCGATCACCTCGCGCAGCTGCTCTACCCGTTCCTCGGGCGGCGGGCTCGGCTCGAGATTGATCATGCTGCGGAGCCGGGCATCCTCGCGCCGACACGACGCGGTAGCGAGCACGAGCAAGAGGATCGCGAGGAACGCGGCGCCGCGCGTGATGGTATGCGGTCGAGTCATTCTCTCTACGAACCTACCGCGATAAGCGGTCTCGTGCATCACTTCACCTCGCATCGCCAGCGTCCCCTCGGGTGGAAGTCCGCGTGGTACGTTGCGAGCTCCTCCCGATCCACGTGCGTGTAGATCTGCGTCGTGGAGATATCGGCGTGTCCGAGGAGCTCCTGCACCGCACGCAGATCGGCCCCGCCTTCGAGCAGGTGCGTCGCGAATGAATGGCGAAGCGTATGCACCTTCGCCTCCACGCCCGCTCGCGCGGCGATCTCGCGGAATCGCTTCCACATGCCCTTGCGCGAGAGCTGCGCGCCGCGGTTGTTCAGAAAGAGCGCGCTTACGGGCCGGCGAGCGAGGTGCGGGCGCGCTTCACCCAGGTAGCGCTCGATCCAGTGCTTTGCCTGCTCTCCCATCGGAACCAGACGATCCTTCTCCCCCTTTCCGCGAACCCGGATGAGACGTTCGGCGAGGAAGATCCGATCAACCGTGAGATCCACGGCCTCGCTGATCCGCAGGCCGCACGAATAGATGAGCTCGAAGAGCGCCCGGTCGCGCAGCCCGAGTGGACCGTCGATCTCGATCGCCTCGAGCAATCGCTCTATCTCGTCCACATCCAGCACGCCCGGAACCCGATGCGCCATGCGCGGCAGCTCCACGAGCACCGCGGGGTTGTCGCCACGCGCTCCTTCCATGACGAGGAACGTAAAGAGGCTGCGCAACGCGCTCACGCTCTTCGCGATCGTTCGCTGATCGATCCCGTCCTCCTGCTGGCGCGCGATCAGGAAGTCGATGACCTCCGCGGTGGTAACCGACTCGGCATGCAGTCCGCTCGATTCAAGCCACTCGACGAAACCGCGGCAGTCGCGCAAGTACGTCGCGACGGTCTGCCGTGACAGCCGGAGTCCGGCAGTCAGGTAGTCTTCGAAACGAAGCAGGAGCTCCGTCTGCTCATGCGCCATGCTCGCCACCGGCAACTTGCTGATACCGGAGTACCGCCGGGATACCCAGCTCGTCCATCTCACCGCCGTCCGACTTCAGAATCTGTTCGCGGCTCCGATGCAGGCGCGATCGCGTCATCTCCGACCACTGGTTGAGCGAGATGTACTCCTCGTTCTTCTCTTCCTTGACCGGTGCGGGGCGCTCCGTGTTCGGATCCCGAGAGAAGCCGGTGGCGATGACGCTCACCTTGACCTCGTTCTCCATGAGCTCGTCCACCGCGGTTCCCGCGATGATGAGCGCATCCTCGTCGGCGTTCGCAGTGATGATGTTCAGGATCTCCTCGTACTCGCTCAGCGTGAAATCGAGTCCGCCGGAGACGTTCACGAGGATCCCCTTCGCGCCCTCGATGCTTGCGTCTTCGAGGAGTGGGTTGTTGATCGCCGCGGTCGCGGCGTCCACGGCACGATTGTCGCCGTCGCCGGTGCCGATTCCCATGAGCGCGTCACCCTGGCCGCTCATGATCGTCCGCACGTCCGCGAAGTCGATGTTGATCTCGCCGGGCTTCGTGATGAGATCGCTGATGCCTTGCACCGCCTGGCGCAGCACGTCGTCCGCGATGAGGAACGCCTGCGTGATCGGCGTCTTCTTGTCCACGATCTTGAGCAGATGCTGGTTGGGAATGATGATCAGCGTGTCCACTGCTTCCCGCAGCTTCGCGATGCCCTGCTCGGCGAGCTGCATCTTGTGGCTACGCTCGAAGTCGAACGGCTTCGTGACTACACCAACGGTGAGGATGCCCATTTCGCGCGCAACCTGTGCGATGATCGGCGCCGCCCCGGTTCCGGTGCCGCCGCCCATGCCTGCGGTGATGAAGACCATGTCGGCGCCCTGAACGACCCGCTGGATCTCGCTCTTATCCTCGAGCGCGGCCTTCTCGCCGACCTCGGGCTTCCCACCGGCGCCGAGACCGCCGGTAAGCTCCGATCCGAGCGGCAGACGCACCTCTGCGTTCGATCGCTGCAGCGCCTGCAGGTCCGTATTGACCGCGCAGAACTCGACGTTCTGCACGCCCGCGGCGATCATGCGGTTGACCGCGTTGCTGCCGCCGCCTCCAACGCCGATGACCTTGATGACCGTCGGGCTCCCGTACGCCTCACCGAGCACTCGCGCGTCGTCCTGAATCTCGATCTTCATATCCCCTCCCAGTAGATGATCGATACGATGTCTGAGCTCCGGGTCTACTCAAAGAAGTTCCGGAACCACCTTCCGACTCTCGAAAAGAGTCCTCCTTTGAGAATTCCTCCCGACTCCTGTTCTCCGGCGCCGACCGCTTGCGATTGACCCGCGGCCGCCGCATGAAGCACCAATCCAATCACGGTCGAGAACTCGGGCGTCTGATAGACCGACCCGATCCCGCCGAGGTTTCCCGGCTGACCGACCCGCGCGGACGTGCCGAGTACCTCCTGCGCAAGCTCGACCGCGCCCGGCAGGAGCGCACCGCCGCCGGTCAGCACCGCGCCGGCGCCGAGGTGTCGCAGATAGCCTTTCGACTCGATCTTCTCGCGTACCATTGAGAAGATTTCCGCCATCCGCGGCTGGATGATCCTGTAGATCTCGTCGTGCGGAATGGACGCGGGGGGCCTGCCGCCCACGCCCGGAATGATGACCGGCTCGCCCCGCTCCACGAGCGGGAGGAAACAGCAGCCTGCCTCCTGCTTGATCTGCTCCGCCGACTCGGTCGGCGTCTTGAGCATGATCGAGAGGTCGCCGGTTACCTGAGCCCCGCCGACCGGCAGCACGCTCGTGTAGTACGGAGCGCCGTCGCGGTAGATAAGGATATCGGTCGTGCCGCCGCCGAGATCGATGAGCAGCACACCGAGCTCCTTCTCGTCCTCGGTGAGCACCGCGCGCCCGGAAGCGAGCGACTCGAGCACGATGTCCGAGACCTTGAAACCGGCACGATTCACGCACTTCACGAGGTTCTGCGCCGAAGTCACCGATCCGGTGATGATGTGCACCTCTGCTTCCAAACGCACGCCGATCATGTCGAGCGGGTTCTTGATCCCGCCCTGCTCGTCCACGATGAACTCCTGCGGGATCACGTGGATCACCTCGCGATCCATGGGGATCACGACCGCCTTGGCGGCGTCGATCACGCGCTGCACGTCCTCGTCCGTGATCTCGCGTCCCTTCCCGGTCACCGCGACGACGCCGCGCGAGTTGAGTCCCTCGATGTGGCCCCCGGCGATACCGGTAATCACGGCGGTCACTTCCCGCCCGGCCATCTGCTCCGCAGCCTCGATCGCGGCGGCAACGCTTCGCAGGGTCGCCTCGATATTGATCACGACACCGCGGCGCAGTCCGTGCGACGGCGCGGAGCCGAGGCCGATAATCTCAAGCTCGTCCTCTTCGTTGTACTCGGCGATCGCCGCGGTGACCTTGGTCGTTCCGATGTCGAGCGCGGCGATCATGACGTCCTCAGGCATCGCCCGCCTCCTTGACCGTCCTGAGGACTCCCTCGCCGCTTCGAAAATCGAGCTCGACCAACGAAGAGAGTCTGCCCTCACTGTGCAGTACGTCCAGCGTCATCATCACGTACTGTATCATGTCGGCGGTGATGCTGGTACCGATGCGAACCGGGACCTGGTAGTGCATCGGGTAGAGCACAACCTCGAACGCGTACGCGTTCTTCTGGACGACGCGGTACTCGCTGAACAACCGGTAGAGCGCCGGGTCGTTCATCTTGATCTCGCGAAGCTGTGCGAGAAAGTCGACGAGCAGCCGCGGGAGCGTGAGCCCCACGGCGACCTCCTCGAAGCGGAGGCCCGAGACGATCGGCAGCTCCTGCTCCGCCTCGCCGAGCCCGAGCCGGAAGACGACGCCTTCCTCGTCGAAGACGAGCGGGATCGTGCCCGCCTCGGTGACGGCGATCGCGGCAGCGAGCGCACGGCGGCGTGCGACGAAGACCTCGACCCGGTTCGGAAAGACGGTGTCCACCGTCGCCTGTCGCACCACGGGGTGAGCCTCGAGCCTGGCTACCGCGTCGGCGGCGTCTACGGAGAAGTAGGGCGTTCCCTCGCCGACTCCGGCGATCGAGAGGATCTCCTGCTCCCCGAGCGGAGCGTCGCTCTCGATCGTGATCTCGCTGATGACAAGCCGAGGCGCAAGCAGGAGATGATAGACGAGCTCACCGGCGAGGACGAGCGAGAGCACGATGATCACGAGCGTGAGGATGCGTTGCGCGAGCCGCTCGTTCGTCGGTCGAGCCTGACGCGCCACGTACGCCTCCCCGGCCACGATGTCAGCCATGGGCCGCCTCCGTCGCACGCGCCTCGCTCTCCTCCCGAGCCACGTTGAGAAGCAGTCCGGACATGATGAGCGTGATGAGAATCGCGGAGCCCCCGTGCGAGAAGAATGGGAGCGGGATTCCGGTCGCCGGCACCAGACCGCTGACGACGGCCATGTTCAGCAGCGCCTGAAGCGCGATGACGCTCGTCAGCCCGAATGCAAGCAGCGACCGGAACGTGCTCGTCGCGGTGAACGCGAGCTGGTACCCCTTCACCGCGAACGCGGCGAAGAGACCGAGCACGACCACGACGCCTGCGAAGCCCAGCTCCTCGCCATAGACCGCGAACACGAAATCGGAGTGCGGCTCGGGAAGCGAGCCGTACTTCTGGATGCTCTGACCGACTCCGCGCCCCCAGAGCCCTCCGTTCTCGAGCGCGCGCTCGGCCGCGAGCACCTGGTAACCCGACCCGAACCGGTCAAGATTCGGATCCAGGAACGCGAGTATACGGAGAACCCGGTGCTCACGCGTGAGCAGCAGGATGACGGTCAGGGGAATCGTAACGATACCCAGCCCGATGAAGAACCGCAGGCGCACCTTTGCGACAAACAGGACGAGCAGCGAGACGAGCACCACGAACACGGAGGTCGAGAAGTCGTTCTGCAGGTAGATCAGGCCACCGAAGACCGCGACGACGATGAGCGGCGGCACGACGTTGTTCACGGTATCGTCCAGGCGATCGCGTTTCCGATCGAGAATGTGAGCAAGGTAGAAGACGAGCACGACCTTCACCAACTCGGACGGCTGGAAACTGAAACCGAACATGAGAATCCAGCGTCGGCCCCCCAGATACTCCTCGCCCAATCCCGGGACGAAGGTGAGTGCCATCAAGCCGAGCGCGGCAGCGATCATCAACGGGACGATCGACCGGAGGAAGGAGAGCGGGACGCGATACGCGAAAACCGCGGTCGTTACGCCGAGCAGCACCCAGATCGTTTGCCTGCGGATCAGACGAAACGGGTCGCCGTAGAGCTGCTCGGCCCAATTGTGCGACGCTGAGAAGAGTGCCGACAACCCGAGCCCGATGAGCAGGAAGAGCAGCACGATCAGCGACGGGTCGGTACGCTGCGTGACCCGCTCCACGGCGAAGCGCTCACTCATCGCCGGCCTCCTCGGATGCTTCGTTCGCACGCGTCAGCACCGGCGTGAGCCGCTCGAGCGCGAGCGAGCGCGACGCTTTCAGAAGCACCAGATCGCCCCCGCGGACCGAACCGGCGCGCTCCACGACCGCGTCCCACTCCTCCGAGGAGAACGAGCGGAACTCGGACGCCCTCCTCTCCGTGGAAGCTCTGCTCTGCTCGAGTGCGCGCACGAACTCGTCGCCCACGAACCACACGGCGTCCAGGGGCGCGCGAAGCGCGAGCGACGCGATCTCTACGTGCGCCTTCTCGCTCTCCTCGCCAAGCTCCTTCATCGCGCCGAGGATCGCGATCTTGCGCCCGTCCGCGTGCGTACGGTCGAGAAGCTCGAGCGCCGAGCGCATGGACTCCGGATTCGCGTTGTAACAGTCCTGGATCACCGTGACGTCGCCCCGGATGACCTGCGACCGACCGAAGGTGGGCGCGACCGCCTCGATCCCCTCCCGGATGGCGACGAACGGCACGTCCAACAGCCGCGCGACGGTGATCACGCCGATCGCGTTGGACACCATCTGCGCGCCGGGCAGCGCAAGACGGATCTCCCCTTCACGGCAGGCGAGCATCGATCCTTCGATCCCGCGCGGCTCCACGCCGGTCACGCCTGCGCTCTCCATGCTGTAGCGAACGACGGTTCCGTGCACACCGTCCGACAGGAAGTCGGCGTACCGGTCTCCGGCGGGCACGACGGCCGTCTGGTCTCCGGTGAAGAACGAGAAGATCGCTCGCTTCTCGCGCGCGATCGCTTCCTGAGACCCGACCATCCCGATGTGCGCCCGCCCGATATTCGTGATAAGGCCGACGTTGGGCTCCACGAGCTCCGCGAGCAGTTTCATCTCGCCCGGTCGGTTCATCCCCATCTCGAAGACGCCGTATCGGTGGTGCTCGCGGATCCGCAGGAGCTCCATCGGAAGCCCGATGTCCGAATTGAAGTTCCCGTGGCTGTAAACGGTCGGCGCCACGCGCCCGAGTATCGACGCGAGCATCTCCTTCACCGTGGTCTTGCCGTTGCTTCCCGTGATGCCTATTCGCGTCAGACCGGAGAACTGCCTCCGCCACCGAAGCGCGAGCGACTGGAGCGCGGCCAGCGTGTCGTCCACGGGCAGCAGGCGCACGCTCCCAAAGACGCTCCGGCGAACTGCCGCAAGACGATCCGACGCCACGAGCGCGCACGTCGCACCGCCCTGCACCGCCTGATCCACGTAGTTGTGTCCGTCCGTGCGCGCGCCGGGCAACGCAACGAAGAGGCAGCCCGCCCGCGTGAGCCGTGAGTCGACGCACGCGCCGTTGAGCTCCCGGCTCAGTGGCGCGCCGATGACGGAGATCTGATCCACGAGGTGACCGTCCTCGGTGAGCCAGCGGACGACGTCCGCGAACGGAATCCCGCTCACTCGTCCTCCCGGCTGCGCGGCGTCTCGAGACGCGTTATGTCTTCCGGTGAGATGCGTTCCAGATCGAGCGTCTCTTCCGCGAGCATCCCGATCCGGTGCGGGCTCGTCAGAACCGAGAGCGCAAGAATCGCCCGCTTGTTCTCCTCGATCAACTCGCGTTGCTCATCTTCGAGCTCGCCGATTCGGCGCTCGAGTCGGCCGTACCGGAACGCCTGAACAACGTTCGCGAAGAGCAGGACGGGAACAAGGATGATCATGAAGGCGACGAGCGGCCTCTTCATGCGGCCTCCGCGGCCCGTTCGATGACCCTGAGCTTCGCGCTGCGGGCCGCCGGGTTCTCGGCAGCCTCCGCCTCGGAAGGCACCACAGGCTTCCTGGTGACGACCGTATACAGCCCGTCCAACGCGATCTCGCGAAAGCGATGCTTCACGATCCGATCCTCCAGCGAGTGGAACGAGATGATGCCGAGCCGTCCCCCCGGGGCAAGGCGCCCGAGCGCGAGCGGAATGACCCGCTCGATCCGGTCGAGCTCGCGATTGACCGCGATGCGCAGCGCCTGAAACGTGCGCGTCGCCGGATGGATTCGTCCGTGCCGGTACGAGGGAGGAACGCTGCGCCAAATCGCATCCGCGAGCTGTTTCGTCGTCTCGAACGGATGCTCGTCGCGCTCGTGCGCGATACGCGCGGCAATCCTGCGGCTGAGGCGTTCCTCACCGTACGAGAAGATGAGGTCGGCGAGCTCCGTCTCGGGTAGCTCGTTGACGAGGTTGGAGGCCGAGCGCTCCTGACGCTCGTCCAGGCGCATGTCGAGCGCTTCGTCGGCTCGAAACGAGAAGCCGCGCCCCGCCTGCGAGAAATGGTACATGGAGACGCCCAAGTCCATGAGCACACGGTCGGGGGCGAGCGTCGATGTCTCAAAGTAGTCGTCGAACCACGCGTTCACGTATGCAACCCGATCCTCATAGTCGGCCAGGCGCTCTCGCGCCCGGCCCATCATCGTTGCGTCGGCGTCTATGCCGACGACGCGCAGCGAGGGAAAACGCTGCAGGAAGCGAACCGAATGCCCGCCTTCTCCCAGAGTCGCATCAACAAGAACCGAATCCGGCTTCGTTGGTTCCAGGTACGTCAGTACCTCGTCCACGAGGACCGACCGATGGACCGGTTCCATGCACCCTCCGTTAGAAGGAGACGAGCCCTCCCAGTTCCTCGGCTGCTTCCTGCAGCTCCGCCTCGCTCTCCTGTTCGTACTGCTGGTACGCCTCGGCGTCCCAGATCTCCATATACCGCTCCATCACGAGGAGCCGGGTCTCTCTGTTCAAGTCCGCGGACTCAAGCAGCGATTTCGGGATGTTGAGCCGCCCCGTCTTGTCGAGCTCGATCTCCTGCGCCGGCGCGATGATGCGACGCTGCAGCAGTCGGCCCCGTTTCGAGAGCGGCGACGACGCGCTCATCAGTCTCGATGAGAACTCGCGCCACTCCTCGGGCGGAAAGAGCCAGAGGCAGCGGTCGATGCCGCGGGTCGCGACGAGCGAATTGCCACGTATCTCGTTTCGGATCCGGGACGGTATGAGCAACCTCCCCTTCTCGTCGAGCGTGATATGGAATTCGCCCGTGTTCATCCCCACGCCACCACCGCTTTACCTCTTTCTCCCACTTTTTCCCACCATCATCCAATTGTACGCCGCAGCGCGGGGATGTCAACGAGAGGTAGACAGAATAGTGCCCCCAGTTTTATCGCACGGAGGAGAGTTGCTACATGTCTGTTAAGGAAATCCGAGACGAGGCGCTACGTGCGGATCGTGGGAGGCGCGGCGAAGCTGCTCGGCGCGTCCGACCACCGGAAGATGCGGTAGTCGAGACCGGGGAACAGATTGTGCCGGCGTTCCACGCGCGTGAGCCATTCGGTGCCGATATTGCCGCGGCTCAGCGCGTCGTAGACGTGCGCGACGTTCGCCACGTGGTCCTTCACGCGCCGCACGGCGTACGGAACCGCCGTCCCGGCGTGCATGATGAAGGGCCAGTCGGACGCCTGACTCAGCAGGACTTCGCGGGCGGCCTGGTTGAGCGCCCGCTGCTTCAGACCGCTCTCGTCCGGGAAACGCTCAACGAGCTCGGCCATCCGTTCGACCGCCTTGTGAACGTGCGGGTAGATCCAGTCGTTGCTGCCGTCCAGCCATACCTCCGAGTACCCCTTCGTGCCCCAACTCGAGAAAGCCGGCGTGCTGACTTGCTGCGGGGGGTGATCCTTCAGATACTCGCTCGGCGTGACGAACGCGAGCCGGTCCGACTCGGCAACGCCTCGGAACACTGCCTCCAGCCACTGCGGGCCCTCGAACCACCAGTGGCCGAAGAGCTCGGCATCGAAGGGCGAGACGATCACGGGCGACGCGCTCATCAGCTTCCCGAGGCGGTCTACGCGCTTGTGCTGGTGGTAGATGAAGTTCTCGGCGTGCTCGCCGACTTTGCGGGCGGCGACGTCCGGGTCGTAGGCGAGCTTCTGGTCGGTCTTCCCGGTGACCGCGTGGTACTTGAACCCCGTGTTGATCCGAACGCGTCCCTCGGGCAGAAAGGGCCCGATGTAGCTGAGCGGCAGGTCGTGACCGATGTCCCGGTAGAAATCGCGGTAAGAGATGTCGCTCGGATATCCCTCTTCGGCCGACCACACTGCGTTCGTAGACGCGTGATCCCGGCCGAACACGGCGAGGCCGTTCGGGCACGAGATCGGGGCGTACACGCCCACGGTCGGACGCTCGTCGCCGAAGACCAGGCCGTGCGTGCCCACGAACGTATATCCGATCCCCTGATCCCGGAGGTACTTCTCGATCCCCGGCATGAATCCGAGCTCGGGGAGCCAGAACCCACGCGCCGGTTTCCCGAAGACTCGGGCGTGCGCGTTTATGCCGACCTGGATCTGCGCGCGGACGGCCGGCGGATGCTGCATATAGAGCGGCAGGTAGGCGTGCGTGGCGGCCGTAGCCAGGATCTCGATCCTCCCGCGCTTGTAGTAATAGTCGAAACCTCGCGTGATATCGCGCTCGTACCGCTCCACGAAGTCGCGGAGGTTGCTCTCGTGAAGCTCGCGATAGCGCTGCGCCATGGCGTTGAACAGCCGATTGCCGCGCGTTCGTTCGACCTCTCGCCCGGCGAGCTCGATCATTCGCTCACAATAGGCAACGAACCGATTCTGAAGAAGCTCGTCCTGAAGCATCGCGGTGAGCGTAGGCGACACCGAGAGCGCAAGCCGGAACGGAACGCCATCTGATTCGAGCCGGTCGAAGACGCGGAGCAGCGGCAGGTAGGTCTCCGCGATCGCCTCGAAGAGCCACGTCTCCTCGAGAAAGGAGCCGTCTTCGGGATGACGCACGAAGGGGAGATGGGCATGCAGCACGAGGATCAGGTGACCGCTCTTCATAGTCCTTCCGAAGCTTAGTTGAACAGGAGATCCTCGTCGACGAGGTCGAGGATGCGCTGCGGCACCCGCCTGCCGGACGGCGGCAGATCAAGATCCTGGATTCCGGTCTGAGCGATGATCTCGTCGCTCGGCAGCTGCGGCCCCACGGGGGCGTCCCCGATCGTGGCCCGCGGAACGTTGATCACATTCGAGACCGCGAGCTGTCGCTCGCTTCCATCCACGATCGCGACGAGCGCAAGCCGATAGAAGGTCTCCTGTTCAGGCAGGTTTATGTACCATCGACTATCGAGCAACGTGACCGGTATGTCGAACTGCTCGCTCGCGGCGGACAGGCTCGTCTCGGGCTCGTGGATGCTGTACACGCGGAGAACGAGCCCCTCGAACGCATCCGACTTGCCGAACTCGCGTCGGTCCGACTCTTTCAGGTCCCAGTACGCAAATGCCCAGCTCGGATCTCTGAGCATCAACACGACGCGAGTCTCGTTGTAGCTTTCGGCCGGCTCGACCTCTTCTCCCGGCCGATGCTCCAACTCCTCAGCTGCCTGAATGTCGTACTTCGTCTCCTCGATCCGTACCGAATGATTGTTCGCTTGCCGATGCTCGAGAAGCCACTCCTCCGCGGCCTCCTCAACGATCTCCTCGAGCTCCTCGCGCGTGACGTTCTCGGGCACCTCGGCACCGTAGTTGTCCGCCAAGCGCAGGAGAGCTTCCAATGAGGCGTCGGACAGGGTCCACCTGTTCACCATCACCACCATAGGGAGAGCGAGCACGCATGTCAATAATC
>JBKHII010000071.1:0-13356 GCA_046538735.1 Spirochaetales bacterium
GCGGCGGGTCGGACCTGCCGGAGCCGGCGGCGCGTGACTATGACACGGACCGAGGCTGGCGCGATTGTCCGGGCAGGGTTACCATGGTGGCAGGAGGAGCTCATGCAGCGGATCATCAACGACCCGGACCTCGTGGTGGAGGACATGCTCGCCGGATTCGCCAAGGCGCATCCGGACATCGTCCGAACGACGCCGAACCCGCGCGTGCTCGCGTACGCGAACGCACCCATCGAGGGTAAGGTTGGCGTCGTGACCGGCGGGGGCAGCGGACACAAGCCGGCGTTCATCGGCTACATCGGGAAGAACCTCGTGGACGCGGTCGCGGTCGGCGAGATCTTCAGCTCGCCCACGGCGAAGTCGTTCTACGATGCGATCAAGGCGGCGGATTCCGGTAGGGGCGTCGCCGTCCTCTACGGCAACTACGCGGGCGACAATATGAACGTGAAGATGGCGATGGAGGAAGCCGAGGACGACGACATCGAGGTGAAGCGCGTGATCGCGAACGACGACGTGCCGAGCGCGCCGGCGTCCGAACGCGACCGGCGGCGCGGCGTCGCCGGCGAGGTCCTCATGTGGAAGGTCGGTGGGGCGAAGGCCGCGCAGGGAGGCACGCTGGACGAGGTGATCGCCGCCGCGCAGAAGACGATCGACAACACGCGGAGCATCGGCATCGGCCTCTCGCCGTGCACGATTCCGGCGGTCGGGAAGCCGAACTTCACGGTAGAGCCGGGCAAGATGGAAGTGGGGATCGGTCACCACGGCGAGCCCGGCATCCGCGTTGAGGAGATCAAGCCGGCGAACGAAATGGCGGAGATGTGCCTGGACGTGATCCTTCCCGACCTGCCGTTCTCCTCGGGAGACGACGTGGTCGTGCTCGTGAGCGGTCTCGGAGCGACGCCGGTGATGGAGCTCTACATCTTCTACAACCGCGTCGCCGAGGTCCTGGGCGAGAAGGGCATCACGATCCATCGGCCCTACGTTGGAAACTACTTCACCAGCCTGGAGATGATGGGCATCACGTTGACGGTCTGCAAAGTGGATCACGAGCTCAAGCAGCTCATAGACATGGACGCCTATTCGATGGGCCTGCGACAGAGTACCGTATAGCCCAGGAGCGATTGGTGGCCAACGGATTCAAGAACGAAGACGGACAGGTGATCGTGGATCGCATGATCGATGTGATCCACGAGAATCGCGCGTACCTCAGCGAGATCGACGGGGCGATCGGCGACGGCGATCACGGCATCAACATGGACAAGGGCTTCCAGCTCGTGAAGCGGGCGCTCGAAGGCGAACGAGTCTCCATGTCCGAGGCGCTGAAGACGCTCGGACGCACACTCGTCATGGAGATCGGCGGCTCGATGGGACCGCTCTACGGCTCGATGTTCCGCAAGATGGCGCGAGCGAGCAGGGACGACGAGACGGTCACCGCGCAGACGCTCCGCACGATGCTGGACGCGGCGGTGGAGAGCATCCGCGAGCTCGGCGAGGCGAAGCCCGGCGACAAGACGCTCGTGGACACGCTCGATCCCGCCGCGAAGGCGGCCGGCGCAGCGGCGGAGCGAGGCGCATCGCTCGAGGAGGCGGTGGACGAGATGATCGCCGCCGCCGAACGCGGATGGAAATCGACCGAGGATATGGTCGCGAGGATCGGACGGTCCGCGCGGCTCGGCGAGCGTTCCCGCGGCACGCTGGACGCAGGCGCGACGAGTTGCTATCTCCTGCTCAGGAGCATGGGCGAGACGATGAAGGAGCTCGCATCGGCATGAGGAACAGATATGAAGATCGCGATCGGCTGTGACCCGAACGCTTCCACGCTGAAGCAGGAACTCATCGAGGAGCTCACCGAGCTCGGACACGACGTGACGGACATGGGCGCGGACGATCCGGTCTACGCGAACGTGGTCTTCCGGGTCGGCGAGGCGGTGGCGGACGGACGCTTCGAACGGGGCGTGGTCCTCTGCGGGACCGGGATCGGCGCGAGCATCGCGGCGAACAAGGTTCCGGGAGTCTACTGCGCCCTGGTCACGGACGCCTACCAGGCCGAGCGCGCCGCGCTCAGCAACAACGCGAACGTGATCGCGCTCGGCGCGCAAGTCACCGGCGTGAAGGCCGGCCGGCTCCTCGTTCGGACCTACATGGAGAACGCGTACGTCCCCGGCGGTCGCAGCGAGCCCAAGATCCGGCGCATCGCCGAGTACGCCGCGGTCCACACTACCCCAGCCCCAGGAGATCCTCCCAGAGCTGAATGATCACCTGCTGCGCCTTCGGGCCGCGCCCGGACGCACGGGCGGCCTTGAAGATCTCGTCCGCCGTTGAGGTGAGCGGCGTGGGCACGTTGTTCTTCCGCGCCAGCGAAAGGGCGTAGCCGATGTCCTTGAACAGGACGTCTACGCTGCCTCCAGGCGTGAAGTCGCGCTTCGCGATGCCCGGTGCGGCCACGTCCAGCACGGCGGAGCCGGCCCAACCCCCGCGGATCGCCTCGTAGAGCACCTCGGGATCGAGCCCCATCTTCTTGCCGAGCGCGAAGCTCTCCGCGATCACGCCGAAGGTGGATGCGACGATCATGTTGTTCACGAGCTTCGCCACCCCACCGGCGCCGACGTCGCCGACCCGCACGACGTCGCGGCCCATGACCTCGAGGATCGCACGGGCGCGCGTGCACGACTCCTCGGGACCGCCGACCATGATCGAGAGCGTCGCGGCCTTCGCGCCGCCCTCGCCACCGCTGACCGGCGCGTCGATGAGCCCGATGCCGCGGTCGGCGAGCTCCCGCGAGAGCGCGATGCTCACCGTCGGCTCGGTCGTGCTGCAGTCGACGATGAGTCCGCTTTCGCGCATGCTCTCGGCGAGCCCACCCTCGCCGGTCACGACCGCGCGGACGATCTCGCTCTGCGGCAGCGAGAGGACGACGACGTCGCACGAGGCGCCCACGTCGCCGAGGTCCGCCGCGCCGCGGGTTCCGTCCGCCACCGCAGAGTCACCGACAACCGCGTCGACCCTCTGCCGATCCACGTCGTAGACCACGAGCGGCCGCGTCGCCGCGAGGTTGCGCGCCATGTGCCCGCCCATGATTCCGAGACCCACAAACCCCACGTTCATCCGTTCACCTCGCTACGTAGATCGCGTACTCGCCGTACTCCGGGTTGGAGGCGATGATCGCGTCGCCGGCGGCGGTCGCCAGGATGGTCGTTCCCGCCGTCGCGGCGCCTGGATCCACGACGATTCGTTCCATGCCGAGCCCGTCTGCAGGCCGAGGTCGGAAGCAGACGAGATCCTTGTCGCCCGCCCGGTTCCCCACGGCGACCACCGGTTCGCCGAGTACCGTTCCGACCGAGAGGCCGTGCCCGAAGCTCAGCTCGGACGAGTAGATCTTCGCCCAGCCGGTCCGGCCGCTCTTGTACACCGCAAGCTCATCGCCGTGAAACGGCTCGACCACGACGAGCTCCTCGTCGCCGTCGCCGTCCACGTCCAGGAGCGCCATCTCGCTCACCTCGTGGTCAAGGAGCCTCGTCGCCGCCCACGGCTCCGCGGACCGACCGGCGCCGTCGGTCGCGCCAGGGAGCGCAAGCGCAAAGACACCTTCGGTCCCCGAAACGAGGAGGCTCTCCACACCCGAAATCGTCCCGCCCGCGAGACCATGGTTCTTGTGGATCGACTCGAGCACCGGCACCGCCTCCCACGGACCCCGCGCGTCCGCCGCGATCCGGTACGCGAACACGGCGCCCGGCTTCGACCAATCGTCGCGATGGTCCTTGCCGCCGCAGACGGTCGCCGCGATGAGGAAGTCGCCGCCCGGCGTGGAGCACGACATGATCCGGTGAACGAACGGCAGATCGACGATTCGCTCTCCCGCCCACGGCCGCGAGAAACCGTCCACCGCGCGGTAGAGATGGATCCCCGACTGCTCCGCGGCGAACACCGGATAGAACCCGGTAATCACGAAGAGCGCGTCGTCGCGCCCCGGAACGGGCGCAAACCCCATCGTCCCGCCCGGCTCCTCGGCGAGCACGCGCGGCTCCAGCGAATCGCCCTCGAACACGACGGCCGGTCCCGTCGCCTCGCTCGCGGCGATCGGCCGCACCGCCCCGAGGAGCGGCACCTGCGAAACCGCGTATCCCATCTCAGCCGTAGCAAGCCGGCGCTTTTCAAAGGTCATGGTTCCTCCGCGAACCATCGTATCAGCTCTCCAGGAATCCGCAAGGTTGATGACACCTCGAACCGCGCGGTGATTCGCGGCCGATCGTGCTACATTCTTCCTCGATTCTGCACAGGAGGGAGTTATGGATCGGGGGAAGAAACACGTGTGGCTGCTCGCGATGGCGGTCGTCCTGACGGCGATCGTTCTTCTCGGGTGCGACATCGGAACGGGGTCGCAGGGGGGACAGACCGACGGATCGGCCGACGACTCGGATACGGATCCGACCGGCGAACCGGACGAACCGGAGGTACCGGACGAAGAGCTTGGCTACATCATCGCCGATCACTCCGTGGTAGCCGACTACGCAAGCATCCCGGACGAGTATCTGACGGTCGTGAAGGGCCGGCTCGTAGACGCCGCCGGCGAATCGCACAGCCAAGCATACCGCACCGGCATGGACGGCTCGGACAGTCTCGAGCAGGTAGACGCGCGCTTCCAGGCCGTCGCGTTCGATGGCGGCCTGCCCGCCCCGTCCTCCGACGGCTTGCGGATCGGCCGCCACGGTTCGGTCGGCGAGGAGGACTTCTGGACGAACGTCGCCGCGCGCGACGACATCAAGGCGCTCATCGCGCAGCAGCACGCGGACGGCAACCCGATTCACGTCATTCTCCAGGCGTGGTGCTGGGACTTCACCCGGACGACGGGCGCCGCCGGAAACGGAACGAATGCGGTCGATCTCGAGTACGGCTGCCGTTGGTACGGCTCGAGCTCGGGCGGCCCCGAGGGCGATCACATCTGGGGGCTCGATTCGTCCGACTTCGAGATCACCGGCAACAGCGTCTCGCTTCAGACCTACCTGGACGCGATCGACGACTACAACGACTACTGCTTCAGCAACGGCTACGAAACCGTCGCGGTCTTCACGACCGGGCCGGTGGACGGGCAGTCCGCAGACGGCGAGCAGGGTTACCAGCGCTACGTGAAGCACGAACGCATCCGGGAGCACGTCCGAGCAGGCGAAGGTCGGGTCCTCTTCGACTACGCGGACATCCTCGCGTACAACGACGCGGGGGAGCGCCACATGGAGGAGTGGGATTCGCACTCCTTCCCCGCGATCCACCCGGACAACGACGGCGAGCAAACCGGTCACATCGGCCACGACGGGGCGCTCCGCCTCGCCAAGGCGATGTGGTGGATGCTCGCACGGATGGCGGGCTGGGACGGAACGCCGTAATGCGCCGCGCCGCGCCCCCGGGCGCGAACCCCGGGGCGGCGCAGCGGGGCGCGATCAGAGCTCCACGAAACCGAAATCCACGTTGTCCGGCTCGGGGAAGATGCGCTCGCCCCGGTTGAGCTTGCGGATCTGCTTCATCTCCTCGTCGGTGAGCTCGAAGTCGAAAACCTGGAAGTTCTCGTCGATCCGCTTCGCGTGCACCGACTTCGGAATCACGATGATGCCGCGCTGGAGCAGCCACCGGAGCGAGATCTGCGTGGGAGACTTCCCGTGCGCTGCGCCGATGCGTTTCAGCGTTGCGTTCCCCAAAACGTCTTCGATCTTCTGGCTCTTGAACGGCGCGTACGCCTCGAGCGCGATCCCCTTCTCGTCCAGGTACTCCTTGAGGCGGACGTTCTGGAGACTCACGTGGCACTCCATCTGGTTCACGGCGGGAACGATGCGGGCGGTTTCGAGCAACGCGTTGATGTGATGGATGTTGAAATTAGAAACGCCGATCGACCTGACCTTTCCCGCTTCCACGGCGTCTTCCATCGCCGAGTAGACCGCGGCGTTGCGCTCGTACGTCCACGGCCAGTGGATGAGCAGGAGATCGAGGTAGTCGGTCTTGAGCCGCGCGAGCGACTCGTCGATCATCGTGGCCGCCTGCTCCTTCGTGTGCGCCGCGTTCCATACCTTCGTCGTGAGGAAAACGTCTTCTCTGGGAACCGACGAATCGGCGAGCGCGCGTCCCACTTCGTCCTCGTTGCGGTACGCCACGGCCGTGTCGATGTGCCGGTACCCGACCGAGAGCGCGTGCGCGACCGCGTTGTAGACTTCGTCGCCGCCGGCTCGAAACGTACCGAGCCCGACCGCCGGAATCGTGTGTCCGCTGTTCAGTTTGAACTCCATTGATGCTCCTTCCTCTGGGTGTACTTCTAAAGATGCCGGAAGAGAATGAAAAAGGCAAAGCCGACGGTCGCATCTCCGGCGCGCCGCGCCGCAACGTCCCCTCGATTGCCGGCGCACGCCGGCCGGACTATACTCGCACGCATGACCGTGGAGCTCATCCCCCTCGTCTCCCCGCTGCACCCCGGCTTCGACCTTCGGACCGTCCACCGCGAGCTCTTCGCCGCGCTCTCGGCGGCGCACGAAGTCCACACGAGCCCGCCCGGCTCGTCTCCGGATCTGCGCCTCGTCTTCGTCGCCTCCGGGGGCACCGAGCGCCGGTTCGTGGAGCGGTTCGACTCGATCCCGCGTCCCGTCTACCTCCTCACGGACGGCAAGCACAACTCGCTCGCCGCGTCGCTCGAGATCAGCGCGTGGGTGCGCGCACAGGGCGAGCGGTGCGAGATCCTCCACGGCGAGCCGAGCGAGGTCGCGCGCCGCGTGAACGACCTCGCCGCGGCCGAGCGCGCGATGGCCGTTCTCGCGGACAGCCGCTTCGGCGTCGTCGGCGAGCCGTCCGACTGGCTCATCGCGAGCTCGATCGATCGCGGCGAGGCGAAGCGCCGATTCGGGATCGCGACCGAGGACGTGGCGCTCGAGGAGCTGTACCGCTTCGTGGACGAGGTCGGCGACGGCGAAGCGATGCGCACGGCGAAGGAGATCCGGCGCCGGAGCACCGCGGACGCCGGTGTCGGCGACGAATCACTCGTCCAGGCGACCCGGATCTACCTGGGCATGAAACGACTCGTGCGCGACCGGGAGCTCACGGCGATCACCGTTCGCTGCTTCGACCTCGTGACGAGATACCGCAACACCGGCTGCCTCGCGCCGGCACTCCTCAACGACGAAGGCGTCATGGCAGGCTGCGAGGGCGACCAGCAGGCGCTCTTCACGGTCGTCGCCGCGAACGCGCTCACCGGCGAGATACCGTTTCTCGCCAATCCCGCGGCGCTGGACATCGAGCACAACGCGATCGAGCTCGCGCACTGCATGATCGCCACGAGCATCGTGGATCGCTTCAGCCTCCGGACGCATTTTGAGACGGGGCTCGGCGTCGCGATCGAAGGCGAATACTCGACGGAGCACGCGACGATCGTACGCTTCGGCGGCGAGCGCCTGTCGTACGGGTGGGTGTCGCACGCCGAGCGGGAGGACGCGCCGTACTCGGAAGAACGGTGTCGCACGCAGGTCCGCCTCCGCCTTCACGAGGACGCGCGCTACTTCCTCGAGCGCGCGGTCGCGAACCACCATATCGTGGTCGCCGGTCGGTGGGCCGACCGGACTCGCGCGTTCATGGAGCGCGCGGGTATCGCCGACGTCGGTTCGGCCTCTCGGTAAGCGGGCCGCCGTCTAGTCGGCATCAACAATTTCGGCACCACGCTCATCGAGCACCCGCTCGCCGCGGCCGCGAGCCATCTCGCGATAGTACCGCTGCAGCACGTAGAACGGGAGCTTCCGCGTCTCCTTGTCCTCGGCGATCAGCCCTTTTCGATTGAAGCCGTCCTGGAACCGGTTGGTTCGGCGCGGCGCGGCGAAGTCGTAGAGAATCCACGGGGTGATCCCCTTCACGTAGTCGAGCGTGGAAATCGTCTCGAGCTGCCGCTCGTAGAGGCGCGCCGCGTACTCCTCGGTGAACTTGTCCGTTTCCGGGCCGTGGTGACCGGCCTTCGAACCGGCTCCGAACTCGGTGATGATCACGGGCTTGTCCGGTTGAGACCGACGACCGAGCTCCACGAGCTCGTTGAAGTCGGTCGCGTACCATCCGTAGTACTCGTTGAGACCGATCACGTCCAGGTAGTCCGCCAGGCGATCCTCGATCCGGAGCGCCTGAAGGTTCACCAGACAGGCGGCGGAGACGAGGCGCGACGGATCGGTCTCGTGCGCGGTCTGGGCGAGCTTGCTCATGAAGGCGAGGCGCTCGTCGGTATCCGCGTTCTCGTTCCCGACCGACCAGATCACGACACTCGCCCGGTTGTAGTCGCGGTCGATCAGCTCGAGGAGCTGGTTTCGCGCGTCGCCATAGGTCGCCGGGTTGGCGAAGTCGATCGCCCAGTAGACGGGTATCTCCTCCCAGAGGAGCAGGCCGACCTCGTCCGCGATCGTCGCGGCGAGCTCGTGGTGCGGGTAGTGCGCCAGGCGCATGAAGACGCATCCGAGCTCCTTCGCGTGCGCGAATCGCCTCTCGATGTCCTCGCGCGAGGTGGCTTTGCCGAGTTTCGCGTCGTCCTCGTGCACGCTCACGCCGCGAAGCCAGATCGGTTCGCCGTTGAGGAGGATCTCGGTTCCGCGCACGCGGATCTCGCGGAATCCCACGCGGTCGGTCACGGCGTCGTCGCGGAATCGGGCGCTCACGTGGTAGAGCCTCGGATTCGCCGGCGACCAGAGCTCCGGCTCCACCTCGAGCTCGGCGGTGCATCGGCCGGCGGCCAGATCGAGTACCGCGTCGATCTGCAACTCCGGAATCGCGAGACGCACGGAGTCGCTCGCCTGCGCGTCCGAGACGGCGATCGATACGGCGATGCGACGGTACGTCCCGTCGGGAACGAGATGCAGTCGGAGCTGCGTGACGAACGCGGGCGGCACGCGGACCAGCTCGATCTCGCGGTAGACGCCGCCCCAGTTGAACCAGTCGGTGTTCTTCATGGGAACGCGATCGTGCGTGCGCGTGTTATTCACGCAGAGCTGGAGCACGTTCTCCTGTCGGAGCGTCCCGGTCAGCTCCACGAAGAACGGCGTTGAGCCGCCGCAGTGATTGCCCAGGAAGACGCCGTTCAGGAAGACTTTCGCGTCGTAGTTCGCGGCGCCCACGCGCAGAAACACGCGCTCGTCCGGGGTGCCTCGCTCGTATCCGAAGCGGCGTGCGAACCAGCAGCTTCCCTCGAGCCACCGGAGCTCAGGCGCGATCGTGTTCCAGCACGCGGGGAGCATCACCTGTCGGCCGTCGTCCACGGAGTAGTCCCACGGCGGCATCACGCCGTGCTCGTCCGGCGTTCTCGGAAGGTGCCAGTTGTCGCGCAGCCCCATGTCGAACTGGTCCGGCACGAAGCTCCACAGCCCGTTCAACTGCTCGCACCGGCGGCCGCCCATGAACACCGCGGTCTCATGATTGAGGTTCCGAGGGTCAAACCGACGATGGTATCCCTCGTCGTGAATCGTGGCCGCAAAGTTGTCGCTCTCGTGTTCGCTCATTCGTCTCTCGCTCCTTCGATCAGCCGGAGGATCTCGTCCGGCAGGCCGGCCCGCCGAGTGGGAGTCCGGGCCCGCCGCGACGGCGCTCACACCGGGCTCGCTCCGCGCACGCCTCCTGCCGGGTCGTACCATTGTTCTCGCGATCCTCCGAGTGGTCAACGACGATCAGATCGTGCGGCGACCCCCCGCAGGCCCGCGCCGAGCCGGTGATCGTCCGCGTGTCCGCGGCGATTCCCTACTGATCGGCTACTGAGAGACGATGAGGTTGTAGAAGCTGATTACGGCAGTGAGGGAGGAAAGAACGGTGGTGAGGGGGGCGAGGTAGAGCGTGATAGGATTGTTGACGGGAATGTGGATGCGGGTTTCCGGAGGAACCGGGAGGTTGGCGTTGAGCCGCTCGCCGTCAGGGTCGGAAAGCTGCGGGTGGCGGCCCCAATGGGCGCTGTGGTCAATCCCTCCGGCGAGAGATACGTAATAATCCCACGTGCGTCCGGGAATATAGGGAAACTCGCCGCCCCGGGCGACGGCCCCGGTAACGATAACGACGCGCTGGGCGAAGGGGATGCTGAGGACGTCGCCACCGGAAAGCTCGATGGTTCCTGCCTGCGTGGTCTCACCGAGAACGATCGGCTGAAGGTCGACGGGAACCGTGCCACCGGCGCTGCGCTCGAGAACCGCGCCGCCGAGGTCGGCGTCGCCAAGGATCTCGTCGCGGTTGCGAAGGACGAACTGCGCAAGCGTCTCGCCGGGAACCAGCCTGCGTTCTATGCGGCCGAAGACGCGATCCGAGGTGACTGCGCCTTCCAGTACGACGACGGGGAGCGAGTCCGATTCGTCGGGAACGGTGACGTCGTCGCCGTCGCGCAGCACGAAGGAGCGCCATTCGTCACGTCCGAGCGTGATGACCTGACGGCCGGCCTGGAGATCAGTCTCCGTGCGCTCAATCGTGATGGAGCCGAGATCTGCGTCCAGCGTCGCGCCACCGGCGTACTCGTTAACGAGCGTGGCGAGCTCTTCGTCGGTCAGAAGCTGGTAGCGACCGGGCCGATTCACCTCACCGGAAACGGTCACGGTGCGAGTCGCAGCGGAGACGTGGATCTCCATGCCGGGCTGCAGTCGCGGATTCTGCGACGCGTCGCCGGTCCGCTGCGCGAGAAAGAGATCGATCACGCGCTCCTCGCCGGAGGCATAGCGAACTCGAACGTCACGCGTGGAAGCGGTCTGGAGCAGCCGGTCGGCGAGAAACTCGGCGACCGTCAGCGAGGGAGCGGCAGAGACGACCCCGGGCTCGGCGACCTCTCCGGAGACCGTCACGGTCAGAAGTCCGGACGGAATGAAGAGTCGATCCCCCGGGCGGAGTTCCGGCCCGGTCTCACCGCCGGCACCGTAGAGGAGCTCGGCAGCGTCAACCGGGACGGGGTCGGAAACACCCGAGCGATAGAAGAGCGCGCCGGCGAGATCCGCTTCCGGTGAGATTTCCTCGGCAATCGCGCCAAGCGCGTCAACGAGGAACTCGCCGCGGCGGAAGGGCTGCCAAATCTGGCCGGAGGCCGGCATGACGGCGCCCTGGATCTGAAGCGCCGGAAAGTGCGTCGTGGCGGACGGGACGAAGATGGTGTCGCCGTGCTCGAGCGTGACAAAGGTGGCGGAATCGGTAAGGTCAACGCGGATCGTCCGCGGATCGCCGTGGGAGGTGCGCCGGATGCGAATGTCCGTCGGGCGCGCATCGGCGGTCAGCCCACGACCGTAGCGGTCGATGACCAGAGGCAGCGTATCGGAGCGGCGAAGCGAATAGATCCCCGGGACCCGCACTTCGCCGTCCAGGACGATCTGGCGGTCGGCAAAGGAAACCTCAATGCGGTCGCCCGGCCGAAGATAAGGATTCTGAGCGTCGACGCCGTCACGCAGAGCGGTGAAAACGTCGAATGAGCGCCTCCGGCCGGAAGACTCAATGATGACGTCCCGACTAGAGGCGGTGGACAGGGCTCGTTCGCGCAGGAGGTCAGAGAGGCGCGCGAGCCCGGTCACGGTTGTGGGTCCGGAGCGTGAGACGGCGCCGGAGACGTGGACGGTGAACCGTCCAACCGAGCGCAGCGCCATTTCCGGTGTACTGGACGGGTACGCGTCCTCTACGAGATTCAGCACTCGATCGCGGAAACTGAGAAAGGTGAGGTCGTCAACGGCGATCCTGCCGAAGAGACCGAGGTTTGCCTCGAGATTGGCGTTGACGGTCGCCTCAATCGTCTCCAAGCCCGTCGGAGCAAGGTAGGAGACGCGGTAAACATCGCCGGGACTCACCGGATAGTCGTGCGAGGTCATGGCGAGGACCGCGTCACTCGAGCCGATCGGAGCGGTCGACTCGACCGCGAGAGCGTTGTCGTTAATGAGCGGGAGCGGTTCTCCAGGCGGCACGGACTGAAGGGTTTCCTGTGCCGGGAGCGGCGCGGCGAGAAGGGCGCACATCAGAAACAGGCTTCGGCGGAGAGCACCGAGTCGCGGTCGGTTCATGTTCTGTTCTTACGCCTCAACCTGAGGTTGTCTTTCAGCGCTTCCAGCTTCGCGTTCTCCTCGGGGTCCCGCGCAGCGCTCGCAAAGTACTCGAGCACGAAAGCCAGGAAGACGAGGACGAAGAAGATGGTGACCGTCACGATGATCGCGATGAGCGAGCGGCTGGGAGCGGACTTCCGCTCGGGGACTTCCGGGCGCTCGAGAATCTGGAAGATGTCCTGTTCGCCTGCCACCGAAAGGCGCGCAAGCTCCAGCTGCCCGGAGAGCGCGGTATAGATCTCCGTCTGAACCATGAGGTCACGCTCAAGGCGCGCGTACTGAATGGCGAGCTCCGGGATTCGACTCTGCGAGGTCATCAGCGAGTCGAGCTCGGGCGTCCCGGTCTCCAGGTCCGCGATGATCTCGGCGAGGCCGGTCCGCTCGCGAAGGAGACGCTGGAGCGTGGGATCATTGGCCGGCACGAGCTCCCGATAGGCCTCTATCTCCACATCCTTGAGGATCAGATCCGACCGCAGCTGACCCTCAAGCCCGGCGCGTTGTTGCGCCATGTTTTCCACCGAGATGACGTTGTTTTCCCGCTGGAACTGGGTAAGCTCCGCCTCCACCTCAGCAATACGCGTCTCAACCTCGGATAGCTTGGTGGTGAGGTTTGAGACTTCCGTGGTGTCGCGCGTCAGACCGATGGCGCGGAAACGCCGCTCCAGCGAGAGCATCATGCTCTCCGCAACCTGCTGTGCAAAAACGGGATCGGTGTCTTCGTAGGCGATGGAGAGGATGCCGGTGGAGGAGTCAAACTCGACCTCGCTCTTCGCAAGGAGTATGTTGCGAGCGGAGGAGACCGGGAATTCCTCAATGCCGAAGCGATCAACGAAATCGTGCTCCGCTGCGACCTCGTCCAGGAGGGAGGGGCTCGCAAGAAGCTCCAGAGCAAGCTGCCCGAAACTGGAGCCGCCGACCGAGCCGAGGTTGAGAAGCGAGCCGAGATTGCTCTCGTTGAGGAGCTGGTCCGTGGCGGAACCGGACTGATTCTCGATGAGAACAAGCGCCTCCGAGGTGAAGCGATCAGGGAGCGGATTCCGGCTGACGGGAAGGACGAGTGAGAGGACGAGGAACCCGAGTGTCAGTGCGGCTCCGAGGGCGGTTCCGACTCCGATGAGGAGTTTTCGTCGCGCGAGTACATTCAGAAAATCGAGGAGCGAGACCGTATCGTCGCGTCTGGTGAGCTGCGCGTCATCGCTGTGAGGTTGGAGCTCATTCATCGCTTGCATTGTCGTCTGCCACGCCCTTCACGGGAGACAATACCATCGTTGTAATGTGAGGACAAGAGCGCATCAGGACGACCTGCCGGTCCCGTGGT
>JBKHII010000072.1:0-13310 GCA_046538735.1 Spirochaetales bacterium
AGCGGTTTCGGCTCGAGTACGCGAGGTTGACCGGAGCCTCGAAGCCCGGGACGAGACGCTTGTAGCTGTTCGTCGTGGGGTTCGTGAAGGCGAGGATCGCGGGGGCGTGCTTCAGGATGCCGCCGATTGCCCACATCGCCGTCTCGCTCAGGCCCGAGTAGCCGTCGCCGAAGAAGAGGTTCTTGCCGTCCTTCCAGATCGACATGTGGACGTGCATACCGCTTCCGTTGTCGTTCCACAGCGGCTTCGGCATAAATGTGACGGTCTTGTTGTGCCTGCGCGCCACGTTCTTGACGATGTACTTGTACTTGAGCAGGTTGTCCGCCATCTGAACGAGCGGCTGGAATCGCATGTCGATTTCGCACTGACCGCCGGTTGCGACCTCGTGGTGCTGCGCTTCAACGGGGATGCCGATGTGCTCGAGGAGCAGCACCATCTCGCTTCGAATGTCCTGGAGACTGTCGGTCGGCGGTACGGGGAAGTAGCCCTCCTTGTAGCGGGGCTTGTATCCGAGGTTCGGCATCTCTTCGCGACCGGTGTTCCAGCGGCCTTCCACCGAATCCAGGAAGTAGTACCCGCAGTGCTCGTTCTGGTCGAATCGGATGTCGTCAAAGATGAAGAACTCCGCTTCCGGACCGAAGTAGACCGTCTCGCCGATCCCGGAGGACTGCAGGTACGCCTCCGCCTTCCGCGCGATATTGCGTGGGTCTCGCGTGTAGTCCTCGCCCGTGATCGGGTCGCAGATGTTACACGTGAGCACGATCGTCTTTGCCGTCATGAACGGGTCGATGAACGCGGTCTCGGGAACCGGCTTCACGAGCATGTCCGACTCGTTGATGGCCTGCCATCCGCGGATGCTCGAACCGTCGAACCCCAGTCCTTCCTCGAACACGACCTCGTCGATGACCGTTGCCGGTACCGAGAAGTGCTGCCAGATTCCGGGGAAGTCCATGAATCGTAGGTCGACGATCTGAACGTTCTCTTCCCTCATCATCTTGAGAACATCAGCCGGTGTCTTTGCATCACTCATTACGTTTGCTCCTTTTGCATTGAATACGCCGCGGCGATCCGTCCCCGGCGCGAGTACTGCCCTATTTGAACTTTAGCAAGGCCCATGCCAAGCTATCGTGTTTTCGTAAAGCCCGGCAATGAAACGGATTGTGTCGCAAGGCATCTCGCGGGGTTCGTGGCAATCCTACAAATATGTCGCATGCCTACCGCAATTGCTACGTACATGTAGGCCTCTACGGTCGATTATACGGTTCCGTGGGTACGCCGGCGCGTTCGGGACTTCGGTCCGGTTTGACCGCGATTCGGGCCGGACGTATTATCGCTCCATGGCACCAACCCGTCGCGCCCCTCAGGATATGGCGTCCAACCGAACCTGGTTCGAATCCGATCTCCGCGACCGCTTCCTTCGCTATGTTCGCGTGCATACTACATCGGATCCGCATGCGGCGACTACGCCGTCCACCGATCGCCAGTTCGATCTCGCGCGCATGCTCGAGGGCGAGCTTCGCGACATCGGCGTTTCGGACGTCCGGTTGGACCGGAACTGCAATCTGATTGCTCGACTTCCCGGCAACGCGCCGGGGACTCCGATCGGGTTCATGGCCCACGTGGATACCGCGCCCGACTTCTCCGGCGCGGGCGTCAATCCGCGGGTCCACGAGGCGTACGACGGTGGAGTCGTGCGGCTGAACGAGGAACACTCGCTCGATCCTGCCGAGTATCCGATGCTCGCCCGCTACGAAGGTGAGACGATCATCACGACCGACGGCGATACGCTGCTCGGTGCGGACGACAAGGCGGGCGTCGCCGAGATCATGACCGCCGTGAAATACCTCGTTGACCATCCCGATCTCCCCCGGCCCGATCTCGAGGTGATCTTCACGCCGGACGAGGAGATCGGCCGGGGAATGGCCACGTTCCCGGTGAACGAGCTGACGTCGAAGTTCTGCGTGACGGTGGACGGGACGGACGAGGGGACGATCGAAGCGGAGTGCTTCACCGCGTACAAGGTGACGGTCCACTTCACCGGCTACTCGATCCATCCCGGCAGCGCGCGCGGGAAGCTCGCGAACGCCGCGAGTATGGCGTCGGCCTACGTATCCATGCTCCCCCGGTCCGAGAGCCCTGAGGCAACCGATGGTCGCTACGGATTCTACTGCACGACCGAGATTTCCGGTTCGATCTCCCAGGCGACGGTCGTCATCATCGTGCGGGACTTCAGCATGCACGAGGTGCAGCGCCGGCTCGACTATCTCGAGAGTCTGGGACGAACGACCGAAGGCGCCTTTCCCGGTGGGAAGGTACGCGTTACGGCGGAACGGCAGTACGTCAACATGGCCGAGTTCCTCGATCCTCACCCCGAGCTCGTGGAGCGCATCCGGGAGGCGATTCGTCAGACCGGGATGGAGCCGGAGCTTCGGGTCATCCGCGGCGGTACGGACGGCGCGCGGCTCAGCGAACACGGTATCCCCACGCCGAATCTCTTCACCGGGGGACAGAACCTGCACGGTCGATACGAGTGGATCGCGCTTCCGGCGATGGTGCGGGCGTCCAAGACGATCCTGAACCTGGTTCAGCTCTTCGCCGACGCGTGACTACGGTTCCTCGTAGGTGTAGACACGGGGAACTCGTCGGCTGATGTTGCACGTGATCTCGTACGCGATGGTTCCGGTCAGCTGCGCCAGGTCTTCGGCGGTCGGTGCCCCGGGGTGGTAGCCGAACATGATCGCATCGTCGTACCTGCGGACCGGGCACCGGTGACCGAGATCGACCATCAGCTGGTCCATGCAGACGCGTCCCACGATCGGGTAGTTCGACCCGTTGATCCGAACCCGGCCCTTGTTCGAGAGCAGGCGGCTATAGCCGTCTCCGTACCCCACCGGAATCGTGCCGATGTACGTGCGTCGCGGCGCGCGCCACGTCATGCCGTACGAGATCGCGTCTCCCGGCGCGACCTCCTTGATAAACACGACCTTGCTTCGCAGCTCCATCACGGGACGGAGATCGAGCGAGCGGGCTTGCTCGTCCGAGGGGTAGTAGCCGTAGGCGATGATGCCGGGGCGGACCATGTCGTACCAGGACTCGGGGTGGTCGAGTACGCCGCCGCTGTTGGCCGCGTGCACGAGCCCCGGTTCGATCTGCTCGCCTCGAATCGCGGCGAGCGCGCCCTCGAACCGTTCAATCTGTGCCTTCGTGTACGATCGATCGCGTGCGTCCGCCGACGCGAAGTGGGTCGAGACGCCTCCGAGCTCGAGAGACGGGCGGGCGACGACTCTTCGGGCGAGATTCGAAGCGGTCTCGGGCGGGCATCCTATTCGTCCCATCCCGGTGTCTATCTTGATATGGACGGTTACCTGCCGGTTCTGTCGCACCGCTTCTTCCGAGTAGAGATCGATCTGTTCGTCGTCCGAAAGCAACGGCGTGATGTCGTTCGCCACGACGTCCGCGATCTCCTCCGGCGCGGCGAGACTGTAGAGCAGGACGGGAAGCGAGCAGCCGGCCTCACGCAACTCGACTCCCTCGTCCACCGTTGCCACGGCGAGGTTATCCACGCCGAACTCCTCGGCGGCACGGCCGATGCGGGCGATGCCGTGTCCGTAGGCATCCGCCTTCACGGCGAGGCAGAGCAACGGGCCGGGGCCGACGCGGGACCGGATAAGGTCGATATTCCACTGCAGATGGTCGAGCCGTACGACTGCGCGGGTTGCTCGCATTGCGATGGATGATAGAATCTGACCGCGAAAGAAACAAGCTCGGCATGGAGTGAAGCGGAAAGAGGTTGTATACTTGTATGGGACAGTATGAAGAAGCGGGGACTCGCTTCCATCTCGATTCTCCTCCTGTTCTGGTCGTGTAGCGACAGTGCGCTCTACCTCGGGAGCGTGGACGAAGAGGCTCAGGTGTCGGTGGAGAGCATCGGACCCGGTGCTCTCGTTCCGGTCGGCGAGGGTATTCCGCTTCGGATCGTACGCGATCCGGTCTACACCGGCGATACGGACTCCCCGGACAGCCTGATCGTGGAGCTCCTCGACCTTGACGGCACCGTGCTTGCCGATCAGCGCTACGATTCAGTGAGCGACGCGACCGTTCTCCCGCCGATCGAGCTTCCGGGCATCGCGGACGGGCTCTACCGGCTTCGCACGGCGTATTACGACGGCGAGGATCTCATCAGTGAGAACGCGGTTCCGTTCTTTCTCGTCTCCGAGACGTACGAGATTCTCGGCCTCACCTCGTATCCCGCGAGCTCCTACCCGGAGGCGGATGCCCTGCTCCGGCTCTCCTTGGACGTTCCGTCGGACTCAGATCCGTTCCTCGTCTGGCGGGTCAACGATCGGGTCGTGGAATCGGGCTACCTCTCGCAGACCGGTTCAACGGTCGCCGTGGTCGCGCCGTCCGCCGAAGGCGTCTTTCCCGTTCGCGTGGATCTCTATCCGGTATGGCCCGACGGAGCCGACGTCTCCGAGATATCTGCGCCTGCCACGTACTCCACCGAGCTCTACGTTTCCGGTTCGCCCGCACCGGCGCGAACCGATCTGCTTCCGGAGGAGAGCTTCTTCGCGCTCTACCACTTCCGCGGTCTGATGCGCGACGCGGGAGTGCGAACCCGGTGGTTCACCGATCGAAACCGGGATTTCTCGGCCGTTCCGTTCGGTGGTCCGGCGCTCTCCGCGCACGAGGGGCTCTTCGGCTACATGCTCGACGGCACTTCCGGATTCGAGATCCGCGGTGCGGTGTGGCCCGTCTTCGCGGACGATCTCTCGCCCGTGTCGTTCATGTTCCGCGTTCTCCCCCTCGAGTTGAGCGGAGTGCGGCAGCTCATGCGGATCGAGCTCCCGGCAGAGGATCTCGCAACCGTCCTGGTCGCCGAGGACGGGCAGGTTGGATTGCGCCTTGGAATGCTGAACGAGACGATTTGGTCGGGCATCCCCGTCTTGATGGCAGGCGAACCGGAGACGATCGCGGTTTCCGTGGTCCCTCATCCCGAGGCGGCAACCGTCCAGTTCTTCGCCGGCGGGCATCTGGTCTCATCGTACGAAATCGCGGGCATAGCCCTCACGGAGATGGGTGCGGTACGGCTGCTCCCGGCAACGGACGAGTGGGCCGCCGTGGACGGCGGCACGACCGTGATCGGCGCAGAGACCGACGGGTTCGCGGGAGTGATCGACGAAGTTGGCGTCTTCTTCCGCGACCGGGAGAACGCTCCGTCCACGAATACCGAGCTCTTTGCGCAGAGCATGCGCTCGCAATACGGCGAGCGGCTCGTGTACGCAGCCTCGTTCGAGGACGATGCGGAGGCAGAGTCGCTCGAGGTCTCGGGCGAGGTGGCCGTGGAGGACGGTGCGCTGCGCATCTCCGAAGGCGCTTCCGTGAGCTTCCCTCCCTTCGCCTTCGAGGAGGAGGACCTGATCGTGACGATGGAGCTCGAGGGTGCGGGCAACGCCGTCCTCAGGCTCTTCGGCATCGAGTCGGAGGCACTTCTTGCCGAGCACAGCGTCGGTATTGACCCGGAGGAACGACGGCAGGAAGTAACGCTCGTTCACAGCGCGGGCGTACTGACGCTCGTTTCCGAGGACGGGGAGGAGGTGATCGCGGACGAGCTCGGCGAGTTCTCCGGAGTTCGCCTGGATCTCGTTGGCGAATCCGGCGACGAATCGCCCGTCAGCGTTCTCAGCATCGTCGCGAGGAGAGAACGTCAGGCGATCCCCGAGGGCCTCTTCCGCGTCAGCGGCGATTGAGACCTAACGACTTGGAAAACCACGTAGCTCGTTGTAGACTCCTGGTGGGTACGGAGGGAAGGATTTGCCTACGATTTCCCGCTTGGTTCTTGTTGTTGCTCTCGGGGTCGCGCTGATTCTGCCGGCCGCCGGACAAACCTTTTCCGAGCGTCAACAGATCGCCATCTTCCGCCTCAGCTACTACGGGCAGCCGCGTTATGAGCCGCCTCCAGGTGTTCGAGTCGAGGTCCGCGGTCGTCGGGGATCGCTGACGATCGAGCTTCGCGGAACCGGGAATCCCGATTACGACAGCCTCTTCGATCGCGCGTTCGGAGCGATCGACGAGGAGATCCGGAGCGTCTTCATCAATCTCGGTCGATTCGACGTGATCGGCATGCAGCAGCGGCTTACCGAGTCGAGCGTGGACGACTTCATCGCCGCGCTCGGCGACTACGAGCTCGATCGCGCGGAGATGCCCGAGGCCGTACTTCTCGGGCAGCAGGCATTCACCGAGCAGGACTTCCGAGAGCTCGCCGGCGGATTCGTCGTCGTCGTGCCGTCGGTGAGTTGGTACGACCTGCGTCGCGATCGTGACGGGATGTACGAGGCCGAGATGCGGACCTCCTTCACGTTCATCAACGTGAACGACATGCAGACCTTCGACCAGTTCTTCATCGAGACGTCCGGCTACGCCGAGCGACCCGGCGAGGCAGTGCGCGAGGCCGTGGACCAGTTGCCGGCCGAGCTCACCTTCCGTGTTCGCAGTATGCCGGAGTTCCAGCTCAAGACGGGCGTTCTCGAGGTCAACGGAAGCGAGGTCGTGATCGAGTTCGGTCGCAACATGGGCCTCAGACGGGGTGACGAGTACGCGATCATCGCCGAGCGCGTCCTGTCCACCGGGTACGTCGCGACGCAGGAGACCGGCCTCATCGTGATTCGGGAAGTTCACGAGGAGTTCAGCTACGGCGAGGTCCTGTACGCGAGTCCTCGTGCGCGGCCGGGAGATCAGCTCCGCGAGGTCCCACGTTGGCCGGCGGAGGCGAACGTCTATTTCAACGTCATGACCGACGGTCTGACGAGCTCGTCGCTTCTCGGGTTCAAGGCCGTCGCGAGTCGCGGATTCTACGCCTGGCGGCCCTTCGTCGCGGTGGAGATTCCGTTCCGCGGGCTCATCGGGAACGTTCTCTTTCCGGTGAATGCGGTCGTGGGCGGCGAATGGAACGTGTACCTCGGACGCATCCGGCTCACGCCGTCCGTCTCGGTCGGGCTCGGCGGGGCGATCCCCCTCATAGACGATCCGGACGCCGCGAGCTTCTACCTTTCGCACTTCGGCGCCGTCGCCCGGCTCGGCGGTAGCCTCCTCGTCAGCAGAGACATCATGGTCACCGTGGAGACCGGAATCGGGTACTGGCTCGGTGTGTACGGTGGCGACATCCGCCGACTGATCGAGCCGCTCTCCAGCTACGGAGGGATCGTGATCGGCGGCAGCATCACCATCAAGTAGGGAGTGGAATCATGCGTCAAACACTATTGATCGGCATCGTCGTGATCGCGATACTCGCCGGCTGCGCAACCCCGGCGCCGGTCTCGACCGACGGCGACGAGGTCTACCTGGGCACCGGGACCGGCGCGTCGCTCGGCGAGGCGATGAACGCGGCGAAGATGGACGCCGTTCGCCGTGCCGTGATCGACATGATCGGTCGCGACGCGGAGGCCGCTCAGGCGGACCGTCTCGAGGAAGTGCTCTACTCCACGCGGAATCCGAACGCCTACGTCTACAACGATACGATGGAGACGCTGCGGCGCGATGGGTCGCTCATCGAGGGCAACCTGACGTACGAGATCCGGATACGGGTCAATACGCAGGCGGTTCGTCGCACGCTGGAAGCGAACGGGATCGGGCGCGACGCGTCGGTCGCCGCGGCACCGGCGGACCCGGACGACCCGGAGGCGGGCGCCGGCGCAGGGGCGGGAGATTCACCGGCGGGCGGCACGCAGCGCGGCGCGGCGGATCCGATCGGCGAAGCCGAGTACCAGGACGTCACGCCCGGCGAGCGGCGCTTCATTGCCCGTTACGTGGACACGATGACGTACATGGTCTACTTCTCAGACCGTGCCGCCGGCGCCTACGAGAACGGGGAGTTCATCATGCGCAGCGCCGTGAACCAGGCGAACAGCTTCCTCGTCTCTGAGGGCAATCTCGTCGTGGACGCGGCGCAGGTGGAGAACCTGAAGGAAGATCAACGCCTGGTCTACGAGGAACAGGTCGGACAGGAGCTGTCGCTCCTGCAGTGGGTCGCGCGTCGGCTCAACGCAGACGTCTATATCGAGCTGGACGCCGCGATCTCGACGCGCGAGAGCGGATCGCGCAACTATGCAACCGCGGACGTCACGCTCAACATGTACGAGACGTCGACCGGTCAGATCCTGGGCTCGCTCAACCGAAGCAGCCCGGAGACCTTCAGTCGAACGAGCGCCGAGGATGCGACGCTCAACGCGCTTCAGTCGGCCGTCTACGAGGCGATGCCGTACGCCGTGCAGATGGCCGAGACGCAGATGGCGCAGGCCCTCGTGCGCGGCATCCGCTACGAGCTCACGATGCAGCGGCCGCCGGACGCGCGCACGCTCTCGCGCTTCCGGGGCGCGATGCGAGACGAGGTGCGCGAGGTCGCGACGGTGAGCCAGTCGCCGGACGAGGTGCTCTACGAAGTCTTCTTCATCGGCACGACGGACGACCTCGTGGATCTCGTCTTCTCGGTGTCGGATCGGGTTGCCGGGTTCGAGAACATTGCGTTAGTTATCAGTCGGGGACGATCCCTGACTTTTGACGTGGGATTCTAGGAGGAGTCAATGAGAAGGACGATTCTGTCATCGCTCGTGATCGCGGCCGTCGCGGTCTTCGTTGTGGGGTGCGCGAGCGAGCCGGACACGCCGGCTGCCGAGTTCGAGCCCGCGAGCTTCCGCATCATCGAGCACAAGAACAGCACGCTCGGCGGTGACGTGCCCGACTGGACGAGCATGGACGTGGGCGAGCTCGAAGAGGACGAACGCTTCGAGGACAAGTACGTCTTCCGGTTCGAGGAGACCGGCGAGAGCTTGGCGGGCGTGAAGGCGATCGCGGACAACATGAGCGCACCGAGCGAAGTCGCGCGGCTCGTCAGCACGCGCGTTGAGCAGATCTTCGCCGGTGCGCAGGTCGGCGACCAGGACTTCGTTGAGACCTACTTCGAGAACGTCGTCAAAACGATTTCCGAGACGCAGATCAACGGCCTTCGGAAGTACGGCGACTTCTGGGTGCTCAAGCAGTACATCAATGACGACGGCAGCGCCGGCGACCAGGAGTACGCGTACTACACGCTCTACACCGTGGACGAGGACATCATTGAGGAGCTCATCGATCGCGCGATCGAAGGGGTAGACGCCGAGACCGAGGAAGAGCTCTCTGCGCGCGAACGCGTGCGCCAGGTCCTCGAGGACGAGTTCTAGGCCGCTCCAGGATGAAGCGATTCGGGATTCCGGGCCGACGTGGGGCTCTCGCGTCGGCTCTCCTCATCCTCTCCCTTCTCGCGGGGTGCGCCACGTCTCCGTACGTGGAGCGCGATACGCCTCCCGAGTGGGTAACCGAGCCCCCGGCCTCCACCGGCGAGCACGAGTTCTTCGTGGCGACCGGGACCGATGCCTCGGGCGACATCGGGGCCGCAGAGGAGGCGGCCGCCGGATCGCTTCTCACGCAGATCAACCAGGCGCTCGGTGTGGACGTCACCGTGCTCACCACCTCGGAAGCGCGCGCAACGCTCGACTCGTACGAGGCCTCCGTCCGCCGGCAGGTGACGCAATCGGGATCGGGGCGCGTTGAAGGCTTCCGAATCGCCGATCGTTACCTCGTGGCGGACGGCGATCGGATCACGGTCCACCTGCTCGGTGAGTACGAACGTGGGGCATTCGCCGCCGAGCGCGCAGAACGGCGAGCGCTCCTCTCCGCGCGAGAGGCGCTCTTCACCGAGCCCGAATCCCGGGCAGACGCAGCGGCGCGCGCCGGCGACATCGCCGACGCCGTTCGCGGCTATCTCCAGGCGGCGCTCGCTGCGACGGAGGCGAGCGAGATGCGGCTCGCCCCGATCGTGCTCGAACGATCGCTCGCGAAGGCGGTCGATCTCACCGCGGGACTGACCGTCTCGGCGCGCTCCGGGCCCGAGGCCGTGGAAACCGGCCGCGTGCCGGAGGAGCCCGTGGAGTTCGCCGTTCTGGACGCAACCGGTCGTCCCGTGTCCGGGCTCCCGCTCGAGATCGCGCACCCGCACGCGAGCGGCGACCGCACCGTGATTCGCAGAACCGTCGTCGTCGCGGACAGTGAGGGCATCGCGCGAGCAGAGCTGTCGCGCGTTGAGCTCGTCGGCGAGATCGAGGTCACGGCCCGCATCGACGTTTCGGCATACAGGGATCTCCTGGACGGGCTGCCGGAGTCGGTAGCGGCTCGGCGCTCCACGCTCGAGAACGCGCTCGCCTCGCCGAGAGCCTCGTGGAAGGTGACGGCGTACTCGCGCGCCGCCGAGGTGCCGACCACACTGGTGATCGCCGAGGCCGATGCTGCAGGCGTGCAGATGCCGTCGAGTCACACCGCGGACGGCGTCGCCCAGGCGCTGTCGCAGGCGGGCTTCCGCCTCGTAGCCGCAGGAAGCGAGAGTCTCGCAGGGCTGCAGAGCTCGCAGACCCAGATCATCCGGCATCTCCAAAACACCGTTCCCGCGGAGGCCGACCGCGTGGTGTTCGGCACGGCGCGGATCGTGGAGTTCACCGAGTCGGACGGCTATCTCGCGAAGGTGAGCGCGACGCTGACTGTGATGGACCTTGCGACCGAGGAGATCGTCTACACGACGAGCGGCGTGAAGAACGCGCGCAGCGCCTCCGCCGATCAGTCGCTCGCGACCGCCTTTCTCCAGCTCGGACGAATGCTCGGCGAGCGGCTCGCCGCGAACCTTCGCTGACGCTGCTCAGGCCCCGGCTCCGGCCCGTCCCGCTATGGCCTCGCGTATCTCCACCGGTCGATTCGTAATCACCGCGTCCACTCCTCGCTGTGCAAGCAGGATCGCCGTCTGCTCGTCGTCTACCGTCCACGGCATGACGAGGCGTCCCATCCGGTGATGGCCGCGTACGTGACTGCTCGTGGCGTCCGCGTAGTTCGGTTTCATGATCGTGGCATGGGATATCGCGCGGCCGCCGCTTCGGCGCAGGAACCACGGCACGTCGCGAGCCGACGCGTAGATCGCCGCGACCGGAATCTCTCGCGCGAGCAGGCGCGCGCGCCTCACGACGAACGGATCGAAGCTCGAGACGAAGCAGCGGCCGGCGAGGCCGTGCCTTCGGATGAGCCGAACGGTCTCCGCCTCAACGCTTCCGGCGCGTGCCCGGCCGATGTGGGTGCGGTAGTGCTTGATCTCAACGTCGAAGAAACAGTGTCCGCCGAGGAGCTCGAAGACCTCTTCGAGGAGCGGAAGTCGCTCTCCCGCGAACTCGGGACCGAACCACGCGCCAACGTCGTGCTCGCGGAGCTCGGCGAGCGAGGTCTGCGTGATCCGCAGCGGCACGCCGGCGGTACGCTCGAGCGTGTCGTCGTGGGCAACCACGATCTCGCCGGTCGCGCAGCGGTGCACGTCCAGTTCCACGCCCGGAATCGCGTGCTCCCTGATGAGCGCGAACGCCGCCATGGTGTTCTCGGGTGCGCGGCTCGAGTAGCCGCGGTGGCCAATGACCAGCGGCGTGGTCGTGGCGTGGGCAAAATCGGTGAGGAGCTTGCGAGGATTCATCGGCTCAACCGTCGGTCTCGTCCGCCATTTTCTTGCGAAGCTCTTCGAGCGCGAGCTCGGCCTCGGTCTCGGCGATTTTCTCGTTCGTCTCGTGACCTTCGCCCACGACCGACCGGAGCTGCTCGAGCAGCGCGTCGGCATTGACCGTGAATTCCGGCTCCTTGTGGATATTCTGAAGCCGACGTTTGAGCTCGTTGACCTTGAAGTCGAGCTCCCGCTCCTCGCGCTTGATCCCGGCGAGCGCGGATTGGACCTCCTCGGCCCGGCGAAGCGCCTCCTTCGCGAGCTCGGTGTCGCCGCGATCTGCGGCAAGTCTCGTGCGGCTTTTCCACCGTTCGAAGTCGGCTTCCTTCTCGGCGCGCTGCTTCCGAACGAGCTGGAGCGACTGAACGAACTGCGCGACGTACGATCGGGCTTCTTCCTTCGAGAGGCCTTCCAGGTCGAAATCGTCCTCCACGGCGAACCTCCACCGGTACTCTACGGCAAGCGACGCTGGGCGGCAAGCCTTGGCCCATGGTAGCTTTCCGGTATGGAGCGCTATCCCCGTGCCCACCGATGAGCGACCCGTTGCCGCCGTCGCGACCGCGCTCGCGCCGGCCGCGGTCGCCGCGATCCGCGTGAGCGGCGACGGTGCGATCGATCTGCTCGCAACCAGATTCTCCCGCCCCGGCGTGCTCCGCGACGCGGCCGGCCACACGCTCCACCACGGCGTGATCGTGACCGCCGCAGGCCTGCCCGTAGACGAGGTGCTCGTCGCGGTGTATCGCGGGCCGCGCAGCTACACGGGCGAGGAGGCGGCCGAGGTGTTCTGTCACGGGAGCCCTGCGGGAGTCCGACGCGTGCTCGCGGAGCTCCTCTCGGCCGGTTTCTCCGCCGCCGGGCCGGGCGAGTTCACGCGCCGCGCCTTCCTCAACGGCAAGCTCGACCTCACGCGCGCCGAAGCCGTGAACGAGGTGATCCGCGCGCAGACGACCGCGTCGCACGCGCTCGCGCTCGACCGGCTCGCCGGCAGCGTGGAAGCCGCGGTCCGCGAGATCCGCGGCGAGCTCGTCGCCGTGATGGCGCAGCTCGCGATCCAGCTCGACTACCCGGAGGAGGAGACCGGCGACGTGGCGGCCGACCGCGCACGGCTCGGCGCCGCGGCGTATCGCTCGCGAGAGATCGCCGCCACCTTCCGCACGGGCCGTCTCTTCCAGGAGGGCGCGAGGGTCGCGATCGCCGGTCGGACGAACGCCGGCAAGAGCTCGCTCTTCAACCGGCTCCTCCAACACGACCGCTCGATCGTCAGCGACATTCACGGCACCACGCGCGACTACGTGGAATCGCTCATCGACGTGGAAGGAGTCCCCGTCCGCCTCTTCGACACCGCCGGGCTGCGCGCCGCGACCGAAGAGATCGAGGAAGAGGGCATCCGCCGCAGCCGCGCGCTCATTGCCGCCGCCGACCTCGTGCTCTACGTCGTGGATGCGCTCGAAGGCGTCACCGCCGAGGACGAGTCGCGGATCGCCGAGATCGGCGAGACCACGCCGGTCATCGTTCTTCTGAACAAGATCGACGCGCTCTCCGAGGGCGGACATGCCGGGGCAATCCGCGATCCGCGTGCGGCAGCGACCGACAGCGCCGCGCCCCCCGAGTCGCGTGGGGCTCCCGGCGGCACCGGCCGGCCCCTGCCCGTCTCCGCCGTGACCGGCGACGGCGTCGCCGATCTCAATCGCGCAATGCTCGCCGAGCTGCTGCGCGGCGATGCCGCGGATACCGGCGTGATCATCGACTCCGAGCG
>JBKHII010000073.1:0-13285 GCA_046538735.1 Spirochaetales bacterium
GCGGCCTTGCGCAGCGCGGGACGAAGGTGCTCGTACTCGCGATTCCGGAAGAAGCTGTAGAGAACGCGATACCCGTCCGCGATTCGCGACTGAATGAGCTCCTGGAGCTTCGCGTCCATCTGACGCCTCGTCTCAAAGACGAACGACTTCTCGCGTCCGGCGGTGAGCGCCGCGCCCCAGTTGACGGTGAAGGCGTACGGGGAAAAGAGATGACCCTGCCGATCGTTGATCGAGTAGTAGTGGATCCGATCGTGCCGATCGGTCTTGTAGAGCGTGATCATCATCTCAGTTCCAATATCGTCCCGCCGCCACACGGTCGTGAACAGAAAACCGGGAGGGTGGGGCCGAAACCGCTGATGCTACTCGCGAACGAGCTCGGGCACGCCTCGCGGGCGAATCACGAGGCGGTAGGTACGAAGCAGGTTGAACGCCGGAACGTTCGGCTCGATGCGCGCCGGAGCAACGAGCCCCGCCGATCGAAGAAAGACCGAGGCGGGTCGGACCGCGACCTCGGGAAGACCGCCTGCACCCACGTAGCGGGCGAACCGGGACGCGCCGAGCCAGAAGAGGCCCTGCGGGACATCCAGCACGTCCACGTGGAACGAAGGGTTCTCGCGCGGCTCGGTCACGATATGGGGGATGCCGGTCGCGTCCGGATGCGTGAGCGTGACCTCGAGCGAGGTCTCCTCATCGCGGAGTGTGAGAACCGAGACGCGAGCAAGCTCGGTTTCCGCCCTGACCGGGACGTAGTCGCGTACGATCCACGCACCGAGCACCGCGGCGGCGCTAATCAGCACGAGAGACGGAAGCCCGGCGACACGGGGGAACCGACAGCCGAGACCGGCGATCGCGAGCCCCGCGCCGAAAGCGGCGAGCGATGCCGGCCGCGCGATCGCGAGATCGGGCGGCACGATGAGCCCGGCGGCGGCCGTGGCGACGGCGACCGCGAGCGAGAACCAGGCCCACGCCCACTTCCGCGACGCGGCTCGGCCCGGGTGCCGTGAGCGCGCCGGGTTCCACGTCGCCGCGGCGGCGGCGACGCCGACCGCGCCCCCCGCGACCAGGGCCCAGAAGAGTGGGTTGCGAAGCAGGAAGGCGCCGTACGACATCGTCTACAGGTCGTAGATGTCCGAGTACTTCGCGTTCAGATAGTCGAGGAAGTACCGCGCGCTCATCGGCTCGCCGGTCACCTTCTCACAGAGCTCCTTGGGCGTGAACGCGCGGCCGGGGCCATGGATATTGGTGTCCAGCCACTGCTTCACTGACGCGAGGTCGCCGTTCCGGACGCGCGTGTCCAGATCCGGGAGCTCCTTCCGCATCGCGGAGACGAACTGCAGGCCGTAGATGTTCCCGAGCGCGTACGTGGGGAAATAGCCGATCTGCCCGCCCGACCAGTGGATGTCCTGGAGCACGCCGTTCGCGTCGTTGTTTGGAACGATGCCGAGAAGATCCTGCGACTGCTCGCGCCACGCGTGCGGGAGGTCGGCAACCTTGAGCTCGCGCGAGATCAGCATTCGCTCGAGCTCGAATCGCAGGATGATGTGAAGGCTGTAGGTGACCTCGTCTGCTTCCACGCGGATGAGCGACGGCTCCACGCGGTTGATCGCGCGGTAGAAGTGCTCGATGTCCACCCCGGAAAGCTGATCCGGGAAACGCGACTTGAGCTCAGGATAGAAGTAGTGCCAGAAGGCACGGCTGCGGCCAAGGACGTTCTCCCAGAACCGGGACATGCTCTCGTGGATGCCGAGCGAAGTCGCGGAGGCGAGGCGCGTCCCGTGGTACTCGCGGTCGAAGCCGAGCTCGTAGAGCCCGTGCCCGGCCTCGTGGATGATCCCGAAGATCGCCGTGGGGAGGTAGTTCTCCTCGTAGCGCGTGGTCAGCCGCACGTCGTCGCCGCCGATCGGGATCGTGAACGGATGGACCGACGTGTCCAACCGGCCGCGCTCGAGGTCGAAGCCCATCGCCTCGAGCACCTTCCGCCCGAACGCCTCCTGATCGGCCGCCGGGTAGTGCTTCGTCACGACGCGATTGTCCACCTGCCGCGCCTCTCGGATCTTGCGAACGAGCGGAACGAGTCCCTCACGAACCTCGCGGAAGAGCTTGCCCACCTCAGCGGTCGTCAGCTCGGGCTCGTACTGGTCGAGGAGCGCGTCGTAGGGGTGCTCGTCGTACCCGAGCCGGTCGGCGACCTCCAGAGACAGATCGACGATCTGCTCCAGGTGGGGCTTGAAGAGTTCGAACTCCGACTTCTTCCTCGCCTGCGCCCACACCGATTGCGCAACCGAGGTGACGCGGGCGATGCGCTCCACGAGGTCCGCCGGCAGCCGCGTGGACTGCTTGAAGTCGCGATGGATCGCGCGAGCCAGGCGTCGGTCCTTATCCGCAATCTTCTCCGAACCGAGCGGGTTGTCGTCCGAGACGCCGAGCTTGTCCAGGAGCTCGCCGATCTCGGGATTCGTGTTCCGCGCGTGGCGCAGCGTCGCAATGAGCGCGAGCTGCTCGGAGCGTTCGTGCACGCCGCGCTCGGGCATGTAGACGTGCTGGTCCCAGCTGAGGACCGCTTCCACGCCGTCCAGCGCCTTGATCTCCGCGTCGATCTTCTTCAGTCGTTCCAGGGCTCTGTCCATGGTTTCCTCTCTAGTGATAGTCGTAGGTGCTGCCGCCGATGAACTCTCGAAGGAGGCTGTCGCCGGGAATCGCGTCCTCGGTCGGAACGGCCGGCACCTGGGCAAAGAGCTCGATGATCCGTTCGGCGCGCTCGCGTGCGTCGCGCTTCTCCTCGTCGCCTTCGAGGTGGTCCACGAACTCAGGGAACCGGCTCTCGAGACGCCCCTTCATGATCGGAAGCTCGCTCGGCATGAAGCTGTTCACGATGACCTCGGCCTTCTTCAGTCGGGAGACAATATACCGGAGCTCGGCGCGGCGCACCAGGTACCAGTGGCGCAGCGTCTGCTCCGGGTTGTAGTTGCGGAACTGCATGTCACGGACCATGCGGCGCAGCATCCGAACGTCCGTCCAGCGGACGAAGCGGTTCTCGTCGTCCTTCACCTGCGCGAGGGTCTCGATGTAGAGCTTGAACTTCTGCTCGTCCGGTACCGACTCGGTCATCGCGTCGTAGAAGCCGTGGAGCGAATCGATGAGCACGATGTCCTTCGGTCCGAGCTTCACCGTCTCGGAGACGCCCTCGCGGTTGCCGGTCCTGAAGTTGTAGTAGGGTATATCGACGGTTTCTCCGGAGATGAGCCTCCGCAGGTGATCGTTGAGGAGCTCGATGTCGAGCGCCTGCGGCGTCTCGAAATCGTAGTCGCCGTGGGCGTCCTTCGGGTGCGTCTCCAGGTCGTAGAAGTAGTTGTCCACGTTGATCGGCACGAGGCGCCGGTCGGGGATCGCCTCGGCGACCTTGATGGTCGTGGTCGTCTTGCCGGAGCTCGAGGGTCCGGCGATGATCATGACGCGCACGTCGTCGATTCGGTCGGAGAGAAGCTCGCCGGCGGAGGCGATCTCGCGCGCGTAGAACTCCTCGGAGATCCGCACGAGCTCGTGGTAGCGTCCGCTCTCCACGTAGTCGCGGATCCCGGCGAGCGTGTGGCACCTGTGGTCCACCGCCCACGAGAGCGCTTCCCAGAGCTTGCGGTACGGGATGTTCTCCGAGCTGTACGTGAGGCTCTCGCGACCGGCGCGCTTGAGCGCGTGCTCGTAGCGGTAGACGATGTACGCCTTCGCGGTTCGCGCGTGGCCGCGTTCGATCAGCACCTTCTCCACTGCGTCCTGGACCTCTTCCACCGTGGGGTAGTCGTCGGCGTGTTCGGCGGCCGTGCCGTGGCGCGCATCAAGACGCTCGACCACTTCGCGAGTGATCCGCTCGGCCGTTTCGCGGTCCCGACCGCCCACCGCAACCGCCGCCCGAAGCACGGCGAAAGTGATCTTCTCGGGATCGAACGGCACGACCCGGCCGTCTCGTTTCACGATATGCGTGATCATGTGGACTCCCACGCTCAGTGTACTCCAGCACCCGTCGGGGGACCAGTAGCTTCGTCGCATCGCTTTTTGCTTGCCAACTGAACCGGTTCGGGGTAACCTAATCGTGTTACTAACGCCGTTTACCGGTGTGTGCCGGAGACTGCGCCATGCGGCGGGGGCGGCGGAACGGCGGATGTTGGGGCCGGCCCGGACGACCGAACGGGTCGGCTCGGACTCACTCTCATAGTAAAAAGGAGGGACAAGTGAAGAAGCTTTTCCTGTTGCTGTTCGTCGGTCTGTTGGTTGGTTTGCCGGCGTTTGCCGGTGGTGAGCAGGAGACGGAGCCTACGGGCGACGCCGACGCGATGGAAGAGGATGTCGTCACCCTCGGTATCGCGACCGGAAGCGTGGGCACCGAGTACGAGCTGCTGCTCGACCAGATCGAGCGGTACGAGGCGGAGAACCCGAACGTCCGCATCGAGGCGCTCGATACGCCCGACCTTGCGACCGACCGGCTCGGGCTCTATCTGCAGTTCTTCGAGGCGCAGAGCCCGGAGCTCGACATCTACATGATCGACGTCATCTGGCCCGGCGACCTCGCCGAGCACCTCGTAGACCTCTACGAGTACGGCGCCGAGGAGCAGGTGGACGAGCACTTCCCGGCGATCGTGGAGAACAACACGGTGGACGGCAAGCTCGTAGGCATGCCGTGGTTCACGGACGCCGGCCTCCTGTACTACCGCACCGACCTCCTCGAGGAGTACGGCTACGACGAGCCGCCCGCGGACTGGGGTGAGCTCACCGAGATGGCGACTACGATCCAGGAAGGCGAACGAGAAGCCGGGAACGAGGATTTCTGGGGCTACGTCTGGCAGGGCAACGCCTACGAAGGTCTCACGTGCGACGCGCTCGAGTGGATCTACTCGAACGACGGCGGCACGATCGTGAGCCCGGACGGGGTGATCACGATCAACAACGACCGCGCGGTCGAAGCGCTCGAGCTCGCGGCCAGCTGGGTCGGCACCATTTCGCCTCCGGGCGTGACGGGATTCGCTGAGGAAGACGCGCGCAACATGTGGCAGGCCGGGAATGCGGCGTTCATGCGCAATTGGCCGTACGCGTACAACTTGGGCAACGAAGAGGATAGTGCGATCGCCGGCCAGTTCGACGTTGCACCGCTGCCCGCGGGCCGATCGGGTAGCGGCGCGGCGACGCTCGGCGGATGGCAGCTTGGCGTGAGCAAGTACTCCGAGCACCCCCAGGAAGCCGTCGATTTCCTGCTCTGGCTGACCGGCTACGAGGAGCAGCTCTACAAAGCAATCGAGGGCAGCAACAACCCGACCTACATGGCGGTGTACGACTCCTCCGAGATTGAGGAAGAGGTGCCGTTCATGGTCTCGCTCTACGACGTATTCACCAACGCGGTGGCTCGCCCCTCCACGGTGACCGCCCCGCAGTACAACGAGACCTCCGTGCTGTTCTTCACGGCCGTACACAACGTGCTGACCGGCGACCTGGACGCAGAGACCGCGCTCGAGGAACTCGAGCTCGACCTCGTTGACCTCCTGGATATGCCCACCGGAGATCCCCAATAGGGGGAAGCAGGGTATTGAACTCAGTTGAGGGGATCGGGGTGACCCGATCCCCTTCCTTTGGGGGAGGTAGTATGTCATCGATAGCGAGACCCAAGCCGCGGCACTCGCTCGAGCGTAACGAATCCCGTCTGGCGGCGATGCTCATGTTGCCGTCCTTCGTGATTCTCTTCGTCATCGCGATCTATCCGCTCGGCTCCGTCTTCATCACGAGCTTCACCAATCGTCAGTTCGCGAGCGCCCGAGAAGTCGAGTTCGTTGGTTTGGACAATTACGCGAGACTCCTGAGCATGACGATTCGGCGCCTGCCGCCGGCGCTCGACGAGGAGACGGGAGACATCGTGCTCGATCCTGAGACAGGCGAGATTGAGTACGAGCGGCCGATCAACGTGCTCCCACGCGAACCGCGACGGTACCGCGAGCTATCCCAGTTCAGTCTCCTCGGCAATCGATATGTGATAGGAGCCACCGACCGCGAGTTCGTCAGATCGGTGGGCGACACGCTCTTCTTCACGATCGTGTCCGTGCTGCTCGAAACGGTATTGGGACTCATGATCGCGCTCGTGATGAACTCGTACTTCCCGGGACGAGGCATAATGCGTGCGGTCATGCTCGTGCCGTGGGCGGTTCCCACGGCGGTTTCGTCGCGGATCTGGGAGTGGATGTTCGCATCGTCGCGCGTGGGCCTCTTCAACGTGGTCTTCCAGCGCCTTGGATGGGGCGACGGCCAGATCTCCTTCCTGACCAGTCAGGCCGCGCAGGTCTGGGCGATGATCGCGATCGACGTCTGGAAGACGACTCCGTTCATGGCGTTGCTGCTCCTGGCCGGGCTCCAGCTGATCCCGGGCGAGATCTACGAATCGGCGTACGTAGACGGCGCGAACAAGGTCCGCCAGTTCTTCGCGATCACGCTCCCGTTGCTCCGACCGACGCTCGCGGTCGCGCTCGTCTTCCGGACTCTGGACGCGCTGCGCATCTTCGATCTCTTCCAGATCATCCTTGCCCAGAAACGCTACTCCATGGCGAGCTTCACGTACTACCAACTCATAGACAACCAAGCGATGGGGTACTCGTCGGCTTCAAGCGTGATCATCTTCCTGCTGATCACCTTGTTCACGATCCTCTACATCCGGCTCGTGGGAGGAGTGAGAGATGAGAAGTAGGACACTCAAAGAGAAACTCGGTTCGGCGACCCGCCTGACGCTCTTCGTCATCGTCCTGGTCTACATCTTCCTGCATATGACGATACCGTTCTACTGGGCGATCAACTCGTCGCTGAAGAGCGAACCTCAGCTCATCATGACGCCCACGACCTTGGTTCCGCTCCAGCCGGAGACCGGTCGACTGAGTATCACCTTCCAGAACTACGCGGCGGTCTTCCGGAATGTCACCTTCCTACGCGGCCTCATGAACAGTGCGATCGTAGCGGTCTCAGTGACAGTGCTCGCGCTCACGATTGGGGCATTCGCCTCGTTCGCAATCGGGAAGCTCCGCTTCAAGCTGAAGGCTCCGTCCATGTACGTCGTGCTTGCGATGACGATGTTCCCCCAGGTATCGGTTCTGACCGGGCTCTACGCAGTGGTACGGACGCTCGGCATCTCGGCGATCCCGAGCATGATCCTCACCTACATGCTCTTCACCTTGCCGTTCACCATCTGGGTCATGCAGGCGTTCTTCCGCGGATTGCCCGACTCGCTACTCCAGGCTGCCCAGGTCGACGGAGCGACCCCGTTCCAGAGCTTCTACCTCATCCTGCTCCCGTTGACGGCTCCGGCGCTCGTGACGACCGGGCTGCTCGCCTTCATCGCCGCCTGGAACGAGTACTTGCTCGCCTTGACATTCACCTCGTTTGAGCCGCAAGCTCGAACCGTCCCCGTCACGATCGCACTCTTCTCGGGAGAGGTCGCACGGCAGGAGCCGTTCGGCGAGATCATGGCGGCCGCGGTCCTGGTGACGATACCGCTCATCATCCTGGTGTTCATCTTCCAGAAGCGGATCATCGAAGGACTCACGGCGGGGGCGGTCAAGGGATGAGCTTCGTCCATGGGACCTCGTAGAGCCAGAGTATCCGCCTCAGATGTCGCGCGGGAGGCAGGCGTCTCCCGCACGACGGTTTCGTTCGTCTTGAACAATACGCCGGGCAAGAGCATCACGGAGACAACGCGCCAACGCGTCCTGGCGGTTGCGGCGCGCCTGGGCTACACGCCGAACGAGAGCGCGCAGCGACTCGCGCGAACGCGCAACCGTTGCATCGGGCTCTTCATCTGTCACAGCCAGTTTCTCTATTCGGACGCGTTCATCACGCGGGCGATGGAAGGGATGTCGCAGGCAGCGAACCGTCTCCGCGCGCGGCTCATCGTCCAGCCGGTCTCGCTCCGTCAGACGAGCTATCTGTCGATCGCCCGCAGGGACGAGGTGGATGGGATCGTTCTCATCAATACCCACGGCGACGATCCCGGTCTCGGCGAACTCGCGGATGAGCGTTTTCCCACCGTCTCGATGGACTACATCGATTCCATCGCCATCGATCAGGTCTACGTGGACAACGAAGCGGCGGCTCACGAGGTCGTCCAGCATCTCACCGAGCTCGGGCACCGTCGCATCGCCATGATCGCGCATGCACCGCCGCTCTTCTTCGCGAGCCGAGCGAGAATCGCCGGCTACTCGCGTGCCCTCGCGGACGTGGGCGTGGAATACGATCCTGCGATCGTGCGGCACGCGGATTTCTCGGAACGGAGCGGCTACGATCGAATGATCGAGCTCATGGAGACCGACGATGAGTTCACGGCGGTGTTCGCCGCGAACGACGTGGTCGCCTACGGCGCGATGCAAGCGCTGCTCCACTCCGAGCGGCGCATTCCGCAGGATGTCAGTCTCGTGGGTATGGACGACGACTACATGTCGCGATTCCTGAGTCCGCCGCTTACCACGATGGCGCTGCCGGCGGCCGGACACGGCTCGGCCGCGGTGGAAGTGCTCATGGAGCGCATCGAAGGCGAGCTGGGTCCGCCGCCGGTCCATCGCCTGCTCAAGGCGCACATCTCGATCCGGCAGTCGTCCGGGACCCCGCGCGTTCAGCCGTGATCGCGGATCGCCGCAACGAGGGCTGAAGACGGGCCGGCCTTCGGCAGGTAGGCAACTGCGCCGGCGGCGAGCATCGCGTCCTCGGCCTCTCGCTCCGAGTGCATCGAGAGGCCGATGATTCGAGTGGACGGCGCCTCCGCGAGAATCCGGCGGGTTGCTTCGTCGCCATTCATTCCAGGCATCGTCAGATCCATCACCACCACATCCGGCTGGAGCTCCCGTGCGAGCTCGATCGCGTCGGAGCCGGTATCTGCTTCAGCTACAACCTGGAGATCGGGTTCCTCGTTCAGGAGGAGCGCAATACCCTGGCGGATCACGGCGTGATCGTCAACGAGGAGCACCGACCGTCTGGCTGGTCCGATACGGGCGGCCTCGTCAACAGCGGTCCGCGTGAGGACTCCTTCGGCCCGTGTCGCCTCCGCAGGAAGGAAGATGGCAAACGTACTGCCTTCTCCCGGAAGGCTCTCGATCTGCAGCATCGCGCCGATCGCCTCGAGCCGCTCACGTATGCTCAACAGCCCGAGCCCATTCGGCGAGTCTCCGGCGAGCACTCGGTCCACATCGAACCCGTGCCCGCGATCGCGCACGATCACCTCGACCCCGCCGTTCACGTCGTTGATCTCGATCGTCGCGTCGTCAACTCCGGCGTGCTTCACGATGTTGAATAGCAGCTCCTGCACGGCCCGGTAGGTGACCGCCTTCGCGAATTCGGAGAGCGGCACCGTTTCCTCCGGAGCGACCACACGAATCGCCAGCCGATGTATCCTCTCGGTCTCGGCTGCAAGCATCTCGATCGCGGGAACAAGCCCTCTCGTTCGCAACGCCGGCGGGTTGAGCTCGTGCGACAGGTCACGAGACCGTTCGATAGCTGCCTCAAGGAGCGAGACCGCAGTGGCGAGACGGTCGGTCACGTACGTGCCGTCATCCGAGTGCCGGGCGGCCATATCGATGTGAACCTTGATGCCCGCGAGCGTCTGCTGGAGATCGTCGTGCAGGAGCGCCGCGATGCGGCTCCGCTCACGATCCTCGGCCTCGGTGAGCTGGATGACGAGCCGGCGGAGTTGCAGAACGCTCCGCTCCTTCTCGCTGCTGTAGGAGAGGACGAGGGATGCAAACTGCTCCAGCCGCGAAAGAACTTCGTCGCTGAACGCCGAGACGCATCGTGAGCCGAACACGAGGCACCCGGCAGGACCGGCGGTCGCGGAGAGCGGCCATACCGCCAATGCGGTGAGTCCGAGCTGGTGAACGTGCGTCCCATCCCCGACTGCGGAGACGTTGTTCTCCACGACCATCGTCCGACCGTGTCTCGCCTGAACGTACAATCGCTGAAGGAGCTCGCTTCGAACGAGGGCGTCGCACTCATCGTCCGTCAGGCCCGCGACGACGACGGGACGCAGTGCCTCGTTCGAACGATCGTGCTCGAGACGGGCGTATGCATCTACCTCCCAATCGGCGAGGAGCCGGGCGAGAAGCGTTTCCACGTGCTCCATACAGTCCACCATACCTATTCTACGCCACAACGCAACCAACCATTTGGACTATGGAGCAGCCACGGGCCGTACACACAGGAATCGCCCGCTCCGTCGTAACGACGGAGCGGGCAGGAAAAGCTTCGTGCCGGCGCAATTCCTTTAGTACGCGGCCTCGCGCCTCTCGTCCATCCTCTCAAGAATGCGGTCCAGGTTGTCGGGGTTGGAGACGAAGTCGGTTACGGCGGCGAAGAACTCCTGGTTCACGTCGCTCGGCATAAGGTCGGATGCGTCGAACATCACGATCTCCGACTCGCTCATCGCGCGAGCTGCCTCGCGGATCAGCGGATTCTCGTAGGCGCTCAGAGGAACCGCGGTGTTCGGCGAGATCGCTCCGGTCTCGATCCAGTACTCCTGCGCCTTCGAGGTCGAGAGGTACCGGATCATCAGCTGCGATTGCTCGGTGTCGTTAAACATACCGAAGACGTCGCCGGACGCGATGATGGAGTTCGCGTATTCCTCGGCGATCGCCGGGAAGCGGAAGAACGTGAAATCCTCGTCTGCCGCGAGATCGGGGAACTGATCGTTGATGAACCCTTCCAGGAAGGTCGCCTGGAAATGGAACACTGCTGCCGGATCCTCGCGGAAGACCGGCGCGTGCGCGTCGGCGAAGTTCGTGGAAATCACGTACTGGCTGCCGCCATGGATCATGTTCGAATCGTCTATGATCTCCCCCCATGCATTCCAGACATCGCGCATCTCCTGGCTCGTCCAGGCGAGTTCACCGTCGTACCACTCCTGGTAGAGCTCGGGTCCGTGCATCTTCAGGAAGATGTGCTCGAGCCAGTCCGTACCGACCCAACCTGTGGCTGCGCCGCTCTCGATGCCGATCGACCAAGGAGCCAGATCGGTATCGTCCGCGACCGAACGAGATACCGACATCAGCTCGTTCCACGTCTCGGGAATCTCGAACCCTACCTCCTCGCGGGTGGCGGGATCGTACCAGACGAATCCCTTCGCCGCCGCCTTCGTGAAGAGACCAACCAGGGCCCCGTCGATCGTTCCACGGTCGATCCAGCCTTGCGTGTACTCCTCTCGGATGCGATCCATCTCGAGCACGGTGCTCAGGTCAACGAGCTCGTCCCGATCCGCGAACTGCGCGAGGATACCGGGGTTCGCGAACGCGGCGATATCGGGCGGGTTACCCGCCTGAACTCGAGTGGTGACCACCGCATCCATGTCTCGAGTACCGGTGTAGTCTACGGTGATACCTGTCTCATCTTCGAAAGGAGCGATCATGTCGTTGAACACGTCCCGTTCACTGCCGCCCCACGTCGCGATAACCGAGACGCTTCCGCCGTCGGCATCCTCGGCGACCTCTTCCATCTCTTGCGTCCCGGTCGCGAAAGCGCCGACAGTCAGGAGCAAGAGTCCGGCAACCAGTGCCGTCAGTCGAACATAGCCTTGTCCCATAGGTTCCTCCTTCAATACAACGTAGATGGGTGGTATGCCCTCAACAATCGACCGGATGGGTTACGCGATCGCGCAGAGCTCACGAACGAGTTGATTCGCGTACCCCCACTCGTTGTCGTACCATGCGAGTATCTTCACGAGGTTCCCGGCAACGACCCGAGTCATACCCAGATCCACGATGCTCGCACGCGGATCGCCCACGATATCCGATGACACCAACTCCTCGTTGCTCACGCCGAGGATCCCCTTGTAGCGCTTGCTCTCCGCCTCCTCGGTGAAAATGGTCGCGATCTCGTCCACGCTCGTATCCCGGGAGGTCACGAAGACGATGTCCGAGATCGACCCGACCGGAGTCGGCACGCGGATCGCAACGCCGTCGAACCGGCCGGAGAGCTCCGGAAGCGCCTTGGTCGTCGCGACGGCGGCGCCGGTTGAGGTGGGCACCTGATTCGCTGCGGCGGCGCGTCCGCGCCGGAGCTTCCTGCTCGGCGAGTCCACGATCCCCTGGGTAGAGGTGTAGCTGTGCACGGTCGTCAGCATCGCCTTCTCCACGCCGATGCGCCGATTCATGACCTCCACGACCGGTGTGATGCAGTTCGTGGTACAGCTCGCGCAGGAGATGATGCCCACGCCTTCGGCCTTGTTCACACCGTGAACGACGGTCGCGATCTCCGGGCTCTTCGTAGGGGCCGAGAGGATGACGTGCTTCGCCCCCGCCTGAACGTGCTTGACCAGGTCCTCGTGCTTGTCGAAGACGCCGGTCGACTCGACAACGACGTCGACCTCCAACTGCTTCCAGGGGAGATCTGCCGGATTCTTCACGGCAAGCACCGGCACCTTCCCGCCGTCCACGACGAGTCCGTCGCTGTCCACGTCCACCGAACGGTGGTAGCGGCCGTAGACGGAGTCGAAGCGGAGGAGGTACGCGAGGTTGTCGGCCGGAATGAGATCGTTGATCGCAACGACCTCGGTTTCGTCGTCCTCGCGGAGGACTTTGAATACGGCTCGTCCGATTCGTCCGAAGCCGTTGATTGCTACTCGTCTCATGCTCTACTCCTTCCTCTATTGGTTTGCTGTGCTCGGGTTTCTCAGAAGCGTCTCGAGTCGCTCGAGTGCACGGTCCGCGGCCTCCTCCGGGCCGGCCACCGGCCCGTGAACGCGACGCATCCGCGCCTCGACCACCTGGAGGTTGGCCCGGTAGCGCTCTGGTGCGAACCGACACACGTCTCCTCGCTGGTAGAAGACCTGCGTGTCCACGTAGCGAGTACCGAGCAGCCGGAAGGGCAGGCGCTCGTTGAGCACTCCCCAGACGAGCACGAGCGCGGAGGCGAGCAGGATTACGGTCGCGATGACGGCGACCGCCGTTCCGGGCGGTGCGCGGTTCAGGAAGAGCAACGGCGGCTGCCGCGCGGCGTCCGCAATCAGGCCGCTCGATCGCGGTTATGATCGAGATCGACCCGAGTGCTATCCAGAGTATGCCGGCGAGAAAGAACATGCATCCTCTCGGGAATCAACGTACGGGAGGGGTGCTCAGGAAACGATAGCCTGCATGGTCTAGCGCCGACGCGTATAATCCATTTGGGTTATTCTCCGTGGCAGATCGGTGTGATCAACCTGTACGGGCTATGCGGCGTTCGCCATCCGGGCGATACGGCAGTACTCTTGAGGTAATCATGAATGGAACAGCGATTCAGGTCGGCTTGGTAG
>JBKHII010000019.1:0-41796 GCA_046538735.1 Spirochaetales bacterium
CTCGGAGAGCTCCGGTGGGGAACCGATGAAGCCGTAGAGCTCGAGCCGCGCGTCGATCTGCTCCCGAGACGCTCCTTGACGCTCGAGGACGTCGCGGACGCGGTCCCAATCCCTGGCAGACACCGCGGGCGCGAGCTCTCCCGATTCGTTGTGCCTGCCGAGGAGCGCGCGGTGGCCTACGTGGACGACGACGTCGGTCGCCTGCCAGTGGTCGAGCGCGTCGAAGAGGAGCAGGATGATCTCGGCGTCCGCCTCGAGGCCGGTCGCACCGATGAGCTCGGCGCCGACCTGGAAGAACTCGTTCTTGGAGATGTCGTGCGCGTCCTCGTGGCGCAGGATCGTGTCGCCGTAGTACACGCGCGCGGGCAGGTCGCCGCGGTCGAGCACGAGCCCCATCTGTCGCGCGAGGAAGAGCGTGATGTCCGAGCGAAGGACGAGGAGATCGCCCGCGCGATCCACGAGGCGGTAGGTCGTGCTCTCCCGCGAGCGGTCGAGCAGCCCGCGGTAGAGCTCGTGAAAGTCGTACACCGGGGTCTGGACCGGGAGGTACGCCCAGAGCTCGCAGCGGTCCTCGAAGGCGCGGACGAGCCTGCGGTGGACGTACGCTTCGTCGAGGTAGAATGCTTCCGTTCCCTGCGGGAGATGAAGGTTGTGTGTGGGCACGTCCGGCTCCTTTGCCCGGCCAATATACCAAAAATCGGGACCGGTGCAAGGCGGCCGTCGCGCCCGCCGCCTACTCGTCTGAGGCGGAGTGCCGATAGAACCGGATCACGCTTCGCCCGTAGCGCCGCTCGTCCGTCATCGTGAGCTTGCCGAGCGATTCGGGCAGGTCGTCCCCCGACGGGTAGTGGATGAGAAGCGTCCCGTCCCGATCCACGAGCCCCGCCCTGGCGATGCGTCGCAGCAGGTCGGCCTTGTGCCGATAGGCGAAGGGCGGGTCGAGGTAGACGATGTCGTAGCAGCCCTTCTCGCGTGCGACGAACACCTCGACCGGCGCGAAGACGACGCGCGGATTCGGGCACTCGGTCTGTTCGGCGAGCGCGAGGTTTTCCGCGATGACCTTGCGTTTGCCCCGATCTCGCTCCACGAGCGTGGCGCGCGTGGAGCCGCGCGAGATCGCCTCGAGCGCCATGATGCCGGATCCGCAGAACAGGTCGAGGAACGAAAAGCCGACGAGCGGTCCGAGGATGCTGAACAGCGACTCCCTCATCCGGTCCATTGCCGGGCGAATGACGCCGGGCGGGACGGCCACGCGACGGCCCGCGAGCGCTCCACCGGTAATTCTCACGTCGCGGCCTCCACCGCCTCGCCCGCCGTCTCCGGATAGGAGAACGGAGTCGTTCGGTGCGTCTCTCTTGCGGCCCCGAGCGAGGCGGCGAGCGGCGCGTGGCGTTCCTCGGCGAGGAAGGGATCGCGCTCGAGGAGGTCGAACGCGTCCGCTCGTGCCTCGTTCATGACCGACATGTCGCGTCCGAGGTCGGCGACCCGGAAGCGCAGGTAGCCCGCCTGCTGCGTCCCGGCGATGTCTCCCGGGCCGCGGATGCGAAGATCCTCCTCGGCGATCTCGAAGCCGTCGGTGGTGCGGTGCATGACCTTGAGCCGCTCCTTTGCCACATCGGTGAGTTGCTCGTCGTAGACGAGGAAGCAGTAGCTCTGGTGCTCGCCTCGTCCCACGCGCCCGCGCAGCTGGTGGAGCGCGGCGAGGCCGAATCGCTCGGCGTGCTCCACGACCATGCACGTCGCGTTCGGAACGTCGACCCCGACTTCCACCACGCTCGTGGCCACGAGCACACGAAGCTCGCCGGTGCGAAAGCGTTCCATGGTCTCACGCTTCTCCTCTTCCTGGATACGCGAGTGGACCAGGCCGACGGTGAACTCGGGGTAGACGCGTTCCGCGAGCTCACGCCACATCGACTCGGCGTCGCGCAGGTCGAGCGCGCCCGTGTCGTCGATGCGCGGGTAGACGAAGTACGCCTGATGCCCCGCCGCGAGCTCGCGGCGGACGAACTCGTAGACCTTCCGGTCGTTGCCGTGGCGCGCGAGGTGCGTTTCGATCGGCTTGCGTCCGGCGGGCATCGTTCGGATCGAGCCGACCTGCATGTCGCCGAAGACCGTGAGCGCAAGCGTTCGCGGGATCGGTGTCGCCGTCATGAAGAGCACGTCCGGCTCGCGCGCCTTCTGCGTGAGCGCCATGCGCTGGAGCACGCCGAAGCGGTGCTGCTCGTCGATGATCACGTAGCGGAGGTTACGGAAGGTGACGTCCGGGGTGAAGACGGCGTGCGTGCCGATCACGAGATCCACGCCGCCCGTCGCGATCGCCTTGAGGAGGGGCTTGCGCGCCGAGGGAGGCACGGCTCCGGAGAGGAGCGCGGCGGAGACGTCGAGCGAGGCGAGGGCGAAGAGGCGCGCCGCGGCGTCAGCGTGCTGGCGGGCGAGGAGCTCGGTCGGCGCCATGAGCGCGACCTGGTGGCCGGCCTCCACCACGCAGAGCGCCGAGAGGAGCGCGAGGATCGTCTTTCCCGAGCCCACGTCGCCCTGGAGGAGGCGCGCCATCGGCACGTCCGCCTCGAGGTCGCGGACGATCTCCTCGAGGACGCGCTTCTGGTCCACCGTGAGATCGAACGGCAGAGCGTCCAGGAGCCGACGGGAGAGTCCGCGGGGCAGTGTGAGCGCCGGACGCACGCTCCGTCGTCGCTCGGAGGCGCGCATGCCGATTGCGAGCTGCAGGAAGAAGAGCTCCAGGTAGACGAGCGTACGATGGCCCGCGCGAGCCGACTCGAGATCGGCCGGCGTGTGCACCGCCTCGAGCGCTTCCGCCGTTGAGAGCAGGCCACGGCGAGCCCGTAGATCCTCCGGCAGCTCGCTTGCGACGTTGCGGCCGTACCGCTTCACCGCGGCTGCGGTGGCCTTGCGGAGGTCGCCCTGCGTGAGCTTTCCCGCCAGCGGGTAGATCGGGAGGATCCGGTCGAACTTCTTCGTTGACTCGTCCGCGTTCTCGAACTCGAACGCCGTGGCCTGCAGGTCGCCGTAGCGGCGGAGAAAGGTGCCGTAGACACGAATGCGTTTCCCCTCGGGAAGCGAACGCGCGAGGAAGTTGCGGCCGAAGCAGACGAGCGCCCCGATCCCACTCTCGTCGCGGATGTGCACCTTGAGCGTTCGCCTGGGCCCGCCGCCGATGAAGCTGTGCGCGACGACCTCGGCGACCGTGTTCACCGGCCGGTCCGGCGTCGCGTGGATGAGCGGCACGTGCGTGCGCCGATCCTCGTAGCCGCGGGGAACGTGGAGCAGGATGTCGCCGACCGAACCCACGCCGAGCCGCGCGAGGTCCTTCACGCGCGAGGCGCCCACGCCGGGCAGATCGGAGACTGGCCGGCCGATCTCCGCGACGTACATCGTCTAGAAGGGGAGGCTCCGGAGCACGCCCACGAGGAGCGAGACAAGGAACCGGCCGAGGAGGATCGCTCCGAAGTCGAGCGCGGCGAAGACGATGAGCGCCGTCCGGTAGCTCACGAAGCGGCCGCGCGCCAGCGGTGTGACGACGCGATGGACGAGCGGCTCGATGAGCTGGTCAACCACGATCCAGAAGCGCCCCGCGGTGTTCGCACCGAGGAGCGACCCGAGCAGGCGAATGACCGCGAGGATGAGGAAGAGCGTGAGAAAGAAGAAGAGCGCGTTCGCAATCGCGCTCACGACGATCGCGAGGATCATGCCAAAGGTGATCGTCCCCACGGCCGCGATGTTGAAGGCGATGCTCTGCGCGACCCAGAGGACGATGAGCGCGGCGATCACCGAAAAGTCGATTCCGCCCACCCGGAGAAACTCGATGCCCCGGAACCAGTTGAGGTAGGGATCGGTAATCCGCGCGAGGAACTCTCCGACCTGTCCGAACTCCTCGGAGCCGGGCTGGAACCAGGTGAGGATGATCCGGATGAAGATGATGAAGGAGTAGATGCTCAGCACGATGCTGAGCAGTTGCATGATCATTCGGACGATAGCCATTCTTCCCCCAGTTGCTTCCAGACGGCTTCAACGAAGGGGTGCTGCTCGATCTCTCGCACCACCTCCGGTCGCGACGAGACCATCAGTTGGCTGGACGCGCGAATGACACGCTCCTCGCCGCTGTGGTCCCCGTTCAAGTGCAAGTATAACAAACAGCCGCCGGCTCGGTCATGGAGGAAGGAGCGCAGATCGCAGAGGTCTTCTTCCGAGGCGTGCTCATGCGCGATCCTGAGGTGGAGCTGTCCCACGTCGCGTTCCGGAAGCTCGTCCGGTGGGACGAGGCGGTCCACGACGAACTGCACGCGGTCTCGGCTCGTGTCCACCTTCCCCTCCACGCCGACGACCGTCTCGTCCACAAGGTGGTCGCCGCTCGCCTCGTGCGCCTCGCTGAAGAGCACGAGCTCGATCGATCCGTTGAAGTCCTCGAGCGTGCCGAACGCCATCGTCGTTCCCTTCTTCGTATAGATCACGCGAACGCCCTTGAGCAGGCCCACGACGCGGTGGACGCGCTCGGGACTCGTCGCGGCGGCGCGCCTCAGGTCGAGCGTGGTCCGCGTGAGCCACTGCGTCCGGAACGAGTCGAGCGGATGCCCGGAGAAGTAGCAGCCGAGAAACTCGCGCTCGTGGCGCAGGCGTTCCAGATCGCTCCACGGCTGGGTCACTTCATACGTGAAGGCGATCTCGTCCGTGTCCTCGAAGAGCGAGCCCTGTCCGGACTCGCGTGCTTCGCGGCGGACCGCGGCGAAGTCGAGCGCGCGGTCGATGTTCGCCATGAGCGTTGCGCGATCCTCGCCGAGCGAGTCGAACAAGCCGCACTGGATGAACATCTCGATCACCTTTCGGTTGACCGAGCGCAGGTCCACGCGCTCTGCGAAGTCCATGAAGCTCTCGTACGTGCCGTTCGCGAAGCGTTCGGTCAGGACCGCGTCCACGGCCGCGGCGCCCACGTTCTTGATGCCCACGAGACCGTAGACGATCTTGCCGTCCGTGACCGAGAAGTACTTCTCGCTGAGATTGATGTTGGGCGCGAGGATCGTGATGCCCATCCTCGTCGCTTCTGCCATGTAGTCCGCGAAGGTGTCCGGGTTATTGATCTCGTTCGTGAGGTTGGCCGCCATGAACTCGACCGGGAAGTTCGCCTTCAGGTAGGCGGTCTTGTAGGCGAGCACCGAATACGCGGCGGCGTGCGACTTGTTGAATCCGTACCCGGCGAACGGCTCGAGCAGCGTGAAGATGCGTTCCGCGTCCTTCTCGCCGATCCCTCGCTGCTTCGCGCCCTCCATGTAAGCGACGCGCATCTTCGCCATCTCCTCGACCTTCTTCTTGCCCATGGCGCGGCGGAGGATGTCCGCCTGGCCGAGGGAGAAGCCGGCCACGATCTGGACGATCTCCATGACCTGCTCCTGGTAGACGATAACGCCGTACGTCTCCTCGAGCGGCCGCTCGAGCTGCGGGAGTGGATAGGTGATCGCGATCCGCCCGTTCTTGGAATCGACGAACTGGTCGATGTTCTCCATCGGCCCCGGCCGGTAGAGGGCGTTCAATGCGATGAGGTCTTCGATTCTCCCCGGTCGGGCGCGCTTCAGGATCGCCGCCATGCCGGAGCTTTCGAACTGGAAGACCGACTTGCTCTCGCCTCGGCTGAGCATATCGAACGCCGGCTTGTCGTCGTCCGGAATCTCGTCCAGGTCGAGGTCGATGCCGCGCTTCGCGATGAGATTCTTCGTGTTCTCGATGAGCGTGAGCGTCTTCAGTCCGAGGAAGTCCATCTTCACGAGCCCGCAGTCCTCGAGAAGGTCCATCGTGAACTGGGTCGAGATCTGGCCGGTCTTGGGGTCGCGGTAGAGCGGGACGTAGCGCGTGAGTTCCTCGCGGCCGATCACGATTCCCGCCGCGTGTGTGGACGCGTGGCGGTGGAGCCCTTCGAGCTTGATGCTCGTCTCCAGGAGCTCCTTGTGGACGCCGCCGCGCTCGATCATCTCCTGGAGCTCGGGCACCTGCTCGATCGCCTTCGGCAGCGTGATCTTCAGATCCTTCGGGACGAGCTTCGCGATCGCGTCCGCGTCCGAGTAGGGGAGGTCGAGAGCGCGTGCGACGTCCCGGATGACCGCTCGGGCCTTCAGCGTGCCGAAGGTGATGATCTGACCAACCCGCTCCTCGCCGTACTTCCGCGTGACGTAGTCGATGACCTCGCCGCGGCGCTCGTAGCAGAAATCGATGTCGAAGTCGGGCATGCTCACGCGATCGGGGTTGAGGAACCGCTCGAACAGCAGGCCGTACTTGAGCGGATCGATGTCCGTGATCTTCAGCGAGTAGGCGACGAGCGATCCGGCACCGGAGCCTCGGCCCGGGCCGACCGGAATATCGTTGTTTCGCGCGTACGCGATGAAGTCCCAGACGATGAGGAAGTAGCCGGTGAAGCCCATCGAGATGATGACGTCGAGCTCGTAGTCGAGCCGGTTCTGCAACTCTTCCGTGATCGTCTCGTACCGCTCGCGCAGACCCTCGTTCGAGATGTGGCGCAAATAGGCGTCAGGATCGTGGAACTCCGTAGGGATCTCGTAGTGCGGGAACATCGGTCCCGGCAGCTCCATCTCGAAGGCGCACCGCTCGGCGACGCTCGCCGAGTTCGCGATCGCCTCCGGATGGTCCGAGAAGCGCGACCGGATCTCTTCGTCGCTCTTCAGGTAGAACTCATCCGTGCTGAATCGGAACCGGCTCGTGTCGCTCTTCTTCTTGCCCGCGCCCACGCAGAGCAGCGTGTCGTGCGCGTTCGCGTCGTCACGGTAGACGTAGTACGACTCGTTCGCCGCGACGAGCGGAACGCCGAGGCGACCGCTCATCTCCAGGAGCGCCCGGTTGAGGACCGATTGCTCGGGGATGCCGTGATCGTTGAGCTCCAGGTAGAAGTTGTCGGGTCCGAAGAGATCGCGGTAGTAGCGAGCCCGCTCGTCGGCCTGCTCCTGCTGATTCATGAGAATCATGCGGGGGATGTCGCCGGAGACCGAGCCGCTGAGACAGATGAGGTCCTCGTGGTGCCGCTCGAGGAGCTCGTCGTCGATGCGCGGGCGGTAGTAGAAGCCCTCGGTGTACGCGGCGGAGGTCAGTCTGATGAGGTTGCGGTAGCCGCGGTCGCTCGTCGCCAGCAGCACGAGCCGGTTGGCGCGCATGCCGCTGTCCGCCTGCGTCTTGCTGTGGCGCGAACCGGAGGTGAGGTAGAAGTCGCAGCCGATCACCGGTTGCACGCCTGCTTTGCGGCACGCCTTGTAGAACTGGAGCGCGCCAAAAAGGTTGCCGTCGTCCGTGATCGCGAGCGCCGGCATGCCGATCTCCGCTGCGCGCGCCACGAGATCGCCGATCCGGGAGCTCGCGCGCAAGAGGCTGTAGTCGGTGTGATTGTGGAGGCTGACGAAGCTCGGCACGATCCCTCCCAGGACGTGGGCATTATACTTCAGGCGTCTGTGCCGGTAAACCGCGGAGCGTGGTGCCGAAATTGTTGATGGTGAAAATCGGGCGCCGAAGCTATCGCAGGTTGAGCAGGAACCACTGCACGAGCCGGCGAAACCGGTCGCGTTGGATCGGAGAGAGCTCTTCGTCCGGCTCGCCGTACGCTTCCACGGCCTGATTCACGTCGCGTTCCGAGAGCGGGAGCCTGCGGCCCACGAGCTCGGCTTCCATCGACTTGTTCCGTAGGAGGCGAGGCCGGCCTGCGGAACCGATGATCCGCAGCTCCTCCACGATGCGGTTGCTCGCGCGCGAGAGGCCGCAGAAGGTGAGGGGATTGGAGTCGGGGGCGAGCTCGCTCCCGAACCGACGGAACAACTGCGTCGTCCACGGGTAGAGCGGCACGCGGACTCGCGTGATGATCTCGCGAGGCTGCATGTCCAGGCTCCCGTCCGCACGGTGGAGCCGGCCCACCGGCAGCCAGCGGGCTCCACCCTGCCGCCGGAGCTCCAGGCGAGCGTCAAGGAGCGTGAGCACGGGGACGGCCGTCATGATTCGCCCCGGCACGGCGAGGTTTCCCCCCAGCGTTGCAAGGCCCGTTACCGCGGGTGGGCCGATGTGGCGCAACGCGGCGTGGAGCGCTTCAGGGATGTTCCCGTTGCCCAGTCGGATGATCTGCCGCACCGGTACCGTCGCGCCGAGCTCCACGTAGCGTTCGGTTCGCGACACACGCTGCAGCTCCTCCACGTCCTGAAGCGATATCACGACCGGGGGAAGATCGACGAAACGTCCCGCGCGCTGACCGAGCACGAAGGTGCCGCCGGCGTAGATGAGCGCATCGGGTTCGCGTCGGTAGATCTGTAGGAGCTCGCCGAGCGTTTCCGGGAAGTAGACGAACGGTGCGTCAGTCGCCACGTTGGCGCCTCCTCTGGCGATAGTCGGCGGCGAAGCGGACCCCGCGCACGAGGCGCTCGTGGGTGGTGCACCGGCACCAGACACCGGCGAGCGTGTCGCGGATCGACTCGTCCGAGAGGTCGGAGCCGCTCGACAGCAACGCGTGTACCGAGAGGAACTTCCCCGCGGCGCAGAAGCGGCAGGGACGAGCGCCGGCTCGTTCGAACCCGCGGTCGATGTCCTGATACTCCTTGCGCTGCATCAGGCCTTCAATCGTGAGGATGTCCGCTCCGTAGGCGCGGAATGCGGGAATCAGACAGCTTGCCGCGAGCATCCCGTTGAACAGGACGGTGCACGATCCGCATTGGCCCTGGAGACAGCCCGGGCGAGCGCCGCGAAGGCCGAGCCGGAGCCGGAGCACGTCCACGAGCAGATCCGCGGGGTTGGCGTCGATCTCGGTCGGCTCGCCGTTGAGCGTGAAGTAGATTCTCATTCGGCCTCCACGTAGCCGTGGATGAGCGCCGGGTTCGTAGGGATCTGGTCCATGTACCTGCCGGTCGCCTGACTGACGGCGGCGGCGAGGGCCGCCGGGACGCAGCTCTGGGGGAGCTCGCCGATCCCTTGCGGATTGCGCTCCGGCGAGTCGACGAAGGTGATGTTGATGTGCGGCAGCACCGGTTCGCCCACGTTGCGATACGCGAGGTAGCTTCGCGGGTCGACCGCCCCCTGCTTGTAGACGATGAGCTCGTGCGTCGCCCACTCGAGCGCCTGGTAGATGCTCATCTCGAGCGCTCGGCGCGCCTCCGTCTCGTCCAGCACCGCGCCGGCGTCCACCGCGAGCCATACCGATTCCACGTTCGACTCGAAGGTCACCGGATCCACACCGACTTCCACGACCGCGGCTCCGTACGCGGCGTGAGGAAACGGGGTTCCGCTGAGCGTTGCGGCAGAGAATCGAGCTCCACGGCCCGGGCGAAAGCTCCGCCTGACCTCGATCGGCAGCGGTGAACGGAAGCGCTTCTTCTGAATCGCGCTGCACGCTTGCTCCACGAGGAGGGTCACGATAGCAACGTTGCGCGAGAGAGTGGAGGGTCCCGAGTCGGGAGCGACCGACGTGTCCCCGTTCTCGATCGTCACCGCCGACTCTTCGAGGCCGAGGATCGAGGCGACGCGTTCCCTCCAACTTGCCGTGACGCTTCTCGATCCGGGCACTGCGGATGTGCGAAGGATCGCCGTGCCGTCCGTCTCGAGACGGACGACGACGCTGCCTCCGTGGAGGGACTCGTGCGTGCCCACGAAACCGCCACCGTGTGTCCCGAGGGCGATTCCGATACCGTGAGTCGCCCGGCGCAGGTCGCCGAACTCCACGCGGCGCTTCTTTTGGAGCTCGTACGCTGCGAACTTGCGCGCGAAATCACTCTCCCGCGCCGCCGCCGTCACGACGCGTTCCGCGCGAGTCGCGCGCGATCTCTCCGTGCGGGAGGCCTTTGCCCGCCGCGCTCGAGCAGCCGCGGTGGTCTCGGCGAGACGACTGACGGCGACGAGGTTGGCGAGCCGCCACTCGAGCGGATCGGCTTCCGAGACCTCGGAGATCCGGGCGACGTGCGTTTCGGTCGCGAAAAACGAGGCGGCCGATCCGAATCCGCTCAGGACGTTCAGCGGCGGGAGGTTCGTCCGCACCGCGGTCACGCTTACGCTGAGATCGGGGCACTCGTAGTTCGCAAAGGTGCTCGCCATCACGCGCTCGCAGATCTCGTCCGTGAAGATACCGTAGGCGCCCGCGTTGTAGATCACGTCTATCTTCGCGCCCGAGAGCTTGCCGTCCGCAGTGAGCCCCGTGAGATAGCGCAGGTAGAAGGGGGCGCGCTTCGGCGAGAAGCGGAAGTCCTCGATGTTCGAGTAGACGAGCTTCACCCGGCGGCCGCTCTTCATCGCGAGCAGCGCCGCGTGCGCGGCCACGAGCGACGGGTACCATAGCTTGCCGTCCAGTGCGATTCCTGGATCGGCGGGGCGTACGACGCAGCGGTTCGGCCGGATTCCGAGCGCTTCCGCAACGGTTTGCCGAACGTGAAACGGCCACTGGGTGGCAGATCGCACCAAGACCCGCTCGGCCTCGACCGCAGCTACGGCCCCCTGCGGCTCGTTGTAGAGGTGTTCCTGGATGCCCGTACGGTACGTGCCCTCAACCCGTCGCTCGCTACGCTCGAGCGCCGCCTCCACGTCGCCGCGCACGCCGGTTCGTCGTGCGATGATGCGCGCGTCCGAGGGTTGGGTGAACGCGTACTCCGCCGTCAGCTCCTCGTACTCGATCTCGATCGCGTGGACTGCCGCGACAACGGCACGCTGCGTGGGGCCGGCGACGAGAACGATCGGCTCGCCCACGTAGACACACTCGTCAACGGCCAGGAGCGGCATCGACTCCTCCTCTACGCGCAGCCGATTGTAGCCGGGAATATCAGCCGCTGTGATGCAGGTGACGCCTTCCGGTACTGAATCCAGATGAATCGCGCGAATGAGAGCGTGCGCGTACGGCGATCGCACGGTCGCCCCGTAGTGCATGTCGCGCGCGTAGATGTCGCTGATGAAGTCGCCGCGCCCCTTGAGCGCCTGACGGACGGTTTTTGCCATAGTTATGCGAGCGCGCCGTCGCCCACGGTCCGGACCGCCTCCGCGATTCGGGCGACCTCGTCGTCGGTGAGACCGGGGTAGATCGGGAGGCTCACGGCGCGCGAGTACGAGTCCAATGATACCGGAAAATCCGTGGGCTTCAAACGGTAGCGATCGCGGTAGTACGGCATCAGATGGAGCGGAATGAAGTGGACGCTCGTGCCGATGCGCCGCTCCGAGAGTCGCCGGATGAACTCGTCCCGGTCGATCGAGAGGCGATCGGGAACGAGCCGGATCACGTAGAGGTGCCACGAGCTGGTTGAACTCTCGGCGGGAAGCTCGAGGTAGTCGCGATCTGCGAGCATGTCTCTGTAGGCGGCTGCGACGGCTCGCCTCCGATCGTGGAACTCATGCGCGCGACCGAGCTGGACTCGGCCGATCGCAGCGAGCAGATCGGGCATGTTGTACTTGAAACCGGCGTCCACGACCTGGTAGTGCCACGACGGACTCTTCGCGGTGTAGCGATCCCACACCTCTCGGTCGATGCCGTGCAGCCTCATCACCGAGATCCGCTTCGCCAGCTTCGGGTCGTCGGTTACGACCATCCCACCTTCGCCCGTCGTGATCGTCTTGGTGGCGTAGAAGCTGAACACGCCGCAGGCGCCCCACGTACCGAGCGCCCGCCCGCCGTACGAGGCCGGGAGCGCATGCGCGGCGTCTTCGAGCACCGGCACCCCGGCGTCGCGCGCCATCGAGCAGATGGTGTCCATCTCGCACGGATGACCGCCGACGTGAACCGGGAGAATCGCCTGAACGCGCTCCGAATCCTCCGCGAGCGCGCGCGCGATGAGCTCGGGATCGATGTTGAGGTCGTCCGGTCGGACGTCCACGAAGAGCGGGTCGGCGCCGAGGTAGCGGATTACTTCCGCCGAGCTCGTGAACGTGTAGGGCGTGGTGATGACGCGTCCGCCCGGCCCCACGCCGATCGCCTCGAGCGAAAGGTGCAGGCCCGCGGTGGCGGAGCTCACCGCGACCGCGTGGGCCGCGCCAACAGCCGCGCGGAACTCTTCCTCGAACGCCCGTGCTTCACCCGCGGTCGTCAGCCAGCCGCTCCGAAGGACGCGGAGGACCGCGGATTCCTCTTCGGCTCCGATCGACGGGCGGTGGAACGGAATATGGTCGTCAGTACTGCGGTTCATTCGGGGGAACATCCAGCGTGGCTACGTGCGATGCGAGGAGCGAACGCAGTAATCGTCGATTCCGGTAGTCGTCGCTGCGGTCGTCTCGGAAGAAACAGATCGGTTCCAGGTCGGCCAGGAGACGGTCCAGGTCGGAGACGAGCCGCCTTGCGTTTGCGACATGGTTCAATCGGGGGTGATCGGTGGGTTCCGGCTGCTCGCCGGTCTCGTAGAGGCGCTCGTGGAGCTTCTCGCCGGGGCGGAGCCCGATCGTCTCAATCCGGATGTCGTCGTCCGGTTCGAAGCCGTAGAACCGGATCATCTGCTCGGCGAGGACTCTGATTCGAACCGGCTCCCCCATATCGAGAGTATAGAGCTCGCCGGTCGTTCCCACGCCACCTGCCTGGAGTACGAGCGATGCAGCCTCGCTGATCGTCATGAAGTACCGCGTGATTTCCGGATCGGTCACCGTGACCGGACCGCCTCGGAGGATCTGGCTGCGGAAGAGCGGAATGATGCTTCCGCTCGATCCGAGGACGTTTCCGAACCGCACGACCATGAACGCGCGGTCGCGATCGTCCTGGCTCAGAACGACCTGCTCGGCGATTCGCTTGGAGACTCCATAGACGCTTCGGGGCTCCACGACCTTGTCCGTAGAGATCATGACGAAGCGATCGACCGCGGCCTCCCGGGCCGCCCGGACGAGATGAATCGTTCCGAAGACGTTGTTCTTGATCGCCTCGACCGGGTTCGCCTCCATCATGGGAACGTGTTTGTGCGCGGCCGCGTGAAACACCACGTCCGCTCGCAGGCGGCTGAGGATGAACCGCGTGTAGTCCGGATCCTGGAGCTCACCCACCACGGGTACCACGGTCGCGCGCTCGCCTACACCTTCCTCCTGGAGCAGCTTCAGCTCACGCTCGATCTCGTAGAGAGCGTTCTCGCCGTGGTCGAAGAGGTAGAGCCGTTCGGCCCCGCCGGAGAGGAGCTGCCGTGCGAGCTCGCTCCCGATGCTTCCGCCCGCACCGGTGATCAGGACTCGCTTGCCTCGAAGGTAGGAGAGGCTCTTGCGGAGGTTCATTGAGACCGGATCGCGGCCGAGCAAGTCCTCCGGGTCGATCTCTCTCGCCTGGATGAGATGAGCCTCCCCGTCCACGATCTGCGCGATACTCGGCACGATCCGGATTCGGGCAAATCCGGCGCGCAGCAGCACGAGGTAGATCTGCCGTAGGCGTTCCCGTCCGACCCCCGGCATCGCGATCAGCGCTTCGTCCGCCGGCGTACGCTGGAGCAGGTCTACGACGTCGTTGATCGGACCGAGGACCGGGATGCCGTCTATCCGCGATCCGATCTTCTCGCGATCGTCGTCCAGGAAAGCCACGACGTGACCGAGGATGCCTTTTCGCTTGATCTCTTCCGCAATCGATACGCCGGCGAAGCCCGCCCCGATGATGTAGATGCGATTCGTGCTCGTTCCCATTCGCTCACTCAGCTCGGTTTCGACTGGGAGCTGGTGGACGAGAGCACTTCGAATCCGAAGTCGACGAGGAAGCTCTCTTGGTAGAGGTCGAGCCGAACCTTGGCCCGCTGCTTCCTTCGGTCCACCTTCACGATCCGTCCCTCGAGACCGGCGAGCGGACCGTCTTTGACCTCGATTCGCGAGTTCTCGTCAAAGACGACCTTGCTCTTGCCGATCACCTCACCGAAACGGACGAAGTGCGCCACCAGTTCCAGGTCGGTTCCGGACAGCGCCCGGATCCGATCATTACTCTCTAAGAATCGGTAGAAGCCGGGTAGGCGCTTGAGCGTCATGAAGAGCGTCTCGTCGATCTCTTCCGCTTCCAGGAAGACGTAGCCGGGAAAGATCGGCGCGAGCGTCTCTTCCCGCTTTCCCCTGCGGCGGACCGTGAGCTTTCGTCGGGGCCAGTGGAATGCGGCGTGGTCCGGCGGGAGGCGATCTCGGGCAATCCGAAGAAACGCCTCTTCCTTCCGGGGCTGAACACTTACTACGTAGAAACTCATTCGCTCTTTCTTCGGCGGAACTGGTCCTTGATGTCCGCTGGTTTGCGTGACTCGCTCTGGTCGAGCTCCGCACGCGCAAAGTACTCGAGGATCGATGCGAGGACAAGCGAAAGCAGAAATACCAACGCCGTGACCAGAAGCGTGACTCGTCCCCGGCGCGGTCGGATGGGCGCGGTCGGGACCTCGGGCGCCTCTACGATCTGGAACCAACGGCTCGTGTCCTGCGTCTCGATGCGGGCGCGGATCAGCTCCTCCTGGAAGGCGGAGAGGATCTCCTCCTTCAGGCGGACATCTCGCCGAAGGTCCTCGAATCTGACGGTAATCGGTCCGAGCTCGCGAAGCGGTATGGTCACGGGCGAGTAGCGGCGGTAACCGGTCTCGAGCTCCGCGATCAGCTGCTCGATTCTGCGGATGCTCCGATTGATCCTGAGTATCTGCGGGTGCTCGCGGTCCTCAACGATATCGGCGATCTGTTCGCGCTCGAGCTCCAGCTCGAACTTGCTCCTTCGGAACTCGTTGATGAGATCGATCGTCTGCCGGCCCTGATCTGCGGGATCGATGACACCGTATTGCTCCTGGAACGCCGTCAGCTCGTCTCGAGCCTGCCGGACATCGTCCTCGAGGAGGCGCAGCTGCAGCTCGATCGCCTCGGTTCGTGCGCGCGCGTCCGTGCGCGTCAGTCCGATGAACCGTGCCTCGAGCAGGTCGATTGCCCTGCCGAGCACGTCGGTCGCGAAGACGGGGTCTTCGTGCGAGTAGGTGATTGTGAGGATCCCGCTCTCGCGCTCGAAGGCGGATTCCAGCCCGTCCCGGATCGCGGCGCGAGCGGCAGCCCGCGCGAGACGACCGTCGGCATACTCCTCCATGAGCTCGAACTCATCCACGATCCGGTCCAGCAGCGAGTTGCCGAGCAACAATCGCTCGGCGAGCGAGGCGCTCACGTTCGGGTCGTCGAGGAGGATCTGGGCCTCGGATGCGTATACATCTGGAAAAGGATTGAAGCGCGAATCAGGTGCGATGCGCTGCGTCACGAGCATCACGAGCGCCGTCGCGAGCAGCGCGAACACCGTCAGGAAGAACACGAGTCTCCATCGGTGCGCGAAGCATGACAGGACGCTGAGGAGGTAGCTTCGCCGGCGTGAAGGCGCACGATGCTCGTTGTCGTGTGACTCGGTCACACTCCCGCCCTCCTTGAGCGGAGGCTATCATGGGTTCCGCGAATCATCAACTCGGCGGCGGGTGGGTGGCGCCTCCGGAAATCCCGCACGGGGGTTAGCGCGGAAGGCTTTCTGCCGATAAACAAGGCGAGGTATTCTCAAGAAGAGGGGATTATGAAACGATTTCGTGTTGGCGCGCTATTGCTCCTTGGATTCGTCGTGCTTTCGCCCGTGGCGGCGGAGACCGTCTCCATCTCGGTACGACAGCAGGCTGAACAGGAGGAGGCCCCCGTTCTCGCGGATTTCGTTGAACAAGGCGCGATGGAGCATCTGTTCACGACCGGGCACGTCGTGTTCGACCTCGAGATCGACCCCGCAGACGACCTCTATCTCTATCGGGCGATCGGGGACGCACGCACCGGCGGAGCGTCCTACCTCGTGATCCTCGAGCTCGCCTTCTCCGCGACCGAGGAGCGGGGCTTGCTGCCCGATCGGATTGACGCGACCATGATCGACCTGGCCGACGAGAGCGTGATCAACGAGGCCACGCTCTTCGCCGATGACCTCGATCGGTACGCGGAGCTCGACGCCGAGACCATCGCGATACGGCTCGGGAGTCTCGCCGCCGAGATGGCCGCGGCCGGCATCACGGGAGGTGAGCAAGGATGGTAGTCCGACGATTGCTCGCGGCGCTCTCATGCGCTGCGATTTTCATGCTGCTTGCCGTGCCGCTCGTCGCGCAGGAGAGCTTTGAGGGGCTCGCCACCGTGGGCGGGCTCGGGCGGTTCCCGTCCGGGCTCTTCGGCGCGTCCAATCTCGTTCCCCCGAACACGCTCGTGACCGTTCGCAACCTCGAGACCGGTCGCGCCGACCGCATCATCATCACCGGCCGCGTGGACGAGCCCGGCGTCTTCCTCGTGCTGTCGCCCGAGGCGGCTCGATCGCTCGGCGTGGATCCCTCGGGGGCCGCCCGCGTGCGCCTGACCGAGGTGCCGACCGAGCCGGTCGCCCCGCGAGAAGGCGTGGTGGAGCGGCCGCTCTCGCAGGATCCCGACATCAACCCGCTCGCCTCCGCTCCCTCGCTGCTGGATATGCTCCCACCGCCGCAACCGACCGGCGAGCAAGCGCCGGAGCCCGAGGAGGCGCCCGAGGAGGCGCCCGAGGTTGTCGTCGTCCCCGAGCCTGAGCCCGAACCCGAGCCTGAGCCCGAACCTCGGCCCGAACCCGAGCCCGAGCCCGAGCCGGAGCCCGAGCCGGAGCCCGAGCCACGGACCGGTGTGGCCGCCGGCATCGAGCGGACGAGCGTAGGGCGCGCGCAGGAGGAGTTCGAACGGCCGGAGACGACGCTCCCCGCCGTACGGCCGGTCGCGCCCGAGCCCTCGGCGACCGCGGCGGACGAGCCCGCCGTTCTCCCGGAGGAGCGAGCCGCGGCCGGTCTGGAACCGGCGGCACCGGTTCCAGACCCCGATCCACGCGTCGTGACACCCGTTCCCGAGGTACCGGCGGAGGCAATCGCCGAGGCCCCCGCTCCTGAGCAGCCGTCGACTCCCGCCGAGCCGGCACCGGCCGCCGCGGATGCGGCGGAAGGACCGATCGACGCCGCAATCGATTCGATCGTGAACCGGCTGCCGCGCAAGGACCTCTATCCCGCGCCCACGGCGGCGGAGGACGGCGACATCGGCTTCGCCGGCGTGAACCGACCGCCTGAGCGCACGGTCGTCGCCGAGCTTCCCGAGGTGGATGCTCCGGCGGCCGACCGTCCGTCGCTCGCCGGCCTCGCTCCGCTTCGCGCAGAGCCTGAGGAGCTTGACGTGCGTCCGGCAGAGGCGGGTGTTCCCGCCGAGGACCGGCCGGACGCGCCGCTGCTCACCGCGCCGGCAGCTCCCGCTCCGGACGTGCGGGCGGCGCGACTGCCCGAGGCGGGTGTGCCGGCGGAGGAGCGCGCCGATCTCGCGGACGTCCCCTACGTTGCACCGGACGTACCGTCTGATCTCGATCCGAGCCTGGCGGAGGCGGAGGTGCCGGCCGAGGAGGAGGCGCAGCTCGCGGACCTCCCGAGCGTGCGGCCCGGCGAAGCCGGGGACGTAGCGGCCGAGCTCGCGGAAGCACGCCCGGAGGCGGAGGAGCGCCCGGAAGGATCGCTCGCCTCCCGAGACCCGGGCTCGCCCGCGGAGATCGTTGCGGATGCCGAGCTGCCGGAGATCGCCGAGGAGGAAGTCGAAGTCGCCGAGGAGTCGCTCGAGCGTCCGGACGAGGTGCCGGAGGACGCGATTCTCGCGCTCGAGCCCGCCGACTTCCGGCCGCCTGAGACCCCGGACGCCGCGGATGAACCGCTCGAGGCGCCCGAGGTGGCCGCCGAGCAGCCGGCCGAGGTCGCCGGGGAAGAGCTCGCCGAAGCGCAGCCCGAGCCCGAGGAACGAGTGAGGGTTGCGGCGGAGCCCGAGCCCGAACCGGAACCCGAACCGGAGCCCGAACCGGAGCCCGAACCGGAGCCCGAGCCCGAGCCCGAACCGCGCATCGCCGAGGCCCGAGACGAGCTGCCCGTTGTGGAATCGCTGCAGGCCGAACGCTTCTACTTGCAGATCGGCGCGTACTCCAACCCCGGTACCGCCCAGGTCGCCGTAGACGCGCTCAGTCCGACCTATCCGATGCGCGTCTTCCCGATCGAACGGGACGGCAGGACGATCTACCGCGTACTCGTGGGACCGCTCGAGCGTGACGAGACCGGAACGCTTCTGCTGTGGTTGCGGTCGCGGGGATATCGAGACAGCTTCATTCGCGGGGGCAGCGAGCTGTAGGCGGTTTCAGCGCTTGTGTCCGTCCGGCCTTCGTGGCCGGACATAGCTGCGCCGTCCCGGGACGGCGCGCCGTCCTTCCAACGACGCGATCAGCACGCTCAGCGAGGCGGCGATGTGTTTCTCTTCTACGTGCCTGCGCTCCTCGAGCGCTCGCTCCTCGCGGACTCGCGACGCCTTGGGGAGCGAGAGGAAGCGAAGCACTCGATCGGCGTCCTCGTCGCTCATGCCGGCGAGCGCGAGCGCGACGTCGCGGTCGCCGGAGGCCATGAGACGGTTCTGAACGTGCACCGCCGGGAGCTTCTCGAGAAGCTCGAGCAGGCGGTGCTGGAGCATTCCACGGTAGATCACTCGAACATCGATCCGATCTGGTCGGCGTACAACTCGTAGACGATCGAGCGCCGGATCTTGAGCGTGTGCGTCAGCTCGCGTCCGACTTCAAAGTGGTTCGGCATGAGCCGGAATCGGAAGATTCGCTCGAAGCTCTTGAAACCCGTTTTCGGGCTCACGAGTCCGTTGATCTCGTCGCGGAAACGTTCCTGGACCTGCGGATTCTCGAGCGCCTCCTCGCGCTCTACGTACTGAATGCCCTGCTCGTCCAGGTAGGCCTGGAGCGCGTCGTCGTTCGGGACGATCAAGGCGCCGAGGAACTTGCGATCCTGTCCCACGACCATCGCCTGATCGATGAGCTCGCTCTGAACGAGCTTCTCCTCGATCGGCACCGGCTCGATATTCTCGCCGCCGAGCAGGACGACCGTGTCCTTCGCGCGCCCGAGGATCGTGAACTGCCCGCTGTGCGTGAAGACCACGATGTCTCCTGTATTGAGCCATCCGTCGTTGAGCACGTCGTTCGTTGCGTCCGGTTTCTTGTAATAACCTTCCATGATCTGTGGGCTGCGAACGTAGAGCACGCCCTTGTGGCCGGGGGGCAGAACCTCCATGTCCTCGCCGAGGACGCGGTACTCCACGTCCGGCAGGAGTCGTCCCACCGTACCGGGAACGGGGTGGTGCTGGTGGCGGACCGCGAGGACGGGGCCCGTCTCGGTGAGTCCGTACCCCTCGAGCAGCTTGATCCCCGCCGCCTGGAAGAAACGGTCCACGTAGGGCGGCAGCGCTCCTCCCCCCGAGACGCCGGCGACGAAGCGCCCGCCGAGCCGCGCCTTGAGCGACTTGAATACGAGCACGTCGCCGAGCCCCTTGAACGGCGAGAGAAGGACGAGCGGGACCGCGCTCAGGATCATGTCGAGAATGCGGCTGCGTGCCGTGAAGTCCGGAAGCAGACCGCGGAACATGTTGAGCAGGCTCGCGTGGGCCTCCCCTACGCGCACGAAGAAGTGGAAGAGGATCCGCTTCACCGGGCTCTGCTTGCCGACGTTGCGGTAGACGGCGGCCCGGACGCCCTCCCAGATCCGCGGGACCGATGTCATCCACGTGGGTCGAATCTCGGCCATATCGGCGAGCATCACCGACCCGACCGGCTTGGAGTAGGCGAGCGCGCACGCCCGTTCGAGCACGACGTACTCGACCGCCCGCTCGAAGCTGTGCCAGATCGGCAGCACGCTCAAGAAGATGTCGTGCTCGTCTATGAAGAGGATGTTCCGCAGCCGGTCGATCTGGAAGATGAAGCTCCGGTGCGTGAGCATGACGCCCTTGGGTTCGCCCGTCGTCCCGGAGGTGTAGAGGAGCGTCGCCAGATCGTCGGTGGCTCCCTTCTCGAGCTCAGCGTCGAACTCCGCGCCTCGTTCGGACACGATCTCGCGGCCGCGGGCGAGAATCGCGTCGAAGCGCTTGATCGCGACGCCCGATTCCTCGCTGTCGTGCGAGGTCTCCTTCGAATCGAAGAGCACGATCGTCTCGAGCTTCGGGAGGCGATCCCGCTGCGAGAGGATCTTCTCCTTCTGCGCCGGATTCTCCGCGAAGACGAGCCGGCAGTCGGCGTGGCCGAGGATGTAGCCCATCTCCTCGGCCGTTGAGTCGGAACCGCGCGGAACGTCGATCGCGCCGATCGAGAGGAGCGCGAGGTCGGTCTGGATCCACTCGGGACGATTGTCGCTCATCATGCCCACGTGGTCGCCACGCGCTACTCCGAGCTCCAGAAACGCGGAGCCGAGCTCGCGGACCGCCTGCCAGAGCTCCGCGAAGCGCATGCCGGTGTACGCGTCGCCTCCGTCCTTGCTGTAGAGCGCGACCGAGTTCGGTTTTGCGCTCGAGATGTCGCGGATTCGTTTCGGTACGGTCTCGTGCGGCTGCGGAGCTTGCATCGTCGTCTCCTACTCGGGCGCGTCGCCCACGAGGCACATCCATTCGGCCTCGGCGGCAACCTCGTCGCCCACGAACGCCTTGCCCTTCTGCTTGATCATGCGGTTCGAGATCTTGACGTTCTCAATCTCGAGGCGGACCTCGTCGTTCGGCCGGACCTGCCTTCGGAACTTCGCTTTCTCAACGGTCGCGAGGAGGAAGAGCTTGTTGGCAAGCAGCCCGCTCTCGGCGATTCCCGCGCCACCGCACTGCGCCATCGTCTCCACGAGGATGACGCCCGGTACCACCGGGTAATCCGGGAAGTGGCCCGCGAAGAAGAACTCCGACTCGCCGAACGTGCGGTAGCCCACGATCTTCTCGTTGCTCACCGTTTCGAGCCGGTCCACGTAGAGGAACGGCTCGCGATGCGGCAGCAACTCCTTCATATCTCTCATACAGTCTCCATAGGCGTGACAGTGTTTCAGAAAATGATAAGCTACGAGGGAGGGTTGCGCAACCGAACCGCTCGGTCGACTCTCGCGCAGAGCCTGTACTATACTCACGTCCCGAGGATGAGATTATGCCGATGAGAGATAACGCGCCGGTCCTCAACGGATCGAGCAGGATTGGAATCGTGAACCGGGGCGAGCCCGCCGTCCGGTTCATTCGAGCAGTTCGGGAGTACAACGAGGCGCACGGAACCTCGCTGCGCACCGTCGCGTTCTTCCTGGACGAGGAGGCGGACGCGCTGTTCGTCTCCGAGGCCGACGACTCGCTCCCGTTCTCCGCCATTCCCGGCGCGACGCAAGCAGGGTCCGTCTATCTCGATCGCGCCGTTCTGATCGACGGGCTGCGTCGCGCGGGCTGCGACGGTGTGTGGCCGGGTTGGGGGTTCGTGAGCGAGGACGCCGACTTCGCGCGCATGGTCGCGGAGGCGGGCATCGTCTTCCTCGGGCCCGACCACGAGGCGATGGCGTTGCTCGGCGACAAGATCGCGGCGAAGGACCTCGCCGAACGCTCGGACGTGCCCATCCTGCCGTGGAGCAAGCGCGAGATCGGCGATCTCGAGGACGCGCGCGCGATTGCGGAGCAGATCGGCTATCCGGTCATCGTCAAGGCCGCGCACGCGGGCGGTGGACGCGGCATCCGGTTCGTGCTCACGCCCGACCAGCTCGAGTCGCAGCTCACCTCGGCGCGTGAAGAGACGAAGCGTATCACCGGCGACGAGATCGTCTTCATCGAGCGGCTGGTTCGCACCGGCCGGCATCTCGAGGTGCAGTGCATCTGCGACCGGCACGGGAACGTCCACACCTTCGGCGTGCGCGACTGCTCGGTGCAGCGCCGGAACCAGAAGATCATCGAGGAGACGCCGCCGCCGGGAATGGACACCGCGGAGATCGCCGAGATCGAGCGCGCGGCCGCCCGTCTCATGTCCGCGTCCGGCTACGAGAGCGCCGGCACCGTCGAGTTCCTCTTCGACATGGAGCGAGACGAGTTCTACTTCATGGAGGTGAACACGCGTCTCCAGGTCGAGCACCCGATCACCGAAAACCTCTACGGGATCGATCTGGTCAAGGGTCAGATCGACGTTGCATTCGGGAACGAGCTTCGCTTCCCCGAGAAGGATCCGAAGGGCGTCGTCCTTGAAGCTCGGCTGAACGCCGAGGACCCCGACCGCGACTTCACGCCGTCGCCGGGGTACGTGCGCTACTTCCGCGCACCTGCCGGGCCCGGCGTTCGGGTGGACTCCGGCATCGCGCAGGAGTCCACGATCCCGTCGCTGTTCGACTCGATGGTCGCCAAGGTGATCGCACACGGCAGCGATCGAGCGGACGCGATCGCGCGCCTGCGTCGCGCACTCCAGGAGACTCGGATCGCGATCGACGGCGGCACGACGAACAAGGCGTTTCTCCTCTCGCTGCTGGCGCAGCCCGAGGTCGTGAAAGGCGGCGTTCACACGAAGTGGGTCGAGGCGTTGCTCCAGGCCGAGGAGGCGAAGACGTGCGCGGACGCCGCCGTCGCGCTCATCGCCGCGGCCGTTGAGGCGTACAACGCCGCCGAGGCGGAAGACCTCGACCTCTTCCGCCGCCAGATCGCGACGTACGGACACCCGAGGAGCGCGCTGTCTTCGGGCGCGCGCGAGGTCACCTTCGGGTACGACGGCAACGCCTATCGATTCGCCGTCAGGCGTCTGGGCTCAACACTCTACGAGATCGAGATCGACGGCACGTCCGTCGTGGCGGAGTACGTCGCGGGAGCGGGCGAGTCGCGACTGACGTACGGCGGACAGCGCTACGCGATTCAAACGATCGATCGCGGAGGCGCCCTTCAGGTCGAGGTCGACGGCATCCCGTGCGTCCTCGAGCAGGAGAGCGGCGGCGCGGTGAAGGCTCCGTCGCCCGCGGTCGTGCTCGGTCTCGCCGTCCAGGAGGGAGCCGAAGTCAAGAAAGGCGATCGGCTCCTGAGCCTTGAAGCGATGAAGATGGAGATGATCGTTGAGGCTCCCGCGGACGGGCTCGTGAAGGAGATCTCCGTTGCTCCGGGGCAGCAGGTTGCCGCCGGCGAAGTCCTCGTATCGCTCGAGACGAGCAAGGAAGAGGGCGAGCAGGCCGCACCGGCGGCCGAACCGGTCGGGTTCGCAACCACCGATCGCGACCGTGAGCAGGATTGGCGGCTCACCTGCGCGAGCCTGGCCGCGCTGTTCACCGGCTACGATCCGGGAACCGATCCGAACGGCGAGTTCGAACGTCTCCTCACGCTCGCGGAGGATGACGCGACTTCGCGCGAGCGGCTCTTCCACGTCCTCTACGATCTGCTCGAGACGGCGGTCACGATCGATTCGCTCTTCAGCAAGGAACGAATCAACGCCGAACAGTTCGCGCGACCGGTTTCGTGGGAGGAGCTCGCGTTCATCTACTTCCGTTACTCGATGCACGGGAACGAAACGCTGCCGGCCGAGTTCGTGGAGGTCCTCAACGAAGCGCTCTCGCGCTACCCACGCGGTCTCGATCCCGAGGGGTCGTGGGCAGCGTTCTTCCGCATGCAGCGGACGCAGCACGACCACGACGCGAAGCTCGAGCTCGTACGGTCGATGATCTTCACACTCGAGAATCTGCCGGTCCCACAGGGCCGGCACGACGGTCTGCTGCGCCTCCTGGACGAGCTGATCCGGCTCCACCAGATCGAAGCGCCGTCGCTCGCCGACGCGGCACTCCACGCGCGCTACCACCTCCACGAACGACAGACGCTGCCGGCCGTTCGCAGCCGCAGGAGCGAACGCGTGCGCACGAGCCTGAGACGGCTCCTCGCGCTCCCCGCGGGCTCGGAGGATCGGCAGACGCTGGAACAGGAGGTTATCGACTCGAGCCCCTCCATCGTCTACGAGCTCCTCGCGGCGTATCGCGAGTTCGGCGGCGCCGAGCGCCGGGCGATCCCGGACCTTATCGCGCGCCACTTCGTGCGCGACCGCGAGCTCGGAACCGTTCGCACGATCGACGTGCCGGGAGCAGAGGTGACGCTCGTGACGGCGGACGGCGTGAAGACCTACCTCCTCGTCGTTGACGGAGCCTCCGGCGGCGGCGATGCGGAAGATCCGATCTCGGCGCTCGAGGCGGCGATCGCGAAGGTTTCATCCGAGTCTGCGACCGCGGAGTCCGGTGCTGCGCCCACCGCCGCGCGTCCGGCCGCGACCCGTGCCGGGTCGGAGGCGATCGTCCTCTACGCGACGGACGAGGGCTCGACCGAGTCGGATGACGAGCTCTTCGCTCGGCTCGGATCGACCGCCGTCGACGCCGACTGGCTCGCGGTCGGCGTCTACCGGGGCCTCCGGAGCTACGAGTTCCGCACCTTCCACCGCGACGACGAGGCCGCCTGGAACGAGGACCGTCGCAAACGCTCGTTCAGCCCGCTCTTCTACCGTGAGCTCCGTGTCTACCGCCTCTCCAACTTCGATACCCGCGTCGTCTACCATTCGGATTCGGTCTACCTCGTCGCGATCACCGCTAGGAACAACCCGCGCGACGAGCGGCTCTTCGCGCTCGCGACTGCGAGCGAGGCGATTCCGGAAGTCGATCGCGGCGGTCACATCGAACGCGTCAGCGAGTTCGACGAGGTGTTCATGGAGTCCGTTTTCAAGATGCGAAGCGAGCAGGCGCACCGCCGGCGCCGCCTCTTCTGGAACCGGATCATCGTGCACGTGCGCGCGCTCATTCCGCTCTCCGCGGCGCAGATCAAGGAGTACGGCGGCAGAATCGTGCCTCGGACGCGCGAGCTCGGGCTCGAGAAGGCCGTAATCTACACGCGCCGCAAGCGCTGGAGCGAGGACGTCGTCCGCGAGCTCGAGCTCCTCTTCCTCAATATCTCGGAGGATCAGTTCACGCTGCGCAGCCGCAAGCCGTCGGACGAACCGTACAAGCCGATGGATCGCTACGTCTCGAACGTCGTACGCAGCCGTCAACGGAAGAACGTCTACCCGTACGAAGTCGTGAAGATGATCACCTACACCGGATACCCGGTGAGTCTCAACGTCCCCCGCGGCGACTTCGAGGAGTACGATATCGAGGTGGACGCAGCCGGCAACCAGAAGACCGTCAGCGTGAAGGGGCGGCCGTACGGGCGAAACCAGTCGTACATCGTATTCGGCGTGGTGAAGAATCAGGACCCCCAGTCGGGTCTCTCGTATCGACGAGCGCTCGTCCTTTCGGACGCGACGAAGGACATGGGCTCGCTCGCCGAGGACGAGTGTCGCCGCGTCATCGCCGCATTCGATCTCGCCGAAGCCGAAGGCATTCCGCTCGAGTGGGTCCCGATCTCCTCCGGCGCCCGGATCGACATGGAGAGCGGTACCGAGAATCTCGACTGGACCGCCGCCGTCATCCGCCGCATCGTGCAGTTCACGCAGGCCGGCGGCGAGGTGAACATCATCGTGAGCGGTATCAACGTGGGCGCCCAAAGCTACTGGAACGCGGAAGCGACGATGCTCATGCACACGCGCGGTCTCCTGATCATGACCGACGAAGCGAGTATGCTGCTCACGGGCAAGAAGGCGCTCGACTTCTCCGGAAGCGTGTCCGCCGGATCCAACGTGGAGATCGGCGGCGTGGAGCGAATCATGGGCCCCAACGGGCAGTCGCAGATCCGGGTTGCCAACCTCGCGGACGCCTACCAGGCGCTGTTCCAACACTACCGCTATGCGTACGTGGCGGGCGGCGCGAACGCGCCGAAGACCGTGACGTCGAGCGATCCGGACGACCGCGACGTGGGTGCGACGCCGTACGAGGATCGCCTCGGACAGGGATTCGCGACGATCTCGGACATCTTCAGCGAGCGCCTCAACCCGGAGCGGAAGAAACCGTTTGACATGCGGCAGCTCATGGAGGCGCTCGTGGACCGCGACGCAGCCCATCTCGAGCGATGGGGCATCATGAAGGACGCCGAGACCGCGATTACGTGGGAAACGAGGATCGGCGGGTGCGGCGCGGGGCTCATCGGTATCGAGAGCCGGCCGCTTGCGAGGCTCGGCGACGTTCCGCACGACGGACCGGAGAGCTGGAGCGGGGGAACGCTCTTCCCGCAGAGCTCGAAGAAAGTCGCGCGCGCGCTCAATGCGTGGAGCGGACGCCTGCCGGCGGTCGTGCTCGCGAATCTGTCCGGGTTCGACGGTTCACCCGAGAGTTTGCGCCGATTGCAACTCGAGTACGGGGCGGAAATCGGTCGCGCCGTCGTGAACTTCGAAGGACCGATTGTCTTCGTCGTCGTTGCTCGCTATCACGGCGGAGCGTACGTAGTCTTCTCCAAGACGCTCAATCCGTCGTTGACCGCGTTCGCGCTTGAAGGTTCGTTCGCGTCCGTGCTGGGGGGAGCCCCCGCCGCCGCGGTCGTGTTCCCGCGGCAGGTCGAACGCGAGGCGACGGAGGACGCGCGCTACGTTGAGGCGACGAAGCGGCTCGAGACCGATCCGAGCTTCACGCAGCGGGACCTGGACGAGGTCTACCGGATGGTGCACGCGGAGAAGCAGACAGCGCTCGCGCAACGCTTTGACACCGTGCACAACATTGAGCGCGCGAAGCAGGTCGGTTCGATCGACGAGATCATTACGATTGCCGAGTTGCGGCCGAGGGTCATCGAGCGAATCAGAGCCCGGTGAACTGAAACCAGCCGAAGAACCAGTCGGCGATGCTCACGATGTCCGTAACGTTGAGCACCGCGAGCGCGACTCCGGTTGCCGAGAGGATCACCGCGATGACGAAGCCCGCCGGGCGGCGCTCGAGCCGTGCTTGGGTTGCTCCGCGAGGTTCGTCCGGAGTCGCGTTCACCGCTCGATCGCGCGCTCGCCGGCCGCGAAGGCGCCGAAGCACCGAGACGGCGAGCGGGATGGAGAAGAGCAGGGCTGCGCCGATCCCGAAGACCCGGTTGCTCGCACCCGGGTTGGCCGCATCCCACGCGCGAAGGCGGGCGCCCCATGCGATGAGGCGCGCCGAGAGCTGTTGCAGCCGTCCGAACGCGATCAGGAGCCCGATTACGATCAGCAGCACGCCGCTTGCCGTTTTGATCGTCGGCAGGTAGCGACGGATTCGGCGTAGAGCCCCGGAAGCCCGATCCAGGAAGACGCCCACGATGAGGAAGGGCACGCCGAGCCCGAGCGAGAAGGCGGTGAGATAGAGCGCGCCGGTTGCGACGCTTCCGGACGTGCCGGCCAGCAGCAGGATGCTCGCGAGAATCGGTCCGATGCACGGCGTCCAACCGGCGCCGAACGCCATTCCGATCACGATCGCTCCAACATGCCCGGCAGGACGTTCGGAGAAGTGAACGCGTCGCTCCAGGTTGAGGAACTTCCAGAAGTCGAAGATGATGTTCAGGCCGAGCGCGACAACGATCGCGCCCGCGATCATGTTCACAACGGTTCCCGTGTTGCTGAAGAGCGCGCCGGAGCCCGAGAACACCAGGCCGAGAAGCACGAAGACCAGCGAGAATCCGAGCACGAACAGCGCCGTTCGCAGAACGACCACGCCGCGTGAGAGCCGGGCCTCGCTCGCCTCGGCAGCGGCCACGCCCCCCACGAACGACAGGTAGGACGGGACGAGCGGCACGATACACGGCGACAGAAACGAGAGAATACCGGCCGCGAAGCTCAGCGCAAGAGTGGGCGTCATTCCGCGGCGAGGAGCGTCCGCATTGCCGCGACGACCTCCTCCGTGCTCCAGTCGTGATAACCCGGGCGCGTGCCGATGACGTACCCGTCGCGATCGATGAGGTATGTCGTGGGGTAGGCTCGAATGCCGTAGCGCATCATGACGCGGCCGTTGGTGTCGAGCAGAACCGGGTAGGTGAAACCCTGTTCGGCGATGAAGGCGTCCGCCGTATCGGCGCTTTCGAGCACGTTGACCGCGAGCAGCTCGAGTCCTTCCTCCGCGAGCTCGTCGTAGAGCAGCTGCATCGAGGGCATCTCTTCGCGGCAGGGTGAGCACCACGTTGCCCAGAAGTTGAGAAACACGACCTTGCCCTCGTGCTCGGCGAGCGACGTCCGTCCGCCGCCGAGGAGCGCGAGCTCGAAGTCCTCGCTCGGGACTTTCCGCTCGAGCGGCATCATTCCCATTCGCGCGAGCGTCTGCGCGGTCGCATCGTCCATCGGCAGGAGGTCTGTCGTCCCGGCTGCGTCCGTGTCCGGCGCGTCGGTCTCCTGCGGGTCGGTCTCCTGCGCCGGGGGTGCGGCATTCCGTTCGGCCTGCGGACTATCGCGGCGGGCCGTTTCGGACCGAGAGGGCTCGCCCTGTCCACCTGCGAGGAGCGCCGGTGCGGTCGCGAGCAACAAAACAACGATGATCGTGGGAATCGCTCGGAGATACGTCATATATGAAATCATATATACTGCGCGTCGCGCGATCCATCAAGCGGAACCGGACGAAATCAGGATCGCGAAGTTGTAGAGGCCGTGAGCGATCGCGATGCCGTGAAGGCTTCGAGAGCGATAGTAGACCGCCGCGAGCACCCCGCCGATCGTCAGCGCGACGACGAATCCCATGACTCCTTGGTAGAGATGGCCGGTGGCGAAGAGCACCGCCCCACCGCCGAGTGCCGGCCGTGCATCGATCCCCGACCGTTCAGCCCGCTCGGTAATGTACGCTCGATAGAAGATCTCCTCGCGGTACCCGATCGCAAGCGTGGAGACGAGGACGAGCGGGATCAACTCGGGGCGATCGAACGTCCACGCGACCGCCGGTTCGACCGGTGATCCGTCTCCGACAAGTGCCCCTGCGACCGTGGCGAGCAGCCCCGCGGAGACCCAGATGGCGACCACTGCGATCATTCCGGTGGCGAGGTCTCTCCACGTTGGCGCGTTCCAGCCGAAACGCCCGGACGATCCCGGCTTGTTGAGGTCGGAGACTGCCACCACGAGCAGGATCTGAGGGATGGAAGTCACGAGTAACTGCACGTGGTAGAAAACGTCCTCGAACGCCCGCGGGTCGGGCCCTGTTCCCTGCGCGATCATCCCGGGAAGAAACAGGACGGCGAAGAGAAGCAGGAACTCTTTTCCGATGTTCACCACTCAGATATACTTCTTTTGCGGGTGCGAGAAAACGATTGATAGACCCGTTCTATACGTCGAAGATCGAAGAAGGAGCGTAGCAGATACTCCGGCGCGAGACCGGAGTCATCACGGACGGGGGTCTATTCGGAATGTGGATCGCGCTCGGCATTGTCGCCGTACTACTCACCGCATTTATTATCTTCGTTCAGCGTAACGGTGGATTCAGCTTTCCGTGGCTTCAGTTCTATGTGAAGGGCAAGGAGTCGGGATTCCGGTTCCGCGAGCTGAACCTGCTCAGACACGTAGCCGTGGAGAACAACCTGCGCGACCCAACGTCGCTGTTCTGGTCTGAGAAGACGCTCGATCGCTGCATTCGCGGAACGATCATCCGATTTCGCAGCAGGAACAAGGAGAACGATCCCAACTCGGTCGGCTTCCTCAACAAGCTCTTCGACTTCCGGAAGCGAGTCGAATTCAATCTGCCGAAGTACCGAATCGGTATTACTTCCTCGCGGAGCATCACGCCGCAGCAGCAGCTTCGGATCACCTTCCCGGGCAGCGGGATCTACTACGCCAAGGTCGTGGAGAACATGCGTCGGTACATGGCGATCAGCTATCCGAAGGGAAAGCCGCTTCCTCCCGGGTTCTCGTGGGAGAAGCACAAGATCAACGTCTACTTCTGGCGTCCTGAGGACGCGGGCTACCGATTCGAGACCCGCGTGCTCGGCGACTACCTCGACCGCAAGTTTCCGATCCTCCACATCGCACATTCGGACAATCTCGTGCGTGCTCAGAAGCGCGGCTCGATCAGAGCCCAGCTCAACACGAATGGCCGGCTCTATCCGCTTCGGTCGATCGAGGAGAGCGACGAAGAGTGGGAGACCTCGGGTGGATACCGGTGTCGCTTTGTGGATATCTCGGAGGACGGAGCCGCGGTCATGGTCGGCGGGCGCGCGAAGCCGGGACTACCGGTGAAGCTTCAGACCGAGCTCTACGACAAGCCGGTCGTGCTCTCGGGGATCATCAAGGGCGTGACCTACAAGCAGAACAAGAACGTCTCGATCCTCCACATCCAGGCGAGACCGACCTCTCCGGCGATGAAGAACTTCATACTCACCTTCGTGTACGGGATCTTCAGGGAGCCCGAGAGACGCCGCGCAGTGTCGCGTCCCTAGTGACTCAAATAATCGAAAAATGTCTATTACCGTTTTTCTCAGTTGAATTCTCACGGCGGAATCGTTAGTATTCTGGAGCTGTGGAGGTGACGAAGATGATGCGACGCTTCGGACTCTTGGTGCTTGCGATGATAATGCTCGTGGGCGGAGGGGCGGTTGCCCAGGATGATCAGCGGACGCTCGAGGCGTATCTCGATCGATTCGGGGAGTCGAGTCCGGAGGTCAAGCTCCAGATCCTCCAGACGGCGGACATGCTCTCGGTTGAAGAGCTCGGCCCGCTCTACCTCCAGGCCATTCGTTTCGTGCTCACGAACGCGGACGAAATAGAGAACGACATTGTGCTGCACGACATGGCGCTCTTCGCCACGGAGCGGATCGGTGAGGCGGGCTATGCGCCGGCCACCGGCGCGCTCTGGTCGCTGTTCACGGAGTACGAGGACAACACGGCGAGGATCGCAATCCTCGAAGTCTTCGGACAGATCGGAGAGGGAGACGCCGAGCTTCTCCTTGATCTCAACGGGTGGGTGCAGGCGCAGGCGAATCTTTACCGCGGCGGCGTCGCCCCGGACGAGCAAGTGCTGCGAACCGCCCTGCAAACGCTCGGTGAGCTCGCAGATCCCACGTCCTTCCCCGCGCTCGTGGACATTCAGTTGGCGCAGATCTCGGATGCGATCACGAATGAAGCGCGAGCGGCGATGGACGCCGTCCCCGGCGACTACGTGGAGATGGCGATTTCCACCGTCAACGGCCGCGCCGTCATGAATCGGCTCGAAGCGCTCACCTTCTTTCTCAACGATCCGAATCTCACGGACGACGAGCGAGCGCAGATCGCCACCGGCGTGCTCGCGGAAGCGGTTCGGGAGGTACTGCGCGATCCCACGGAGCTCCAGGCGCAACGGCGGCTTCGGTATCGCACCGTGCAAGTACTCCAGGACATCCAGTACCCGGAGGCGACCGCGTACCTGATCGGACACTTCAACTTGACCTTCGCGGACTACGATCGCGGCATCACGGCGAAGTCGTGGGTGCTCGAGGCGATCGCAGCGCTCGGGACTACGGGAACCGAAGCCGCAGCCGAGCGCCTCACCCAGTTCCTCGACCTACTGAACACGTACACCGAGAATGACCGTCCCTACGACACGCAGATCATGCTTGCCGCGGTGACCAATCTCGGCAGACTGGGCAACGTTGCCGCGTACGACGCGCTCTTCTACGTGACGCTCCTCGACTACCCGCAGCGCGTCAAGGACGCGGCGCGCGAAGCGATCGACTCGATCACCGAGTGAGCGTCCTCGTGCCGGCCGCCGCGGTAGCGGTGGTCGGCGCACTCTGGGCAGGATCGAGTCTACCTCCGGTAATCATCACGACACTGCTTCTCCTCGGTTGCGGCACCTCGCTCTCCGTGGGCGTCTGCAGAACGCAGTCGTGGACGAAGGCTGTCTGCGTGGGTAACGCGATCGTCGTGCTTGCGTGCGCCTTTCTCGTGGGCGCGGCGAGCCGAGCGGGTGGCGAGGCCGCTCGGCGCCTGATCGTTCCGGTCCCAATCGAGCGGGCGACCGCCGTGACCGGCGCGGTTCTTGAGACGCACGGCGGCGCCGGGAAGCAGACGTTTATCGTGCGTCTCGCGGGCGCCGAAAGCGAGTGGGTTGCCGGTCGCGCACGGGGGACGGTCCGCGTTGCGTACGCCGGTGCGGAGGCGGCGGTTCCGGGGGACGGAATCCGTGTGGACCTCGAGCGGGGTGCCCGATGGACGGACTCGCAGGGGCGGTTCTGGGTGCGTGGCGCCCGGTGGCGCGTCGCGCCGGAGCACGACTCCGCCGCGGCACGACTTCGCGGCCGTGCCGTCGCGGCCGTGAACCGTTCGATTGACCTCGTGGCCGGCACCGCAGCGCCGCTCGTTTCAGCGCTCCTGGTCGGAGACGGCGAGGACGTGGATCCGCGCCTGGACATGCTTCTCGTCCGGACCGGCACGATGCATCTTCTCGCGCTGTCGGGTATGCACCTTGCCGTGGTCGCGCTTCTCGTTCGGTTGGTTGTCACACCGGTTCTCGGCAGGCGGCTCGCCTCGTGGGCCGCGGTCGTCGCGGCGTTTCTCTACCTCGGTCTCGTGGGTCCTCGATCCGGTCTCGTTCGAGCCTCGATCATGGTCGGCGTCCTGACCGCGCTTCGCCGGCTCGACCGCGATCGCCCTCTGGTCGAGGCGCTCTCGCTGACGCTTCTCGTGCAGCTCGTCATCCAGCCGGGAAGCGCCGGCACGCTCGGGTTCCAGCTCTCGTATCTGAGCCTTCTCGGCATCGCGGTCGCTGCGGCACCGTTGTCCGAGTGCCTTATCCGGTGGTTGCCCCCCGGTCTCTCGTCATCGGTGTCCGCGGGCGCCTCCGCACAGCTCGCCACGACGCCTGTTCTGCTGCACCACTTCGGGGCGTGGTATCCGGCCGGCGTGATCGCCACGCTCGTCATGAGCCCGCTCGTGCTCCTGACGATGACCGGTGGGCTCGTGGCGGTACTCCTCGCGTTGAGCGGGCTCTCTGCGGTCGCGTACGTCTCGAGGCCGATGCTCGAAGCCGTCGCCGGGCTCGTGGAGGGGGCGGGGTGGCTCTTTTCGGCGATACCGGGAATCCATGCGGTTCGCTCGCAGACGCTGTGGGTCACCGGATCAACACTGATTGCGGCGGGGGGCCTGCTCGCCGGCTTGCGTTCTGTCTACAGGAGGCACGATGGACTGGCACGGCATTGACGACACTCCTGGACTGATTCGCGAGCTGCTCGCCGTGCGCGGGCTCGCTTTGAAGAAACGGTGGGGGCAGAACTTCATGGTCTCGCGTCCCGCGCGGGAGAGAATCGTGAACGAGCTCGCGCCTGAGTCGGCCGAGACCGTGTGGGAGATCGGATCCGGGCTCGGCGGCATCACTGCGCTTCTCGTGGGGCGCGCGCGGCGCGTGATCGTGTTCGAGGTCGACTACGGGCTGATGGAGGTGATCCGGGCGAGATTCGGCGAGACGGTGCGCATGGTCGCGGGAGACGCCGTGAAGACCGTGCTCGAAGAAGAGGTGCTCCCCGACCGCATCGTGGGGAACCTGCCGTATCGGTCCGCGGCCGCGATCGTCACGTCGATCCTGGAGGATCCAAGGCTCCTCGCGGCAACGCGCAGAATGGTGTTCACCGTTCAGAAGGAGATGGCGCGCCGCATGGTCGCCGAGCCGGGCTCGAGCGACTACTCTCCGTTCTCGGTTCTCTGTTCGGTGAGCGCGAGCGCGCGGCTCGCCGGCGACCTCTCTCGCGGTAACTTCTATCCGGCGCCCGACGTGGTGTCGTCGATTGTGGTGATGGAGCCGAAGCCGATCTCGCCCGAGTTGCAGCGGCTGTGCGCCGCCGCGGCACGGGCGCTTTTCGCGCAGCGCCGCAAGACAGTAGCCAACAACGCAAAGAACCTCGCCGCCGCGCTGTCGCTGCCGCTGGACGTCGTGCGCGCGATCATCGAAGAGGCCGGCATCTCGCTCGCGGTCCGCGCCGAGCGCGTCGCTCCGCACGACTACCTCCGGCTGGCGGAGCTTCTCGCCGCACGCGTGTGAGCTACTCGGGTTGCACCTGGTCGAGGATCGCGTCGATCTTGCGCTTGTCCACGTCGTCGAGCGCGCAGAGGGGTAGGCGATACGATTCGGTGATGATGCCCTTGGAGGCGAGCGCGTACTTGATGGGAATCGGGTTGGTTTTCAGGAAGACCGACTTGAACAACGGCAGCAAGCGGTAGTGAAGCTCCCGGGCCTCTTTGAGTCGTCCTTCGCGCGCGGCGGTCACGAGACGACCCATGAGCCGCGGAGCGATGTTCGCCGCAACCGAGATGACGCCCTCGCCGCCGAGCGTGAGGATCGGGAGCGTGAGATTGTCGTCGCCCGAGATCACGTTGAATCCGTCCGGCCTGACCGAGATCAACTCCATCACCTGCGGCATGCTGCCGCTCGCTTCCTTGACCGCCGCGATGTTCGGATGCGTCGCGAGCCGGAGCATTGTTCCGTTCTCGATATTGACCGCCGTTCGTCCGGGAATGTTGTAGACGACCACCGGAAGGTCGGTCGAGTCGGCGATCGTCGTGAAGTGGCGGTAGAGGCCTTCCTGGGTCGGCTTGTTGTAGTACGGCGAGACCTGCAGCGTCGCCGTGGCGCCGACCTCCTTCGCGAGTTGCGTCATTCGGACTGCCTCGGCGGTCGAGTTCGAGCCGGTTCCCGCGATGATGCTCGTTCGGCCCTTCGCCTGGTCGGCCACGATTTCGATGACGCGGATATTCTCGTCGTGCGAGACCGTCGCGCTCTCTCCGGTGCTGCCCATCGGCACGAGGCCCTGGACCCCGCCCTCGATCATCGCTTCCACGAGGTTGCGCATCGCCCCCTCGTCGATCGATCCGTCTGCGTTGAACGGCGTCACGAGCGCCGTGTATACCCCTTCGAACATGGTACCTCCTGTCCTACCGGTTGTGGCCGAGCAACTCGTCAACGAACTGCTCCACCGTGAATAGCCCCTTCTGATCGACGATCCACTCCGCGGCGCGTACCGCGCCGAGTGCGAAGCCGCTCCGGTTGCGTGCCCGGTGCGTGACCTCGATCGTATCCGCAGGCGAGTCGAGGACGAGCGTGTGCGTACCCGGCACCGAACCGCACCGGGTAGAGGTCACGTGCATCTCCTCAGGCTCCGGCGGTCGGTCGAGGCGGCCGGTCTCGGCGAACCGCTTCCTCGGAACCGCATCGAGGACTGCCCGGGCGAGGCTCAGCGACGTGCCCGAGGGACTGTCCCGTTTCTCGCGGTGGTGCATCTCGTGGATCGCCACGTCGTACTCCTCGAGGTCTCTGACGAGCGCCGCCGTGCTCGCGGCCGCACGGAAGAACAGGTGCGCGCCGATCGAGTAGTTCGCTCCGTATACGAGCGCGCCGCGGTGGTCGTGGATGGACGCGCTCACCTCGTCGAGACGATCGTACCAGCCGGTCGTCCCGATGACCGCTGCAACGCCCGCGGCGGCGTAGGTCGCGACGTTCGGCACGACCGCCTCGGCGAACGAGAACTCGATCGCCACGTCGCACCCGGCGAGCGCTTCCTCTGAGATGCCCGTCGCGTAGCGCGGCCCCGTACCGTCGTCGTGCCCGGCGACCGAGGGGTCCACGACGAGCGCGATCTCGTGGCCGCGTTCTTCCGCGATCCGGGCGATCTCGTGGCCCATTCGCCCGTATCCCACGATTGCGACCTGCATCATTCCCCCTGGCAGAGTGTCGCCGCCGCCGTATTGACGATGTCGGCTACCGAGCAGCCGCGCGAGAGATCGCTCACCGGCTTCGCGAAACCCTGGAGGAACGGCCCGTACGCCTCCGCGCCCGCCAGTCGCTGGACGAGCTTGTAGCCGATATTGCCCGCGCCGAGATCGGGAAAGACGAGCACGTTCGCCTTGCCCGCGACGCTCGATCCGGGCGCCTTCTTCTCGCCGACCGACGGGACGAGCGCCGCGTCCGCCTGCAGCTCGCCGTCCACATTGAGATCGGGCCGCCGCTCCCTCACGATCGAAAGCGCCTGCGTGACTTTGTCCACGTCCGCGTGGTCGGCGCTGCCCTTGGTCGAGAAGCTGAGCATCGCGACGACCGGCTCCGCGTTGAGAAAGCGTCGGCATGAGTCCGAGGCAGCGATCGCGATCTCCGCGAGTTGCCCGGCGTCCGGGTCGGGGATCGTTGCGCAGTCGGAGAAGATCATGTGACCGTCCGTGCCCCACTTCGGGTCGGGATGCTTCATGACGAAGCAGCTCGACGCGAACTTCGTGCCGGGAGCCGTCTTGATGATCGTGAACGCCGCGAGAAGGACGTTGCCCGTCGCGTTCTCCGCACCGGCGACCATCGCGTCGGCATCGCCCAGACGGACCATCATCGCGCCCCAGCGAAGCGGCTCCACGATGCCCTCGCGCGCTTCCGCCTCGGTCATCCCCTTGTGCTTGCGCAGCTCGTGGTACTCGCTCGCGTACGCGTCGCGCGAGTCTGAGTCGGCCGGATTCACGATCCGAATGCCCTCGAGGTCGGTATTCACCTGCTGCGCCGCGTCGCGGACTTCGCTCGGAGCTCCGATCAGGATGACGCGGCCGGCAAGGCCCTCGTCCACGATCCTTCGGGCGGCCTGGATCGTCCGTGGCTCGGTACCTTCCGGCAGGACGAGTGTTCGTTTCAGTCTCTTCGCATTCTCGTGTACGGTTTCAATGAAATCCATTCTGGCTCCTGCGGCCGATACTACCCCAAGACGGCCGGATCAGTCACGCGGTGCGCGGCCGCGGTCGCTTCCACGGGTCCATTTCCGAGGTCTGGGGCCTGCACGGTGCGTGACACTTCTGATATGCTGCACGCAATGCAGATCGGAGTCTTCGGCACCGGCCGATTCGGGAGTTTCTGGGCCTCGGAACTTGCTCGCCACGCAACGGTCGTCACCTACAATCGTTCCGACCGTCCCGTTCCCGCCGGCTGTCGGGCGGTCACGCTCGAGGAGCTCGGCTCGTCCGATTGTGTGATGCTCTGCGTTGCGATCAGCTCGGTGAGCGAAGCGCTTGATCGGCTCGCGCCGCATCTCCGCGCGGACACCGTGGTGACGGACACGTGCTCGGTGAAGATGCACCCGGTGCACACGATGATCGAGCGCGTTCCAGGCTCCAATCCGGTGATCGGGACGCACCCGATGTTCGGCCCCGATTCTGCCGGAGAGGGCGTCCGCGGGTTGCCGCTCGTCTTCACGCCGGCTCGCGTTGACGGAGCGACGGCCGAGCGGTGGAGACGCTTCTACGCAGACATGGGGCTGCGCGTACTCGAGATGACCGCCGAGGAGCACGATCGCGAGGCGGCGATGACCCAGGGCGTCACGCACTTCCTCGGTCGCGTCCTCGCGGATATGCGACTCTCGGCGAGTCCGATCGCGACCGTAGGCTACGTCAAGCTTCTCGAAGTGATGGAGCAGACGTGTAACGATCCATACCAGCTCTTCGTGGATCTCCAGCGCTTCAACCCGTACACGACCGAGATGCGAGAGAAGCTCCAGGAGAGCCTCAATCGGATGATGGCGTCGCTCGAGTCGTTCGCCCGCAAGCAATCTTCTTGACACCCGTACGCTGCGACCATACGATCGTTCGAAGAACTATGGCGGAAATGCGAATTCGCAGCATCGACGAGTCGACGCTGCAGACGGTCCTCGCCGAGGACATCGATTTCGAAGGTGAGATCCACTTCAGCGAGCCGCTTCTCATCAAGGGGAGCGTCAAGGGGAAGGTGGTATCCGATACCGATCTCTACATCAACGCGGACGCGGTCGTGGCCGCGGAGATCGACGCGAGGAAGGTCTCGGTCAAGGGAGAGGTTCGCGGCGACATCCGCGCGACCGATCGGCTCGAGCTCTTTGCGTCGGCGCGGGTGACCGGGAACGTGTTCACCCCCGACCTGATCGTCCAGAGCGGCTGTTCGCTCAACGGCTCGTGCACCATGCCCGGCTCGGCCAATCCCACGGCCGAATCTGCGGCGCCGCACAAGGAGGGAGAGGCGAATGCGTAGGTCCGCACCTCGAGCGGTCGTGGCGCTCCTCGCGCTCGCGGCGGTTGCGTCGCTCGCCGTCGCCCAGGTCGACGATGAGCCCGACGCGCTGGACGCGTACCGGAACGGTCGTTTCGAGGAGGCGATCGAGATCACCCTCCAGGAGATCGAGACGAATCCGAACAACGTGGACTCGTACGTCGTGCTCGGTTGGGCGCTCAATGCGCTCGGACGGAGTCAGGAGGCGGTCGACTACGGGCTGCGGGCGTTGCAGATCAACCAGTTCGAGTCGCGCGTGCTTCAGATCATCGCCGAGGCTCACTTCGATTTGGGTAACACGCTGGAGGCGCTTCAGTACCTAGAGCGGTATGTGCAAGTCGCTCCGACCGGGCAGTACATCGATTGGGTCTACTTCGCGATGGGAGAGATCTTCATCCAGCTCGGGGAGTTCCATCGGGCGGACATCGCGATCTCAACGTCGGTCTACCACAATAGCAGAAACGCTGTTCGTTGGGCGCGGCTCGGCTACGCGAGAGAGCAACTCGAGGAGTGGGAGCAGGCGCTCACAGCGTACGACCGAGCGCTCCAACTCGACCCCGGACTCGCGGACGCGGCTCGGGGACGGCAGCGAGTGCGGGCCGAGGTTCAGGGATAGCCGACGCGGATCGGCCGGCGGGAGGAGTTTTCTCGTTGGAGATTATGGATTTTTGAATCTTCTGTGGTATACTCGTGGTGGAGGAAATGGAACTCCATGCCGAAGATCAAGACAACTGGAGGTCCCCGCGTGCGTCGGACGTGCTTGGCATTGATACTCTCGCTGTGCGCCGCCGCTGCCTGGGCCCAACCGATAGACCCGTTTTTCCCGCAGAATCCGATCACAATGGGGCGCGGTGGATCGTTCACCGCGACCGCGAGCGGATACAACAGCTTCTTCTACAACCCTGCCGGTTTCGCCCGTGGTGGAGAACTCACGCTTGCATCCGTCAACCTCTGGGGTTTTGCCGACCGTGAGCTGATTTCGCTCGCGCAGGAGATCGCCGAGGGCGACATCTCCACCTCGCGTTCGCTCTCCGATGGCGACGGCTCTCGAGCATTCGATCCTGAAGACTATGAGGACATTGCGGAGGATCTCGGCGGGCTCCAGGAATGGATCGAGAACGAGGATCCGGCCGTTATCGAGAGCATCGTTCAGGATGCCGCCGAGGACACCGGCATCACCTACGAATCGGGTGACGACATCGCCGACATCATCGCGTCCGCGGGACCTGAGGATATCGTCGGCTTCCTCGAAGCACTCGACGAAGAGGCGCAGGCACAGTCCGCTTCGTACCCCGCGGGCGTGATCGACAACATCATTTCCGAGATCGAGTCGGCGCTTCCCGGCGGATACCTACGGCTGGGCGCGCAGGTCGGACTCGGCTACGTGGGGAACGGTATCGGCCTCGGTCTCTTCGCCAACGCTGAAGCGACGCTGGACGGAAGCAATCTTCTGGAGGCGCGCGGCACGGCGTACAATACGATCACCTTCGTGGGCGGGCTCGGACTCACCTTCGGATCGCTCAATGTCGGAGTCGCCGTGCGGCCCACGATCTACGGTCACACGCGGGTTGACGCCGCACCGCTCTTGATATCGTACATGACCGCCGGTGCTCCGGATCCCGCTACGCTTTTCCGGAACACCGTGTACTACGGTTCCGGGCTCGGGGTCGACGTTGGAGCGCTCTGGGAGCTCGGTCCGTTCAACGTGGGGCTCGCGGTGCGAGACTTGCTCGGCACCGCCATCGACTACCGGACGAGCGACCTGGAAACGTACTACGAGGCCCTGCTCGCCGCGTCGCTGCCCACGGGGCGACCGCTGAACGCGGACGAAGCGTCGCAGGCGCGGCCGATCCCGATGAAGGTGAACGCCGGGGTGGAGTTCCACCCCGATCTCGGCGTGCTCTCGTACATCGTGGATCCGAGCATCAGCGTCGATCTACTCGACATGACATCCGCGATCCGGACGTGGCAGGCGGGCGACCAGGTTTCCGCGGACCAGGTCCTCTCCATGCTCAATATCGGTGGGGAGGTGAAGCTGCTGCGCTTTCTGTCGCTACGCGGCGGCTACTACGGCGGCTACCTTTCCGGAGGGGTCGGACTCGACCTGTTCTTCATCGACCTCAACGCCGCGATCGCAGGTGATTTCCGTCGCGACAACTCCGGTCGGTGGGGCTTTGACAACATCGGAGGCTCGCTCGAGCTCGCCATCCGGTTCTAGGGGGAGATCATGACCACGAAACCAATCGCGAAGTCGCTACGGGTCGCCTCGATCCTGCTCGTGCTCGCGCTGGTCGCCGGGTGCGAGAGCGTGTTCACGACGAGCCCGCTCTCGTTTCTGCAGCGAGACCCCTCGCAACTCTCAGCGGGGCAACGCGTAACGTACGGGCACGACGCGCTCGCGTCCGGCGACGCGGACAAGATGGCCGACGCGTTCGACGCGCTCAAGGACAGCGACGATCCGGAGACGCAGCTCCTTGCCGCCGAGCTCGCCGTGGCTTCGACCGGTCTCGAAGGGAAGCTAACCGAAGTCGCCGCCGAGCTGGCGAACGGTGGTGACCCGGAGACCGTCGTCCAGGAAGCGCTCGACGGGTTCAGCGAGGACGACTACGAGCGACTCGTGGCGGCAGCCGAGTTGATCGATGACGCAGACGACACGGTGCAGCCTTCTTCCGAGCAGTACGCAGTCGCGGCGGTGGGGCTGATAGCCGTCGCCGTGGAGGAGAACGGCGGCGCGGAGGGACTCGAGTCGTTGAGCCCCGGCGACCCCGGTTACGAGGAAGTCGAGCAGGCGCGCGCCTTCCTGATCGCCGCCGAGGAGTCGCTTCAGGCGGATGGAGAATCGACCGAACTTCTAGACCAGATCGGCGGCGCTATCGGTTGGTGATTGGCCTGTCGCCCGTCGGAGGATTCGGTGACAAGACGTAGCCTCGGCATCGCGCTTCTTCTCCTCATCGTCGCGGCGGTCTCGTCCGCTCAGAACGCGGACGACTTCTCGATACCGAGCAGCACAACCGCGGCGCTCGGAGGTCCACATCGCGCGTGGGCGGACGGGTTTCCGGTGCTCTTCACGAACCCCGCGGGGCTGCTGGATCTGGAACCCCGGTTCAGCTACTCGGAGCTCACGGTGAGCGCTTCCGGACCCATCTTCAGCATCGCCGGCATCGTGGCTCAAGGTCTCGGCGGCGGTGACCTGGGGACGCTGCTCGCGAGTCCGAGCGTGCAGAGCCTCCTCTCCGGGATCGATGCCCGGTTCTCGATCACCGGGCCGGTTTCGTTCGGCTACGTGGGCGCCGGGATGGGCTTTGGTATCTTCAACGATACGCAGCTCCTCGTGGTGAGCAGAGGCGTGTCGAGCCTGGAACTGCGACTGGGCGAGCGATTCGTGCTGCGCGGTGGGTACGCGCTTGACGTACCGCTTCCGGAGAGCCTCAACTCCCGGCTCGGAGTCGGGGTCGGCCTGAAGGGTTTCGTGCGTGGCGACGCGGTAGTATCAACGACCCTGCTCACGCTGCCGTCGCTGTTCGAGTCGCTCGGTCCGGACCTCCTGATCGACGCGCCGTTCGAGCTCATCTCGGGCATCGGCATCGACGCAGGCATCCGCTTCGTGTGGAGCGATCTGGTCGCAGGCGCACTCACTGTGGACAACCTCTACTCTCCGAGCGCGGTTGTGGAGTATTCGAGCGTCTCCGGCTTCGCGGACGGAACCGCCTCGGCCGGCGCGACCGAGTACGACACGTATCCGCAGGAGATCAACTTCGGACTCGCGTACACGCCGGGCCTGGAGTTCCTCGATCGCTACGTGCAGGACGTCACGGTTCTGTTCGACTACTCGGACATCTTCGATTTCTGGATTACCCCGGAGGAGACCGAGAACATCGTCCTGAAGATGGGCCTCGGTCTCGAGGCGACCTTTCTCGAGGTGTTGTCCTTGCGGGGAGGGTTTCACGAGGGGCTCTTTGCAGCCGGGCTCGGCGTGGACATGACGTACGTCCGGCTGAACGCCGCGGTGTTCGGCAGCGAGCTCTCGAGCGAGCCGGGGCTGCGTCCGGTCTACAATCTGATCATCGGGCTTGAATTCCGGGGATAGGTCGGCTACTTTAGCACCACTCGTCGGCGCAGGCCGGCGGCGGACGGGCGGCTAGCTCAGGGGTAGAGCATCTGACTTTTAATCAGATGGTCCGGGGTT
>JBKHII010000074.1:0-12862 GCA_046538735.1 Spirochaetales bacterium
CAGAAGCCGGATAGCGACCGCCGGCGTGCTCGTCAACAATTTCGGCACCAGTTTGAACGGCGAGCGGCGATTTTGTTACCGATGAGTCACAGAACAGGCGCGGCGGTGGCACCCGCTACCGCTCGTACACGAGAACCTCCGGCCGATACACGTCTCCCACGGTCACCGAACGAGCGGGACGCCACCCCCGAACGCCGAACAGCACCGAGACAAGCACCGCGTCTGAAACCGTGACACGCTCGAGCAACTCGCGCACGTGATGCATGACTCGCGGCGAGAGATAGCAGACATGGACGGTCCGGGCACGCGGCACGATGGTTCGGAAGTCAGATCTGCGGAAGCTCACGTTTGCCGGCGTGCGGGCGAGACCGCGAGGCCACGCCATCCGGAGCCGACCAGCGTGAGCGCGAGCAGAAGCGAGAGCAGGGTGAGCGTCATCGTCGATCAGTACACGCGGTATCGCCCCGAGAGCGCGAGGAGCGCGAAGAAGTAGAGGCAGTTGTCGTAGTAGCGGCGGACGCCGGTTCGCGGCGGCGTGTCCCAGAAGAGTCGGACTGCCTGCTCGGCTTTCGCTCCTTCGGTCGCGAGGGCGGCCTGCGCATTTGTCGCGAGCAGGCCGACCGGGTGGAGCGCGGGTTCCTCGGTGGGTGTACCGTCGATCTGATACTTCTTGTAATCCTCGGGACGCTTATCCGCAAAGAAGGCGTGAATGCGGTCGGCGATCGAGCGGTGCCGGTCGGCGCGGCCGAACCATGCGGCGTCCAGGCCGATGTTCGCCGCCACGCGGTACGAGTCGCTGTAGAAGTCGCCGTGGCCACGGACCGGTTTCGGACGACCGTCGTACTCCGAATACTCGGGGGCGAGGCCGGTGACGGGATGACAGGCGGTGGGTATGTACGCCCGGCTCGCCGCCGCCGCGCGCTTCCAGAAATCGCGGTCCTCCGGATACGCCCATTCGGCAAAGAGTTCATAGAAATGAGGCAGGTGGTAGGACGGATCGGTCCATTCGGTCTCGGGGACGAACTTGATGAGGTGGTTGTCCGGGTTCCACATGGGGAAACCCCGTCCACGCTCGCCCTTGTGGACACACGTTCGAAGTAGCTCTCGAGCCTGTGCCGCGTAGTCGAACGGCGCCTTCGGCTTGTCGCCCCAGCGGTTCGATGCGAAGAAAAGCGCGAGCGCGAAGTACTCCTCGCCGTCCGGCGCGGGGCCGCGGGCGTTCTTCTTGCCGTCCGGGCGGCACGACCAGGCGAAGTAGCCGGAGTGCAGGCCGCGCTTCATGTACATATGGGTCATCGCCCACTTCCAGAGGCGATCAAAAACGTCCTGGCGGTCCATCTGCACGGCCATCATCATTCCGTACGACATGCCTTCCGAGCGCGCGTCCACGTTGCCGGTATCGAGCATGTACGCGGTCTTGTTGTCCGATTCGAAGTAGATACGCTGGTTCTCGTCGCTCTCGAAGAGGTTCGCCCAGGTATCGGCGACACGTTGATCTATATCGGCCTGAGAATAGCCAAGCGAGGCCAAGAGGTTTGTGGGTTCGTGATGTGACATGGGTCCTCCGCAAACATCATGACACGCTACGGTCCCCAGCGCCAGCCCCGCGCCGGCGCGCCACTTCCGGCCCGTTTTCTCGCTCCATCGGCACGCGACACTGCGGGCGGAACTCGCCGGTGTCTGCCGGTGAACTTCTTGAAGTAGCTCCTGAGGCTCTGCGTATTGTTGCAGCCAACGGCTGCCTCGATGTGGTCGAGATTGTCATCGGTTTCGCGGAGGAGCCGCTGGACTTCGCCGATCCGAATGGCGTCGGCGTCGTTGACGGTGCTGTCGGCAGGACTTGTCAGAATCCGTTCCGCGATATGCAACGGCCATCCGCCATCGTACGCCGCGACAATGAGTTGGAGTCTCCCCATCTGCACGGTCGGTGACAGTTCGAACGGATTTCCGGACGACCCGCAGGTCGTCCGGTCCGTTGGAATCGCGCGTCGGCCTACTGCTCCCGAACTGCTCGGGCGAGCTCGGCCCGGCGGGCGGCTTCTTCTTCCGTGAAGGCTCGGCATTCGTCGTAGCCGTACGCCATCGCCTCGTCCTCCATATCGGCGACGATCTCCTCGAACTCTTCGTCGGTGTCCGCGTAGATCGCACGCCAGCTGTAGGTCTTGATTGCCTCGGCGACCTGATTCCAGGTCGTCTGCAGCTCGGAGCTGCGGGACCGTTGTGAGAACGAGGTTCCCGGGGCGACGGAATAGCCGAACGACTCGATGTAGGCGTCGTAGTCGCGGAAGCCGGTGTAGTCGCGCCAGTCCTGCTCGATCGCCGTCACGTCGTCGCGCCGACGATTGCGCCACTTCTGGTAGTCGTACGGCTCGTCATTGCCCTCCGGGTTCGTCGCGCCGAGCGACCATATGGTGTTGTTGATCTTGCTCGTGCCGTCCGAGAAGGTGCCGGTGTAGCCGCCGGTCATCTCGGTGGTCTGGTCCGCGTACGCGCGTTCGCCGAACTCGGTCAGGTAGGCGTAGCCTTCCTCGTCGTAGTCCCAGGTGACCCCCTGAGGTCCGTAGGTGGTCGTCATCGTGCCTTCGGGCGTGGCGAGCCAGTTGATGATCGTCATCGCAAGCTCGGGGTACTGCGTCTTTGCGCCGATCGTCCAGACGCGCTCTCTGCCGCTGACGTTCAGGCCGTATGTGAGCGTTCTTGCGTCGCTTGCCGGGCGCGGAAGCATCGCGCGGCCCTCGGCGAGGTGCTCGTCCGTGTTGTAGGTGCCGCTTCCCATCCAGTCGAAGATGATGAAGAAGGCGGCGCCGCTCTGATACTTCTCGTTATGCAGGTCGTAGTTCTGCGTGAGCGAGTCCGGGTCGAGCAGCCCTCGCTGGTAAAGCTCGTTGTAGAACCGGAGCGAGCGAATGTAGAAACTGTCCTCGGCGAAGAGATGCTGGTAGGTATCCGTGTTCGTATCGTAGAGACCAAACCCGAACTCGTCGTATCCATAGAGCGCTGCGGTCGACTTCACGAACATCACCATGTCGCCGTCCCAATCTGAGAAGAGCGAGACGCCGTACGTCTGGGCTCCGGTATCCGAAGTGGGCTGGAGATCGACCATGTCCTCGAGGACGTCGATGTAGTCCTCGAGCGTGTCGATCTCTGGGTAGCCGAGATCGGCGTAGAGGTCCCAGCGGATGTCCGGATGGTAGAAGAACGACTCGTGATCGTCCGGCGAGGTCGCAACGTCGTGGCCGAACCCGTAGAGGTCGCCGCCGGAGATGCTGCGGTTCTTCGCGAGCGCCGGCTGCATGTTCTCTGCGATGTACGGTCCGTACTCCTCGAGCAGGTCCTCGTCCTCCCAGTCCCACAAGAGACCGGCCTGCCACGCCTGTTCGTACTCGTCCGCGTCCGTCCCGAACACGACGATGTCGCCGAGATCGCCGCCCGCCATTCGGGTCGTGAAGACGCCGTCACCCTCCGGGATGATGTTGAGCTTCACGTTGAAGCGTTCTTCCATCACCTGTGCGAACCATCCGATCTGCTCGCCCGAATAGTTCGCGAGTTGCGTGTACACGGTGAGCTCCACGGTCTCTTCCGGAATCACGCTGTCGCTCGCGGTGACTCCCTCCATGTCGCCGGCCGCCATCGCCGGTGTGAGCGCAGCCGCGAACAGCAGCAACGTCACGATCGTTGTCCTGAAACCTTTCATACGATCCCTCCTTCTGGGGAAATCTCAGCATGCTCGGCATGCTGGTCGTGCACATGGGTCTGCTTCCCGTTCATTCGCTATCCCTTCACCGCTCCGATCATGATTCCCTTCTGGAAGTAGCGCTGGAGGAACGGATACACCAGCAGGATCGGGAGTACGGTGATCATCGCAACAGTGAACTTCACCGTGCGCAGATTGAGGACCGCCTGGATCTGAGTCTCGGAGAGACGGCCTCCGGAGTCCATCAGCGCCTTCAGGTTGGAGGTCGTTCTGAGGTAGATGTAGAGCTGATACTGCAGCGAATAGAGCCTCGGGTTGTCCGGAACGAAGATCATGGTATCGATGAACGAATTCCAGTGCGCCACGGCGCCGAAGACCGCAATCGTCGCGATGATCGGCTTCGCGATCGGCGCGATGATGGAGACGAAGACCCGGACGTACCCCGCGCCGTCCATGAAGGCGCTCTCCTCCAGGTCCCGTGGGATCGACTCGATATAGGTCTTGACGAGGATGATGTTGAACGGTTGTACGATCAGTGGGACGATGTAGACGAGGAAGTTGTTCGTGAGCCCGAGCAGCGACATGTTGAGGTACAACGGAATAAGACCGGCGTTGAAGTACATCGTGACCACGATGAGCCGGTACCAGAGGCTCCGCTTCCACATCTTCTGCTGCGTCACGAGGTACCCCGCGAAGGCGGACGCAGCGACCATGAGCACCGTTCCGATCACGGTGCGCCCCACCGACACGGCCACCGCGTTCGCGAGGTTGTTCACATTCACGAGCGCCTTGTAGTTGTCGAGGTGTACGCCGCGGGGAAGGAACCTGATCGCTCCGATTCGGGTCAGCTCGTTGTCACTGATCGTATTGATGAAGAGATAGTAGAACGGAAAGATGCAGGAGAGCGCGAAGAGCGTGAGAATCAGAAGGTTGAAGAAGTCGAAGACGTGGTCCGCGAGCTTCTTCACCTCCCACGGCGCTACGTTCTGTCGGCGAAGACGTATCAAACTCTGGCCTCCCTAAACGATCGACTCGCCGCGAATCAGCTTGGACGCTCGGTTCGTGACGAAGAGGAGCACAATGCTCACGATCGACTTCATGAATCCCACGACCGTCGCGAGCGCGACGTTCGACGCGCCGCCGCTCCCGAGTCCCAGGACGTAGACGTAGAGATCGAGCACCTCGATCGTGCTCTTGTTCATCGCGTTCTTGAACACGTAGTACTGCTCCATCCCGTTCGTGAGGATGTTTGCGATCGCAAGGAGCAGCAGAACGAAGTACGTGGGAAGCAGCGATGGTACGGTGACGTGCCACATCTTTCGGAAGCGTCCGGCACCGTCCACGGTGGCCGCCTCGTAGAGCTGCGGATCGATCCCGGTGATCGCCGCGATGTAGATGATCGCGCTCCAGCCCAGGCCCTTCCACATGGCCCACCCGAGCATCCTGAGCCAGACGTGGCGCGAGTTCTGCAGGAACTGGATTGGCGCGTCGATCCAGCCGAGATCGATCGAGAGCGAGTTCACGAAGCCTTCGGTTGAGAACATCGCGAGCGCGAAGGTGTAGATCAGCACCCAGCTGATGAAGTTCGGGATCGTCGTCAGCGTCTGGACCAGTCGGCGGTAGCCCATCGCCCGAACCTCGGAGAGCATGATTGCGAACGCCATCGCCACCCACGAGGTGGCGAGTCCGAGGCCGCTCATCGCGAGCGTGTTGCGCATGACGCGCAGTATGTCCGCACGGGTGGCGGGATTCTGAAAGAGATAGCTGAACCACTTGAAGCCCACGAACCGGTCCGCAGTGAGCGCGAAACCGGCCCGGTAGTCGAAGAACGAGACCGCCCAGCCCCACAGCGGTAGGTAGGCGAAGACGAAGGTAAGCACGAGTATCGGCAGGAGCAGCAGGAAGAGCCGGTACTTCGGTTTCATCTCGTACGGTGCGTCCGCCGCCGCGCGCGGGAGGATCGAGAGCAGGAGAACTGAAAGCAGCGCCACGGCGCCGTTCACGATCAGGAGAACAATGAGCCCCTGCGGAAACTGCGGCTGAATCCGATCCGCGTACGGGCTGTTGACGAAGGCTTTGTAGGCGATCAGCACGAGGCTCGCGGATCCCGCCGACACGACGCTGCCGACCGCCGAGAAGATGAGCCCGAGTCGTTTCAGCCTGATCTCGCCGAGGCTCATGCACACGCCGGTTCCGACCGCGGCGATGCCGAGCCATCCGCCGAGCGACGCGTAGAATATGAGTTGGAGCGAGCCAACCGATACCCAACCACGCGACACCGGCCGGATGAACTCGCTCGTCAGCGCGCTGAAGGAAGTCCCGGAGGTGAGCATCGACTGCGTACTGCTGACGAGGGCGCTTACCCGGGCCGGATTCAGGAACGGGACGACGATGAAGACGACGGCGAGAAAGGCGATGATCCGGTACGCTGCCAGGAGGCCGTCCTCGGCTCTACCGGGGACTCGTGCTTCCAGTGCGTCATTCGTAGCAGGCGTAGATTGGTTGAGCACGCCCACATGCTAGACCCGGTGCGGAGCGAGCACTACCCGATGAACTAGCACGAAACTGCGAGAAAACTAGTGATACGCGGGCGTCACCGATTCCAGAGCTCGACTCGTTCGCGTACGTACTCGGTGAACAGCGCCTCCATCTCCGGGGCGCCGGCGGCATCCAGCTCCATCAGCATCGCGTCGTATACACGATCGAACTCCTCCGGCGACACGAGAATTGCCTCCGGGATCCGCCTCCGGATGATCTCCTGCTGGCGCTGATAGAACGTGGTGAGCGGCGAGTCGTTCGGATAGGAAATCGTCCAGGCGGCTCCCCACGCCTTCACGGGGAACTCGTCCTCGCCCGGGAAGAGATCCTTCCAGTACGTCGCGCCGTACGCGGCAAGGACCTCCTTCTCGAGATCGGAGTACTTCTCGAGCAGTTGCTCGGGGTTCTGCAACGTGAAGTAGTTGCCGGTGGAGTCCTTGTTTCCGTCGCCGTAGCGGAGCGAAATGTTGTAGTTGCCGATACCGGTCCGCCGCCTGAACTCGTTCTCGTCCCTCGTGCGCAGCGCGGCGATCTCCGGGAGAAAGGCGCGTCTGTCGTGCTCGTCGTATTCATAGTGGACACCCTCTATGCCCCAGTTCACGAGGATCTGCCCTTCCTCGGAGGCGAGCCAGTCGAGGAAACGAATGGCGCGGACGGGATCTTCGCACGATGTGGTAATCCCCGTTCCCCAGCTCCCAATGTACCCGGTCTGCTGAAAGACGGGAATCTCGTACGTCTCGTCCAACGTCACCGGGAAGCGGCCGTAGGTACGCTCGAACAGCCCGTCCGCCTTGAGCTTGTTGACCGCGGGACTGATCGCCCAATCCTGGTCGATTACCGCGAGCACGCGCCCGGAAGCAATCTTCGTGAGGTACTGATCGTATGACTGGACGAAACTCTCAGGATCGAGCAGCCCTGCATCGTTCATGTGGTTGAGCCACCGGAAGTACTCGCGCTCGGCCGGCCGTTTGTAGTGCAGCGTCGCCTCGTACGTCTCCGGATCTATGTAGTACTCCCCGTCGTCCGGCGCCCCGGTCGCGTAGAACGCCGGGTTGGTCGTGGAGATCAGGATTCGCCAGTCCTCGGCGAGAAGCGAGAGCCCGATCGTCTCCTGCCCGTTGATCGTTGGGTGACGCTCGATGTACCCCCGGATCGCAGCCTCATAGTCGCCGAGCGTCCGTATATCCGGATACCCGAGCTCGCGAACGGCGTCCAGCTGGAGGTTGAAGGGCCCGCCGACCGTGTAGTAGTACTGGTCTACCTTATCGAGCGTAGGGATGAAGTATATCGACGGGTCACTCTCACTGTACCGGAGGCGATTGATCTCGTCGCCGAGCATCGCTTCGATGTTCGGCGCGTGCTCGCCGATGAGATCCGTCAGGTCGAGTAGCGCGCCGGCCGCGATCAGCTCGCCGGTGGTTCCTTTTGGGCTGATGAAGTCCGGGTAGTCGCCCGAGATGGCGAGGAGCCGAATCGTCACCTCCGGGTCGCCGGCGGCGGTCTCCACGTCCAGGGTCACACCGCGGGTCTCTGCTATGTAGCGCCCGATGTCGTCGTTGCCGTCGTTCCACGTTGGATTGGGATCGGCGAAGAACGCAGTGAACGTAACGGGGTCGTCATGCGCCGGCGAGATCCCACCCACGGAACACCCGAGGTACAGGAACGCAACAAAAAACGCGAGCGGCAGCGCAAGGATGAGATGGACAAGGAGTGCGCCGGAATGTCGCGTCGATCTATACCTCACAGTTCCATTCCTTCCGTCAGCCCTCGGGCGCGGACGCGGCCGATCGCATGTATTCGAGCGGCGACTGCCCCATGTGCTTCCTGAACTTGGCGTGAAAGTAGTCGACGTGCCGGTACCCCACCTCCTCCGCCACGACGTACACGCGCTTCCCGTCGCGCAGCAGCTCCTTCGCTCGTTCGATCCGGAGCCGGTCAACGAAGCGCCCGAAGCTGACTCCCGCTTCCGCCTTGAAGAGCTTACCCAAATAGGCGCTGCTGTAGTTCAGGATGCGAGCGACGTCCTTCAGCGTGATGTTCTCGCAGTAGTCCTTCTCCGCGATGTGACACATTCTGCGATAGAGCACATTGGGGCCGGTGAAGACGTGCGCCGGGAAACGCTCGCGAAGCCAGGCCACGAGGAGCTTCGCCGCCTCGGCGAGTCGGGTGCTGCTCTGAATGCTCGCCACGAGGTCCGCCCGTCCGCGATCCGATACGGTAACGTTCTGGTGATGCCTACCCAAGGTGTCCAGACACGCGACTGCGAGCCCCGTGAGCTTCCCCTTCGCCTCGTACTCCGAGGTGCAGCAGGCGGCAAGGTGCTCCGCGATCCGTTCACGGAGGTGGTCGTACTCACCGACCTCGACTCCGTCCGTTATCCGCAGCGTGAGTGTCGCGAAATCTGCGGCAGGCTCAGACGACTCGTCACCGGAGCAGATGTCGCCGGAGAACGCCGTGCCCGGTGCCTCCGCGAAGTACCGTGTCGCACCCAGACGTTCCAGCTCCGCGTACATCGCAGGGAGACGCTCGAGTCGTTCTGCGCTCTCTCCGCAGACGGCATCGAGCGGCAGTCCGCGCTCGCTGCAGAACTCGCCGAAGATGCGGTTCGCCGCATCTCGATCACGGCGGCGGAAGAAGAAGCGTGACAGCAGCACCGTCATGCCGTTGGTATCGTCCACAAGCACGCCGTAGTCGTTGTCGGCGAGCCACGCGTCGAACGCCGACGACTCGCTGCGCGGAAGAAAGACCCGTACGAGCTGGTACTTCGGCTGTTCGAAACCGTGCTCGCGGAGCTCGGCGATCGCCTCCACGGAACCCGATGCGTCACCACCTCCGGAGGTGCACAGGCGGGCGTAGAGCCCGGCACGCAGCGCGCGGGGATCCGAGGACCGAACGCGACGGCTCTCGCGGATGCTGCCGATGATCCGGGATGTGGTCTCGAGAAGCTCCTTCTCGTCCACGGGCTTCAGGAGGTAGTCGGCGACGGAGTACTTGAGCGCGGCTCGCACGTACTCGAACTCGCGATACCCGGTGAGGATGATGAACCGTGTTTCCAGTCCGCGCTCGGCCGCGGCGGATATGACCTCGAGGCCGGACAGTCCCGGCATGCCAATGTCCACGATGCAGATATCCGCGCCGAGCGCGGTCAACAGCCCCAGCGTTGCGGGTCCATCCTCGGCCGTTCCCACGACCTCTACACCGAGCGACGCCCAATCGATGAGCGTGCTCATGCCCTCACGAATGAGTCGTTCGTCGTCTGCTACTATCAACGTGTACATCTGTCTGCTTCACCGGAATGCTGAATTGCACTCGGAACCCGCCATCCTCCGGAAGGGAGACAACGAGCCCGGAGTCCCGTCCGTACGTCAGGACCAGGCGCTGCTGCACATTGCTCAATCCTATGTGTCGTGGCTTTCCGCTGTCCGACTCCTCGTCGTTCGCATCCTCCCCGAGCCTCCGCCGGAGCGACTCCAGTTGGTCCGTGGTCATGCCGCGACCGTTGTCCTCCACGACGAAGCGCAGCCGATCGTCGCGCTGCTCTGCGCCAAGGTAGACGCGAACGGGGCCGGTCGATCGTTCCACGCCGTGGACGACCGCGTTCTCGACCAACGGCTGCAGCAGCAACGGCGGCAATTCCGATTGCAGCTCGGAGTCGGGCACGTGGATCTCGTATCGTAGTCGCTCGTCCAGCCGAAACTGCTCGATCGCCAGGTAGGTGCGGATCGTCTCGATCTCGTCGGACAAGGGCGCGGAGTTGCCCTCCACCTCCAGAATCCTCCGCATGAGCACGCCCAATCGCTTCACGACGTCCGCGATCTCGGGCTTCTTCTCCATGTGCGCCTTCATCCGAATCGATTCGAGCGAGTTGAAGAGGAAGTGCGGGTTGATCTGGCTCGCAAGCATCTTCAGCTTGATGTCCGCCTGATGCTTCTCGATGCGGAGCCGCTCTTCGTTCGACCGGTGTACCTCGTCCATAAGCTCTTGGATGTTGGACACCATATTGTTGAACCGCTGCACGAGTTGCCCGATCTCGTCGCTCCCATCAATATCGAGAAAGCTATGGAAATGACCGCCGGCAACCACGTCCATCCCTCGCGAGACCGCGACGAGCCGCCTCACGAACCCGGAGTAGACGAGCACGAGGAAGGCAAGCCCCAGGACGAAGACCGTGATCAGGAGCGTCGCCGCGAGCGCCCAGACCTGATTCACCTCTGCCGTGATCGTCTGCGTCGCCAACAGCGACACGATCGTGATGCCGTTCGCCGAGTTGCGAGGCGCAACGTGCTCGTAGAGCATCCGGTACGGACTCGAATCGATCGTGAGCGAGTACGTTCCTCGGTCGGCGTCGAGCTCGGGCATCTCCGCGGCGACGTTCCGGTAAGCGACGCCTCTCTTCTCGGCATCGCCGGCGGCGAAGATTAGCCCCTCGTCGTCTACGAGAAAGGTGTCGAACGATTCCTGAGCGAGCATCTCGCTGAGTCGCGCGGTATCCAGATCGATGACGAGAACCCCCTTCGTGCCGTGTTGGGGGAAGGAGATCATGCGAACGAGGCTGAAGATGCTGTCGCGATTCTTTGTGATATCGGTGAAGCTCAGCCAGAGGTTCGCCCCGTCCGCCTCGAGCGCCGCGCGGAACCACGGCTGTGCCCTCACCGTCTCGGTCAAGGGAATGAAGGACCAGTTGTTGAGCAGCGTTTCGTTGTCGGCGTAGATCTTGATCCGAGAAATGATCGGAGAGAAGACCGTGAAGTCGTCGATTCGCGTGTAGCCGCGGTAGGCGAGGAAGACACCGAGCGGGTCGGCGTACGCCGTATTGAGCAGTCGCTCGAGATCCGGGTCCAGCGAGAGACGGTCGGAGATGGAGAGCGCGATCTCCATCGCATCGCGCGTCCGGTCGACCGCTCGATACACGTTCTCCTCGGAGAGATGGTACGCGTTCTCGAACAGGATCGACCGAATCTGAACCGACACGAACAGAGAGATCGCCAGCGACGGGAGCATCAGAAAAACCGCGATGCTGAAGATGATCTTGTTTCGAAGACTGTAGTCGTTCAGTCGTCGCGCAAGGCGTGTCTTCACCTTGCAAGATTGTGCCAGGCCTCTCACGGATACGCAAGCGGAAGTCGGGGGCGTAGTGGGCGACTACACGACGAACGGAATGATCGCCTTGCGGTCCTCCGGGTAGTCCTCGAACGTTTCGCGATACCAGCGATGCGTTGCGAGTGCGCGCGGGAGCAGGTTCGCGATTGTGAACACCGCGAACGAGAGCCCGGCGAGCGACCACGTTGCGAGCGCAAAGCCGCACCACTGGACGATCTCGCCCAGGTAGTTGGGACTCGAGACGAACCGAAAGGGTCCTCCTCGGGGGATTCGATACTCGCGCTCTCCCGGCGTCCGGAGCCGCTGGAGGATGCGGTCGGACCAGACGTGCGTGATCATGCCGACGGTGAACAACGCGCCACCCAGGATGAACCGCGGATCGGCAAGCCAGTCGGCGGTGTAGCGTCCCACGAAGAAGAGCCAATACCCGTTCACGTACCCATTGGCCACGTTGTAGACGATCGCCATCGCGACGAGCGCGACCGGCATCGTCCGGGCTCGGTTTTCCCGCAGGAGGAACGGGTAGAGCAGGCTCCGGTAGACGTAGTGGACCTCCCACGCGGCAAGAAACACGAGGGCAACCGGGTCCGGACGCGGACCCGCGACCGCCATGATCAGGATCGACGCAGCGGCGGGGAACTCCATCAGAAACCACGAGGCGCGCGCGGTGAGCGTGAGGCCCCATCCGCCACGGGCAAACCGCCCGTAGGGCGCGTCAAGAAACAAGAGCGCGACGAACACCGCGCCCGCGCCGACGAAGATGGCAACGAGCACGATCGAGTACAACGTCATGCCTCCGACCGTAGCCCGTGCATTGAGAAGGCGCAAGAACACTCCTCAGGAAGCAATTCTGTTGACAGCGCCAGGGGGTCCGGTCGAGAATGCGGAGGCACGCCTTGCCCTCGGCGGATTGGAGCTGACATGAAACGAACTGTGGCCATCATCCTGCTGGTTCTCTCGCTAGGTGGGGTTGCTCTCGCTCAGCAAGAGCACGCGTCACCGGTCTCGGTGGCAGGCAGTGTCTTCCTGGGCTACACCGACCTGGTGGACCCACAGAGCGAGATCGGGGGTTTCGCTCACGTGTTCAACGCCCGGGGTGGTCTCGTTGGCGATCTGTACGCGGAGATCGCGCCCAACTTCATGTTTGGTGCCGAAGTCGGCCTGGGCTACTTCACGATGGAGACCGGCGAAGAACCGGACACAGTATTGCTCATGTTTTTTGATCTTCCGGTGCTGGCCGTCGTGCGCTACGACCTCGGACCGCTCGCCGTGGAGGCCCTCGCGGGCTACATGATGGCGGCGATCTGGAGCCTCGACCTCCTCCCGGGGCACTACGTCTCTGCGGGCGCACGCCTCGCCATCGGCCCGATCTTCGCGACCTTCCTCTACTCCGGCCCCACCTCGATCGAGGCGTTCGTGGATGATCCGCTGCTGAACACCGGTGGCGTCACATCGTTCCAGATCGGCTGGCGGACGGAGTTGGAGCTGTAGGCGCGTCCACGCATCGTGGCTCCACGACAGCGATCAGGC
>JBKHII010000126.1:0-2857 GCA_046538735.1 Spirochaetales bacterium
ACGGTCACGGCCGCTCCCTACGAGTCCGGAGGCAAGCGGCACACGCTGCTCACCGTACAGGACGCGAGTCACGAGAAACGTCGCCGCGCGCTCGAGCGCGTCTTCTTTCACGATCTGGCGAACATCGCCTCCGGATTGGCAGGTCTCGCGGACGCGATTCAGCGCGCACGCGAGATCAACGAGCAACGGAAGATGCTGGGCATGATGGACAAGTCGGCGCGCTCACTCATCGACGAGATCGAGGCGCAGCGGCAGCTGCTTTCCGCGGAGACCGGCGACCTGGCTCCGAACCCGCAGCGGACGAACAGCCTGGAGCTCATGCGGGGCGTCTGCGAGGCGTTGCGCTACCATTTGGTGGCCGACGGCCGGTCGATCGTCGTCGAGAAGCACGCGGACGACGTGACGTGGTTGACCGATCCGATCCTTCTTCGCCGCGTACTCGTGAATCTCGCGAAAAACGGACTCGAGGCGATTCCCCCAGGCGGCGTGGTCACGCTCGGATCGCACGACGACGGCGACACGATCGTCCTGACGGTACACAACGACGGCGAGATTGCGCCGGAAGCTCGCTACCAGCTCTTTCAGCGGTCGTTCTCCACGAAGGGGGCAGGCCGCGGACTCGGAAGCTACAGCGTACGTCTGCTGACGGAGCGCTACCTCGGAGGAACGGTCAGCTTCACGAGCAGCGATGAGCACGGTACCTTATTCAGAATTGCTCTCCCAGTCGTTATCCGGTAAGGAACCCATGACAAAGCAACAGACATACACAGGACGCCTCACGCTCACGGCGAGGGGCTTTGGTTTCGTACAAGCTCCCGAACAACCGAGCGTACTCGTACCGTTCGATCACCTCGGCCATGCACTCTCAGGCGACCGCGTGACCGTGGAGGTGTTCCCGGACTCGCAGGCCGACAAGCCGGCCGGACGAGTCGTGGAGATCAAGGAACGCGACCGATCGCCGATCGTTGGACGGGTTCGCCGCTCGCACGGTGAGCTGCGGCTCTATCCACAAGCAAATCGCTCCCCGAAGGCGCTCGTGCTTCCCGAGTCGCTCGTGCAGAAGGCCCGGCTCGGAGCATCGCTGAAAGACGGCGATGTGGTGAGCGCCGAGCTCGTGGAGTGGCCGCAGGCGGACGATCATCCGACCGGAAAGCCGGTGCGAGTGGTCGCGCGCCGCGGAGACACCGATCTTGAGCTTCGGCTCGTCGCGCTATCGAGGGGCCTCCCGCTCGAGTTTCCGGATGACGTTGAACGCGCGGCCGAGAAGCTCGAGCTGCCCAGGATGGCGAAGATCGCGCGCAAGCGAAGAGATCTTCGTTCGGTCGACTGCTTCACGATCGACCCGGAGACCGCGAAGGACTTCGACGATGCGGTCTCGATCCGCCAACGCGACGACGGCCTGTTCGAGTTGGGCGTCCACATCGCGGACGTGAGCTACTACGTTGATCCGGACGACACGATCGACAAAGAAGCGTGGGAACGAGCGACCTCGGTGTATCTGGTAGATACCGTGCTTCCGATGCTGCCCGAGGCGCTCTCGAACAACCTCTGCAGTCTCGTGCCGAACGAACCGCGTCTGGCGATGAGCGTGATCGCCGCGGTCGACAGCACCGGGGAAGTCCACGAAGTAGAGATCTGCGAGTCGGTGATCGAGAGCAAGCGTCGGTTTACCTATCAGGAGGCGGAGGAGATCATCCATGGCAAGCGCGATCCGTTCTCCGCGCAGATTCAGTTGCTCCACCTGGTGACGCGAACGCTGCGAACCAGACGCGAGGCGCGCGGAAGCGTCGACTTGGACTTCTCCACGCCGCAGATCCGCGTTGACGAGAACGGCGTTCCCGTGTCGGTTCGTCCGAGCGAACGCCTGGACGCGAACCGGCTGATCGAGGAGTGCATGCTCCTCGCGAACCGGATCGTCGCGGAGCACCTCGAGGCGGCGGACTCGGTGCCCGGGATCTACCGGGTCCACGACGAGCCGCGAGAGAGCGACCTGAAGACGCTCATCCAGACGCTGCAGGATCTGGGAATCCCGTACAAGCCGCACGAGGACGTGGAGTCGCAGGACTACCGGAACATCCTCTCGATCATCCAGAACTTCGAGTTTCGCGATCTCGTGGAGACGGTCGCGATGAAGGCGCTGAAGAAGGCGATCTACTCCACGGAGAATCGGGGACACTTCGGTCTCGCGATGAACGCGTACACCCACTTCACCTCCCCGATCAGACGCTACCCCGATCTCGTGGTCCACCGGCTGGTGAAGCGCACGCTCGGGCCCGGCGGCACGACCACGGGTCGTCGCGCCGAGAAGAAGCGGCGGTCGCGCGGACGGACACCGAGCGCATCGCTCGAGCGTTTCCTCGAAAAAACGTGCGAGCACTCGAGCGAGCGCGAGCGCCTCGCAACCGAGGCCGAACGCGAGTACAGCCGCATCAAGGCGCTCGAGTTCCTGCAGACGAAGCTTGGTCGTGAGTACGGGGGCGTCGTCTCCGGAGTGGCGTCAATCGGGCTGTTCGTGGAGATCGAACGCTACCTCATCGAGGGCTTGGTTCACATCTCGAAGCTCGGGAGGGAGCGCTTTGAGCTCGACCGAGCGACGTATCGCCTCGTGGGATCGAAGACGGGAACCGAGTACCGCCTTGGAGACCAGGTCCGGGTCAAGGTGAAGTCGGTGGATATCCAGGAACGCACGGCGGACTTCGATCTGATGGAGAAGCGTTCCTCGAGAGGGTGGAGCCGAGATCGCTGACGGCCATCCGTGCGGGCGAACCGAATGCGGCAGCGAGCCGGTGCCGACCGATCAGGCGAGATCGCGATCGGACGTGATCCCGCGGCCCCGGATGCGGCGACCAAGCGATTC
>JBKHII010000020.1:0-40086 GCA_046538735.1 Spirochaetales bacterium
TGATCAGCGACAATCAGAATTCCCGTCCGACGACAATTAGAACTCCCGGTTTCCGTAGGGGTGAGAAGCGTTCAGGATGTGCCATGAAGGAGCGTCCTGGATGAGCATCAACGACCGACAGGTCAGGAGGCTACGGAAACTAATGGAGCATCACGGACAACTGAACATCAGTGCAGCCGCCGCCGGGATGGATGAGAAGACGGCGAGGAAGTATCTGCGGGTTAAGCGTCCGGCGAACCGGTGAGATCAGTAGCCTTCCGGCTTTCGGATGCTGATGTTCCAGGGAAGCAGATCTTCGTAGTTCCCTGAAGGGTCAAAGGCTGGAAGCTGGTCGAACAGCGCACGCTGATACCAGTACGGTTCGACGCCGTTTGCCTTTGCGGTTTCAATGAGGCTGTAGAGCGTCATGGAAGCGTTCGCCCCACGGGGACTACCGGCGAAGACCCAGTTCTTTCTTCCGAGGACGAATGGTCCGATGGCGTTCCCAACTCGATTGGTGTCCGGCGTCAGATGCTCGCACTCGAGATAGCGAATCATCTTCGACCACTGTGAGAGCGCGTAGGTGACTGCTTTGCCCAGAGCGGTCTTCGGCGGCAGCTGCCCTTGCTTCTTCACCAACGATCGATGCAGCTCCTCCAGTAATGGTCCCGCGCGCCGCTCTCGTTCGACTCGGAAGTGCTCGTCTCGCTTCCAGTCGGCGAGCTCGTGCTCGATCGCGATACCTGCGTTGAACGTATTCGTGGATCCATCCGGGATGAACTGCCCCGCACAGGCAACACGGAATCGTGTCGCATTCGATGTGGAACTGATGCACAAGTTCGGATAGGTTGTAGTCGATGGCTGTGGTGTTGTCACAGTTGTCACCGGCGCTTGGGTTGTCTCACCAACGGGGCGCCTTTTTCATTGGTCGGCGAGGGAGGAAACTCCCTGGTCAGCCCACGCTATCAATCATCGGCAGGTTTCTCAATTCACGGAAAGTCTCGCTGGCGGGGAACACCATCCGGGCTCCGGAACCTGACGTAGAAGACCTTCTTTCCGTCCATGCAAGGGCAAGTGTAGAGACGTACATCTCAAGGGATCCTGCTACATGAATGCTACGTTTGGGCCAAATTCGGCATTCGCCGAGATGACCCAAAATACTACATCATTGCAATGCAACGACTTATTTGCCGAAGCCGGGACTCGAACCCGGACGGGGTTCCCCCCAGGGGATTTTAAGTCCCCTGCGTCTACCAATTCCGCCACTCCGGCTTTTGTCGTAGTATACCATCATGCAGAGGATGAACGATCAATCCCCGCTCGAGGTTGCTCTCGAGATCGCGCTTCGCGCGCATCGCGGGCAGAAGGACCGGGCGGGCCGGGCGTATATCACGCACCCGCTGCGGATGATGGCTCGCGCGCGAACGGCCGACGAGCAGGTGGTCGCGGTCCTGCACGACACGGTGGAGGACGGCGGTCCGAACGGTGTGACGATGCAGACGCTCCGCGACGCGGGGTTCGCCGAGGGCATCCTCGTCGCGGTGGACGGGCTCACGAGGCGCAAGAAGGAGCTCTTCCCGGACCGGGACGAGGACGAACCGTACGAGGAGTTCGTTGAGCGCGCTGCTCGGGATCCGCTCGCGCGGGCGGTGAAGCTGCTCGATCTGCAGGACAACATGGACGTCTCCCGGCTGCCGGAGGTCGGCGAGGCCGACATCCCGCGGATCAACCGCTACCTGCGCGCGTGGCACCGGCTGACGGGCGCGTGAGCCGCGAGTCGACCGTCGGCCTGAATTTGATGGTTTCGTCGATTCGGCGTACATTTTGCACAGGATGATCAGCATCAACCTGAACGCAGCAGAAGAGTGGGAACGCGTTCGCCGAAACACGGAGCCCGAGACGCCGGACGTGGATCGGAATCCGGGCAGCAAGGATGCGGATCGTCCCGAGTTGGACAACGGAACGCACGGACTGCGCGTTACGCGCAGGAGACGCCGCGGGCAGGATGACGCGGATGGGTCGCAGGAGTCCGCGGACTCCGGGGCGGATGAGAACGAGGCGTACGAGGTGGACATCGGCGAAGGCAAGCCGGGCTTCGCGCCCCCGCCGGACGGCGCGAAGGCGCCCGTTGAGCACTACCGGGGGCAGAACGTCGACCTGGAGGCGTAGGCCGCCCTACTCCGGCCGGTAGACCGCTTCCCTGAGCCCCGCGAGATACCCGATCGCGAAGAGTCTTCCATACATCGAATAGCCCGCCTCGCGATTGTCGTCGCCCACGACGGTGGGCACGTGGTCGGGACGGCACACGCCGTGGAATCCAACGTCCCGATACGCTTCCATGCACGCGAGCATGTCTGTCTTGCCTTCGTCGTGGAAGGTTTCAACGAAGCGCTCTGCGGTGCCGCGGACGTCGCGGAAGTGCACGAAGAAGATCTTGCGACGGCTTCCGAACCGCCTGATGACGGCGGGCAGGTCGTCGGTCATGAGCGTGAAGTTACCCTGGCAGAGCGCGATCCCGTTCGACTCGCTCGGGTAGAGGTCGAGCAGGCGCTGGTAGTTCTCGACCGACCGCATGATGCGCGCGAGCCCGCGAATGGGCGAGACGGGCGGATCGTCCGGATGCATCGCGAGCTTCACCCCGGCGGCCTCGGCCTCCGGGACCACCGCCTTCAGGAAGTACTCGAGCGCGTCCCAGAGCCGGTCCTCGTCCACCTCGCCGTACTCCGTGGGTGGCGCGGCGCGCATCAGCCGGTGGTCGTAGCCGGTCGCGAGCGCGCCGCCGCGGGCCGGAATCGTCGTGGAGGTCCGCGTCCAGGTGAACGCAGGCATCCATTCGTAACACCAGACGGGTATCTCAAGTTTGCCGAGGTTTCTGATCAGCGTGACCACGTTCTCGATCTCCTCGTCGCGCCCCGGGAGCCCGAGCTTGATCCGATCCATCGGCGGGCGATTCTCGAGCACGGAGAACGTGAAGCCGGCGTCCTCGTACGCGGTTTTTACCCGTAGCAGCGACATGAAGCTCCACGGCCTGCGCTCCGGGTCGGGCTCGGTCCAGTCCCCTCGCATCGCTCCCACGACGTGGCTCACCCCTGCCTGCTTCACGAGCTGCCAGAGCGGGGACGGCACGGGCGGGAGCATCTCTGCGATCTGCATCATGGCTGCGGAGTATCGCACGGATTCCGACCGTGGGAAACGGGTAGTGAATACCGACCAATAATACGGTAGACTACCCGCGTGAGCGATAGCCACGAGGAGGCGGTCGCGCAGGGCAAGCGCGTGCTCCGACTTCTCCAGTTGCACCACCGCCAGCAGCAGGATCTCGAGCGCGCCAGGCAGAGGCTTGCCCAGGAAGTACGGGATCAGGTCGACGCGTTCCTCGCCGCCCAGCCGCCCGGTGCCGGCGAGCCTCGCGCGGGCGCGGCCCCGGAGTCGCCCGGTGCCGAATGGCCCGCGCTCCAGGCGGCGGCGGACCTCGCGCGCAGCCTGCCGGACAAGCTCCTGGACGCGGTGCTCGCGAAGCTCCCCCAAGAGCTCGCCGAGAGCTTCCTTGCCGCTCTCTACTCGTTCCACGCGCTTCCGGCGCTCTCGAGCAGAGAGGTCGAGACCGTCGTGCGCGCCGCCGACAAGCGAACGCTCGCGATCGCGCTGCTCGGGGCGCCGGAGGAGCACTTCCACGCGGTGACGAACAGCATGAGCAAGCGGGCGGCCGAGATGCTTCGAGAGGACATGGAGAGCCTGCTCTCGTCCGGCGAGCTGCGGACCAGGGACGTCAATGAGGCACGCGAGGAGCTCTCAACGGTAATCCGAACGACCGTCCGTACCAGGGAGGACTCGCAACAATGAGTGTGGACATCTGCCCGGTCGGGTCGCGTCGGGCTCTCCGCGAGTTCATCGAGTACACCGCGCAGCTCTACCAGGGCAACAAGCAATGGGTTCCCGTGTTCAAGGCCGATTACCGGGACTTCTACGAACGCACGCATCCCTTCTTCGAGCACGCCGAGGCCGAGTTCCTCGTGGCCAGGCGCGATCACGATCCGGTCGCTCGCGTCATGATGATCAAGAACGACCGCTACAACGCCTACCACGATCGTGCCACGGCGCACTTCTACTTTGCGGACTTCATTGACGACGAAGAGGTCACGGAGACGCTCTTCGGCGCGATGGCCGACTGGGCACGCGACCACGGCCTGAACGAGCTCATGGGTCCGCTGTTCTCCGGAGCGACCTTCGGCGGCGGGGTCCTCGTGAAGGGACACGATCATCCGGCGGCGATGACGATGATGCCGTACAACTATGCCTACTATCAGCACCACTACGAGCACGCGGGTTTCCAGAAACACTTCGACTTGTACTCGTTGACGATTGACCCAAAGACGTTCCGTCTGCCCGAGAAGGTCGAGCGGCTCGCCGACCACGTCCGAAAACGCGGCCGCATGAAGGTGGTCGAGTTCCGGTCCAAGTCCGAACTGGAAGCGGTTGCGCGCGAGGTCGGCAAGCTCTACAACCCCACGCTCGCCGACCACTACGAGAACTACCCTCTCACGGACAATGAGCTCGAGCGCGTGATCAAGGATCTCCTCCAGATCGCACAGCCCGATCTCGAGAAGGTCATCACGTACGACACGGACGTCGTGGGCTACATGCTCGGGTTCCCCGACGTGACGCCGGCGCTCCAGAAGTGCCGCGGCCGCCTGACGCCGGTCTCGACTCTACGACTCCTCTATCGTTCGCGGCACACCCGGAAGCTCATCCTCAACGGCATGGCCATCCTCGAGCGCTACCAGCGGCTCGGCGGGAACGCCCTCATCTACTCGGAGATCGCGCGCACCGTGCAGGGAACCCCCTCGTACGACTTCGACGTCGCCGAGATAGTCCAGATCAACGAGCAAACCGACCTCATGCTCAGCGACATGAGGCGCCTCGGCGCGGACGTCCACAAGATCCACCGTGTCTACCGAAAGCAGCTGAAGGAGGCTCTATGAAGCGTGAGCTCGGCAGTTCGGGCATCAAGGTCGCCGCGATCGGAATGGGATGCTGGGCAATCGGCGGGCCCGCCTACTCGGGCGAGACGCCGATCGGATGGGGGGAGATCGACGATGCAGTATCTACGCGAGCCCTCCGCGCCGCGTTCGATGCCGGCATCACCCTCTTCGACACCGCCGACGTCTACGGTGCCGGACACAGCGAGCGGGTTCTCGGCGAGGCCTTCTCCTCCGATCGCGACAAGGTCGTGATCGCGACGAAGTTCTCGAACGTCTTCAACGAAGAGATGAAGCAGGTCACCGGCTCGGACGCGACGCCGGAGTACATCCGGAGCGCCTGTGACGCGTCGCTCGCGCGCCTCGGGACCGACTACATCGATCTCTACCAGTTCCACGACGGCGGCTACCCGATCGATCGCGCGGACGACGTCATGGAGACCCTCGAGACGCTCGTGGACGCCGGCAAGATCCGCGCGTACGGCTGGAGCACGGACGACCCGGATCGGGCGCGGAAGTTCGCCGAGGGCGCCCACTGCGCCGCGGTTCAGTTCCAGATGAACGTCCTCGCGGACGCTCCCGAAATGGTACGCTTGTGCGAAGAGGTCGGACTCGCCGGTCTGAACCGCGGCCCGCTCGCGATGGGGCTTCTCTCCGGCAAGTACGACGGAGCGTCCACGCTTCCGCCGGACGACGTCCGCGGACCGAACGCTCCGGGGTGGATGCACTTCTTCGAGCGCGGCAGGCCCTCCTCCGAGCTCCTGCGAAGAATGGAGGCGATCCGCGAGATTCTGACCTCGAACGGACGCACGCTCGTGCAGGGCGCGCTCGGCTGGCTTCTCGCGCGTAGCACCGTCACGCTCCCGATCCCCGGGTTCAAGACCGTGGACCAGGTTCGGGAGAACGCGAAGGCCCTTGACTACGGCCCGCTCGCATCCGATGAGATGGGCCGGATCGCGGAGCTGCTGCGGTAGCGGCTGGTCAGTACGGCAGGTCGGGCTGGTTGAGCCGACGGAGCGCGGCTCGCGGCTCCTCCACTCCGAACGCCATTACCAGAAGCCCGGCCACCGCGGTCGCCGCGGTCAACACGAACAAACCGTCGAACCCGAATGCATTCACGATGACCCCCGTGAAGATCGCGAGCGGAGCCACGAGACCGATGAAGAAGCCGCACACCCCGATGTAGGTCGGAATCTCGGTCTCACCGGCAAACTCGATCGTCATGTTGTACGCCAGGAAGTTCACGCTCTGGCTGATCGCGGTGCACGCGATGAGAACGTGGGCCACCGGAACCCCGACTCCCGAGAGTCCCACGACCGAAGCGATTGCGAGCGACACGAAGCTCGCGAGAAACGCGACCTTGTACCCGGACCGATTCCCGAGCGCGCCGAACACCGGATTCACCAGGACGAACGTGGCGGCGGTGATGATGGCGAAGACGCCCGACACGCTGTCCGGGAGGCCGAACTCCTCAACGAGGTAGACCGGGAAGAAGCTGGTGGTACCAAACGAAATGATGAGAATCGCTCGGGCCACGATGTAGTTCCGGAAATTCCGGTTCTTGCCGACGACACGCACGATTCGCTCGCGCATCCATCCTCGCGTCGGCGCCGGAATCTCACGCTCGGGCGGGGGCGCCGGTTCGCGTATGAACGAGAATGCAAGAAGACTCAGGAAGAGCACTACCGCACCGATGCCGTACAGGATCGCATAGTTCACGGGGAACGCGACGCGGTCGAGCACGATCCGAACGACGATTCCGCCGCCGATCCCGAAGAGATAGCTCAACACCGACCTGAGCGCAAACAACGTCCCGCGCCGCTCCACCGGGATGGTTCTGGCCACGAGGTCGAAGAACGCCGGCACGACGAACGCCGCAGCCACCGTAACCGCCATGACCGAGAGCAGGAGCAGCGCGATCAGCCATCCCGCGTACGCCACAGCGAGGAAGGGAATCGCGACCGCGACCACCGCCCACGGAATGCGTTGCCAGAGCGCGAACCGAAGCACGTGGGTACGCTTGCTCGGCGCCGCCTCCACGAGCGGCGCCGCGAAGATGCTCGGGAGGTTCTGGCCGAGCGCGATCGCAACCGGAACGAGCGCGATCGCGATCCGGGGGGCGTTCAGTCGTGTCAGGAAAACCGGGAGCACCGATTCGAACGAGACGAAGATCATGCCCAGAAAGAAGAGCATCCCGTCTGCGGTGAAGACCCAGAAGTTGCGTCGGTAATCGTTTTCCGGCATGAGGCCAACTCTGCCCCAAATCGCGACGATGCGCAAGATTGACCAGCACGTTTCGCCCGGGTGAGAATGGCGCATGACTTGGCCAGGAAACGGAACCCTCATCGCCACGTGCGGCGGAGGAGCAGAAGAGGCGCTCGAACGAGAGATCGTCGCCGTCGGCCTCGAGTCGTCCGGGCGCTCGAACGGGACGGTCCGATTCCGCGGACGCCTCGCCGAGGCCGTCTTGGCGAATCTCGCGCTGCGTACCGCGAGCCGCGTCCTCATCCCGCTCTGCGAGGGAGCGGTTCGATCGTACGACGACCTCTATCGCCTCGCCCACCGAGCTCCGTGGAAGATGCTCGTCCCGCCGAGCCTTACGGTCGCCGTCTCCGCGGTCGGGCGCAGCAGAAGTCTCACCGATACGCGCCTCGCGGCGCTCAAAGTCAAGGACGCGATCGTGGACGCGCAGCGTAGCGGCGGCTCCAGGCGATCGTCGGTCGATCGCAGGCGGCCGGACGTTCCGGTCTCGGTGTTCGTCGCGAACGACCGCGCCGTGATCTCGCTCGACACGTCCGGAGCGCCGCTCCACGTTCGCGGCTACCGCACCGAAGGCGGCGAGGCGCCCTTGCGCGAGACGGTCGCCGCCGCGATGCTCGCCTACTCCGGCTGGACCCCGGGAGCCCCGCTCCTCGATCCGTTCTGCGGATCGGGAACGGTCGCGATCGAGGCGGCGCTTCATGCAGCCGGCATCCTTCCCGGGGCGCTCCGCGAGGGCTTCGCGTTCGAACGGTGGCCGTGGATCAGCGCGGAGGCCGTCGCGCGTGCGCGTTCTCGGGCGGCCGCGCCTCCGGACGTAACCACGCCGATCGTGGCGCGCGACGTTGATCCTGGGGTCGTGGAGATGGCCACGCGGAACGCCGAGCGCGCCGGTGTCGCCGACCGGATCACGTTCGAGACCGCGGACGCGCACTCGGCGGAGCCGCCGGACGTGCCCGCCGGCTATATCGTTACGAACCCGCCCTACGGAGAACGACTCGATATCGGCGAGGCCTCTCCCTTCTACGCGGCGTTCGGCGACCGACTCAAGCGCTCGTACCCCGGATGGACTGCGGCGATTCTGTCCGCGAATCGGGACGCGATGAAGTCGATCGGCCTGCGAGTCTCGTCGCGAACGCAGCTCTGGAACGGCGGGCTGGACGCGCGTCTGTATCGCATCGTGCTCTACCGGAACCCCTCGGACCGACCTTGCATCGCACCGCCGTTCCGGCGATGATTGCGGCAAGAGCAAGGAGCGTCCATGATCATACGCACGATCGCGAAGTTACTCGCCCTCCTCAACTCGAACCGGCGAGCCGTGGAAATCGGCGCGGCGATCGCGTTCGGCCTTTGGCTCGCGATGGTTCCGGCGTGGAACCTCGTGTTCGCCGCGCTCGTCCTGCTCGTCTTCCTCGTGAAGGTGAACCTCGGGATGGCGCTCGCTTCGTCGCTGCTCTTCACGCTGCTCCTGCCGCTCCTGGATCCCGTGCTTGACCGCGTCGGCTACACGGTACTCACGATCCCGGCTCTCCAGGACTTCTACGCAACCGCGTACGCAACCCCGGGAGTATCGCTCACCCGTTTCAACGATACCCTGGTCGCCGGCGGACTCGTCTCCGGCATCGCCCTCTTCGTGCCGGCAACGCTGCTCGGCGCGCTCCTCGTAAACCTCTACCGGCGCTACGTCCAGCCGCGTATCGCGAGCAGCAAGCTCGTGAAGGCAATCATGGCGACACCGCTCGCGCAGAAGATCAGCGGCGCCGTCCGGAACGTCCAGCGCGTCTGGCCCACCGAGGGTTAGGAGTACACATGGCACAGGAGAAGCCGCCCAAACCGTTCAACAAACCGCTTCCTCACAAGCGCTACCGGAAGCGCCTCCGCGACCGCATCTACCTGGAACGCGATCGAGCCTTTCTGGACGAGATCACGAAGTCGGACTCGAGCGGCAACATCGTGCTCGGCCGCGACCTCAGCAAGGAGGAACGGGCCCGGCTGAAGAAGCTCGTGAAGGAAGCGCGCAAGAACCGCGGAGCGATCCGCATGGGCAAGCTCGCGGTCCTGGGCCTCCTCGTCGCGGGCGTGGTCGTGTTCAACCTCGTCTTCAAGGATCGATTGGTCGAACGCGGTGCCGAACGCCTCCTCGAGACGATCTTCCGCGCTCGCGCCGATCTTTCCGGAGTGGATTTCCGACCGCTCGCCGGTCACGTCTCCTTCGATTCGCTCGAAGTAGCCGACGCGAGCGCGCCCATGACGAACCTCTTCGAGACCAGCGCGGGCGGATTCAGCGTAGACACGTGGCTGCTGCTCTCCGGGCGGTATCTCGTCCGCGACGTCACCGTGGCGGGCCTCGCCTTCGGGACCCCGAGAGAGACGTCCGGAGAGATCGCGCGTCCCGCGCGCCCCCACGACTCCGATCCGGCGGATGACGAGGTCCCGCCCGAAGCGGACGCCGCTCCGTCCCCGATCGGCGAGATCTCGCTGCGATCGCTCGGCCTGCCGGATACCCTGGACGCGCGCGCGTTCATAGACGATCAGACGGCTCTCCTCAACGCGCCGACCGCCGTCACCGAGCTCCTGGAGTCCGGTTCGACCTATGTCGCCCGCTGGGAGGACGAAATCGCCACGCTCACCGACGCGGGCGTGGCCTCGGCCGACCGACTGCGGGAGCTCGCCTCCACCGACTTCTCCGCGATTCGATCGGTGGACGCCGCGGTTCGCCTCCTCGAACAGACCGAAGCCACGGTCGAGTCCACGAGCGCGTACGCCGAGCGAGTGGAGGCCGCGGTGGACGGGGCGATCGCAGAGGCACGCACGATCTCTCAAGACGCGGCATCGCTTCCGGCCGTCGTGGAGGCGGACATCCAGGGTGTCCTCGACCGGATACCGGACGTACAGGCTGAAGGCGAGGCATTCATGGCAGGTCTCGTGGAGTCCTTCCTTCGCAGACACCTCGGCTCGTGGTACGATCGCGCGCTTCAGGGCTACGACTACTTCGGGCGCCTGAGGTCTCTGGCGGACGAAACGCCCCGGGCTCGAACGCGTCGCGCCGGCCGCATCGTCAACTACCCCACGGTGGCCTACCCCGTCTTCCAGGTCGATCAGCTCTACCTCTCCGCCGAAGCCGAGCGCACGCTCGAGCTCACCGTGGAAGCGATCTCGAGCGACGCAGATCTCACCGGTCGCCCCACGACGATATCCTATCGTGACGGCGACGCGCTCAGCATCGGCGGCGTCTTCGACGCCCGAACCAACACCGAAACACCCATCTCCATCGCGGTGAGCGCCACCGGCGCCCCGGTCTCGCTCTCGCACGGCCTGGACGCGCTCGATCTCGATCGGTTCGACGCCCGAGCCGATATCAAGTTCACGCTGCTCACGACCTCGGACGGCTCCTCCGGCGGCCGAATCGACGTGAGCACCCGCGGCATCACGATCGCCGGCGCACCCGAACCGAACTCGATCGGCGAGCTCGTGCGCGACGTCCTCACGCGCGCGCAGGCGCTCGTGGCCGGCTTCTCCTACTCGATCGACTCCGGCGGAGCCTTCGCCTTCTCGGACGGGTCAACCAATCTCGACGACCAGATCGCGGGGCTCGTTCAGGAGCGGATCGACGCGACGCTCGCCGCCTTCGAGCAGCGCGTCCGGGACGAGCTCGACGCCTTGATCGAGCCGCAGCTCGCCGCTCTGGAGGACTCGCTCGGCGATGTCCTGGACGTTCGAGCCGCCGCCGAAGAGCTCCTCGAGCTGGCCACCGACCGCGAGGCAGCCGCCGCAGCGCTCCAGGATCGCGCCGCGAACGCCGCGGAGTCGATCCGCGCGTCCGCCGAAGCGGAGGCGCAACGCCGGATCGACGAGGCCCAACGTCAAGCCGAGGCGGCAGCGCGCGAAGCCGAGGCCGCCGCACGCGCAGAGGCGGAGCGGGCCGCACGAGAGGCGGAGGAATCCGCGCGCGAACAGGTCGAGGATATCCGCGATCAGCTCGGTCTGCCCGGGTTCTAGCGCGGCTCCGGCTTCCAGGCGTACGCATCGCCGCTTCGCACGACGCGGCCGAACCCGGGATACGCGAGGTGGTAGAAGTGGACGAGCTCGCCGGTTTCGGCAACCTCATCAAGGACCGCCGCGCGACTCCGCGCCGCCTGCTCCGGATCCCGATCGTAGTGCGGCGACCAGTCGAGGTGCGCGAGCTGGAACTCGGCGTGGAGCGTGTCCACGAGCGCGCGCAGCGAGGCATCACCCGACTGCACGACGAGCCCGATCTGCCCGGGCGTGTGCCCGGGAATACCGAAGGAGCGGATGCTCGACTCGCCGACTCGAAGTATCTCCTCGTTGAATGCGATCGTCCGAACACGGCCGCCGTAGGCCGCGAGCGCGTCACGGATCGGTCGCGCCCCCTCCGGGGCGGCGTCGCTTCCCGGCTTGGTCCAGTAGTCGTACTCCGCCTGGGACACCACGAGCGACGCGTTCGGAAACGCGGGTGTGTCTCCGCGAAGCAGACCGCCGATGTGGTCTCCGTGGCAATGCGTGATTACGACGTGGTCTACCTCTTCGGCGCTCGTACCCGCCTCCTCGAGCAACGCGCTCGTCGGTCTGCCGGGACCGCCGGAATCGAATCCGAAGCCGGTGTCCATGAGGACGGTCGTCTCGCCAAGACGGATGAGCAGCAAGGTAAACGACCAGGTGATCGCGCCGCGGACCGCCGCGTCAATCTCGTTCCGGGGGACGTTCCCGAACAACGCGGCGAGCTCCTCCGCGCCGCGCGGCGCGGAGGCGATCTCGAGCGCGGTTATCGTCGCGCTTCCCACACGGGTCGTATGCGTGCTCATAGCTCCTGCTTCAGGCACCAGTTCACCGCGTTCGCCAGCGCGGCTCGAAGCATCGGCTCCTCGAGCATCTCGCGGGTATGCCCCGGAACGATCACCGCGACCCGGCCGTCACCGTACTGCTTGCACCAACCGGCCGGCTGCGTCCCGAGCGTGCTGCTCGCCTCGAGCAGCGGCGTCACGTCCGAGTCGACCTGCATGAAGTAGTGTTCGTCCGGATGCCCGAATGGAGAAACGCCGCGTGTGATCGGATGGTCGGCAACGGGCGAGATCGTCACGACCGGATGCTCCGGCGGATGGTGCAAGAAGTGACCGCCCACGAGCGCACGAAGCGGTCCGTCCTGGGGGTGCGAAGCGGTGCCCGCGTGCACAACGAGCAGCCCTGCGCCTCCGGCCACGCGATCGGCGAGCGCCGCTTGCGCGTGCGAATCATACCACTGCTCGTCCGATTCTCTCGGTCGCAGCTGTCCCATCATGGCGAAGATGACGAGATCGTAGCCCGCGATCTCGAGCGGATCCACGATATCGGGATAGCGGATGACCTCGAGCGATGCATCGTCCGGGAGACCGACCGACTGAACCGCAAGCAGCAGCTGATCCGAGCAGTGCCAGTAGTCGCCAAGTAGAGCAAGTATTCGTCTCATGATGCCTCCGCGTTCATTCTACGCGATCGGCGAGAGACCTCACAGCCCCAGCAGGGCACGAACCCCCTCGTCCACAACGCCGTCTACCGGAAGCCCGGCCGCACGCTCGAACCGGATGACGGCCGCCCGCGTGTCCGGCCCGTACCAACCGTCGAGACCGTGCGGTCCAACGCCGAAGCCGCGTCCTTCGAGTGCGCGTTGCAGTCGAACCACGTCGTCGCCGTTCATGCGCACCGAGCACAGGTTGAACGAGAGCACTCGCCCTCGACCGTCCCGGCGCGTGAACCGGTACACCGAGAGCGGACGACTCGGACTCGGCGCAGTCGCGAAGAAGAGCAACTCGTCCTGACCGTCGCGCGAGAGATCGGCGCGAACGAGCGCCGGGATGCGGTTCACGTCGACCTCGATCGTTGGATCGGCCACGGCGACGGTCTCGTTGTCGCGGTTGTAGAGCCGGAGCGAGCCCAGGCGTTCCTGACCGGCTGTCTGGTAGAGCATACCCACGAGTAGGTGCGGCTCGCCGAAGGCACGCACCCACCACGCTCCGGAGGTCGTCACGCGGTCGGTCACGGCGGTGATGTTCGGCTCGAGAACACACGAACCGAGAACCGTGCCGTCGGTCGCGACGGAGAGACGACGGATCGCGAGTGCGCTCTCCGGGGGCGGCGAGAGCTGCCAGGGGCTCGGACCGATCTCCGCGAAGCGAAGCTCTTCGAGCGGCGGGGCGGATACGAGCTGTTCGTCCCGGTCGCTCACCTCGGAGATATCTACGGTCCAGAATCGATCGCCGGCGACCGCGAGGTCACGGGTCACCGGTTGATGAATGGGCGGAGAACGGAGGTCGCCCGGGATCGAACGGGGGCCGATCGCGCGAGCGACGAGCCGATCGTCGACATAGTCGAATATGAAGAAAGCCGCGGTTCCGTCGTCGGTCTCGATCTCGGACACCAAGGCGCTGCCGGATTCGGTCTCAACCACCGCATACGCAAGGATGCGCGATCCGGGAGGTAGGTTGTCCACCGGAACGAGTGCGAGATCGGGATCGTCCTGGGCCCAGACCCAGGAGGCGACGAGCCCGAGCAACAGCAGCGTGACGAGTCGCTTCACGATCCGTCGCTATGAAACGGTGCTCACACGGAGCCGGCTCTCGATCTTTGCATCTGCGGCCGCCTCGCGAGCGATCTCTTCGATCTTCGCCTTGTCCTTCTCGGAGGTGCAGCGTCCCGTCAGGACGACCGATCCCTTGCCGAACAGCCCCTGCTTCTCGACCTTCACCGTGACGTAGTTCCCCGGCTTGATCTCGGTGCTGTTCTTGATTGCGTTGTCCACTGCATCTCGTGCTTTCTGTGTAGATCCTGCCATACCTAACCTCAGTGGCTTAGGTGTACCTCGGACGTGAGATGTCGTCAAGCGCGGAGCGCGTCCGGGCTTCTCCGATTGCATAGAACGCCCGATCCGGATAGCCTCCTGCGCAGGAGCGAGCATGAGCGACGAGAAACAGGAGCACACCAAGCCGGAAGGCGCGCGCAACGCGCACACGATCACGCTGGCCGGGGTTGAGCACTCGTACATGTCCGAGGCGGACTGGCTCGTGCTGCGGACGGACGAGAAACCGGTCGCCGAGATGTTCTACGTCTTCTACGCGCTGGCGGACGACACCGAGAGGCGGCCGCTCACGATCGTCTTCAACGGCGGACCGGGAGCCGCCTCCGCCTACCTCCACGTGGGCGCGCTCGGCCCGCAATGCGTCTCCTTCAACCCGGACGGCACGGCGCCTGCACCGCCGGTCGAGCTCAGAGACAACCCCGAGAGCTGGCTCGCGTTCACGGATCTGGTCTTCGTGGATCCGGTAGGCACGGGTTTCAGCCGCGCGATCCCGCAAGACGACGAGGACGACGCGAAGAAGCCGAAGAGCTCGAGCGAGTCCGCCAAGGCGTTCTGGAAGATCGACCGCGACCTGCACGCGCTCGGCGAGTTCATCTCGAAGTTCCTCTCGATCAAGCATCGGTGGGACTCTCCGATCTTCATCGCCGGCGAGAGCTACGGCGGCTTCCGTACGGCGAAGCTCGCCCGTCTCGCGCAGGAGACCTACGGCGTTGGGCTCAACGGCGCCGTCCTGATCTCGCCCGCGCTCGAGTTCGCGCTCCTGGACGCGTCCGACTACGATCTCCTGCCCTGGATTGACGTCCTCCCCAGCATGGCGGCCGCCGCGGCCTACCACGGCAAGGCGTCCGCCTTCCCGGAGTCAACCGACCTTGCCGCGGTACTCGCGAAGGCGGAGGATCTCGCGACGAAAACCGCGCCCGCCCTGCTGCTCGGCGGCGACTCGCTCTCGCAGCGCGAACGGAACCGGCTCGCCGCACAGCTTGCGCGCTACATCGGCATCGATCGCGAGATCGTGGCACGAGGCGGTGGGCGAATCGGCGCTGCGCGCTTCGCGCGGGAGCTCCTTCGCGACGAAGGGCTCGTTTGCGGGCTCTACGACGCAACGGTCACCACGAGCGACCCCTACCCCGACCGCGACAGCTTCGGCGGGCCCGACCCCACGCTCCGCGCGATCGAGCGCGTCTTCGCGGCGGGAATCAATACGCACCTGCGGCGCAATCTCGGCCTCCTGACCGACCGCGACTATCACCTCTTGAGCATGGAGGTGAACAAGGGATGGCAAGTCGATCTCGAACGGCATGCGCTCGAGAGCCAGATCGGCGCGACCGACGATCTACGGTACGCGATGAGTCTCAATCCGCACATGAGAGTCAGGATCACGCACGGGGTCTACGACCTCGTCACGCCCTACTTCTCCTCGAATCGAATCGCGCGACTGATGAGACTCCCGGAGCGATCGCGCGCAAACCTCAGCCTCGTGCACTATCCGGGAGGACACATGTTCTACGCGTGGGAAGCCTCTCGCACCGCGTTCGCACGCGACATGCGGGAGTTCTACCGGGCGGCGACCGGAGAGCGCAGGTAGGTGACGATCTTCGCGATCCTTCCATCGACCAGATCGTAGAGAGCGGGCACGTAGTCGCGCTCCTTCATTCGCCGCTTGATGCACGCGCGCGCCGCCTCGGCGATCTCGTCTACCGAGGCTTGGTCCCGATCTTCCAGATCGAGCTCGGTGCAGAGGATGTCCTCGAGACCCAGCAGTTCGTTCCGAAGCACTGCGCCGTTCTCGTTTCGCACGTAGTCGGTGATTTCGTGATTCGCAAGACGGGCGTCGAGCGACTGCAGGATGATCTCGACCTCGTCGTGCAGCGACTCAATCTCGAGTTTGAGCAACCGAACGAATTTGCCGTACGTAGAGATCATATCGCCTCCTCGTATCGCTACGAGAATCGTACACCCGACCGGCCCAACACGCAAGGAGACGCGGGAGCGTCACACTTCGGGGGTGTTTGCATTCAGCTCCGCGAGCCACACTTCCGCAGTGGAGTCGCTGGGAGCTCGCCAGTCGCCGCGCGGCGAGAGTGAGCCGCCGGATCCGACCTTTGGTCCGTTCGGGATACAGCTGCGCTTGAACTGCGTTGAGCCGAAGAAGCGGCTCAGGAACACACGCAACCAGTGCACGATCTGCGCGCGGTCGTAGCTGTGCCGCTTCGGCTCCGGCAGATCGTCCGGCCACGCGCCGGCGGTCGCATCGTGCCAGGCGTGCTCGGCAAGAAACGCGACGGTGGACGGGCGCAGACCGTAGCGCGAGATGTGGTAGAGGTTGAAGTCCTGAAGCTCGTACGGACCGATCTGCTCCTCGCTCAACTGCGCCGGCTGATCGTGGTCCTCGCCCGTCAACGACGGGACCAGCTCGGGAGAGATCTCGGTGTCCAGGATACGGTACAGCACCTGAGCGCTCTCCGCTCCGAGCAGCTCGGTGTCCGCAACCCAGCGAATCAGATACTGGATGAGCGTCTTGGGAACCGACGCGTTGACGGCGTAGTGCGACATGTGATCGCCCACGCCGTAGGTAGCCCATCCGAGCGCGAGCTCGCTGAGGTCTCCGGTTCCAACCACGAGCCCGCCGTGAAGATTCGCGAGCCGGAAGAGGTGGCTCGTCCGCTCGCCGGCCTGGACGTTCTCGAACGTGACGTCGTACTGCTCCTCGCCCTTCGCGAAGGGATGCCCGATATCCCGGAACATCTGCATGGCGGCGTCTCGAATGTCGATCTCTCCCGCGGTCACGCCGACCGAGGCCATCAGTTCCCGCGCGTTGCGCAGCGTCCGGTCGCTCGTCGCAAAGCCCGGCATCGTGTACGCGAGGATACTGGATCTGGGCATGCCGAGGACGTCGACCGCCCGGCAGCTCACGATGAGCGCCTGGGTAGAGTCGAGACCGCCGGAGATCCCAATCACGAGCTTCTTGATGTTCGCGCTCCGCAGGCGCTGGACCAGGCCGTTCACCTGGATGCTGTACGCCTCGAAGCAGCGCTCCGCTCGCTTCGCGGTTCCTGCGGGGACGTACGGAAAGCGCGGGATCGCGCGCTCGAGCGAAACGCGCGATGCCGGAATCTCGAACGCGAACGATACGCGCCGGAACGAGGTGGCAGGACCTGCGTGGAGGCGCGCGTTGTCCGCGAAGCTCGTCATCCGCATCCGGTCCTGAACGAGCGCGTCCAGGTGTATGTCCGCGGTGACAAGCTGCGCCTCGCTGGAGAATCGCTTCGCTTCCGCGAGCAGACGGCCGTTCTCATGGATGTGCGCGTCGCCGTCCCATGCGAGATCGGTGGTCGATTCGCCCGTTCCCGCCGCCGTGTAGAGGTAGGCCGCGATGCATCTCGCGCTCTGCTGCGAGCCGAGCGATCTCCGGTACTCCGCCTTCGCGATGGTCACGTTGCTCGCGGAGAGATTGGCGAGCACGGTCGCTCCGGAGAGCGACGCGTACGCGCTCGGCGCGATCGGGACCCAGATGTCCTCGCAGATCTCGGCGTGGACGACGAGGTCGGGAAGCGACGCCGCGGCAAAGAGCAGATCCACTCCAAACGGCACCGCCCGGCCAAGGAGAACAGCCTCGTCGCCACGAACGTCCGCGCCGCTCGCGAAGTACCGCTTCTCGTAGAACTCGCGATAGTTCGGGATGTAGCTCTTGGGAACGACTCCGAGAATCCGGCCCCGGTGCACGGCCGTGGCGACGTTGTAGAGCCGATCGCGGTGGCGGAACGGCATCCCTACCAGGAGCAGCGGGTTGAGCCGCTCGCTCTCCGCCACGATCCGGTCGAGCCCTTCGAGCACGGAGGACAGAAGCGCCTCCTGGTGGAACAAGTCGTCGTTCGTGTAGGAAGAGAGACCGAGCTCGGGAAAGACCACGATCGCGCAGGCCCGACTGTCCGCCTCCCGCGCGAGTCGCAGGGTCGCGTCCACGTTGAACGCGACGTCCGAAACGCGAACCTCGGGCACGCCGACCGCTACGCGGGCGAAACCGTGCGCATACAACGATTCGTAGGGCAGTTTGCCGGCCACGAATCCACGATACCCGTGGGGCGAACCATGGTCAATCGAGTCGCGCGGTGTCCTGCCAGGCCTCCGGAGCCGTGGGTGCTACCACCGAACACGCGACCGAACCGCGATCGCCGTCCATGAACGGCTCGACCGCCCGCTTCCAGTCGTTGTAGTGCTCGGTCTCCTTGTGCGCGACGGTCGCGGACTCGTCTCGATACGCCTCGTAGAGATAGTAGGCGCCGGGGTTGTTCTCGTCGCGCAGGACGTCGAACCGGAGCACGCCCGGCTCGCGGATCGAGCCCTCGTGATTCCGGACGGTCGCCTCTTCAAACGCTCGCTCGTGACCGGGCTTCACCCGCACCGTGATTATCCGTACGATCATGGCTGCCTCCCCGTGTATTCTACCCGATAGCCACCGTTGCGATCACCCGCGCTTGACCGGCGCGCGCGCCACGAGTAGCCTCCAACCGAATGGCAGAACAGACCGACCCGGTCGCGCACGCGCACGCCCGGAGCGCCGCAATCGCGGTTGCATCGTGGATCGGAATCGTCACGAACGGCATCCTCGCCGCGGCAAAGATCGCAGTCGGATTCCTCGCTCGCAGCGCAGCGGTCCTGGGCGACGGCGTGGACTCCGCGCTGGACGTGCTGACGTCCACGGCAACGCTCGTGGCCGCGCGAATCGTTGAGAAGCCGCCGGACGTGGACCATCCCTACGGGCACACGCGGGCCGAAACGATCGCGACGAAGTCGCTCTCTTTCGTGATCTTCTTCGCGGGCGCGCAACTCGCGATCGCCACCATCCGGTCGCTCGTGACCGGCGAAGGCCACGTCCTGCCCGCACGAATCGCGCTCTGGGTCACGGTGGCCAGCATCGTCGCGAAAGCCGCGCTCGCCCTCTACAAGTTCCGGGTGGGCAAGCGCACGAGGAGCCCCATGCTCATCGCGGACGCGAAGAACATGCGGAGCGACATCGTCATCTCGCTCGCGGTTCTGCTCGGCCTGATCTTCACCTTCGTGTTCCACCTTCCCATCCTTGACACGATCACCGCGCTCGGGGTGAGCGTCTGGATCATGTGGGTCGCGTTCGGGATCTTCCTGGAGACGAACGTAGAGCTGATGGAGGGACACGCGGACACCGAGTCATACCAGCTCATCTTCGACGCAGTGGACAGCGTCAACGGCGCGGAGCACCCGCACCGTGCGCGCATCCGATCGGTCGGCGGGCTCTACATCATTGATCTGGACATTGAGGTCGACGGTAGTCTCACGGTGCGCGAGGCGCACCGAATCGCCCAGCAGACCGAGAAACGCATCCGCGGCGCCGTCCCCAACGTCTACGACGTGGTCGTCCACGTTGAGCCGATCGGCAACGTGGAACACGCCGAACGCTACGGTCTCAGTCAGCGGAAGCTCAACGACCACCTCGGGTAGGACGCTCAGCGCGCGCGAACGACCGCGGCCGAGCGCGCCGGCAACCGGACCGCGTCGCCGCGGAGCTCCGCGCCGGAGGTCGTGGCGAGCAGCACCTCCTCCGGCCGGACGATCGGCACGATGCGCTTCGCCCGCGATACGTTGAAGAGCACGACCGTCCGCCGGTCCCCGGCCGAGAGCGCGTACGCGTACGTCCCGGCACCCGAGTCAAGGTGCGTTCGTCGTCGCTCGCCGCGCATCACGTCTCCAAGCGACGCGCGCAGCGCGATCAGGCGCTTGAAGTAGTCGAGAAGCTCCCGGTCCCACCTGCTCGCATCCCACTCCATGTCCTGCCGCGCAAGCGCGTCGCCACCGTGCTCTCGGCTGCTCGTGGGGTGCTCGTGCGTCATCCCGATCTCGGTACCGTAGTAGAGCACGGGCGTCTGCGAGAGCGTCATCATGCAGAGCGCGGCCAGGCGCAACGACGCGGTATCCTGACTCGCGACGTAGAGGAATCGGTCCATGTCGTGATTGTCCAGGAAGGAGACGCGCGCGGGCCCCGGCGTCATGTACGAGTCATAGAGATCGAGGAAACCGTCGAGATCGGCAACCGACCAGTCGCCGGTGGCGAAGGTGAGCCGGAGCGCCCGGGCGAGCGGAAAATCGAGGATGCCGTTCATGCGCCCGTGATAGCGCCGGAGCGCGTCGCCGGTATCGGTAGCCTCTCCAATGGTGACGACGTCGGCCTTGCTCTCCTCCAGAGCGTTCTGGAACTCGACCCAGAAGTCCATCCCGTGACCGATCACGTGGTCGAGCCGGAAGCCGTCGATCCCGCAATCGATCCAGAACCGGGCGCTCTCGATCAGGAAGTCGCGGACGCCCCGGCTCTCGGTATTGAGCGAGACGAGCCCGGGAACCATGTCGAGGAAGGAACGATACTTCGTGGGCCACTCGTAGAAGACGAACCACTCTCGCGTCTCCGCGTTCGGGTCCGACTGCGCGGCGACGAAGGCGGGATGGTCCTTCGAGAGGTGACACGGGACGAAGTCGAGTATCACGCGCATGCCGCGCTCGTGCGCCGCGTCCGTCAGCGAACGAAGATCGTTCACCTCGCCGAGCACGGGATCCACGGCGAAGTAGTCGGTGGTATCGTAGCGGTGGTACGACGGCGCCGGACCGATCGGCGAGAGCCACAGACAGGTGACGCCGAGCTCGCTGAGATAGGGAAGCTGCTCGGTGATACCGTTGATTCGTCCGCCGTGCTTGCTCTGGAGGTCCTCACTCGCAACGAACCCGCCGGGACGTCTGAACCTGTCCACGAAGATCTGGTAGATCACGGCCGTCTTGAACCAGTCGGGTGCCGAGTGATCGCGCCTGACGCGGTACGCGAAGGTGGTGACGCTCCGCTCCGCAGGGTGTCCGTACCAGAGACCCTGACCGTCCTGCGCGGCGACCTCCCTCCCCTCTGCGTCTCGTCCCACGATCCGGTATCGCACCGTGACCCCGTGATCGTGCCCCGGGAGCGTCGCCGTCCAGCGTCGCGCGTATTCGCCAAAGCACACCCACTCGGTCCCGACGTTCGCCATCTCCACGCGCTGCGAGGAATCGTTGGGATTGGTGCCGTCCGTCGTGTAGGAGACCGCCGCCGAGACGACGCCGCGACCCGCTCCGGCGATCGCGTCCACTCGCACGGGGTCGCCGGGACCGGGGGCGAGCGGCGACGTCGTGTTCTCGTGACGGAACTGGTTGCGTACCGTCTGCAGCCTGCGAACGATCTCGCGCTGGGGAAGGTCTCCGGGCGCGGTTGCGATCTCCTGATAGTCGTTCATTGCCGGTACTCCGACTCACGCACGGCCGCCATGGCGCACCTTGCTGCGGGCCTCCAGGGCATACGCTACCGTCTTGCCCGGCAGCGTGGCAATCGGTCCGACTTGACAGCGCATCGTGGCAGATCTAGAGTGAACCAGCCAAATGAGAATCACCATCAAGGACATCGCACGCGAAACAGGCTACTCGAAGACGACCGTCTCGTTCGCGTTCAACGATCCGGCCCAGATATCCGCAGAGGCTCGCCGGAAGATCCTGGAGACCGCCGACCGCCTCGGCTACGTTCCCGACCCGGTCGCCCGATCGCTCTCGCGAAAACGCCTGGGCGCGATCGGGCTCCTGCTCCCGCAGCCGATCCCCTTCTCGCTTCACAATCCGTACATGGTTCGCCTCATCAGCGGGCTCGGCCGGATTTGCAATGACGAGGGCCTCTCGCTCACGATGCTCCCGCCCAAACGGGGAAGTCTCGTGAACTCCGTCCGGGCTGCGGCGGTGGACGGCCTCGTCACGATCGGACTCGAGCCGGAGCACGAGGTGGTGACGCTCATCAAGAACCGCCACATTCCCTTCGTCACGATCGACGCTCACTCAGGTCCGGGGGTACCCTCGATCACCGTGAACGACCGGTCGGCGGCCCAGATCGCAATGGATTATCTCCTCGCGGCGGGACACCGCCGGGTGAGCATCGTCATGCTCGCGGACGGCGATCCCTCCGATCAGCAACACTATTCGGGCATCGGAGCGCTGCGCATGCGCGGATACGACGACGCGCTCCACCGCCACGGCCTCTCGTGCGACGCCCCCGCAGTCGTCAGAATCGATCAGCCCTGCTCGATCGAAGGCGGGCGCGCCGCGGCTCGCGTCCTGCTTCGCTCGCACCCGGAGGTCACCGGCGTGGTCTGCATGAGCGACGTCATCGCAATCGGTATCTACGAAGAGTTCCAGGGCGCCGGCCGCGTGATTCCACGCGATCTCTCGGTCGTTGGTTTCGACGATATCCACGAGGCCGAGCTCCTGCGGCCGCCGCTGACCACCGTGCATCAACCGGCCGAAGAGAAGGGCGCGCGAGCTGGTGAGCTCCTGGTTCGTATGATTCGCAAGGAGGAGGTCGACGAGCAAGTCGAGTTCTCGTGCAGCTTGATCGAGCGCGCGAGCGTCGCCCGGCTTGCCACGACCGACCCGTCCCCCTCCGAAGCCCGCGCCTGAACGATGGACGACCGCTCTCTCTACTTCCCGAACAGCGTAGACTCGCACTGCCACCTCGGCTCGCTCGAAGCGAAGGGTCTCGACCCGCTGGTCGCGCTGCGCGACGCCGAGGCCGGCGGCATGGAATGCATCGTGGACGTTGGTATCGAACCGGCAGACACTGAGGCGCGAAGAGAACGGTACGGGGCATCACCGATCGTCCGGTTCACCGCGGGCCTCCACCCGACCGCGGTCCGACCGGAGACCGTGCGGCGCGATCTCGCCCTCCTCGCGAGCACGCTCGACTCGCCTGAGTCACGCGACCGGATCGTCGCCGTGGGCGAGCTCGGACTCGACTTCTACTGGTCGGACGAGCATCGCGAGCTCCAGATCGAGGCGCTCGAGCGCCAGTGGGACCTCGCGGCCGACCATCGTCTTCCGGTCGTGATTCACAATCGCGAATCCGAGGACGAGATGCTCGCCGCCTTGCGCAGGAAGCGTCCCCGCGGCGTGATGCACTGCTTCGCGCAGGGCGCGGACTACTGCCGATCGTGTCTCGACCTGGGAATGCACATCTCGTTCGGTGGGAATCTGACCTACAAGAAATCGGAAGAGATCCGTGCGGCCGCGGTCATCGTCCCCGAGGATCGGCTCCTCGTTGAAACCGACTCGCCCTATCTCAGCCCGCAGGCGGTTCGCGGCAGACCAAACCATCCGGGCCATCTCGGCTACACGATCGAGTTCCTGGCCGAGCTCCGAAGCGTCGCGCCGCAGCACATCGCGGAGGTCACGGCGCGCAATGCCCGGTCGCTCTTCGAGTAGAGCCGCTCGCGCCGGCTACGGCGCTCCCGGCAGCAGGACCCGCACCGTCGTCCCCGAGCCGGGCTCGCTCTCGACCGTGATGCTTCCCCGATGCGCCTCCACGACGCTCTTGACGATCACCATGCCCAAACCGGTACCGCCGTTCGGCGACGACGAGTAGAACGGCTCGAAAATGTGTCGTACAACGTCCGGCTCCATCCCGGCACCGGTGTCGGCGACCTCGATCTCGAGATCGCCGGCCACGCGTCGGGCACGAAGACGCAACGAGTCACCGCTGCCCATCGCTTTGCGCGCGTTATCGCAGAGATTGATCAGCACGCGCGCCATCCGCTCCTGGTCAAGGAGCACCGGATCGCTCACTTCGTTGGAGACTTCGACCCGGATCCCGCTCGCCGCCAACCGTTCGCCGAGACTCGCCTCCACGCGATCGAACAGAGCCTGAACCGGGACGACCCCCACTTCGAGGCGAATTTCGCCGCGGGTATAGTCGAGCAGCTCGTTCGCGAGTCCGTTCAGCCGGTCGGCTTCGCGCACCGTGCTCGCCGCGTACTCGCGGACCTTGACCGGATCGTCGGCCACGACCTGGATCATCTCGCCGAAACCACGGAGGATGGAGATCGGGTTCCGGATGTCGTGCAGGATCATTGACGAGAGCTTCCCGAGCGTGGAAAGCCGCTCGGCGCGCAACAACTCCTCCTGCGCCGCCTGGAGATCCGCGTACGCAGCCTCGAGCTCCTGATTTCTCCGACGAAGGTCCTCCACGAAGCTCTCGTTGCTCTTGCGGACCATCGCGGACAGCGAGCGCAGAATCGAGAGCGCCACGCCGGTGTTTTCGCGAAGAACGCGATCGAACTCCTCACGGAACAGGTAGAGTACCTGCGTATCGGTCTTCGCCACGACGGTCGCACTGCGAGGGAGATCGTCGATCAGCGCCATCTCGCCGAAAAGGTGGCCCCTGCCGTGCACCGCGAGCAAATCCGGGCTCGGAGACGCGTAGTCCTTCCAAACCTCGACCATTCCATCCAGCACGATGAAGAAGCGTTCGGCCGGTGCGTTCTCGCGGAAGATGATCTGTCCGCGCTCAAAACGATCGCGCTTGCAGAGCGACTCGATCGACTGGACCTCGTCGTCCGACAGATCGTTGAAGAAGTAGACGTCTCGAAGGAATCCGAAGTACTCTCCCACGCCGAGAGCATAGCCGAGGCCGTGGTTGCCTGCAAGCTGCCGGAGATGTCACCGACCTTGCGGATCACCGGCTGTCTGGTGTTGTTGCCGCCGGGACTTGCCGGTTCGGGTGCCGTCTGCAGTACGGCCGACGATGCAATTTCTCGCCTCATACTGGGTTGGAGAGATCTGACATGCAAGGTCAATGACGCTTCACACGCTGCCTTGCCGTCTCGGCGCGACCGCGGGAGCTCGGCTACAAGGCCGCTGCGTTCGCTCGGACCCAGGCGCAGAGCGTCCGGTAGTCGTTGAAGGTCAGGTCGGCAATCGTGTCGCGCTTCGGCCTCGCGCTCAGGTGCGCCGCGGCCATTCCCGCCCGCTTGGCTCCCACGACGTCGTACTCGTAGCTGTTGCCCACGTACAGGATCTCTGCGGGTTGACACCCGAGACACTCGGAGATTGCGAGGAACGGCTCCGGGTGCGGCTTGAGATAGCCGGAGTCCGCGGTCCACAGCCGGCAGTCGAAGAGACCACCGAGTCCGAGGCGATCGAGCTTCCGCTCGACCGGAAAGTCGGACGACACACCCACGGCAAATCCCGCCTCGCGCAAACCCTCTACGCACTCGCGGGCGTGGGCATACGGCTTCACGCGGTCGAGCACGGACTCCCACTCCACGTAGATCTGCCGTTCGATCCGCTCGCGGGCCTCCTCCGGCGTGCAGCCGAGTCGCTCGCCGAGCATCTCCGCCTCGAGCGCATGGATGTCGCTGATCGGACGTTGCTTGCGGATCTCCCTGCGAACGCCCGAGAAAGCGAGCATCAGACGGAGATGGGAGACCGCGAACGGCAAGGATTTGAGGTACATTACGGCGTTCGAATAGAGCGTCCCATCGATGTCGAACGCCACTGCTCGTATTGGCATCTATCGCTTCTGTCGCACTCTTAGCGGATCTGATCCCGGGTGATGTGAAGCGTCGTAATCGCAGTCACCGGCGGACTCCCGGGCGCACGGTCGAACCTCCATGAGGAGACGGCCCTGCGTATCTTCTGATCCACGACAGTATAGCCGGAGCTCTGACGCAGAATCAAGGAACCCGGCACCACGAGTCCGTCCGCGTTCACCTCGAAAACGATGAGAAAGCTCGCGCGGGCAGGCACCTGGCCGTCGAAGTCGGACGCGGTCAATTCCGGAAGCGTCAGGTCGCCCACGGGCCTGCGGCTGCCGCTTCCCACCCACTCGATGCTGCTCCCGCCCGGAAGCGCCGTCGTCGCGCTGCCCGGCCCGGTGGCATCGGGTCGGCTGCCGGACGGCGAATCGCCCTCGGTGCCCGGGCTCGCCTGCGGCGGCGTCTCGAGCGCGTCCATGAGCTCCGAAAGGCGCTCGGAGAACCCCGGAAGCGTCTCGCGCTTTTCGTCCAGCGATTCGCGAGCGGCTTCGTCGAGCGTGCTCTCGGGCTGCCGAGAGAACGATCCCTCGGTCACCCATGACGGCACATCCTGATTCACATCGTCCGGCTCGTCGATGCCGAAGAGGTCGTCGCTCGGGGTCCTGCTTCGTTCCCGGTCGCTCGTGTCGTCGTTCAGCCACGGAAGATCGTCGTTGGAGAAGCTGCCGGGGGGCGCATCGCTGCCTTGCCGGGAGGTCTCCGGGGCGGCCGGCGCGGGCTCGCTACGCGGCGACGACTCACGCTCCGCCGGCGCCTGCTCGGAAGGCGCAGCCGGCTGCGCATCGGGACGAGTCGTCTGCTCCGGTTCGGTCGGGGCGACCGGCGGTTCTTCGGCACGTTCTTCCACGGCGAGATCCTCCGGCTCAGGCTCCGGCGGCGGATCGTACTCGGGAAGCGTGACGTACACCGCGGACGTCTCGGGATACGGCGTGAAGTCGAACCCGACGATCGCGAGGATCCCGAAGAGGACGGCATGGAGGAGGACGGCGACCCCGACGCTGATCACGAGCCGATCGCGGTCGTGCTGTATCATTGCGGCCTCTGCTCCTCCTGGAGCGTTCGAAGCGCGATCCCCCGATACCCGCTCCTGCGCAGAACGTCGAGTACGCGCACGACGGTCTCGTACGGGACGGTGCTGTCCGCCTCGATGATCGCGCTCCTCGCGCCGTCGTCTGCCCGCTCAGCGTGTTCGTCCATGGCATCGAGCATCTGAGCGAGCTCGTCCAACGACACGCGGTCGCGATTGAGGTAGATATCCACCGGCGATGCGATCGTCACGACGAGCCGATTGATCACCACGGGATCGGAGCTCGTCGACTCGGGGAGGTCCAGCGCGATTCCCGGCGTCATCACGAACGTGGATGAGACCATGAAGAAGACGACGAGCTGGAATACCACGTCGATCATGGGAATGAGATCCACCTTCGCGTTGGGCGACAGCCTTCGGCGGAAGTGCATTACACCCCCCGCTTGAGCATCAGCACCAGCTCGTTCACGCGGTTCTCGATGCGGATGATCAGATGGTTCACCTTGGCAACGAGGTAGTTGTAGAAGCTGATCGCCGGGATGCTCACGATGATGCCCGCTGCCGTGGTGATAAGCGCCTCCGCGATGCCCCGGGCGAGGACGGCGGGATTGCCTCCCACGGCGCCGAAGTCGCCGAGCACGCCGAACGCCTGGATGTTGCCGGTCACGGTGCCGAGCAACCCGAGAAGCGGCGTGATGTGCGCGATCGTCCCCAGCGTGGAGAGGAAGCGCTCCATTCGCGGGATCTCCATGTTCGCCGCGTCGGTGATCATCGATTTGATGACCTCCTCCGGGTACGAGCGGTGTTCGATCCCGACCTTGCTCAGATTGGTGATGGGACTGGGATTCGCCTCACAGATTGCGAGCGCCTCCTCGTAGTGTCCCTTCGATACGGCGCTCTTGAGGCGAGCCAGCACGGCGCCCTCGTCCATCCGCATCTTGCGGAGGTAGAGCATGCGCTCCACGATGATCGCGATTGCCGCGATCGAGAGCGCGATGATGATGACGAGTATGATTCCGCCACGGTCCAATAGCGTCAGCATTGATGCTCCTACAGTGAGAGTCGGGTAAGGAACGAAGCCCGGAATCCCGGTTCAATGAACGGAAATTCGGGGCTCACCTGCGCGCCGATCGCGGGCCGCCCGTCCTCGGCGAGCAGTGCGATCACGTCCGAGAACTCCAGGATGAACGCAATCTCGTCGCTCGGCGCGAACGAGCCGGAGACCGAGAGCCACGGAAGCGCCGCGTCCGGATAGAACTCCTGACGCGCCTCCGCCGTCGCACTGAGACGCTCGCTCGGGTCGCTGACACGAACCGAACCGTCCACCGCGCTCGTGGGAGCCCCTGTCACCTGATCGAGGAAGGTCCCCGTCCAACCGACCTGAACCTGCGTTCCCGGGTTGGGCCGCCAGCTCGCGCGCGCCGAAGCGGCGACCGATCGCATGGAGCGCTGCTCGAAGGGGAACTCGTCCTCAACTGCGTCGTAGGCGAGCAGATCGACGACCGCATCGTGCGCGACGAACTCGGCGCTCCCGGTCACCGTGAAGCCGGAAGGACCCGACCATCGGGCGGCAAGCGAACCGTACCACTGCCCGTCGTTGGTGAGCTCCGCATCGCCGTCTGCATCGCCCACGGCCGCGATCGGCACCTCCGTCCAGATGTCGGAAAGCGTGAGACGCTCCACCCGGTAGCCACCGGAGAGCGTCGTTTCGAGCGCTTCACCGAGCACACCCTGGAGCGAGAGCGACCACGGATACGCGAGCGGATTGCCCGGATCCCAGGAGATTCCCGCGCGGCCGGAGGCCGACCACGACGCCGGCAGCGCGACGTCAAGGCCCGCGAGCGCCTCTACGTCTTGCTGGATCGGGATCTCCCCCTCCGCGAGGAAGCGGAGGAAGTAGCTCGTGGACAAAACGATATCGACCACGCCCACGGCGACCGAGCCCTGGGCGAACGGCGCGAGAACGAACTCCTGCTCGCGCGGGATCGCCGCTCCGCCGCTCGCGGACTGGATGCGGTTCGCGATCGAGGCATCGAGCGTCGCGGTGAGCTCCACGAGCGGATCGGGCGTGAACGTCAGGTCCGCCGTCGCGGCGGTACGGCGAAGGCCGGCGCTGAAGTAGTCGGACTGGTCCTGGAGGCCGTCCACCTCCTCGGTAAACGACGCCTCGAGCTCGGTGCTCAGTGGTTCGGCGTCGGCGCCGAGCCACCCGTCGATCCTGTTCGACTGTGAGAAGAACCCCGTGCCCGGATCGTTGAACTGATACCCGTCCAGGCCCTCGTGCGAGAAGCCGAGCCGGTAGCGTGGGTCGGTTCCGAGCTTGTAGATGCTGAGCTCTCCCGCAACGTAGTTCACGCTGCCCGCGCCGAGACGGCCGCTCGTGAAGACGCTTGCGTCCTGCGGCGCGGGTCCCATTCCGGGTGCAGATACGATGAAGGCACCCTCGTCGACTCCGAGCTCGTCCGCGCCGGGCAACGGTATCGAGACCTGGCCCATCGCGAGCTCGCCCTCCTCGGGCAGAACGGCGGTGACTTCCTGTACTTCGAGCTCCTCCACCTCGAGGACGAGCTCCGGCACGATGATGTCGGTCTCCTCCGGCGATGCGGGACCCGACGATGCGGTGCTCTGGCTCCACGCCGTCGTGGCCGCGAGGATGACCAGAAGAATCGTCAACGGTGCTCTCAGCTTAGTCATTCGAACCTCCTCGCTCGAGCGTGCGTGCTTCCTCGAGCCACTCCGAGTTCGGAAAGTCCTCCTCGAGCCGCTCGATCAGCGCTTCCACTTCGGAGCTTCGTCCGAGCGTGGAGTACATGACCGCGGCGCGGTAGATCGATAGCGCCGCCAGATCGCGGTCCGCGGCTCCCACCGCAGCTGCCTGCAGGTAGAGATCGGCCGCCTGCCGGAGCTCCTGCTGTCGGTAGCGGTACTCCGCCCGCAGGAAGAGCGCCTGCGACGCGGCCGCAGGATCGCGCGTGCGTTGCTCGGTGACCTCCTCCAGGAGTGGTATGACGCTCGCCGCCTCCGTGGTCGTCGCCGTGTCTTCGTAGATCGTCATTCTCGCGAGCTCGATGATCGCCTGGCGGCCGTCGTCCGACTCGGCGCCGCCGGCGTTCTCGATCGTCACGATGAGCTCCGCCTCGCGCTCGCCGAGGCCGTTGATGAGGAGCACGAGCTCGTCTATGCGGCGCTGCGCGCCGATCGACCGCGCCGTATCCGGGTAGGCAGCCTGCAGCTCGGTGTAGAAGTTGAGCGCCTGCCGGTACTCGTCGCGCTCGGCGTGCGCCGCCGCGGCCCGCTGCATCGCATCCGCCCGGAAGGGGCTCTCGCGGTACTCGCCGATCAGACGCTCCCACAGGAGCAGAGCTCCCGCGCTCTCGCCGAGCTCGTCGCTGGCGATACCGCCCCAGTAGAGCGCGGCATCCATGCGGTCGCCCTCCGGGAAGGTCGTGCGATAGGCAAAGAAGGCGTCCTGAGCCTCGGCGTACCGACCCTCTTCGTAGAAGACTTCGGCTCGCCTGAACGACGCGGCTTCGGCGAGCGGGCTCGCGGGATAGACATCCAGGAGCTCCGCGTACGCCGCGGCTGCGGCATCCCCATTGCCGAGTCCGACCTGCGCCTCGGCGTACTCGAACCAGGCGTCGTCCGCGTACTCCGAGTCGGGGTCGTCGAGGTAGAGACTCCGGAACGTCGAAGCCGCCTGCTGGAAAGAACCTTGCGCAGCGAGAACACGGCCGAGCAGGAAGCTCGCCTCGATCGAAAGCTGCTCGCTCGTCGTGTACTGGCCCACGCGCGCGAGCGCCTCCGCCGCCTCGTCGTAGTCGCGGAGACGGAAACTGCTCCACCCCGAGAGATAGGCGGCCCGGGCGGCCTGCGGATGGTCCGCGTGATCGTCCAGAAGCGTCGTGAAGCTCCGCACGGCGTCTCGATAGTCGCCGTTTCGGTAGGAGCCCCAGCCGCGGTAGTAGAGTGCGTACGGCCGGAGCGACCGTCCGACCTCCGTGTCGCTCGAAGTCAGATCGAGCACGCGACGAAACGCCTGCGATGCCTCGCCGTAGCTCGCCGTGTTGATGAGCGCGAGACCGTGGACGTAGCGCAGCCTCGCCTCGATACCGTCCGTGAGCGATTCCTGCGAGCGCAGCTCGGAGACGATCTCGGGCACCTCGTCCACGACACGGGTATAGCGCTCGAGCCCGAAGAGCAGGTTCACGTACTCGAGCGCCGCCTGCGCGTCCGCCGGGCGCAGCGGGAGGTACTCGAACAGGGCCTGGAGCGCGTCCGCCTCCCGCCCGAGATCGCGCAGCACGCGGCTTCGTAGTCGCAGCAGGTTCGGCTGGATCCCGCCCGTTCTTCCGGCGGTGAAAGCGCTGTCAATGACCTGAAGCGCCTCTTCCTCGCGGCCCGTACGGCGGAGCGCGAACGCGTATTGATAGGCGGCCTCCGCGAAGTAGTCGCCTTGCTCGTACTCCTCGTACGCGGCGGCGAGGGTTGCGACGGCCTCGGAATTGCGACCGAGTCGCAGCCGCAGGTTCCCGAGTGCGATCTGCACGCGAAGTCGCTCCTCGCTCTCGTCGCCGTAAATATCGAGGTAGGCCGAAAGCACCTCCTCGGCGGCGCTCACGTCTCCGCGCCGGTCGAGCAGGCGCGAGAGGTAGAGCGGGACGGTAGCGGGAATGAACTCACTGCCGCGGAAGTCCCAGATCCGCCGGAAGTACAGCTCTGCGAGATCGTAGCGTTCCTGGTTATACGCGTCGATACCCACGCGGAGCCAGAACTCCTTGAGGACATCCGTCCTGCCCGCGAGCGCCTGCTCGGCGCGCCGAAGCACGTCCGAAGGATCCTCGGAGATGCGCTCGTTCTGAGCGAGCTGGAAGAGGCGCTGGTAGGCGAGCGTCGCGAGCTCCGGCGGAGCGTCCTCACTGTCACGGTAGCGGGGAATCGCCTCATCCAGGTTCTCCTGCGCGTAGTACGCCTCCGCCTCGTAGAGCACGACGTGCGGCCGCCACTGACCGTCCATGAGCGCGGGGTCGAGCCGCGAGGTGAGCGCGAGCAGCTCCTGCGCCATCGCGTTCTTCGCGTAGAGGCTCAGGAGCAACGTCACCGCATACCCTTCGCTCTCCGATTGCGGCGCGAGCTCGATCATCCGTTCGAGCGCCGCGATCGCGGCCTGTTCGTCCCCGCGCCCGAGCTCGGCGAGGCCGATGTAGAAGTGCGACTCCGAGCGCGCTTCGGGATCGCGAAGCGCACTCGACTGGAACTCGCGAAGCGATGCGACTGCTTCCGCGTAGTTCCCGGTGTCGTAGTTGATGACGCCTCGCCAGAACGGTACGTACTCGAGGTACCGGGTGGACCGGTAGCGGCGCTCCACGCGGTCGAGCTGATCGAGTGCGGCCCCCGGCGCTCCGGTCCGATAGAGACTGACCGCTACGCGGAACTGCGCGTCCGGGACGTACTGGCTGACCGGGTGTTCCTGGATCAGCGTCTGGTAACGATCGAGCGCAAGCTCGTAGTCACCCGACTCGAAGCGACGCTCGGCCTCACGAAAGAGTTCCAGATCGCCGTTCTGAGCCCACACCGACGTCGCGAGGCACGCCGTCGCAACCAAGACGAGGATTTTTCTCATGCTCATAAGCTATCTCAGGGCCCGTGCTTCATCAATTCCGGATCACCGGCGGCGCAAACGATCGATCCGCGCGTACGCTCACGAGGTGCACGTGGTCCGCGTGGTACCGGCGATCGAGCGACTCGAGGCTCGTCTCCACGTTGCGCTCCATCACGTCCACGAAGAAGCGGCCTTTCTCGTCAAAGTACGGAAAGAACACCGCAACGTGAACGTGCTGATTCAGCGGCGGATCAGATCCGAACGCACGGTTGAGCGAGGCAATGTAGACGTGCCCGGGCTCCCGCACCGCGAGGAAGTAGAGTATCTGCGGCAACCGCTCCACGGGGAACCCGATGTCCTCCACGTAGACGTGATACGGAACCGTGCGCACGTCGGCCGCCTCCGGATGCACCTCCCGTCCTCCCTGCTCTGCAGACAACATCGCCGTGGCAAGGTTCCGCGTCCAGTCGAGACCGAAGTAGGGATCTCGATCCTCCTCGAGCGGCTCGCTCCACCGGTGGCCTCGCAGCTCGAGGTGCTTCCTCTTCAGCGGCTCGATCGGGAGGTAGCGCCCGTAGCGTCCCATGAACAGCCCGTCTACGATCCACTTGGCGAAACCGGAGCAGTTGAAACCCGGTTCCTGATCCTGCAGCACGAGCGAGTCGATGAAGACGAGATTCCCCTCCTCGTCCATCGCGCCGTCCTCGGCATCCGGAAGGGTGTGGAGCATGGAGCGAGCACGATCGGCCGTCACCGCGACGTCCCGGTAACCGGGATGCGCCGTCTCCGGGAAGACGATCGGCCAGTCGATCCTCCCCTGGGTCAGATCGACGATTCGCTCGAACGGTTCTTCGAGCAGAACCTCCAGAGAAACGGGCAGCGGAACGCCGCGATAGAGCTCGACGCCGGCGAGGTAGAGACTCAGCGTGGAGCGCTCCTCGCCGTCCGGCCAGATGCGCACGAAGAAGCCCGGGTCGCTCCTGAGAAAGATCTTCAACTGGTCGAGCCCGCCGTCGTTTCGCCGCCGGCGCAGGATGTAGGTGCCGGCGCTGAAGAGCGGGAACTCGCCGTCGATCTCGGGCACGAAGAAGAGATACCGGTACTCGGCCGCCTCCTCCGCACCCACGATCACGTCGCGGCCCGCCTCGAACGACGGTGTCCGGAGGTCGCTGAAGCGCTCGATTGCGGACAGCGGACCCACGGCGGTCTCAAGGTACTCCCGGCGCACGTCGTGCGTCTCGGGCGGAAGCCCGACGAGCCCGGCGGGGACCGCCGCGGCGACCGGGGCGCTCGCGACGATCGCGAGGGAAAGGAACGCGGAGCGGAGCATCTCGCGTCGGCCTGTTCTATTCGCTATCCTCATCGCTTCTAGTCTCGGCGTCGTGGGCCCGCACCTTGCCCAGGAGATCGAGCAATGCTCCGCGAACCTCGTGGATGCGCGCCTTCGCGTCCGCCTGGGTGCCGGATGCCTCCTCGAGGATCTTCATCGCGGCTCCCTGGACCGTGTACTTGCGCTCCTGAACGAGAAACTTGATGCGGAACAGCAGCTGAAGGTCCGCGTGCGTGTACGCGCGTCTACCGCCCCGATCCTTGGACGGGCTCAGGATGCCGATCTCCTGCTCCCAGTATCTGACGATGTGCGGCTTGACGCCGAGCGCCTCGCACACCTCGCCAATACTATAGCGCCGCATTACCGCTCCCGCAGCTCCAACCGGAATGGGATGCTCGAGAGCCCGAAGTCGGCGCGGATCCGGTTCTTCAGGTAGCCTACGTAGCTGTCCGGGAAGCCCTTCTTCCGGTTCACGAAGGCGACGAAGGTGACCGGGAGCCGCTGCACTTGGGTGATATAGCGGATCTTGAGCCGTCCTCGTCCGCGAACCGGCGGCGGCGTAGACTCGACCCACTTCTCCAGGTGACGGTTGAGCTTGCCGGTATCCACGCGGTGGTGGAGCTGACGATGGACCTGCCCCACGGCCTGAAGCAGCTGGTCCACGCCCTTCCCGGTGTGCGCGGACATGGGGACCATCGGAGCGAAGGAGATCACGGGGAACATGAAGAGGATCCGGTCGCGCACCGCCTCGAACTGGTTCGGAATGTCGGGAAGCAGGTCCCACTTGTTGAGACCGAGCACGAGACCGCGGCCGCGTTCGACCACGAGCGCGGCGATCTTCTTGTCCTGCTCGCTGAGACCTTTGTCCGCGTCGATCAGGAGCGCGACGACCTCGGCATCTTCGATCGTCCCGATGGCGCGCGTGACCGAGTAGTACTCGATGTTCTCGCTCACGCGGTTCTTGCGTCGGATGCCGGCGGTATCGAGAATACGGAACCTCGTATCCTTCCACTCGAACGCGCCCTCGATCACGTCGCGCGTAGTGCCGGGAATCGGAGAGACGAGCGACCCGTCCGTGCCGGTGAGCAGGTTCACGAGCGTGGATTTTCCGGTGTTCGGCCGGCCGAGCACCGCGAGCGAAACCGAGCCCGGCTCGTCCGCGGGAGGCGTCCACTGTCCGCCGAGCACCTCGTCGATCGCCTCCACGAGCTCCTCTCGGCCGCGGCCGTGCGCGGCCGAGACCGGGACGACGCGCGCCACGCCCAGACGGTAGAAGTCCCAGACGAGATCGCGTCGCTCCGGCGCGTCCACCTTGTTCACGACGAGGACGAGCTTCTCCTCGTAGTGCCGCAGCTGATCGAGGAAGAGCTCGTCCAGCGCGGTGAGCTCGGTCGCGTCCACGAGGAGCAGGACCACGTCCGCGTGCCGGATCTCACCGAGCGCGCGATCGCTGATCGCCTTCGCCATCTCGTCCGTATCGGTCGTGTAGCCGCCGGTGTCCACGAGCCGGACCGGACGACCGTCGATCTCCGCATGGGCGGCGACCGGATCGCGCGTTACGCCGGGAGTGGGGTCGGTGATCGCCCGCCTGCTTCCGACGAGCCTGTTGAAGAGCGTGGACTTGCCCACGTTCGGTCGTCCCACGATCGCGATCGTCGGTCGCGCGGTCCGAGTCGACGCATTATGCTGTTGCGACACCAAAGCGGTCTCCCATGAGGTGGCGCAAGTAGCGGTCCACCTCCTTGAACGAGTTCATCTCCATCGCCTCGCCCACGACCTCCTCGGCCTCTCGAACCGAGAGCGCCCGGATGATCCGCTTCACCTCGGGGATACTCCCCGAGCTCATGCTGAGCTCGTCAAACCCAAGTCCCACGAGGAGCAGCGTTGCCAGGGGATCCGCGGCCATCTCGCCGCACATCGCGACGGGAATACCGCTCGCGTGGCCGTTATCGACCACGAGGCGAAGCATGCGCAAGACGCCGGGGTGGAACGGTTCGTAGAGATACGCGATCCGTTCGTTGCCCCGATCGACCGCTATAGTGTACTGAATAAGATCGTTGGTGCCGACCGAGAAGAAGTGACTCTTGCGGGCAAGGATGTCGCTGACCATCGCCGCGGAGGGTACCTCGATCATGATGCCGATCGGCGTCTCGAGCCGAATGTCGTGGCCTTCGCGTTTGAGCTCGTCGCCGACCTCGCTCACGAAGTCGAGCGCCTGCTGCAGCTCCTCCAGGCCCGAGATCATCGGAAACATGACGTTGAGGTTGCCGTGCACGCTGCTGCGCAGGAGCGCGCGGATCTGCGTGCGGAAGATGTCCGGGTTGGAGAGACAGAACCGGATCGCGCGCCACCCGAGGATCGGGTTCTGCTCGTCCAGGTCCTCGAGCTGCGGCGCGACCTTGTCGCCGCCCACGTCCAGCGTCCGGATCGTCACCGGCTTGTCGGGGAGCGCCTCGAGCACGTGTTTGTACGCCTGGTACTGCTCCTCTTCGCTCGGGAGCAACCGCCGCCCAAGGAAGAGGAACTCCGACCGGTAGAGCCCGATCCCGTCTCCGCCGTGGTTCTGGACCGAATCGACCTCGTCCGGAACCTCGATATTCGCCTTCAGCTCGATCAGCTTCCCGTCCTGCGTCTCCGCGGGCAAGTCGTGGAGCCGCATGAGCTGAACCTCGTGCTTGTGCCACTCCTTGCTCTCTGCGCGGTAGCGCGCGAGCGTCTCTTCGTCCGGGGCGATGATCACCTTTGCGTGGTTTCCGTCCACGATGATCGTGTCGCCGTTCTCGGCCATGCGCGAGACGTACGAGAGACCGAGCACGCTCGGAATCTCGAAGCTGCGCGCGAGGATCGCCGTGTGCGAGGTCCGCCCGCCGGCGTCCGTAGCGATGCCGCGAACCATGCGCTTGTTCATCGCAATCGCGTCGGACGGCATGAGATCGTGCGCGAGAAGGATGACCTCCTCGCTCAGGTCGGCAAGCGAGAAACGCTCGCGCTTCATCAGGTGGCTGAGCACGCGGTTCGTCACGTCGTGCAGATCAGAGCTGCGTTCGCGAAGCTCTTCGGAGGCCGAGGTGTTGAGCTTCTCAAGCAGGCGCTGCACGCTCTGGTAGAGCACCCACTCCACGTTCATGAGCGATTTCGCGACTCCGTCCTTGACCTGATCGTGGAAATCAGTGTCCTGAACCATCAACAGGTGCGAATCGAGGATCGCCAGCTGCTCGTCGTCGATCTCGCTCTCGCCCTGCTTCCTGATCTCCTGAAGCTCGCGGTGCGCGTTGTCCGCGGCTTCCTGAAACCGCCCCATCTCCTGCGCAACGTCCTCGGACGAAATGGAGTACCGCGGCACCGCCGGGGTGTCGTGCGTGTAGATGAACGCTTCGCCGATGGCGATACCGGGCGCCGCCGATATCCCGGTGAGTGTTTCCATCACCTGCCACTATACGCCCACCCCCGGGAGTGGTCAAACGCGATTCGTCGGCAAGAATCGCGCAGAAGCGCCGATACTACCAATATGGCACAGTCGTCGAATAAACGGCGCACATCGATAGGAGTGCTCTTCTGGATCGCGTTTATCCTGCTCGTCCTCGTGATTTTCCTCGCGAACAGGAGCAATATTGAGCAGGTACTCGAGTCGACCGGTATCGTGGAGGTCCTCCGCGATCGCTTCGGCAACGACGGCGAGCCGTCGGACGGAACAGAGGTCGCCCCGGACCCGGAGGAGCAGGAGGATCAGGTCGACGAGCAACCGCGAGTCGTGATCTCGGACGAGCCCGCGACCACGAGCCCGGAGGGCGCGGACGAACGCCCGAACGGCTCGGAGGACGAGCGCCCGGCAGACTCCGACGCCCCCTCGGACGCCCCCTCGGACGCCCCCTCGCGACGTGAAGACGAGCCGGCACGCGAGCCGGACGAGGCCCCCGAGCGCCGGCAGGGATCGGACGACACGCCTGTCGTCACTCCGGTCTCCACGCCCGCCCAGCGCGCGCCGTCTCCCGACCCGGCGAAGCCGAATCGCCGCATGGCCGCGCTCTACTACATCAAGGTCACGGACGACGGACGCACCTTCCCGCAGCGTGTCGTGCGGCCGGTCTACTACGCGACAAGCCCGCTCACCGAGACGGTGAACGCGCTCATCGCGGGCCCGACCGGCGACGAACTGGACGACGGTCTGCTCAACCTCATTCCTGAGGGAACCGAGCTGATCTCGGCTCACGTGGAAGACGGCGTCGCCTATCTCAACTTCAATCAGGCGTTCCGGTTCAATCCGCTCGGCGCCGAGGGTACGGTCGCACAACTCCTGCAGATCATCTACAGCTCGACCGAGTTCTCCACCGTGGAGCGCGTCCAGTTCCTCGTGGAGGGCGAGCAGGTCGACTATCTGGGGGGCGACGGAATCTACGTAGGACGTCCGCTCGGACGCGACGCGTTCACGTCGTAGCGAGCCGCGCGAGCACGAGAAACTCCCGGTTGCCCTTCCGGCCTCGGAATGGGCTCTCCTCGACCCCCGCCACATCGATACCGTCCGATTCGAGCTCGGAGAGCGTTTCGCGCACGATCGCGTCTACCGCTTCCTCCGGCACGATCCCATCGAACTCGGGCGGCGGCGAGCGCCACTCGAACTGCGGCTTCACGAGCAACACGGCCCAGGAATCGGATACGAGATCGAGCAGGCGCGCGGCCGCGCCGCGGAGCGACCGAAAGCTGAGATCGGCGACCGCCGCGTGCGGGCGCGGCTCGAGCGACGTCACATCCATGATGTTCGTGCGCTCGTGGATGATCACACGCTCGTCCGTCCGCAGCGCGTAGGCGAGCTGATTGTAGCCCACATCCACCGCGTGCACGGCGCGCGCACCGTGACGAAGCAGGCAGTCGGTGAAGCCGCCCGTGCTCGACCCGGCATCGAGGAAGACCTTCCCGCTCACCGAGAGCGACCACGCTCGGATCGCGTGCTCGAGCTTCAGCCCTCCGCGACTCACGTAGTCGCCTGCGGCCGCGTCCGCGTGGTCCACGACGACGGCAACACGCTGCTCTCTCGAGACGGGACGCCGGGGGTCGCGGACGAGCTCACCGTCGACCCTCACCTCCCCGCAGAGCACGCGGGCGAGCAGCTGTTCTCTGTCCATGGTCGGATGAAGCTCGCACAGCCGGTCGAGAAGACGAGGGCGAGCCATCTAGAACACCGATTGCTCCCGCACGGAGGCGATCGACAGCGCGGTACCGCTCTCGGCGTCCACGGTGATCACCGCGCCGTTGAGCACGACCGGTGAATCGCTCACCTCGTTCTTGAGCGGCAGCTGCGTGATCGCACGCCGGATGCTGATCTCGGGAATGAAGCCGATGACCGAATCGCCGGGCCCGCAGGCACCGATGTCCGTCTGGTACGCAGTTCCCTTCGGCAGCACGTGCGCATCGTTCGTGGCAACGTGCGTATGCGTGCCCACGATCCCGCTCACGGATCCGTCCAGATGGTGCGCGAACGCCTCCTTCTCGTCGGTGGCCTCCGCGTGGAAATCGATGAAGATGATCTTCGTCTCGCGGCCGAGCGATCGCACGATCTCGGTCGCCTTGCGGAACGGACAGTCGATCGCCGGCATGCGCTTGCGCCCCTGGAGGTTCGCGACGCCGACCGGCGTCCCGCGCACGTCCACGACGCACGAGCCGTGACCCGGTGCGCCCGGCGGGTAATTCGCGGGCCGCAGGAGCCGCGGCTCGCTGTCGAGCAGCGAATAGAGCTCCTTGCGCTGCCAGACGTGGTTCCCCGTGGTCACGACCGCGGCGCCCGCTTCAAAGAACGCGCTCACGGCGTCGTCGGTGAGACCGAACCCCTCGGACGCATTCTCGCCGTTCACGATCACGATGTCCGCGGAGACCCGCTTTGCGATCTGTTTGAGGTGACTGAAGACGGCCCTGGCCCCGGCTTGTCCGATGACGTCGCCGAGGATCAGGGCCGTGATTGTTTGATTGCCGGCAGTGGCGGACACTTAGCGCGCGTACTCCACGATTCGGGTCTCGCGAATCATCGTCACCTTGATCCGGCCGGGGTACCGCAGCTGCGTTTCGATTCGCTTGGCGATCTCCTTCGCAATCTCCTGCGCGCCACCGTCCGAGACCTGCTCGTGGTTGACCATGATCCGAAGCTCGCGACCGGCCTGGATGGCGTACGCCTTCTCCACACCGTCGAACTCCTCCGCGATGCGCTCCAGGTTCTCCAGGCGCCTGATGTAGTTGTCGAGCGTCTCGCGTCGTGCGCCGGGACGCGACGCGCTGAGCGCATCCGCGATCTGGACGATCACCGACTCCACGCAGCTGTGCGGCACGTCGCCGTGGTGCGCCGCGATGCAGTTCACCACACGATCGTCTTCACCGATGCGCTTCACGAGCTCAACGCCGAGCTCCACGTGATTCGAGTCGCCGTCGCTCTCGATCCCCTTGCCCACGTCGTGGAGCAATCCGCCGCGCCGTGCGATATCGGTATCCGCTCCAAGCTCCGCGGCCAGCATGCCGGCGAGAATCGCGACCTCTTTCGAGTGCATGAGCACGTTCTGTCCGTAGCTCGTGCGGTATTGCAGGCGGCCTATGCCGCGAACACCCTCGGGCTTCATCTGGTGAAGGCCGAGCTCGAAGAGGACCTTCTCACCCTCGTCGTAGATCGACTGGGAGACCTCCT
>JBKHII010000003.1:0-102442 GCA_046538735.1 Spirochaetales bacterium
CGGACCGCACCACGTTGCCCGGGCAACAAGCACGGTCGGACGCTCCGCCGAGTAGTTCGCCTCGTTGGTTACCTTTCACTCCTCACGCCGAGCGCGAAGCAGGGTGCGCTGCGCGAGCGACATGACGCCTCACGCGATGAAAGTAGACATCGCGCAGCCGTTCGGCGACTCGATACGCGCGCGAGGCAAGCGGCCGCCGAAGCGAGTCCCACGCTCCGAGGCGGTGCACGAGATCGCCGCCGAATCCGGTCTTGAAGCGGTACAGCCCGTGCATCGGGTGGCCGGGGTCGTCTGCGGGCGGCACGCCGAACAGGTCGTACCAGGCGAGACCTTCCTCCTTCGCGCGCGAGATCGCGTGCCACTGGAGCGCATAGTTCGGCATCAGATTACGCTTCTCGTTCGAGCTCGCGCCGTAGAGATAGGTAGCGCCGTCGCGATAGTGCACGACGATGATGCCGGCGAGCAGGTCGCGGTCGTGCTCGGCGAGGTAGAGCCGGATGTCGATCGTGCCGTCCGCCTCGGCGAGCTCGAGCAGACTCGCGTAGTAGCCGCGCGAATGGATCGCGATGGCGTCGCGAGCCGCGGTCTTCCGGTAGAGCTCGTACCACTCGTCGATCCTCGCTCGCGGTGCCCGGAAGACCGAAACGCCCTTCTTCTCGGCGAGCCGCAGATTATAGCGGTTTTTCTTGTGCATCGCCGAGAGGAGCGCGTCATCATCCGCAGAGAGATCGAGAAGCACGGTATCGGGAGGCTGAACCGAGATCGGCGAGCGACGGAGCGAGGTCGACGCGAGACTCGCCGGGGCACCGACCTGCGGCAGATCGAACCGCACGATCGTGGGCCGCCGGCCGAGGCGATCCGCTACGCGTTGCTCCACGCGGAGAGCGATCGTGTCGAGCGTCGCGCCGAGCTCCTTGGGTCCCGGACCGGGCACTCCCGCGGGAAGATCGGAGGCGAGGGCGTCATCGGTAGCTGCACGACCGGACGGGGCGCGGGCTGCCGGGGGCTCCCCGCCCGCCGGGGAGACAACCGTCGGTCCGTAGGGCACGTACGTGAGCAGCAGCCCGCCCGGCAGCCGTCGTGACAGCGAGAGCAGGTCGGGCGCCGCCGGCCAGACGTCGTCAAGCGGAACGCGGACGGCGGTCCAGCCGAACGACTCCTTGTGGCGAGCCCACAGATCGCTCTGCAGGAAGTGCCACGGCTGCGTGGCGACCCCGGGCTCGGCAGCGCGGTCCGGCACCTCGCGATCGCTCATCCCACGCTGCCGTTCTGCACTACGCTCGTACGGATCTCCTTGCCCGCGACGGCGAGCGGCGTCTCGCCCACCTTGACCACGCCTCCCTCGGCTCGGATCGGAATCGAGAAGAACGTGTCGATATCGATGCGTTTCGCCGCCACCGGGGCGGGCTCGCCCAAGAGCGTGACCGCCGTCCCCGGCTCCACGTCTTCGAGAAAGAGCACGTCCACGCGCTCGTTGCCCTCGGCGTCCTTGTCGCTCGCCGCGAGGAGCATCCCCTCGCTTTCCACGCCGCGGAGCTTCGCCGGCTTGAGGTTGTCCACGACGATGATCGTCCTGCCTTCGAGCTCGTCCGCCTCGTAGTGGCCTACAAGCCCGCTCACGATCCGACGCTCCTCGCCGCTTCCGTCGTCCAGCTGTTCCACGTAGAGCCGGTCGGCCTTCGGATGCTTCTCCACCGAGGTGATCTTCGCCGCAACGAGGCGGACCGTCTCGGAGAACCGCTCCTCGAGCGAGCGCGTCTCCTCCGGCCGGCCCTCCGCCTCGGCCGGCTGCGTTGGTCCGGTTGCTCCGGCTGCCGGGTCCTCGCCCTCGGGAACTCCGGCAGCGGCGGCGGCGGCCGCTGCGCGTTCCGCCTGCGAACCGGAGAACCGGAGACGGAAGGCGGCAACGTCGTCTTCGGAGAGCTGCTGGAAGAGGATCTCGGGCGCCGAGACGGCCGAGAGCCCCGATCGCGTGCCGAGATCGCCCCAGGAGAGACCGGCGACACCGAGGAAACCGGCGATGCGCTCCGCGGTCTGCGGGATATAGGGGCTCGAAAGGACCGCGAGGTCGCGGATCAGGTAGACGAGCTCGGTGAGAAGCGCCTGCGTTCCCTCGGGGTCGTCGTGACGGCTCTTCCACGGCTCGGCGTCCTGGAAGGTCTTGTTGCCGAGCGAGGAGACGGCGAAGACCGTCCGGAACGCGTCGCGGAGGTTCGCCCACTCGAGCAGGTCGGTGATCTTCGCTTCCATCTCGGAGACGCGGCTCCAGAGATCCGCGACGCTCTTCGCGACCGGGGTTCCCGAGGCTCGGAAGCGCTCGAGGGCGTCCGTGTCCGCGAGCCGACCGTCGAAATAACGATGAACAAAGGTGAGCGTCCGGTTCACGAGGTTGCTGAGATTGCCGATGAGCTCGCCGTTCACCTTCTCGCGGAAGTCGTCCCAGGTGAAGAGGTAGTCGCTCGACTCGGGGCGGTTGTAGTACATGTAGAAGCGCCAGACGTCCGCGGGGATGCCGGTGTCCATCGCGTCGTTGCCGAAGACGCCGATCCCCTTGCTCTTGCTGAACTTGCCGGCCTCGTAGTTCATGTACTCGGTGCTCGACATGTGGTGGAGCATCGTCCACGTCTCGCCGCTTCCGAGGAGCGAGCTCGGGAAGATGACGGTGTGGAAGGGGATGTTGTCTTTCCCGATGAACTGGAAGAGCTCGGTGTTCTCGGGGTCGTGCCACCACGATTCCCAGTCGGGGGTGTGATTCGCGGTGATCGAGACGTAGCCGATCGGCGCGTCGAACCACACGTAGATGACCTTGTCCTTGTATTCGTCGAGCGGGACCGGGATGCCCCATTTCAGGTCGCGCGTGATCGACCGCTCCTTGAGCCCGTCGCGGATCCACGCGTTCGTCATCTGGATCGCGTTTCTCGCCCACCGGCCCTTCTCGGCCGCGTCCGTCATCCACGCCTCGAGCTTCGGCCGGATCGCCGGGAGGTTGATGTAGAGGTGGCTCGTCTGCTTCACGATCGGCTTCGTGCCGTCGAGCGCCGATCGCGGGTCGACCAGATCGGTGGGATCGAGGAGCTTGCCGCAGTTCTCGCACTGATCGCCACGCGCCTCCTCGTACCCGCAGTGCGGACAGGTGCCGCGCACGTAGCGGTCGGCGAGGAACATGTCCGACTGCTCGCTGTAGAGCTGCTCGATCGTGTGCTCGGTGACGTAGCCGTTCTCGTGAAGCTTCAGGAAGATTGCCTGCGTGATCTTCGTGTGCCACTCGGTGCTCGTGCGGCCGAAGCGATCGAAGCTGATGTTGAACCAGCGGTAGATCTCGTCGTGAATCTCGTAGTAACGATCGCACAGCTCCCGCGGCGTGATGCCCTCTTCCCTGGCTCGCGTCTCGGTCGCGGTGCCGTACTCGTCCGTACCGCAGATGTAGAGCGTCTCGTATCCGCGCATCCGGCAGAATCGGGCGAAGACGTCCGCCGACAGGACCTGGATGAGGTTGCCCAAGTGCGGGATGTTGTTCACGTACGGGAGCGCGGAGGTGATGAGTCGCTTCTTCATGGTGAGCCAACTATAGGGAGAGCACAGATGCCGGTCAACAGAGCGGTGCCGACCGCCCCGCGCCCGGTCGGCGCACTTGACCGCTCATTGACTAAGCCCGTACTCTAGCACGTACGCATATCAGGAGGCATCATGTCTGAAAGAGACGTTTCCCCTCCGAAGACGCCGTTCAATCTGCGGCCGCGTCTGGTAGTGATCGTGCTCGTTGCGTTCTTCGTGATCGTGCTTGCGGCGAGCAGCTTCTTTGTGGTCGACCAGACCGAGCAGGCGGTAGTACTTCGTTTCGGGGAATACTTCAAGACGGTCGGACCGGGATTGCAGTTCAAGCTGCCCTTCGGTATCGACAAGAACTACAACGTTCGTGTCCAGCAGGTGCTGCGCGAGGAGTTTGGGTTCCGAACCGTCGAGGCCGGAGAGTCTACGCTGATGAGTTCGGCCGATTTTCCGCGCGAGTCGATCATACTCACCGGAGACCTCAACATCATAGATGTTGAGTGGATCGTCCAGTACCAGATCACCGATCCGCGCGCTTGGCTTTTCAACTTCGAGTCCGTCCAAGGTGGGATCGGTTTCCAGGCAATGCCTCCGCGGGGTGATGCCGCATCGGACCGGCGCGTCAAGACGATCCGGGACGTCACCCAGTCCGTCATGAACCGACTCGTGGGCGACCGTGCGATCGTAGATGTGATTGGTGCCGAGCGTACCAACATCCAGATCCAGTCCGCCGAAGAGCTCAACCAGATATTCGAGAACTACGAGCTTGGTATACGCGTTCGGCAAGTTCAGCTCCGGCAGATCGTCCCGCCGGTCGGGCGGGTTCAGGACGCCTTCGACGACGTGAACCGCGCCGTCCAGGACTTCAATCGGCTCATCAACGAGGGGCGCGAGCAGTACAACGCCGAGATCCCTCGCGCGGATGGTCAGGCACGACGCCTCATCGAAGAGGCGGAGGGCTATGCGGTACAACGCGTGAATACCGCGGAAGGTAACGTCGCGCGATTCAGCGACGTTCTCACGCAGTATCAGCTCGACCCCGGAACGACCCGCACCCGTCTCTACTACGAGATGGTTGAAGACGTGTTTGCCGACGAAGAGGGCGTGGAGCTCGTCGACCGGAATCTCCAGAACCTCCTGCCACTTCTGAACCTAAGAGAAGGACGCTCGCTACCGGCGACCGACGATGGAGGTACACGATGAAGAAGCTTGTAACCGTACTGGTAGTCATCGCCGTCGTCGTCATCGTGTTCCTGATCCTCGGGCCGTTCTACATCGTGGAAGAGGGAGAGCAGGCAGTCGTCGTTCGATTCGGCGAGATCGTGAGAACCACGACCGAACCGGGACTGCAACTCAAGACACCGTTCGTGGACACCGTCGTGAAGTACCCTGCGAGGACCATGAGCTGGGATGGACAGCCGCGCCTGTTCCCCACGGCCGAGCAGCAGTTCATCTACGTGGACACGACCGCGCGCTGGCGCATCGTCGACCCGAACAGCTTCTATCAACGGGTCACGACCGTGAATCAGGCGTATTCGCTTCTGGACGACGTCATCGAGAGCGCGGTGGCAAACGTAATCGCACAGAACCAGATCCACGAGGCGGTGCGAAGCACCGATCTCATCAACGAGCTCTCGCGCGGGGAGGCGCCGGTTCCGGATACGGCCGAGGAGGTCGAAGGGATCGAGCAGATCGCCGACCTCATCGTCACCGTGGAGGAGCAGGAGCCCGTCGAGAAAGGACGCGTCGCGTTAACGCAGGATGTTCAAGCCCGAGCATCGACCGAGGTCGAAGACTGGGGCATCGAGTTGGTCGACGTCCTGATCCGCCAGCTGCGCTACTCGGAGGAGCTTACGGCAAGCGTCTACGATCGTATGGTTTCCGAGCGACAGCGAATCGCCCGCGCGTACCGTTCGCTCGGTGAGGGCCGGAAGGAACAGATCCTCGGCGAGCTCGATCGCGAGAAGAACCGTATCCTCTCGGAGGCCTTCGAGGAAGCGGAAGGGATCCGAGGTGAGGCCGACGCCGAGGCCGCGGAAATCTACTCCGAGGCGTACTCTCAGAACCCCGACTTCTTCGAGTTCTGGCGCGCGATCGAGAGCTACCGGGACACGCTCCCGAGATTCCGGAAGACGCTCACGACGGACATGGAGTACTTCAACTTCCTCTACAGCGAGTCGGGCAGTTAGCCGCCGACTCGTCGTGTGCGACTTCTGCGAGGCCGATTCCCCGGGCGGGAGTCGGCCTCTTTTTCTGTGCGCAGGCGCTGTTCGAATGCCGCCCGGCGGCTATAGCAGCTCGTAGTACGGATGCCGCAGCGACGGCGCGAAGCCGAGCCGCTCGGCGAGACGGTACGAACCCTCGTTCTCGGTCCTGCACGACCACACCGGCTCGAGCCCGTGCTCGAGGCAGTAGCGCACGAGCCGCGCGCTCGTCCGCGTCGCGAGCCCTCGACCGCGGCACGCAGGAGCGGTCTCAACACCGATCTCGAGGCGGCGAGCGTCGCGGTACGCCGAGAAGGCGATGCTCGCGACGCTCCCGTCCGCTTCCACGGACGCGAACCCGACTCCACATGCAAGAAAGTCGTTCGCGGACTTCCAGAAGCGGTCGGCTGTCACGCTCCCCGCGAACCTCGCCAGGTGCGAGGCATCGCAGCGGACGGTGTCCTCTCCACCTGGCGGCGCGGGCCATCGAGCGCGGAACACCGACTCCTCGAACCGGAAGTTCGTCCTTCCCCAGAGCTTGACCGCGCCGTCGCGCACGAGCGGCGCGATCGCATCGTGCCACGACTCCGGGTACGCCTGGAGCATCTCCGTTGCGCCGTCGCGTCTCGTCCTGTCCGCGAGCCGACGGAGCAGTGCCGCTCGACACGACTCGTCCCGCGGTTCGCCCACGAGAAACGACATCCCGTAGGCGTGTCGCACGTAGCAGCTCGCGGGATCCCGCGAGTCCACGTAGATCTCGCCCGCGGCGCTTCCGTCGGCTACGGCGCGCGCGAGAAGAACGTTGAACGGCACTCGGTCGAGCAGCGGCAGCACGACGCGATAGTCTGATTCGGCAAGTCCGACCATGGGTTCCTCCCCTTGCAGTGGCTACTCTGCCGAACAGCCGCAGGAGTGGAAAGCCACAGATTGGGCATAAGGAGAGGGACACAGTTGCCGCGATACGCCGCGGCGAACGCTATCGGTCGCGAGCACGACGCATCCGGGCCCGCTCCTCGAGCTCCGCCACGGCCTTCGAGATCGACCCGTAGACTCGCGGGCGCGCGACCATTGCGCGGCGAACCAACGTGAGCGCCTCGTTGAACTGTTCACGGTACTTGCGATGCGCAAACTGCCGCAGGCACGAGACCGCTCGTCTGAGATAGCGGCGCGAGTCGGCCTGGGACCACGCGAGCGAGAGGACGATCTCGAGCTCCTCCATGTGGTCTCGGCACGCTGCGCGGGCAAGGAGCAGTTCCACCCGATCGAGATCTCCCGGCGCGAGGTCGCCCGGGGGGTCCGGTATCGCGATCTCGTACCGGTCTGTAGTCTCCGCGAACCATCCGTCCGAGAGCACGACGTAGCCCGGCCGGCAGTCGAACGACTCCGCCATCCGTTCCGGGTTGAACCGCTTGTCCTCGATCGCCCTGCGGCGCGAGCGGGCGATCGATGCTGCGACGGCGACCGGGAGGACGCTCGTCCCGCGCGAGTCCGCGCGGCGCGACGTGTCCGCGACGAAGACAAACTCGCCGTTCGAACGGCTTCGGGTCATGCTCTGTTTGCCGCCCCGATACGTCGTGTAGTCGATCGAACGAACGTCCAGAGCGCCTCGTTCGGCCAGCATCTCGGCGAGTTCCTCGAGGGCAACGATCCCGTCCGTGCTGTACGAGACGACGATGAACCTCGCGTCGATCTTGTCCAGAAGATCCCGGATCGCTCGCGGCGCTCCGCGGCGTGAACAGAACGGCGAGCGGGTATCGGTCCAATCGGGTCTGATTCCGGCCTTGCTCAGGAGCATGCCCCGCTCGTCGCGACGCTCGTCCACCGGCGGTCGATCCCAACGGAGAATCGTGTTCAGCATGAAGTAGTTGCTCCCGTACTGGTGCGACGCGTACGGAGGATCAAGGTAGCAAACGTCCGCCGGCCTCGATGAGACGAACTCACCGGCATCCACGCACGAGGCCCCGCCCACGGGACCGTCCGGGATCATCGGTGGGTCGAGCCGTATCGGTCGCATGATTCTGCCGAGCGCATCTCGTCCGAGACCGCCGAAGCCTCGATGGTACGCCTTGAACACGCCCGACGTGTTCGCGTGGACGCTCGCCTGCTGGAGCAACGACGAGAGCAGAATGCGACGGACGCGGCCGCACTCCACATCGCGGCCGTTCGGCGCCAGCCTGTCTATCTCGTCGCGGACGGCGTCGATGATCCGGGCGTTCTCGGTCGTATAGAAGAGGCGCTCGGCGCCGAGGCGGGGCCGTTCCGTGTCCTCGGGAGCGTAGTGCAGCGAGATGTATCGCGTGCTCGGCTCCCTGCACGCGTTCAGGCGATCGTACACCGCGCTCACGCCGCCGAACGGAGCGAAGAGTCCGGGAAGGTCGGCCGGCCTGTTCTCCAGGTAGGGAACGGTCACGGCGTGTGCGTACGGTTCCCAGTCGTTCGCGGCCACCGTGCACCCGAGATGGCGCGCGAGCCGCGAGACGACTCCCGACCCGCAGAACGGATCGAGAAACGTCGTCTTCTCGGACGCTTCCACGAGCGGCGCGAGCACGTCCGCCAGATACGGCAGGATGCGACGCTTGTTGCCTATGTAGGAGATCAGATCGCTCGTCAGTGACCGCGGAAGTAGTGCATCCATGCCTTGCCTGCGTCTCTCGCATCAACTAAGATGCGGGGCCTATGAGGATAGCAGCGCTTGCCCACGGGCTCAACCACGCGCGCCTCTCGTACGGAAACCGGGAATCGGAGATCACGGACATCACGAACGACTCGCGTCGCGTGAGCTCCGGTGCCTTGTACGCGGCGCTGCCGGGAGCCCACGTGGACGGCAACGCCTTCGTTCCGGATGCGATCGCCTGCGGAGCACGCGCGATCCTCACGACGGAAGTCCCTCCCAAGGCCGATCCACGGCTCGGTTGGCTCACGGCTCGCGAGCCCCGCCTGGCGCTCTCCGAGATCTCCGACCGGTTCTACGGTTCTCCGTCTCGAGAGCTCGAGACGATCGGCGTCACCGGAACGGACGGCAAGACCTCCACCGTCTACTTCGTCCACCAGCTACTCGCCGCGCTCACGGGACGGTCCGCGTTCCTCTCGACCGCGGCGCTCCAGGTCGGTCCGCGCGAAGAGCCCAACATGCTCCATCAGTCCACTCCGGAGGCGCCCGAGGTGCACCGCACGCTGCACGCGATGCTCGAGAACGGTGCTCGCTACGCGGTCGTGGAGAGCACGTCGCACGGTCTCTCGATGAAGACTGCCCGCCTCGCGCACGTCCGATACCGGGCGGCGGTCTACACGAATCTCAGCCACGAACACCTCGAGTTTCACGGCACCTTCGCCCGCTACCGCAGCGACAAGGCCAATCTCTTTCGCGCGCTCGACGCCGGCTGCTTCGCGGAGGCTCCGGGCAACGTCTCGACCGAAGCCGCGGGCAACCCGCCGCAACAACCCCTTCCCGCTCGAACGGCACGGCGACTCGCGCTCCCGATCGCCGAGCCGTTCGGCGTGGTCAATGCCGACGATGCACACGCCGGCTACTTCGCGAACGCAACCGATCGTGAAGTCGTGACCTACGCGCTCGGCACCGGTGCCGACTACACCGCCGACCGACTCGAGACGGGTACGACAGGCTCCACCTTCGTGCTCGTGACCCCGTCCGGCTCGTCGCACTGCACCTTGCCGGTGCCCGGCCGCTTCAACGTCGCGAACGCGCTCGCGGCGGTCGCGGTCGTCCAGGGATTACTCGGTGCCGCGGCGCCGGAGATCGCCGCAGCGCTCGGTCGCCTCCGTTCGGTGCGCGGGCGAATGAACGTCGTGGTGTCTGAACCCTTTTCGGTTGTCGTGGACTACGCGCACACGCCCGGATCGTTCGAGCACATCCTGCCGTTCTTCCGCTCGCAGTGCTCCGGCCGGCTCATCGTCGTCTTCGGCTCCGCCGGCGAGCGGGACGTAGCCAAACGACCGATCCAGGGTCGGCTCGCAGACCGCTACGCCGATCTCATTATCCTCACGGACGAAGACCCTCGGGGCGAGGACCGGATGGAGATCCTCCGCCAGATCGCGGCGGGGTGCCGTCACCGAAGCGAGCCGGGCGAGATCGCCCTCGTTCCCGACCGTCGCGCGGCGATCGCTCGCGCGTTCGGCGCGGCGCGGCCGGGCGATACGGTGCTTCTCCTCGGGAAAGGCCACGAGACGTCGATCATCGGGGCGAAAGAAACCGTGGTATGGGACGAGATCGCGGTTGCGAGGGAAGAGCTCGAGCGAATTGGAATCACCGCGGCCGAGCGATAGGCTACCAGTGGTTGTACGAGACGATGCGATCCATCGGGAGCCTCCCGAGAGGCTGAGTAGTCGCTGCAGGATGCCCCAAGACGAGAAGCATGACCACGCGCATGGAGTACGGCACGGTCAGCAGGCTCTTGACGTCGTCCTCACGAAAGGTCGTGACGATGCAGCTCCCGAGATCCTCGTGAGCCGCCTGTAGCATCATGAAGCTCGCCGCCACGGAGATATCGATTGGGTACGACAGCTGGCCGTTCGGCATCTTATACTCGATGTTCGTCGTGCAGAGCGCGATCACCACAGGTGCGGTTCCAACGTAGTCCTGACCAAACGCGGCGTCCTGCATGCGGGCGCGAGCATCGCTATCCGTCACGACGACGAAGCGCCAGCTCTGGCGGTTCTTGGCGGAAGGAGCGAGACGCCCGGCTTCGAGAATTCGATCGAGTGCTTCCTGAGAGACCGGCTCGTCAGTGTAGCTCCGCACGCTCGCTCGCTTCTCGATTTCGGGTAAAAGGCCCATTCGCTCCTCTTGACCCATCTTACGGCTTTTACCTATGGTGATCAACACGATGCGCAGAGTCGCCCTCGTCATCACGCTCGCGCTGGCGACCGGCGCCGTTTCGGACGCGCTCACGATCGACCCGGCCGGCACGCGCGTTCACGCCGAGGCTGTCAGAGCCACCTTTCCTCGGCCGGAAGCTTCCCCCGGGGAAGCGGCGCTCGTGGACTATGTCATGGACGTCTGCGAACGGCACGGGCTCCGAGCCTCCGTTCTCGACTTCTCGGAATCGGACCGAGGACACTCGTTTTCGCGGGTGATTGAGGTCGTCGTCCCGGGCGACCTGCCCGGCACCGTCATGCTCGTCGCCCCGATCAACCACCCGGACGGAGTCTCGGCGGACGAGGATCGCAGCGCGTCCGTTGCGGCGGCGCTCGCCGTCATGGAAGCGGCCGCGCGCGAGTCCGAAGCCGATACGTCGGCCCGCGCACACCCCACGTATCGGTTCCTCTTCCCCGGGGCGGAGTACGGGGATGACCCGGAGTACCCTCGAGGCAGCCGGCGCTTTCTGAGCGACTACTTCGCAGAGGAGCCGCACGCGCTTCTCTACCTTGATGTGACGCGCCTGCCGATCTCGATCGCGTCCGGCGGCGAGGGAAGCGTATCGCCGGCGTGGTTGCTGCGAGACGTCGTGGACGCCGCATGGGAGACCGGGATCACGCCACGTGTGCTCGCGAGCCTGAACCAACTCCATCGCGTCGGAATCTCGGACGCGCCCGGCCGGCTCGAGCCGTATCTGATGGACGGAATACCCGCGATCTACCTCTCGTCCGGAGAGGACGGCCTCACGCCGCCGGAGGTCTCTGAGGTGGCGGTGCGGCTGGCGCAGATGACGACGACGTGGGCGGAGGCGTACCGCGCCGGTGTGCCCGATCGGTGGGACCGGCACTACCTCTATTTCCAACTCGGCAGACGACAGATCGTCATCCACGAGGGCGTCTACATCGTCGCGCTTCTCGTCGTGCTCGCCTCCACGTTGCTCTACTCGCTGCTCTTCCACCGCCGGTTCGTCCGCTATCTGCGAACGATCTGGAGGAACCTCTGGAACGTACCGGTGCTCTTCCTGCTCGTCTTCGGGTTCCTGACCGCCGGCACCTACCTGCTCGAGCTCTCGCTCTTCCTCCGCGGATTCCCAACCATCTGGCATCACTATCCGGGAGCGTACTTCGCCTTCAAGATTACCTTCTCGTTCTTCCTCTTCTCGGTCGCCGCGCAGCTGCTCCGGCATCTCCCGCTGTCCAAGAACGGAAGCTTCTATTCGGCCGCGGCGCTCTTTGTGCTCTTCGTGGACATCATTCTCTTCAGTGCTCTGAGCCTGTCGTTCAGCTACTACTTCGTCTGGGCCTACGTCTGGGCGTTCTTCTTCTCGGTGTTGCGATTCCGCGGACTGAAGGCGGCCGTCTTCGCGCTCGCCCCCTTCTTCATCATCCGCGTCGCGGTCGAGGTACTCCGCATCCCGGAGCTCCGGCTCGCGGAAGCGCTCCTCCTCTCGTCCACGGGCGATCTTCTGCTCTCCTTCGTGATCCTGCCGTTCCTGCTCATGTTCATTCGCCTCGACTACCTCATCCGCCATCCGGTGAAGGGCAAGCGCAGCTTCGCTCTTCGGCTCGCATCCGTCGTCTCGGGTGCGCTCCTGATCGGCATGGTCGTGTTCGTAGTGATGAGCAGCCCCTACTCGCCGGCGAACCCGCAACCGATCGAGGCGGTGGAGCGCGTGGACTACCCCGAGCTCGAACGGTCGCTCGAGCTCTCGAGTCCCGCGCCGCTCGGAGAGCTCCAACTGCTGTTCGCCGGAGAGCAGCGGGAGATCGACGTTTCCGATCGCCGGTACGAGCTCACCTCGAATCTGCTCCCCGACGTCCTCTCGGTCCGCCTGACGTACGAGGACTTCCTCGACCGCGACCGTGGTCGGCTGGTGATCGACGCGCCTCAACCGATCGAGGAGCTCTCGATCAGCTTCTCGTCCGGAGAGCCGATGGTACTCTACGACGTGAGCTTCCCCTTCGCGATCGCGCCCGATCAAAGGACGGCGGAGGTGTACGTGGGCAAGCGACCGCCCCTCCCGCTGGTAGTCGACTTCACCGTTGCGCGCGGTACCTCGCCGTCGATCGAAGTCGTCGCCGAGAGCAACGTCCATCCGGACGCTCTCGAGATCGCGGGCCGCGGCAAGGAAGCGTCCACGCGTCTCGTAGCGCGCACGAGGTTCGGCGAATGACTCCCGTGTGGGTGCACGTGGATATGGACGCCTTCTTCGCATCCGTGGAGCAGAACGACGCACCGGAGTATCGCGGCCGGCCGGTGATCGTGGGCGCACAACCGGGCCATCGCGGCGTGGTGTCCGCCTGCTCCTACGAGGCGCGAGTCTTCGGTGTCCACTCCGCGATGCCGATCAATCAGGCGTACCGACTCTGCCCGCGCGGCGTCTTCCTTCCGGTACGAATGCAGCGCTACCAGGAGATCTCCAGGCAGATCATGGCGATCCTCGCCGACTACACGCCCACGCTCCAACAGATGTCGGTCGACGAAGCGTTCCTCGATCTCACCGGCACCGAGAGGCTGCTCGGCGAACCGGACAAGATAGGTCGCGCCATCAAGCAACGCGTGCGCGAGGAGACCGGACTGACGATATCGGTCGGCATCGCACCAAGCCGGTATCTCGCGAAGCTCGCGAGCGACGCGGACAAGCCGGACGGCTTCACGGTCGTCCTCCCGGGAGAAGAGGCCGGCTTCGTCGCCCGACTGCCGCTCAGATCGCTCTGGGGAGTGGGCAGGAAGATGCTCGCGAGCCTGAACGCGCTCGGAATCGAGACGGTCATGCAGCTTCGCGGCTACGAGAAGAGCGAGCTTGCGCACTACGTTGGACACGGTGCGGCCGAGTACCTGTACGCGGTGTGCCGCGGGATCGACCCAGGGCTCTACGCCGAGTCTCGCTCAACGCACTCGATCAGCGGCGAGCGCACCTTCGATCACGACGTGGCAGCTCCGGGAGCGCTCGATCGCGTGTTGCTCGAGATAGCGCACACGTGCATGTTCCGACTCATGGACGAGGGCGGTCACTCTCGAACGGTGACTCTGAAGCTGCGCCTCGCCGACTTCACCACCTACACGTTGCGCCGCACGCTCGACCACGAAATCACCTCGGCGGACGAGCTTTACCGAGTGGCGCGGGAGCTCCTGCGTACCAAGTGGGATCGAAGCTCACCGGTGCGGCTCGTCGGATGCGGCCTGGGCAACGTGCAAGCCGGCCCGGCGGATGCGCAGCACGATCTCTTCGACGACGCGAGCGAGCGCCGGATGAAGGTCGAGCAGGCCGTGTATCGGCTCAGCAAACAGGGGCTCCGCGTGAAGAAAGCGCGCCTGATCGATCCCGATCACGAGTGAGCGTCCGCCGGACGACCTGATCAGATCTGAGCAAGGAGCTCGCGGGCGTCCTCGAGCTCGTCTTCCTGTCCGGCGGTCCGGTCGCCGATCGCCTCTAGACGGCGAATCATATCGAGCAGAAGCTCTTCGGCTTCCTCGCGATCGCTACGATCGGGAATCTCCACCGTGCCCTCATAGTGCCGGCCGCGTTCGAGGACGTCGTCCGTCCGCGCGAAACTACGCGCCTTGTTCTCCTGCTCGCGGGAGCGTCTTCTCGCGTCCCAGTTCCTCTGAATCAGGTGGCTCGCGAGCTGAATGTAGAAATCGTGGCGCACCTCATCCTCGGCGCCGGAGACGAGATCCGCCTCATGAAGATCGACCGACTTGCGCCCGAGGCTCACGGCGTAGTCCACGTTGCCGAACGAAATGAAACCGGGAACCTGCGCGTAGAGCTGACCGAGGACGTAGTAGCTGTCGGCGTGGTCGGGCTCCATGGTGATCGCCTGCTTCAGGAGATCCCGCATCGGGCCCGCCCGAAAGAGCGAGTCGAGAATGCCCTTCGTCTGACCCCACTTCCCGATGTTCGCGCTCTGCCAGTAGTAGCCGAGGTGGTTGCTCGGATCCGACTCAACGGCACGCACGCCGTACTGCTCGCCCTCTTCGTAGGTGGCCAGAATCGATTCGGTCTCCGCACTCGCGTCCGCAAGCCGCTCTCCGACCGAGAGCGTCGCCCGCGAGAGCCGCCAGAACACCTCAGCGAGCTCCGGGCCCCCACGCGCGGTGGAACGGGCGTCCTCCAGAACCGCTACCGCCTCGGCTGGTCGGTCGTCTTCGTACAGCGCGTCCGCCTCCTCGATCGCGGCGCGATCGATCGCGGAAAGCGATCCGGCGCACGCAATCACCATCAAGACGGCAGCAATCACCTTCAGCATCTTCATGTCCACCTCCGGGCGAAGATGGTAGGTCGGCGAACGGCTATTGTCAACGAAACGCTCCGGCTATAATCGGCACCAGTGTCCGCGTACCTGTTGCCGGTCTTCTACGCAGTGCTGCAGCTCATCATCCTGATTGCGGTAGGTTTCCTCGCCCGGAGGATGGGAAGCTGGACCGACGATTTCTTCCGTGGCTTGAGTCGCTTCGTGGTCCGAATCGCACTTCCTCTCTACTTCGTCGGCCGCGTAGGCCGAACGGATCTCTCTGAGTTCGGACAGCTGCTCGTGATGCCGGTCGCCGCGGCGGCAATGGTCGCGTTCGGACTCGCAGTCGGCCGGCTTCTCTTCGCGGTTCTCCCCTTCCGCGGGGCGAACAGGCGAGCGGGAATCGCGCTCGGCACATTCGGCAACGCGGGCTACATGCCGTTGATACTCGCAGAGATCGTCCCGGCGTCGGTACCGGTCCTCGCGGAGTCCTTCGCTCCGGATCTCGTTCCGGTTCTCGTCGCCGCGTACGTCTTCGTCTTCAGCCCGCTGCTCTGGTCGATCGGCAATCTGGTCATCACCGCTCCGGACGACACGAGGCGCAGTTTCGACCTGCGCAGGCTGATCTCTCCTCCCCTCGTAGGGATCGTGGTTGGAGTTGCCGTCTCGCTCTCGGGGCTCGCAGAGCACGCGAGCGACCCCCGACTCCCGGTCGCGCACCTCTTCAGCGCTATCGACCGGCTCTCGGCGATCACGCTGCCCGCGGCGCTCATCAGTCTGGGCGCGCTGATCGGCGGGCTCCGGATTCCGAAGGGAGCGTTCTCGCACTACCTGGGACTCGCGCTCGCGGTCGCCGCGATGCGGTTCGTCGCGTTCCCCGCGCTCTTCTTCACGCTCTCTGCCACCGGCGCGCTTTCCTCGCTCGCGCCGGCGATCGTCTTCACGCTCTTTCTTGAGACCCATACGCCGCCCGCGACGAACTTCACGCTCATGGTCGGCGAAACCGGCGTGAACACGGAGCACACTGCGGTGACGCTTCTCGTGGGATACGTCGTCTACCTCTTGGTGATGCCGTTCTATCTCGTCCTCTTCCTCTCGGTCGTGATCGGAGCGTAGGCGCGGAAGAGCACGACCCGTCAGCCTCCCGAGAGATCGGGCGAGAGCGAAGCCACCAGAGGTGCCGTAATCGACACGACTTCGCCAAGGAGCACGTCGTCGAACTCGGAGAACGGATCCCGAGTGTGCGAATCGATATCGAGCTCGCCCACGAAGGCGCCGTTGTGGTAGACCGGTAACACAATCTCGGCGCGCGTTTCGATGCTGCAGGCGAGGTAGTTTGATTCGGCGGAGACGTCGGGCACGACGAATCGGCCGCCACGTACGGCGGCCTGACCGCAGATACCGTCGCCGTAGGCGATCCTCGTGTGTTCCGTCGGCGCGCCCTCGAAAGGCCCCAGAACGAGCAGCTGTTCCTCCGGAACCGCGAGGTAGTAACCGACCCAATCGTAGTGTGCCACCTCCCGTTTCAGGTACATGCACACGCGTTGCAGCGCGCTCCCAGGGTCGTCGTGCACAGAAAGCGCTCGTATCTCGCCGATCATTTCGTGAAGTCGATTGTCGTGAGGCATCGTCCGCAAATATACTGTGGGGAACGCACGAGACAAGTGGGAGCCCGATGATCAGGATCAACGACAACTACCGAAAGCTCAAGGCATCGTATCTCTTCGTGGAGATCAAGCGGCGCGTGGAGGAGTACGAGGCGCAGCATCCGGACACGCCGATCATCAAGCTCGGAATCGGCGACGTCACCCGGGCCCTCACCCCGACCGTCGTGGCGGCCTTTCACGAGGGAGTCAACGAGCAGGCACGCGACGAGACGTTTCGGGGCTACGGACCGGAGCGTGGCTACGCCTTCCTCCGGGAAGCGATCGCCGAGGTCGACTTCACCTCTCGTGGGTGCGCGATCGCTGCGGACGAGGTCTTCGTGAGCGACGGCGCCAAGTGCGACACCGGCAACTTCCAGGAGCTCTTCGCGGACGACATCACCGTCGCGGTACCCGACCCGGTCTATCCCGTCTACGTTGACACGAACGTCATGGCGGGGCGCACGGGAGTCTGGCGCGACGGACGTTTCGAGGGCCTGCGCTATCTTGACGGCACGGACGAGAACGGCTTCGTGCCGCCGCCGCCCGATGAGCGCGTCGATCTCGTCTACCTCTGCTTCCCGAACAACCCGACCGGCTCGGTCGCCGGGAAGGAGCAGCTTGCCGAATGGGTCGCCTACGCCGGGGAGCACGGAGCGCTCATCCTCTTCGACGCGGCGTACGAGGCGTTCATTCGCGACGAGTCGATCCCGCACTCCATCTACGAGATCCCCGGCGCGCGCGAGGTGGCCGTGGAGTTTCGCAGCCTCTCCAAGACGGCAGGATTCACGGGTACCCGGCTCGCCTACACGATCGTTCCGAAGGACGTGAAGGCTGTGGACGCGCAAGGTTCCACGCACACGCTCTGGGACCTCTGGAACCGCCGGCAGTCGACCAAGTTCAACGGGGTCTCCTACCCGGTCCAACGCGCCGCCGCGGCCGTCTTTTCGCCGGAGGGGAGGCGCGAGTCGCGTGAGCTCACCGACTACTACCTGGGAAACGCCGATCTCATCCGGAGCGCGATGACCGATCTCGGCTATCCCTGCACCGGAGGCGACAACAGCCCGTACGTGTGGATCAAGACCGGGACCGACTCGTGGACCTTCTTTGACGACATCCTCAATCGCGCCGGCGTGGTCGTCACCCCGGGCGCGGGTTTCGGCAAGCAGGGCGAGGGATACGTCAGGATTTCCGCGTTCAACCACCGCGAGAAGGTGGAAGAGGCGCTCGAACGGATTCGGACGGCGCTCGCGTAGCGACCGGTCGGGCGCCGGCGCTCCGGAACCGGGCTACATCAAGTGGCCCATCTCGAGGCGCTTGACCTCGAGATACTCCTTGTTGTGCTCATTCGAGGGGACAACGATCGGGATCCTCCGCGTGATCTCGATACCTTCGGCCTCGAGCTTCTCGATCTTGTCCGGATTGTTGCTGAGCAGCGCAATCGACTCGATCCCGAGCAGCTCCAGAACGCGGGCCGCGACCGCATAGTCGCGCGCCTCGGCGGGATAGCCGAGGTAGTGGTTCGCTTCGATCGTGTTGAGCCCGAGATCCTGGAGCTGGTACGCCTTGATCTTGTTCAGCAGCCCGATGCCGCGCCCCTCCTGCTTCAAGTAGATCACCGCGCCGCGCTCTGCCTCGGCAATGTACGACACTGCGGCCTCGAGCTGCTCCCGGCAGTCGCACCTGAGGCTCCCCCACACGTCGCCGGTATGACACTGAGAGTGCACGCGGACCGGCACATCTCCCCTGCCCGACACCTCGCCTCGCACCAACGCGGTGTGTTCTTCGCCGTCGCGTTCGTCGTAGAACCCGTAGATCCGGAACCTCCCGAAGCGCGTGGGCAGATCGGCCGACGCGACGAGATAGACGCCGGAACCGTTGCCGGACGAACGGTTCCCGCCGTTCTCGCCTCGTTTGGTAAAGTCACGCTCCATGAACGTTGGCGTTCCGCGGAGCTTGGAACGAAGCTTCCTATCTGCGCGGCCGTTGCGTTCGCTGGTGTCTGCCATATCCAACCCTTCCATACTTCCCCACGATCGGCTCGGATCGCACGTTCACTGTTAGTATACTGTGAGCACGAATGGACCGACGACCAACAACGACGCTGAGCTACGCGCAGAGCCTCGACGGGAGAATCGCGACCGCGCTCGGCGATTCGCAATGGATATCCGGTGAGGAGACGCTCCGTCTTGCGCACGAGTTGCGGGGCTCCCATGACGCGATCCTCGTGGGCGTTGGGACGATCCTCTCCGACGATCCGCACCTTACGTGCAGACTGCCCGGCGGTCGCGATCCGCACCGCGTCGTGCTCGACTCGCGGCTCCGGACGCCCGTCGAATCGAAGGTGGCACGCCCGGCGCCCACGGTGCGAACAACGATCTTCTGCGCGAACCCAACTCCCGAGAAACGCCGCGCCGAGTTGGAGACTGCGGGGATCGCGGTCGTCCCCGTCGCCTCCGATGCGACCGGACTCGACCTGCGCGCCGTTCTGGATGCGCTCGCGGACATGGGCGTAGCGAGCCTCCTTGTGGAAGGAGGATCGGGAGTCGTCACTTCGTTCTTCCGGGCAGGCCTCGTGGACCGACTCGTGCTCGTATCCGCCCCACTCGTTATCGGCGCCGGCACCGATGCGGTCGGCGATCTTGGCGTGCGGCGACTCGGCGAGGCACGGCGCGGGAGGACGACCGCGGTCCGACAGGCGGGGAACGACGTGGTCTGGGAGATGGAGTTCGAGCGTGGATGATTCGACCGGCGCTGCGCGCGCACTCTACTTCGAATCGCCCGGCACGGTCTCGATCCGCCGCGAAGAGGTACGTTGCGGCGAAGGCGAGGTCGTCGTGGAGTCGCTCGCGATCGGCATCAGCCACGGCAGCGAGATGCTCTTCTATAACGGACCGTTTCCCCGCGGACAGCTTCTTGAGGCCCGGGAGACGATCGGCGAGAGCACCGGTTATCCCGTCAAGTACGGCTACATGAACGTGGGCCGCATCGCGGACGGCAGGCGCGTCTTCGCCTTCTTCCCGCACCAGGATCGCTTCGCATACCCTCGGGACGAGCTGCTCTTCGTGCCCGACTCGGTCTCCACGGAAGACGCGGTGCTCTACCCCACGATCGAGACTGCCGTCCAGATCGTCCACGACACGGCGCCCGTGCTCGGCGAGACCGTGCTCGTGTGCGGCGTCGGTGCGGTCGGACTCACCGTCGCGTATCTGCTCCGCAGGCTCTCGCTGCAGGTCGTTGTGACCGATCCCGTCCCCGAACGGCGCGCGCGCGCCGCGGAGGCCGGTTGCGTCGCGATCGACCCGGCGACCGAGGATGCTCGGTCGGTCGCACTCGATGCCGCCTCGAGCCTCGGATTCGACTGGGCGATCAACACAAGCGGCCGGGGCGAAGCGTTGCAGCTGGCGATCGATTCGCTCTCTCCCGAGGGGACCGTCGTTGAGGCGTCGTGGTACGGAGAACGCCGTGCCGAACTGAACCTCGGCGCCGGTTTCCATCGCAAACGCCTCACGATCCGAGGCAGCCAGGTTTCTCACCTGAATCCACGGATGGAACCTCGCTGGTCGCGCGACCGCAGAAGCGAACTCGCCTGGCGACTCGCCGAAGAGATCGAGCCGCGGCGCTTCATCACGCATCGCTTCGCACTGGACGACGCGGCGCAGGCGTATGAAGTTATACGGACCCGGCCTGAGGAGGCGTTCCAGGTCGTACTCATTCCGTGAGGGAGGTCACGTGTATTCTGCCGGAGTATCGCGTCCGCTTCGTGCCCGTCACTATCTCAACGGGGATTTCGGCGACGAGTCGGTCCCGCACTCGCACCCGTATCGCGTTGAAATCGTCTCACGCTCTCGATTGCTCGACGAGAACGGCTTCTCCACCGACATCGCGGCTCTCGAACGCGTGCTCGAGGAGAGCCTCGGCGAGATCGACGACGTCCTCCTCAACGATCTCGCCTTCTTCCGCGACAAGCAACCCAGTCTGGAGAACCTGGCGCTCTACCTCGTGCGAAGGATCCGCACGGGACTCGAGGCGCTGAACGAGGCTCCGGCAGAACCGCTCGAGATTCGCATCTGGGAGAACGATTCGGCGTGGGCCGGATTCGCCGAGAGCGAATGAATCGGCTCGCCGCGATTCTACCCGCGCCCCGCGGTCGGACGAGCGGGGGCTTCCTGGTCAACGATCAGTTCTTTTCGGACTCCGACATCGAGCGCGTGGAGGCGAACGACGCCGAGGATCTCGCGTCGGCCTGCGCCCGTCTCGGTGCAGAGACGGCGGTGATCGTGGACTCGCTCTTCCTCTTCAACCGTGCCGCGGCATCCATCCTCGCTCGAGAGACCGAGCAGCGCGCGATCCTCCTCCTCGCGCACAGTCTGCCGAGCCTGCTCCCCGATACGAGCACGCGGGCGAGGCGCCTGCACCTCGGCGACGAGCGCGTGTTTCTCGAGCGTGCGGCGGGGGCGATCGCACCGAGCGAGTTCATGCTCGCGGCGCTCGCGCGCCGCGGACTCGATCGTCGGCTCGTCCGCATCGTGCCGCCGGCCCCGATTTGCGACGGAAGGTCCGAGCGGTCGCGACCGACCGAGCGCGAACCCGGCCCCCACCGCGTTCTGACGGTAGCGAACTGGAGACGAGCCAAAGGGCTCGCCGACGCAGCGTTCGCGCTCGCGGGCCTCTCGGACATCGACTGGTCGTGGACCGTCGTCGGCGGCCGAGATGGGTGTGCCGAGCTGGAGGCCGAGGTTCGGCATGCCCTCGCCCGGCACTCGGTCGAGCGACGGCTGCGGATCGTTCCCGCGCTCCGTACGCGAGATCTCGCCTTGCGCTACGCCGAGGCGGACCTGTTCCTCTTGCCGTCGTACATGGAGAGCTACGGCCTCGCCTTCGCCGAGGCTCGCACCTTCGGGTTGCCGGTCGTTGGCTACCGAGCGGCCGCCGTGCCGGAAGTCGTGCGGGGCACGCTCGTTCCCCCGGCCGACATCGCCGCGCTCGCACGCGCGCTCCGCGAGACGATCGCCGACCCGCAACCGATCGGCAGTCACAACGGACCGGCCGGCGACACCGCGCACCTCCCGGACCGATGGGAGGCCCGGTCACGCCTCCGCGCAGCGGTCCGTTCGCTGCTCGCAACCGGGAAGCACGCGTGATCCGGCCCGCCGTGCACTCGCTCCTGGTTCTTGCGGGAACCGCGCTCTTTCTTGCCGCGACGGTCGGTGCCCGGTGGGCCGGAGATCCCGCGGTCTGGGCGGGAGCGCTCGTAGGCGAGGCGCTTGTCGCGTTCTCGTGGTTCATCGCGCAGGCGGGCCGAACTGCTCGGAGCCCGGCGAGCATCGTCACCGCGGCGCGGCTAGTGATCGCGATCGCGCTCCTGGGCACGCTCGCCGTCTCCGAGCCCCCCGCATGGCTTGCGCTCCTCGTGTTCGCCGTCGCAATCGCGGGCGAGGCGACCGACTTCGCAGACGGCGCGATCGCTCGCAGAACCGGTCCGACCGCCTTCGGCGCCCGGTTCGACGCCGAAACGGACGCGCTCTTCGTTCTCGCGCTCTCGCTTCTCGCCGTCCACTGGTATCGTGCACCGTCGTGGGTCGTCGCCGCGGGGCTGCTCCGTTATGTCACGTCCATACCCTTTCTCCTTCTGCCGGAACCGGCCTTCTCCGCGCGATTCATGCGCTTCGCCAAGGCTGCGTGCGCGGCAGCCGCACTGCTTCTCGTCGCGATCGCGATGCCGATCGGATCGGGTTCCGCGATCGCCCGGTCGATCGCGGGAGGGGTCGCCGTGACCCTGCTCGCGATCTCGTTCGGGTGGGAGGCGACGACCCGCCTCCGCGCGCTCCGGGACCGGCGGCGCGCGGACGGCGGCGGCGCAAAGGCGTGGCGCCGCGAGCGCGGGCTCTGGAGGTCGGTGTTGACCTACTACGGCGTTCCCTTCCGTCAGTTCCTGATGCGACGACTCTACCGGCGATTCGTGCGCCCGGGCGACCTCGCCTTCGACGTAGGGTCGCACGTGGGCAACCGGATCGTGGCACTGCGCGCGCTCGGCGCACGGGTTGTCGCGATCGAACCGCAGCCCCACTGCGTTCGATTCCTCGAGCGACACTTCGGAGCAGACACCGGAACGACGATCGTGGCGGCGGCCTGCTCGAATGCCGTGGCCGCCGCGACGCTCAAGATCTCGAGCAGGCATCCGACCGTCTCTACGATGTCCGACCAGTGGGCCGCCTCGATCCGGGAACACTTCCCGAAGTCCGGGGTCGACTGGGACGAGTCGGTAACGGTCTCCACGGTTACGCTCGATGCGCTCATCGCCGAGCACGGAGTCCCGAGCTTCGTGAAGATCGACGTTGAAGGCTACGAGCCGCGGGTTCTCTCCGGCCTCTCGCACGCGATCGACGCGATATCGTTCGAGTTCCTTCCTGCCTCGATCAGCGCGGCGATCGAGAGCCTGCGACGGGTAGACTCGCTCGGAACGTACCGGTTCAACTACTCGATGGTCGAGACGATGCGATTCGCCGCGCCGGAATGGCTCTCGGCGGACGAGATGGAGCGCATTCTCCGAAGAATGCCCGCGTCCGGACGGTCGGGAGACGTCTACGCCGTGCGCCCGTCGTCTGCAGAGAAGACGAGGTAGTAGTAGCCGAGCAATCCGCGTTTGAGCGCGCGTTGGAGCGCGTTGCCGCCGAGCAGGTTGTTGAACCACTCCGGACGAAGCGGCAACCACCGAAGCGCCGAGACGAGGATGCCGGCGGCGCGATCGCGCGGCCGATCGAGCTCGAGGTAGGGAGTCAGGTCGCGCGCCTCCAACAGCCGCAGTCCGGCCTCCCGCCCGGCAGCGACGAACTGCTCCACGCTCGCGAGCCCCCGCGCGTACCAACCCCGCTTGAACTCGTTCAACCACCTTCGCTCGCGCCGTGCCGGCCACCGTCTCGCGCCGGACCGCGAGATCATGTCGTCCACGACGATCAGTCTGCCGCCGGGACGAAGCTGCCCGGCGAGCAACGGCAGCTCGGAGAGGACGCGATCCACGTGAATGAATGACTCGACCGCGTACGCGAGATCGAAGGGTGCGGCGGCCTCTCGCTCCCAGTACGCCCGGTCGGTGAGATCGGCCTCGTGAATCTCGATGGACGAGACGCGGCGCTCCTCGATAAACCGTCGGCCCAACTCAGCCTGAACTCGACTGATCGTCACGCCGTGGTACGTTGCCGGGAACCGCGGAGCGAGATAGAGCATTCCGCCGCCGACACCGCACCCGAGGTCGAGAACGCGTGCCTCACGCCCGGACGGAATCGGAAGCGACCTCAACTCGCCGAGGACGAGCGAGTTCACGTAGTCGATCGCGTCGTCGCGGTCAGAGATTCCGGGGCCCCAGACCGCGCGGCGAATCGCGAGCCGGCGTCCGCCGTGCCCGGCAAGGAGAAAGCGCCGCGTGTTCCGGTCGTAGTATCTGCCGACCGTGCTCCGTGTCGTCGCGATGGTGCGCCCCTTTCGATCGGCTGTCCTACGCCTGCAGCTCGGCAACGAGCGCGTCGAAGATCGTGAGCATGTCCCCGGTCGTCTTCCGTAGTCTGCTCGCAAGGATCTTCGCGATCTCTCTCGTGATGGGCAGCGCGATCTGCGGGTGCTGATCGCCGAGCCGGATGAAATCGTCCTTCCTCACCACGAGGAACTCAGAGTCAACGGTCGTGACGATCGTTGCGGAACGGAGATCGTCGTCTATGAGCGCCATCTCGCCGAAGAAGACATTGTCCTCTGCGCGCAGCTTCGTGACCGTGTAGTCGTCGCCGGCCCTCGTTCGGCGCCGGATCTCCACCCGGCCGGAGAGCATGATATACATCTCGGAACCGCGCTCTCCCTCCTGAATGACGGTCTTCCCGCCGGCAACCGACTTCGTCCAGCAGATTGCCTGCAGGCGCTCCATGTACTCGTCGCTGTGCACGATGTCCGCGAACAGCGGGATGCGTTTCAGCTTCTCTACGACCGATCGTTCCATCACTCGTCCCTCTCGAGCACGATGGCCATCGCGTGCTTCTGTATCTCAAAATCGTCCGGAGGCAGCAGGACCGGACGATTCACCTCGAGCCCCTTCACTTTCTGCATGTTCGCGATCAACTGAGAGACATCGCTCGTCTTCTGCGCCTCACGGAGGCTCTCCATCTTCATGGCGTTCGGCGACCCGGTGTTCGTCAGCAGCCCGATCAGAAGCCGGCGACCGTCCTCGTCGCGCAGGCTGTGCCGGTACTCACCGTACGTCTTGCTGACGAAACTCGGCGCGATCGGCAACGTGAGAAGCCTGGAGCCGGAGTGGCCCTGTCCGAGTAGCTCATGGATGATGTGCGAGAGACCGTTCGTCGCCGAGCTGGAAGCGATCATCTGCCGCGCGAAGTCGCGGCTGAAGAGGATCTCATCGCACTGGACGTGCTTGAGGTAGCTTTCGTACTTACGATCGAGTACCTCTGCGGTCACGTAGACGTCACGAGCGAGGCTCTTGGCGGTCAAGACGGCCATGACCGTTTTGCTGTCGACTTCGCTGACGGAGGTGCTCTCGAGCGTGTCCGCGATGATGACGACTTTCCGCGCTCGCCGCACGCTCGCTCGCTGCAACGCGAGCTCCGAGTAGTAATCTCCGCGGACGAACTTCAGACCGCGGAGATCCTCCTCCTCCTGAAGCTCCTGCACCTTCTCCGGCTCAACGTTTGAGACGAGCACCACGTGATCAGGATCGATCTCGTCCGAGGTCCGAAGTATGTCGCGGAGGATATCCTTCATATCCTCCCGCCATCCGCAGATGAGCAGGTGGCCGGAAAGGTTCTTGAAGTCCATGAGTCCTCTCCTTGCTCGGGTGTTGCGTTCAACGAAGATCGACGCCAACGCGCCGGACAGCAGGCTCATCGCGCCAACGCCCACGAAAATCGTGACGATCGCGAGGATCCTTCCGCCGATGGTCTCCGGCACCTTGTCGCCGTATCCGGTCGTGCTGAAGGTGATGATCGACCACCAGATGCCGTCCATGAGATTGCGGAATTGATCGTTCGACCGGGACTCCAGGTAGACGGCCAGCACTCCCGAGAAGGCAAAGAACAGGATGAAGAGCAGTATCGGCCGCGCGTATCGGGAGTTGCGGTATCGGTAGAAGAGATTGCCGAGCTTCCGCTTCATGGTGCACCGAGTATACCCGAGATGCGTGCGTAGCCGAACACCGTTCAGGTCTCCTTCGTCATGCCCGTTGCGCCCATCGCCGCGCACTCGAAATCGCGAATCGCGAGCGATAGTGCGTCCAGGTAATCGCCACAGCGTTCGGAGTCGTTTTGCCTCGCCGATGCCTCGAGAAGCGCCGCCACGTCGCCGAGCGGGCGCGCCTCGAGGTTTCGCGCCCCACCCTTCAGACCGTGAGCTTCGCGCTCCACTACCTCGTAATCGCCCGAGTCGAGATGATCACGCAACTCGGATACGATCGTGCCGCATTTCGCCACGAACCGCCGCACCACGTCGCGAACGACCTCTTCGTTGCCTGCAAATCGCTCGACTGCCGCACCGAACGAGAATACCGGCGCGTCAACGCCGGTCAAGGTGACGCCGAGAAGAGCTGCGTCGGTCTCGAGCCCTCCCATTCGCTCGCCCGGAACCGGCACCCCGAGCCGATCAACGGAGACCGGAGGCTCCTCTCCGTGGAGCGTGCTTGAGTTGATCCATCTGTCCAGGAGCGGCACCAGGTCGTCGCGCCGAAACGGTTTTGTGAGGAAGTCGTCCATACCGGCGTCCATGCATTTGTCGCGTTCACCCTTGACCGCATTCGCGGTGACGGCGACGATCGGCTTCGCGTATCCGCCCTTCCGGAGCTCGCGGGCGGCCTCATAGCCGTTCATCTCCGGCATCTGAACGTCCATGAATACCATGTCAGGGTGCTCGCGGCGCACGGCCTCTACGGCTTCGCGCCCGTCTGCAGCGAGAATCACCTGGTGTCCCAGGCGCTCGAGGATCGCGCGGAAGAGCGTCTGATTGACCAGGTGGTCTTCGGCCACGACGAGCCGCGCGGAGAGCGGGGCAACCTCCTCGGCCGGCTCGGCGTCCTCGACCTCGTCGTCGCCAACGGACGGGAGCTCAAACTGCTCGGCGAGCACGTTCGCGATCTCCTTCTCGAGTTGCTGCCTCCGGACCGGTTTCGCCGCGTAGCCGTTGAACCACATCAACCGCTTCATCTTCGCTTCTCCGGCCATGAGACCGGTGGGGCTCAAGAGGATCAAGGAGGTACCGTTGATCTCTCGATCGGCGTTGATCTGGCTCGCAAGCTGCCACCCATCCATTCCGGGCAGCTCCAGGTCGATGAGCGCGAGATTGAACGGACGACCGCCGGCGGCGGCCTCGTGCAGCTTCCGGAGGCACTCCTCCGGCGTCGCAGCGACCGCCGCGTCGGCTTTCCAGCGGTGAAGGTAATCGAGCAGCACGCGCTGGGAGCTCTCGTTGTCGTCCACGAGCAGCACTCGTTTGCCGGCGCAGACCGGTTCGTCCGGGCTCGCCGAGGCCACCACGGGGAACGGGATCTCGAACCAGAAGGTTGAGCCTTTGCCGTACTCGCTCTCCACACCGATCCTGCCGCCCATCATCTCCACGAGACTCTGCGAGATCGAGAGACCGAGCCCGGTGCCGCCGAACTTGCGACTCGTGGATGAGTCGACTTGCGTGAACGCCTTGAACAGCTTCTCCACATCCTCTTGCGGGATACCGATCCCGGTATCCGAGACCTCGAAACGGACGCGCTCTCGTAGGTCGTCGTCTGCGACCGCCCTGGCGGTGATCTTCACCTCTCCGCCCGTGGACGTGAATTTCACCGCGTTGCTGAAGAGGTTCACGATGATCTGCCGCAGCCGGCCCGGATCGCCGTTTACGGACTGCGGCACGCCGGGCCCGATCCAGACGATCGATTCCAGCCCCTTCTTGTGAGCCTCCAGGCTGACCATGTCGACCGCTTCCTCGGTGACCGACACCAGATCGAAATCGATCGCCTCCAGAGAAAGCTTGCCCGCTTCGATCTTGGAGAAGTCGAGGATGTCGTTGATGAGATAGAGGAGCACCTCCGCGGCGAACCGCACCTGACTCGCGTACTCCCGCTGCTCTTCGTCAAGAGCGGTCTGCAGAAGCAGCTCCGTCATGCCGGTGATCGTATGGATGGGGGTGCGAATTTCGTGACTCATGTTCGCGAGGAAGGCCGACTTGGTCCGAGTCGCCCGCTCGGCGGCTTCCTTCGCCCGCTTGAGCCGTTGTTCCGTGTTCTTCTGCAGCGTGACGTCGCGCGCGTTGACCAGCAGAAGCGGCGAGCCGTCCAGACCGCTGACAACCGAGACATCCAGCTGCCACAAGACCGGGCGGGTCGGGCTCAACACCCGCACGAGCCAGCTGTACCGCTCTCCCGGGTGGCTGAGCGTCGCCACGCGATCCCTGGACGGCCGGCGATCGCTCGGCTCGAACAGATCCCAGAGCGAATCCGGCACACCGTCCGCACCGTCCTGACGTGCGAGCTCCTGGAAGGCCGGGTTGGACGCGAGCACCTCCCCGTTCGCACGGATCACGGCCATACCGATCGATGAGTTGCGAAACATCTCTCTGTAGAGGTCGCCCGAGCCGTCCATTAGAAGTTCGTCCTGAGCACCTCGCGCGCCTTGTTGAGGACCGACTCCGGTCTCAGGGGCTTCGTGATGTAGCTTCGTACCCCGAGCTTCATCGCGCTGACCACCGTATCGCGCTCGGAGAGCGCGGAGAGCACGATGATCGGGACTTCCGTTCCCTCTCTCTTGAGCTCGGACATCACGCGGAACCCGCCCATTTCCGGCATCATGATATCGAGAAAAACGAGGTCGAACTCGCCGCGCTCGGGATCCGACATGAACTGCTTCCCGGTCTCGTACTCCCTGATGCGGAATCCTGTATCGCCCAGGACCGCCTTCACCATCTCACGAATGACGAAATCGTCGTCAACGATCGCGACCGAAACGGCGTCTCCCACTTCCTTGAGATCGAACTTCGGACGTTCGCCTTCGAACTGTATATGGATCGACTCCTGGTGCTCTTTCTGCGGAGCGGACGCTCTCAGGAACTCCTCGTGAACAGTCTTGCTCTCGCGGTCGATGTAGCTGCCCGCCTTCCGCCCGAGCAGACCGTCCATCGCGTCCTCGAGCGCGTTCGTCACCTCTATGCCCGCGTAGTCCGACCTCTCGTCCACGAACTCGCGCACGTAGTCGGAATTCGTCAAGATCTTCACCTGCCGCGGTTTGGCTCCGGTGTTCTGGAGAACCGTACTCAGCAACGCGGCGAGTTTGATGGAATCGTTGGGGCCCACCTCGATGCTCGACATGATGATCAGCACCCGTGGACTCGTGACTTCGTAGAGCTCCATGAGCTCAACGATCTTGTAGCGGAGAAGCTCGATCTTCTCGTTGTTCAGCCCTTGCGCTACCTCTATGAAGAGAATGTCCTCGTTGAAGTGGGCCTCGATGATGCACGGCGTGGAATCGATCTCGAGCGTGACGCCGAGGAGCTCCGAGATCGTCTTGACGACCGCGTCGATCCGGATCGGCTTCGTGAAGAACTTCTTCACGTTGTACTTCGCGACCTCAATCAGCTTCTCTCGATCAACCTTGCCCGATGCCATGATGACGGGTATTCCGGCGACGTTCGGATCCTCCTTCTTTTTCTGAAGGAGCTCCACCGCGCTCGTGCGCGAGAGATAGTAGTCCATGATCACAAGATCGGGGACCTCACGGCGGAGCTTCGCGGCGCCGTCGAGACCGTTCACGGCACGGACCACCTCAAAGCCGAACTCCTCGAGCTTGCCGCAGAGAAAATCGCGGAAGAGCTTGGATTCATCAACAACGAGTATCTTCTTCACGGTGCTTCCTTCGGAATGGTCTCACGAACAGTTGTAGTCAGCCACAATTGCTTGCGCAAGCAGGATTTTCCGGCGTGAACGGGCCGCGGGAACCGTTCCGGTTGACCCGCGCCGGGCGACCGACTACGATGCGAGTCCATGAAGCACCGATTCGCGGCCGCGTTGCTCCTGGTCGTCGCGTCCTTCGCCGGCGCAGATGAGGAACACTGGGAACTCAGGCTCGGACCTCGCATCTGGGGGTTCAACCTTGGTGCAAGGTACATGATTGAACCGGCAACCGTCGAGACCGTAGAGACGTCGATCACCGGTCTCCTGTCAGCAGCGTACCAGGGCGTCAACTACTACCGTGCGCCGGACGGCGCGCTCGTCACACCCGATTTCCCACCTGACGACACCGGCTACAGTCGCGCCGACCTCATCTACGAGCTCGGCCTCCAGCAAGGGATTCTTCCCAGGGCCGATTCCGAGGCCGATCTCGCCGTGGGCTTCCTCCTCTACCGCGGCCAGTACGACTACCCCTTCGCGAACGACACACTCTTCTTCCAGAGCCCCCGACCCGAGACGGCCGGGAGCTGGCGCGGATCGTTCGTGGGCGGTGCAGCGTACTCGAGCGTCACGACCGATCCCGTGACCAGGGTGACGGCGGGGTCGCGCGCGGAGCTCGCAATCGAGTGGGGACCCGCGTTTCTCCACAACCAGATACTGGGCGAGGCCGACTACAACCGCACCACCCTTTCGGCCCGTGCGTACGCTCCGCTGCTGACTGTGGTCCCGACCGAGGGGCGCAACGTCTTCTCCTCGTTTCTGGCGCTCTACGGAGAGATCGACTGGATTACGGGTCCGGAGATACCGGATATCATCCGATCCACGACCGGTGGGCGGTCGATGCGTCCGGCGCCCGGCGGGTCGATTCGCGGCTACGGCAACGGCCGCTTCGATTCCACGTTCAAGATCGTGACGAACGCAGACCTTCGTCTCATGCTGCCCGCAATCGTTCTTCCTTCGATCGTGCCGGGAATCGTGCTGTACACGGACGCCGGCTACTTCTCCGACGCCGAGCGGCTCTCCCCGAACGAGGCCGATCACTCCGGCTTCCTCCTCACGAGCGGAGCCGGACTGTCGATCGACATGTTCAACGCGGTGGCCCTGGTCTTCTACACGAACTACCTCTGGCTCGAGCCGAGTGTCTCGGGAGATCGCTGGGTCCCGTTCGGCTTGGGATTCGGATTCCACTTCTGATGCGCATCATCGACTCCGCGACGGGTCTCCCGGTCGCCGACCCGGACCTGCCGCTGATAGACGGTGCCGCCGCCGACCGTCCGACCGGTGAGTGGGTGCAACGCGTGCGCGAGGCGGTCGATCGAATGATTCTCTCGGCCTCGGGCTGGCGAGCGGTATTCGCCGCGGATCGCTCCGAGGAGAGCCGCACGACCGAGGTCGAGGCGGAGTTCCTGATTGTCGCGGCGATCGCGGCGAGGAGCTTCCTCGAGATGCTCCGAGAGCGCGTGCACCGCACACCGACGATCGCCCTGGGAATGGACACGCGACCGACCGGCCCGGCCGTCGCGCGAGCGGCGCTCGGCAGCTTCCTCGCGGCCGAGGCGGAAGTAGACTATCTGTTCGTCACCGCTTCTCCGGAGATCATGGCGTACGCCGCCCGCTCCAACGATGTGGACGGCTTCTTCTACGTGAGCGCAAGTCACAATCCGATCGGACACAACGGCCTGAAGATGGGCGGGGCCGACGGTGGCGTCCTCGGCGGCGACGCCGCCGCCACGCTCCTTCGCTCGTTCCTCGAGCGCACCGAACACGCGGCTTCGATCACCGAGGCTCTCGAACGCTTGACGCTCCCCGCGCAACCGGACGAGCGCGACTGCTACGATCGAATCGCCGACTGCAAGGCGAAGGCGCTCGCCGAGTACGAAGCCTTCTGCCGCGACGTCATTCGCGGCCCCGGCGTACGGTCCGAGCAGGCGTACGACGAGTTCCTCCGCGCCGTCCGGCGGGCCCGTCCCGGAATCGTGGGCGATCTGAACGGCAGTGCGCGTGCGGCATCGATCGACCGCGCCTTCCTGGAGAAGACCGGGTGCTCGCTCTACCTTTTCAACGACACGCCCGGCGACGTGGCGCATCAGATCGTCCCGGAAGGGGCCGGGCTCGCCCCGTGCCGGGAGCGCCTGGACAGCCTCGTCCAAAGCGGAGCGTACGTTGACCTCGGCTACGTCCCGGATAACGACGGCGATCGCGGAAACCTCGTCGTCTACGATCCCGCGGTCGCCGGCGCGCGCCCGCTCTTCGCGCAGGAGGTGTTCGCACTCTCCGTGGTCGCCGAGCTCGGTTGGCTCGTCTACACGGGAGCCCTGAGCTACTCTCCCGAAGGGGTGCCGGAGACGCCGGTTGCGGTCGTCGTCAACGGCCCCACATCGCTGCGAATCGAGCGAATCGCCGCTGCCTTCGGTGCCGAGGTGCATCGGGCGGAAGTCGGCGAGGCGAACGTGGTGGGCCGCGCCCGCGAGCTGCGAAGCGAAGGGTACCTCGTCCGAATCCTCGGCGAGGGCTCGAACGGCGGCAACATCACGCATCCTTCGGCCGTCCGCGATCCGCTCCACACGCTGCACGCGGTCCTGAAACTCGTGTACGCGCCGGCGACCCGGAGAAACCCTTCACCGACGCAGATATGGCTCGCTCGCATCGCGACAACCGACGGGGAGCGCACGATCCCCGTCCACGACTCGCCTCGCCTGAGCGACATCCTCTCCTCGCTTCCGCGCTTCACGACGACGAACGCGTTCGAGCCGGAGGCGAAGATGCAGATCCGCAGCACCTCGCACGCAGCGCTCAAGGCCGAGCTCGAGACGCTGCTTCCCGAAGCCTTCGAGACGGTTGCATCTCGACTCCCTGCGGAGCTCGCAATCCGCTCCTACGAGATCGTCAACTACGAAGGGACACGGACCCTCGTGGGCATGGGGAACCGAACCGGAGAAGAACGCGGGGGACTGAAGGTTGTGCTCCTGGACGATCGGCACGCGGCGAGAGGATTCGTCTGGATGCGCGGAAGCGGCACCGAGCCGGTCTTTCGCGTCATGGCGGACGTTGAAGGTGACCGGCCCGAGACCGAGCGTACGCTCCTGGAATGGATCCGGGACCTCGTACGGCGGGCGGACGGAATCGCTAGCGCAGGCTGATCCGTCTTCCTTCGATCGCTATCATCCCGTCGCGTTCGAGACCCTCGAGCGCCGCAGCGAGGCGCGAGTCGGTCGGGCCCACGGCGAGCTCGAGCTCCTCGATCGAGACGCTCCGCCGTTGCGTCAGCGCCCGGACGATGCGTCCGCGGACCTCGCGGACGGACCCGGCGAACGGACTCTGCCTGGCGTAGTGAGAGCTGCGACGATTCGCGTTCGGTGCGAGCCTCCCGAGCCACGCACCATAGTCCATGAGCGCGTAGTACCAGTGGCGCACCGAACCGCCGAGCGTGCGCGAGCCGGCGATCAGCATGGATTCCACGAGCGGTTCGATCTCGCGGTCGTGGACGGATTCCGCGAGGGGGTGGAAGAAGTGGATAAACAGGCGACGAATGTTCGTCTCCACGACCACGACCGGCGACTCAAACGCGAACGCGGCGACCGCCGCGGCCGTATACGGGCCTACTCCAGGGAGAGACTTCAGCGCATCTACGTCTCGAGGCACGCAGCCGGCGAATCGTTCCACGATAGCCCGCGCGGCCTCGCGCAGGTTCCTGCCGCGACGGTTGTAGCCCAGCCCCTGCCAGAACGAGAGCACGTCCTGAAGGGACGCACGGGCGAGCGAGTCGACCGTAGGAAACCGCTCGAGGAAGGCGCGGTACTTCGGCTCAACTCGCGCCACCTGCGTCTGCTGCAGCATGAACTCCGAGACGAGAATCCGATACGGGTCGCTCTCTTCGCGCCACGGCATGGGCCGGCGCGCTCCCTTGTAGAAATCGCGCACCACGGTGGAGAATCGCTTTGCGGTCTCGCCCGCCTGCGCGTTGCGCGGCGCGAGACCGAATCGAGCGACGATGCCGGTCGGATCGAGACGCGCGGGACCGCCCACGATCACGACATCGGCCTTCCGAAACGCCTCGAGCGTCTCGGTCCCGGGGGCCGGCACGGCGACGACGCGCATACCCGCACGCGAGGCCGCCTCGACTCCGTACTGAGAATCCTCGATCACCATGCAGCGATGGGGAGCGACATCGAGCCGGCGTGCGGCTTCCAGGAAGGTATCGGGCTCCGGCTTTGACCGGGCAACGTCGTCACGGGAGACGGTTGCCGAGAAGTACCCGGACAGGCCGGCCTCGGCGAGCGACGCATCGAGCACCTTGCGTTGGGACGAGGTACCAACAGCGAGGGAGTACCCGTGGACGTAGAGGTAGCGAACGAGCTCGAGCATCGCGGGAAAGGCGTGTGTCCGTCCTGCCGCGTAGTCGAGGTAGAGCGCGTCCTTCTCCGCGAGCAAACCGTCGGCACTACCCTCGACTCCAAACCTGGAACGGAGGAGCTCCATGAACGGGCCGCCGCCCATTCCCACGATATCGTCCCAGTCGAGCTCGGATACGGGAACTCCTTTGGCGGCGACGAAGCGTTCGTCGGTTACGCGGTAATTCGGCTCGCTGTCCACCAGGGTGCCGTCCAGATCGAAAACGACGGCCTGGATCGGCTGCGCCTCGCGACTCAGGCGCTCTTCTCCCGCTTCTTTCGGGCGTCTTCCGCCTTGCGGCTGATCTTGTTCCACACGCCGGTCAGGCCCATCGCCTTCTTGGCGGCGACGATCGTCGCGCGCGCTTCATCGCGCATCCGCATCGTTCCGTCGTAGAGCACCTCGTCCACGAAACCGGTGCGATTCTCGTACTCGCTACGCCGTTCGCGGATCGGATCGAGAAAGGCGTTGATCGCCGCGGCGAGCTTCGTCTTCACCTCAACGTCGCCCACGGTGCCGCTGCGGTAGCGCTGCTTGAGCTCGTCCACCTCGTCCTTCTCCGGATTGAACGCGTCGTGGTAGATGAACACGGGGTTCCCTTCCACCGTACCCGGGACGTCCGCGCTGACGCGGTTCGGATCCGTGTACATGCCGCGGACCTTCTTCTCCACGGTCTTCGCGTCGTCGCTCAGGTAGATTGTGTTGCCCAGGCTCTTGCTCATCTTCGCCCGTCCGTCCGTGCCAACGAGCGTGGCGACCTCGCCGAGGAGCACGTCCGGAACCGGAAATACGTCGCCGTAGTAGTTGTTGAACCTTCGGGCGATCTCGCGAGTGAGCTCAACGTGCGCGACGTTGTCCTTTCCGACCGGCACGAGGTGCGCCCTGGGCAACAGGATATCCGCGGACTGGAGCACCGGATAGCCGAGCAGACCGAACGGCATCTCGTTCAACTCGGCGTCGCGCGCCATGTCCTTGAGACTCGGCATCCGCTGGAGACGCGGAACCGTGACGAGCATCTCGAAGAAGAGGTTGAGCTCGTGCGTCTCGGGCACGGCGCTCTGGAGGTAGACGGTGCTCCGCTCCGGATCGATCCCGCAGGCGAGATAGTCGAGCACCATCTGGCGCGCGTTGGTCGTGATCGCCTCAACGTGCTCCTTCTCCGGTTTCGTCGTGAGCATGTGGAGATCGGCCACGATGAAGAAGCATTCGTACTCGTCCTGCAGCCGAACACGGTTCTGGAGCGAGCCTACGTAGTGGCCAAGGTGGAGCCGTCCGGTCGGCCGGTCTCCGGTGAGAATCCGTTTTCGTTCCTGCATTGCTACGTTTCCTCTTTCTCGGCGCGACCCATGAGGACGCCGAGGAACTCAAAGCCCGGGATGTTCTCGAAAACGATCTTGAGCGCCACGGTGAGAGGCACCGCGAGGAAAAGCCCCACGATTCCCCAGAGCCATCCCCAGAACAGCAACGAAAAGAGGATGACGACCGGGCTGATCTTGAGTTGGTCGCCCTGCAGCTTTGGATCGATCACATTGCCGAGAACGAGCTGGATTGTCAACATCGATGCCGCGGCCGCGACGATCGGTCTCGGTTCGGGGTAGAACTGAGCGAACGCGAAGAGCGCGCTCGTCACGCCGATCAGAATCGAGCCGATCGACGGGATGAAGTTGAAGAGGAAGCTGAGCGCGCCCCACAGCAGCGCGAACTCCACGCCGATGAATCTGAACGACACCCAAACGAGAAAGCCGGTAGCAAGGCTCACGACCAGCTTCACCGAAAGGTAGCGTCCGATCTGAGCGTTCGTGTGACCGACGATCCGCCAGATCGTCTCGGTTCGCGGCCCCTGGAGCGCCTCCATAACCTTGGGCCGCAGGTACGGTTTCTCGAGCAGCAGGAAGAGCAGGAAGACGAGCACCATCGTGAGGCTGCCGAGCACGGTCAGGAATCCCCCCGAGAACGACACGAGGTACTGCCTGAGCGTCGGCGTGTAGTCGAACTCCGCGAGCAGCTCAGGAGGCAGGTCGAGGGCTTCGAGCAGCTGTGCAACGAGATTCACCAACCGGTCCACGTAGCGCGGCAACTGCCGCACGACGCTCTGTACGCTCGAATAGAGAAAGAACACGACGAGCGACCCCACGCCGAGCAGAAGCACGATCACGAAGAGGATACCCGCGAGCCGCGGCACCCTGATGCGGTGCAGGCGCTCCACGATCGGGTTCAGAACGAAGCTCAACAGCAGCGCGATCACGAGCGGCTGCACGAAGCTCGCCGTGAGCTTCAGCACGGCGCCCACGGTAATGACCGTGAGCACGAGCAGAAGCGCGTTCGTGAGGCGCTGCTGGTCGAGATGGGGTCTGTCGAACTCGTCGCTCATCGGTCCCGGCCTCGACTATGCGTGGATCACCCATCCCTCCGCGGCACGAGCGGCCTCCATCACCGCTTCCGAGAGCGTGGGATGGGCGTGGATCATCGTCGCGATGTCCTCGGGCAACAGCTCGCTCTTCTTGCCGAGCAGGAGCTCGTGGATGAGCTCGGTTGCGGTGCTTCCGGCCACGTGCGCCGCGAGGAACTCGTGCGACTCCCGGTCGTAGAGGATCTTCACGAGACCGTCCGGCTGACCGATCGCGACCGACTTGCCGGCGCCCCGGTAGGGGAAGACAGCCTTCTCGAACTTCAGCCCGCGCTCGGCCGCCTGCTCCTCCGTGGGACCGAAGCTCGCGATCTGCGGCTCGGTGTAGATTGCCGCCGGAATCAGGTCGGGATCCACACGCTTCTCGGGATCGTGACCGGCCATGTGCTCAACGGCGATCTCGCCTTCCTTGCTCGCCACGTGCGCGAGCTGCATCGTGGGGACGACGTCGCCGATCGCATAGATGTTTGCAACGTCCGTCTGATAGTAGTCGTGTATCTTGACGAAACCCTTCTCGGTCTTCACGCCGACCTGCTCCAGGCCGATGTCCTCGGTATTTGGAGCACGGCCAACGCTAACGAGCAGCTTCTCGGCCTCGAGCGTCTTCGTGCCGTCTTTGCCCGACACCTCGAGCTTGATCCCGTTCTTGTTCTTCGTGAGGTTCTCCGCCTTCGTCGCGGTCATGATCTCCACGCCGCGCCGGCGAATGTCGCGCTCGAGCACCGCGACCGCCTCCGAATCCGCATTCGGGATGATTCGGTCGAGCATCTCAACGACCGTCACCTCAACGCCGAATGAGCTCATCACGTGAGCGAACTCCATCCCGATGTAGCCGCCGCCGAGAATGATCATGCTCTTGGGAAGCTTCTCAAGATAGAGCGCGCCGGTGGACGAGAGCACCTGCTTCTCGTCGAACTCGAAGCCGGGAATCGTGCGCGGCCGGCTTCCGGTCGCGACGATGATGTTCTTCGCAGTGACCTTGTTCTTGCCGTCTACGGTGACTTCGTGCCGGCCGGTGAGAACACCGGTACCCTCGATATAGTCGACCTTGTTCTTCTTCAAGAGGGCCTGCACGCCTTTCACGATCCGCTCGGACACCCGTCGGCTTTTCTTGAATACCTTCGAGTAGTCGAGACCCGATTCGTCCACGGAGACGCCCATCTCCTCGAGCTCCTTGCGGTGCGAGAAGACCTCAGCCTGGTGGATCAACGCCTTGCTCGGGATGCACCCGATGTTGAGACACACACCGCCCGGCTTGTCCTTCTCGATCACGGCCGCCTTCATTCCGAGCTGGTTTGCGCGGATCGCGGCTACGTACCCGCCGGGACCGGAGCCGATTACTACTACGTCGTACTCATAATCTGCCATTCGCCTCTCCTGAGTTACCCTAGAATAGCACGCGCACCGGGTTCTCTACGATCCGCTTCAGCTCGGACAGGAAGCGACCGCCGGCGGCACCGTCGATGACGCGGTGATCGCACGAGAGCGTCATCTTCATGATCTGCGCGACGTCGATCTCGTCGTCGTCGTTGACGACGACGGCTTTCGCAATCTCACCCACCGCGAGAATCGCCGATCCGGGTGGATTGATGATCGCCGTGAACTCCTCGATTCCGAATGAACCGAGGTTGCTGATCGTGAACGTCGCTCCGGTGTACTCCTCAGGCTGCAGCTTGCCCGCTCCGGCCTTGGAGATCAACTCCTTCAGCTCGCGGTCGATGGCAACAATGCCCTTATTGCCGCAATTGCGGACGACCGGCGTGATCAGCCCGTTCCCGAGATCGACCGCGAGGCCGATGTCGATCGAGCCGAACTGCAGGATGTGGTCACCCTGCCAACTCGCGTTCGCCTCCGGATGGCGCTTGAGCGCCTCCGCGGCAAACTTGATGAGGAAGGCGTTGAAGCCGACCTTCTCGGGAAGCTCGGCGTTGAGCTGCTTCCGTGCCGTGATCGCCGCGTCCATCTTCACGCTGTTCTTCAGGTAGTAGTGGGGTGCCGTGAACTTGCTCTCCGCAAGCCGACGGGCGATCACCGCGCGCTTGCCGGTCACGGGAACCGTGACGTTGCTGCCCGGCTGCATCGCAGCGGCTGCGGCGAAGCCGCCCGTGGACGGCCCGCCTGCGGCCGCGCCGGGCGTGAAACTCTCTACGTCGCTCTTCACGACGCGCCCCCCGGGACCGCTTCCTGAGACCTGGCCGATGTCGATACGTCGCTCGGCGGCAATCTTCTTCGCAAGCGGCGAGGCCTTCACCGCTGCGCCCGAGGCGGGCGCCGTCGCGTCGGTCTGCGGAGGGGAAGCAGTCGCGCCCGTCTGCGGAGCCGCGCCCGCACCCGGGGCCTGTGGTGCCCCGGCAGGGGCGCCGGTTTCTTCCTTCTCCACGGCCGGGGATTCGGCGGGAACGTGCTCGGCCTCGGCAACGAGCGCGGCGATGTCCTCGCCCTCCTCGCCGAGGATGGCGATCGTGTCACCCACCTTGGAGGCGCTGCCCTCTCCCCGGATGATCTTCAGGAGCGTTCCCTCCTGGGTGGACTCGTAGTCCATGGTCGCCTTGTCGGTCTCGACCTCGCAGAGGAGATCTCCCGAGGAGACGCTGTCGCCTTCCTTCTTATTCCAACTCACGATCGTGCCCTCTTCCATGGTTGGAGAGAGCGCAGTCATCAATACCTTCTCTGCCATGTCCGACTCCTATTCCATGTAGAGGACGCGCTTCGCAGCCGCGACGATCTTCTCAACGCTCGGCTGAACCGCGAGCTCCAGATTGTGATTGTACGGCATGGGGACGTCCTCGCTCGCGACGAGCTCTACCTGAGCGTCCAGCATGTCGAAGCAGTTCTTGCTGATGAGCCACGCGACGTGGCTGCCGAAGCTCGCCACCGGCCACGCTTCGTCAACGACGACGGCGCGGTTGGTCTTCCGCACGGAGGCGTAGATCGCCTCTTCGTCGAGCGGGCGGAGCGAGCGAAGGTCGATCACTTCGGCGTCAACGCCGAGCTTCTCGAGCTCCGCCGCCGCCTCGAGAACCATTCTCACCGGTTTCGAGTAGCTGATGAGCGTGACCTCGCTCCCCTCGCGCTTCACGTCGGCCTTGCCCAGGGGGATCGTGTACTCCTCCTCGGGAACCTCTCCGGTCCACGCGTACGCCATCTCGCTTTCAAGGAGCACGACCGGGTTGTCGTCGCGAATCGCGCTCTTGAGGATCCCCTTTGCGTCGTACGGCGTGGCGTACGAGGCGACTTTGAGCCCCGGGATATGGACGAAGAGGCTCTGGAGCGCCTGCGAGTGTTGGCTGGACAGGTACTCCGCGGGACCGTTCGGTCCGCGAAAGACGATCGGCACGTTGAGCTGTCCGCCCGACATGTGCCGCATCTTCGCCGCATTGTTGATCACCTGATCGAGCGCGAGGAGCGAGAAGTTGAACGTCATCCACTCAACGACCGGTCGGAGCCCGACCGTCGCGGCCCCCACGGCGAGCCCGGTGAAGCCGAGCTCGGCGATCGGGGTGTCGAGCACGCGCGGCGCGCCGTACTTGTCCAGCAGCCCGCGCGTCACCTTGTAGGCGCCGTTGTACTCCCCGACCTCTTCACCGAGGATGAAGACTCGTTCGTCGCGAGCCATCTCTTCGTCCAGGGCCTGATTGAGGGCCTCTCGTATGCTGATTTCCGCCATCATCGGGCTCCTTACACGTAGATATCTTCGTAGATGGTTTCGAGAGCCGGCTCGTCGCTCGACTCCGCAAAATCCACGGCATCCTGGACGATCGCCTTCACTTCATCGTCGACCTTCTTGTACTCGTCGTCCGTGAGCACCTTCGCGTCCTGCATTCCGGCCTTGAGGATCAGGATCGGATCCTGCTGCTGATACGCCTCGAGCTCGTCGCGAGTGCGATACTTAGCGGGATCGCTCATCGAGTGTCCCTTGTACCGGTAGGTCTTCGCGTCGATCAGGATCGGCGTCTGTTCCTTCTTGGCGCGCTCTGCCGCGGCCTTGATGCCGTCGTGCATCGCGATGACGTTCATGCCGTCCAGCGTGATCCCGGGCATTCGGAAGCCGGTAGCCTTCACGGCGAAGTCCTCGATCGCAGAGACACGCTTCACGGCGGTGCCCATGCCGAACTGGTTGTTCTCAACGATGTAGATCGCAGGCAGATTCCAGACCGACGCGAGATTCAGCGACTCGTGGAACGCTCCCTGGTGAATCGCCCCGTCACCGAAGAAGCAGAGCGTCACACCGGTCTCCTTCTGATTCATCACCTTGCTCCGGTACATCTGCGCGAAGGCGACGCCGGTTGCCATGGGGATCTGCGCGCCGACGATACCGTTCCCGCCAAGAAAGTGCTTCTCGGCGCTGAACATGTGCATGGAGCCGCCCTTTCCGCGCGAACAGCCGGTGATCCTGCCGTAGAGCTCCGCCATGATCGCACGCGGCTCCATGCCGACAGCGAGCGCGTGCCCGTGGTCGCGATACGCCGTGAGCACGTAATCGTGCGCGAGGTCGAGCGCGCCAATCGCCCCCACGGCGACCGCCTCCTGACCGTTGTAGAGGTGGCAGAATCCGCCGATCTTTCGCAGGCCGTACATCTGCGCGGCCTTCTCCTCGAATCTCCTGATCAGCATCATCTGCCGAAGGAGCGGCATCAGGAACTCCTTCTTGTGGTTCCCAACGCCCTTCACCGTCTGTACTCGTGTTTCAACATCAGCCATTGCCGCCCCCCAGCTTGATCTCGTGACGCTCTCCGGTCATCGGCCTCATGTACCGCAGCTCCTCGATGCTCGTCTCGAGCACGACCATCTTCCCCTCGTCCGGGTTCAGGTGCCAGAACGTCGCGAGGTGACCGCCGATCGCCTCGAGCACCTCGGCTTTCACGGACGGATTGTCGATCGCCTGCATGGGCCCACGGGCGATGACGATCTCGTCCAGGCTCTTGCTCTGCAGCATCCACTCTACGTGAGCATTGCCGTCGATCTCTTTCGCCTTGGGGAACTCGGGCGACGTTACCGCGTAGAGAAAGCCGTCACGTCCGCGGACGATGCCCGGCGTCATCCACCGCATGTGCGGCCTTCCGTCCACGTCTACGGTCGCAAGCACTGCGATCTTGGAGTCTTCGAGGACACGCTCCAAGGTGTCCAGCATTGATCTTGAGTCCATCTCCTCCTCCTTGGTTGCGCACGCGACGCAGAGAACCGTTCGATTGCATGGTCGTGCAGTCGCGATGCGTTCAATGTAATAATCCCGTTTTCGATCGCCACCTTTTCCTTTGCCCGTGCCCTGGCGAGGGAGTATCATGGAATTGAGCCTTTGCACCTCGCATATTCTTGAGTATAATGCTAATGGATACCGAAGTATCGATTCTTCGGTATCCATTGTCAAGGAGCCGAGGTGAGGTCGACGATTCCATCCTATGGGGGACGCTGTGATCGGTAACATCTTCCAGAAGCAGCAAGTCATGAGGCGCGTCATCGCGACGCTGCTCCTGCTGCTCGTCTTTGCGACCTACCTCTACGGTTGGCGCGTTCTCGCCATCAATGCCATGGTAATCGCGCTCGCCGTGCTGACAGAGTGGCTCTTCGAACGGACGCGCGGAAAGAAAGTGAGCGAGGCGGTGCTCGTGACGGCACTCCTCTACGGACTCTCGCTCCCACCGCTCGTTCCGTTCTGGGTGGCGGCGATCGGGATCGTGTTCGCCGTGGCTATCGGCAAGGAAGTATTCGGCGGTTTCGGGCGCAACGTCTTCAATCCGGCGATCACCGGGCGCCTGTTCGTCTACATCAGCTTTCCGACCCTGCTGCAGCGCAGTTGGGCGGAGCCGAATGTTCCAGGCTTCGTCACGGACCTGCTCGGCCTCAATGCAGACGCGATCTCGACGGCGACCCCGCTCGATGTGATGCGCTCCGGGGCCGCGGAGACGCTCGACTTCCGGCAGCTCTTCTTCGGCTTCCGGATGGGCAGTATGGGCGAGAGCGCGATCTGGCTCATCGTGATCGCGGCGATCTACCTCATCGTGACCAAGACCGCGCAATGGCGACTGATCTTCTCGACGTTTCTCACCGCAACGCTCCTCCACGTCGTGTTCTACTTCGCCGGTCTGACGCAGATCGTCCCGCACCTCGCGCTCATGAGCGGGAGCATTCTCTACGTCTCGGTCTTCATGACCACCGACCCAATCAGCGCGCCCAACAAACCGGGCAGCCAGTGGCTCTACGGCGTGATCATCGGAGGCACCACGGTCCTCATCCGCGTCTTCGCCGGTTTCCCCGAAGGGACCAGCTTCGGAATACTCCTCGGCAACACCTTCGCGAGTCTCCTGGACGAGATCATGCCGAAGCAGAAGCCGAAGAAGAAGCCGGCGAAGAAACCCGCGTCCGGATCGGGCTCCGCGAAACCGGCCACCGCAACCACGGGAGGGGACCAGTAGATGAACAAGGAAGGAACGGGCTACACCATCGTTTTTATCTTCATCGTGAGCTTCGCGTTCGTCTTCCTGCTCTCCATGACGAACCAGGTGACGATCGAACGCGTGCGACTCAACCAGGAGATCTCGCGACAAGGCGCAATCCTCTCGGCGATGAGCATCGAAGCGACCGGCATCGAGGAGATCCAGTCGGAGTACGAGCGAGTGACCGGAGACAGGGACGACGGCCTCTACGTTGCCCGGGTGGACGGCGAGACGGTGTACGCGAAGGAGTTTGCCGGCGCGGGCTTGTGGGGCACGATCAGCGGTGTCATCGCGGTCACGGCGGACTTCGATCGAATCGTCGGTCTTGAAATCGTGGAAGACAATGAAACGCCGGGACTCGGCGGGCGTATCAACGAGCCGTGGTTCAAGAACCAGTTCGAGGGCGAACGGATCCCACAAGACGGCATCGATGTGGAGGCGGTCGAGGGCGAAGGCGACCCGAACCCGGACAATGGAGTCGTGGACGGCATCACCGGCGCAACGCGCACGAGCGACGCGATGGAAGCGATCGTGAACAACCAGCTCGAGGAGCTTCGTTCGCAGGATGTGCGAGACAGGCTCCAAGAGCTTGCAGCTTCAGGAGGAAACGCATGAGCGACGTTGACACCAGACCGGGAGCGATCCTCAAGAACAATCTCTGGGACAACAACCCGATCTTCATGCAGGTGCTCGGCATCTGTTCGGCGTTGGCGGTGACGAATCTGCTGACGAACACGGCGATCATGACGATCGGTGTGACGTTCGTTACCGGAATGTCGAGCCTCACCGTCTCGCTCCTGAAAAGGTTCATGCCGCGCAAGGTCCGGATGATCGTCCAGACGCTGATCATCGCTTTCTACGTGATCATCGTGGACATCGTGCTCAAGGCGTACCTGCCGGAAATCAGCAGGAACCTCGGCCCCTACGTGGGCCTGATCATCACGAACTGCATCATCATGGGCCGTGCCGAGGCGTTCGCGCAGAGCAACCCTCCGATTCCGAGCCTCTGGGACGGAATCACCAGTGGACTCGGCTACATGGGAGTCCTGATGGTGATCGCAGTCTTCCGCGAGCTCCTGGGATTCGGGACGCTCTTCGGGTTCCAGATCTTGCCCGATGCCTTCGTCCCCTGGACGATCATGGTGATGCCGCCGAGCGCGTTCTTCCTCCTCGGGATCATCATCTGGATCGGCAAGTCGGTCATGAACAGAGAAGGAGCCGCAGCATGACACCGGTACTCAACCCATTCTCGCTGTTTTTTGCCTCGATATTCACGAGCAACATCTTGCTCGCAAACTTCCTGGGGATGTGCTCGTTCATATCGATTTCCAAAGACATGAAGAGCTCGAACGGTCTCGGGCTCGCCGTGACGGTGGTGCTCACCATCACGACCGCGGTCAACTGGCTCGTGCTTCAGATGCTCGAGACGCTCGGTCTCGTTTACCTGAGGTACATCGTGTTCATCATCGTGATCGCCGCGGTGGTGCAGATGCTCGAGATGATCCTGGACCGCGTCAGTCAGACGCTCTACATGAATCTCGGTATCTTCCTGCCGCTCATCACCGTGAACTGCGCGATCCTCGGAGTCTCGCTCTTCATGGAGATCCGCGACTACAGCTTCTGGCAGTCGGTCATCTTCGGCCTCGGAAGCGGTCTCGGGTGGTGGCTCGCGATCATGGCACTGAGCGCCATCCGGAAGAAGACCGAGCGGGCTCCCGTCCCGCCGGGCCTGAAGGGGGCCGGCATCACGATGATCACGATCGGCTTCATGGCGATGGCCTTCATCGGCTTCAGCGGCATGCTTCAGGTGCAGTAAGGAGCGTACATGGAGAACACACCCGCCATCATTCAGGCACTCGTCGCGCCCCTCTCGATCGCCGGTATCAGCGCGGTTCTCGGAGCGCTTATCTCCATCACGGACAAGATCGTCAACAACTACGGCGAGCTCGTCATTGACATCAACAACGGGAAACGCGAGCTGAACATCCGGGGCGGAGCGCCGCTCCTTCAGACGCTCGCTGAGAGCGGCATCTTCGTCCCGAGCGCGTGTGGCGGGCGAGGGAGCTGCGGCGCGTGCAAGGTCAAGGTGCTGAGCGATGTCGGTCCACACCTGCCGACGGAGCTTCCGTATCTGGAAAAGGAAGAGATGGAGGAAAACGTCCGCCTCTCCTGTCAGATCAAGGTGAAGGAAAACCTGCAGGTCGAGATTCCGGAAGCCCTCTTCAACGTTCAGGAGTACGAAGGCGTCGTTGAGCGAATCCGGGACGTCACTCACGACATCAAAGAAGTCTACGTGAAACTGCCGGAGGGAAAGGAGGTGAGCTTCGCCTGCGGCCAATACGGCCAGCTCGAAGTCCCGCCCTACGGCAAGGTCAAGAGCGCAACGCAGCGTGCCTACTCAATGAGCTCCGCTCCGAGCGACAAGAACCATCTCGAGTTCCTCGTCCGGCTGGTCCCCGGCGGTATCGTCACGAGCTACGTTCACGAGCACCTGCAGGAGGGCCGGAAGGTCAAGGTGATCGCCCCGTTCGGAGATTTCAACGTGAAGGACACGGGCGCCACGATGATCTGCGTCGCCGGCGGCTCCGGAATGGCGCCGTTCAAGAGCATCTTCCAGAACATGATCGAAAGCGGCGAGATCGAGCGTCGAGAGGTCTGGTATTTCTTCGGGGCGAGGACGAAGAAGGATCTGTTCTACACGGACTGGCTCGAAGAGCTCGACCGGAAGTACGAGAAGTTCCACTTCATCGCCGCATTGAGCGAGCCGCAGGAGGAGGACAACTGGACCGGAGCGACCGGCCTCATTACCGAGGTCCTCGCCGGCTACCTCACGGACCACATCAACCGGGAGCAGCCGCTCGAGGGCTACCTCTGTGGAAGCCCCGGAATGCTTGACGCCTGTATGGCGGTCATGAGAGAATTTCAGATGTCGGAAGACAAGATCTACTTCGACAAGTTCGCATAGGAGGTGCCTTGTGAAGATGTCACCCGAGTACGCGAAGGCACAGGCGAACATGCAGCCCGGAGTCATCACTTCAGACGGCTTTCTCGGTCACGACACGCGACCGATCATGGACATCATCTCCGAAGACGAAGCGAAGATGGGGCAGCTTGGGCTCGAATTCGACGAGGTTGTCGAGACGATGCGTCACCTGATGGAAGAGGGGCGCAAGGGCCTCGGTGAGCCCGTGACGGTTGACGGCACCTGGATCGTGCAGGTCGACGAGGCTCGCGGATTCCTCGCGTCGCCATTCGAGGACGGTATCTACCGCAAGGTCAATGCGCAGGTTGCGGTCGCAGAGAACGGCCACCCCTCGGAGAGGCAGTTGCTCTTCTCGGAGCTGAGCCTTCACCTGATCGAGAAGTACCACTTTCTGCAGGGCTACGGATCGCCCTTCCGACTCGACCCGCACCGGATCAAGGACGTGCTGTTTCCCGAGCGCTGAGCCGCTCGGGGATTCGACCGCTCTGCGACCGAAACGACGGGTCGGGCGGGTTGTGACAAAATCCCCCAATTCTCCATTACTCAAGATATTGCACTTCTCAGGGAACACCCCTATACTGAGCACTGACCATGGAACAAGATCGAATCCTCATCGTTGAGGATGAGCGAATCATAGCCCTCGATCTCAAGCGCAGACTCGAGCGGTTCGGCTATCACGTGGTAGGCACGGCGTCCGAGGCCGACGAGGCGATCGAGCTCGCGCGTCGCGAGCTCCCGGATCTCGTCCTCATGGACATCATGCTGTCCGGCGGATCGGACGGAATCGCGGCGGCTACCGAGATCCGGAAGCAACTCCGCATCCCGGTGGTGTTTCTGACGGCGTACGCCGATGACACGACGATTCAGCGAGCGAAGATCGCCGAACCGGTCGGCTACGTGCTGAAGCCGTTCAAGGAGCGCGAGCTCCACACCACGATCGACATCGGCCTGTACAAGAGCCGCGTGGACCGGGAGCTGCTGCGTCAGGAGCGGCTCTTCTCTTCGATCCTCCGGAGCGCCGGCGACGCAATCGTCGCGACGAACGCGCAGGGAATCATCCAGTTCATGAACCCGGTCGCGGAGACGCTGACGGGATGGCGCGAGGACGAGGCGAGAGGCACGGAGATCAACGCGGTCGTGTCGCTGGTCGCGGACACGACCGACGAGACCGTGACGATACCGGTCGCCCCGGATCTCCAGGGACGCGGAGCCCGCGTATTCGAGTCGGTCTATCTCCAGAACAAGTTCGGTGCCCGCATTCACATCGAGGGCAGCGTCGCGGAGATCCGAGGCGACCGCGGCGAGTTCGAGGGGCTTACCCTCGCCTTCCACGACATCACGGATATCAAGCGCCTCAACGAAACGGTGAGTTACCAAGCGAGCCATGACGCGCTGACCGGCCTGATCAACCGCGACGAGTTCGCCACGCGGCTCGAGCGTGTGGCGCAGGCGACCGAACAATCGAACGGCAAGCACACGTTCCTCTACCTTGACATCGATCAGTTCAAGGTCATCAACGACGTCTGTGGTCATCTCGCCGGAGACGAGCTGCTGTGCCAGACGTCGAACGCGATCCAGGAGTTCATGGACGATGAGACGGTAGTCGGCCGGATCGGCGGCGACCAGTTCGGTATCATCGTGATGGACAAAGACGCCGAGACAAGCGCACGGATAGCTCGGGGTCTCGTAGCGCACCTCAACACCAAGTTCGTCTGGAAAGAGAACAGCTATAACGTCACGGTGAGCGTCGGTGCCGCTCCGATCTCCCGGGGAAACAGTGCGGTCAACGATATCCTCGCCGCGGGAGACGACGCGTGTACCCTCGTCAAGGAACACGGCGGCAACGGGGTTGAGGTTTACAAAACCTCCGACTTCGTCTTCCTCCGGCGCAAGGGCGAGATGCAGTGGATCGCGCGGCTCACGGAGGCGATCGAGAACGATCAGTTCGCGCTCTTCCACCAGGTCATCGAGCCGCTGGGACGCGCCGAGGAAGCCGGTGAGACGAAGTACGAGATCCTCCTCAGGCTTCGCGACGCGGACGGCGGGCTCGTCTCTCCGGGCCAGTTCATAACCGCGGCCGAGCGCTACAAGCTCATGCCTTCGATCGACCGGTGGGTGGTCGCCGCCGCCTGCCGCTACGTGTCGCTCGCAAAGGATCGCGGTATCGATACGCCGGTGATCTGCGTGAACCTGAGCGGGGCCTCGCTCGCTGACGACGCGTTCCTCGATCACATCCTGCTGATGTTCGACCGCTACCAGGTCGAGGCATCCGCCTTCTGCCTCGAGATCACGGAGACGAGCGCCATCCAGAACTTCAGTCGTGCGATCAGCTTCGTCACCCGGCTCCGCGACGCCGGCGCGACCTTCGCGCTCGACGACTTCGGGAACGGCTTCTCCTCCTTCTCGTACCTGAAGAGACTGCCCGTCGACTATCTGAAGATCGACGGTTCATTCGTCAAGGATATCGAGCACGATCCGATCGACCTCGCGATGGTGAAGGCGGTCAACAGCATCGGACACACCATGGGCATGAAGACGATCGCGGAGTACGTCCACAATCACGCGATCCGGGAGATGCTCCGCGACATAGGAGTCGACTACGCGCAGGGCTTCGATGTCTCGCGACCGACTCCGCTCCCCCACGCAGAAGAGCTGCTCGCCGGCGACTGAGAGCCACTACGTGCCACTCCGGCCGATATCGCGTAAAGTGAGGCATGCGCAAGACAGCAACCCTCATCCTACTCCTCTGTGCCGGCTTCCTGGCGTATGCCGACGATCTCTCGTGGCGATCGGTGGAGACCGAGCACTTCTCGTTCATCTACCGCCCCCGGGACCAGTGGGCGGTCGACGAGTTGGTCACCTTCGCCGAAGACGTCTACGACGACGTCACCGGCTTCTTCGATAGCGCGCCGCCACGCATCCCCGTGCTCCTCTTCGGCGAGACCGACCTCGCGAACGGCTACTACTCCCCCGCGCCGCCGCAGCATGTGGGGCTCTATCTCGTCCAGCCGTCGCTTCCGTGGATGGGCGCCCGCACCGAGAGCTGGCTGCGACTCCTGCTCACACACGAGCTCACGCACTTCGTTCACGCGAACTTCGATCGCGGGGTATTCCACGCGGTCGGTTCGCTCTTCGGACGGAGCCTTACCGGCCTCTCACTCGGTCTCCAGCCGATGTGGACGACCGAAGGGCTCGCCGTCAACACCGAGACGATCTTCACGGACGGAGGCCGCGGAACGGACCCGTTCTTCGAGATGGAGTACAAGGCGCCGGTGATCGAAGGGCGGCTCTTCTCGCTCGCGCAAGCCGGTTACAACAGCCATCTCGCGCCGACCGGGCGCTACTACGTGGCGGGTTACTTCATCTGGGAATACCTGCTGCGCGAGTACGGACGCGACTACGCGTCCGAGCTGCTCGCCGACGTATCCGGCTTCCCGTTCTTCGGCGTCTGGGGACCGATTCGGAGGACCGCAGGCACCCCGATGGGAGAGATCTACGACGAGATCGAGGCCGACCTTGCGCGCAGGTACGCGCGCGCGGCCGAGCGCGAACCGGCCGAGCGAGTATCGCCGGCCGTACGCTCCAACTACTATCTGCCGACGCAGACCGAGCAGGGTCTCTACCTCTACCGGACGCGTACCGACCGCAGACCGGCTATCGTCCGGTTCGATCCGGAGAGCGGCGAGGAAGCAGTTCTCGTGGAGATGCCGCTCACCGACCACGCGTCGTGGAGCGCAACCGCGGACGGTGAGACGCTCGCCTTCGCGACGATCTCGGCCAATCGCGCGTTCCCGGAGGAGCAGGCGGCCTACTCCGACCTCTACCTCTCGGACGTGAGGAGCGACCGCATCACGCAGATCACGACCGGAGGCGGATACTACCATCCCGCCCTTTCGCCGGACGGCTCGTACGTCGTTGCGGTGGAGCGTATTCACGGGCACCACCGCCTCGTCCGATTCGATCTCGGCGCTCGACCGATCCGCGACGGCGCCGTCGGCGACCGCAACGTCCTCTGGGAACCCGATCGGGCGCGCCTCCACAGCCCGGCCGTCTCGCCCGACGGCTCGACCGTCGTCGTGGTCGTGAACCAGGGAGGCTTCCAGCAACTCGCGCTGCTGGAGATCGGCGGCGGGCAGCCGCGACTGCTTCCTCGACCGGAGTCCGGCGTGCCGTACTTCCCGGTCTTTGAGGACGATACCACGCTCCTGTACGGAAACGATCGTGGAGGAGAGCTCGCGCTCTACCGGCACGACCTCGAAACCGACAACGTCACCCGCATCGCCACCGACCCGGTGGGGGTGTATGCCGGCCGACCGGCCGACGGCGAGATCGTCCTCGGGTCGTACACGTCCGACGGCTATACGCTGCGGCGAACACCGGCCGACGGCGGCGCCCACGACCCGGCCGAGGTCCCCACGACGGGACCGAGCGCGCTCGAGCGCCACGACTCTCCCCCTGCCGCCGAGTGGCTGCCGTACACACCGCTCCCGGGACCGGCCCTCTGGTTGCCGGCGTTCGACCTCGCGGGACCGTGGCTCGATTTGATGGGATTCGGCGCGGGCGCGTTCGTCTACGGTGCCGACTACCTCGGACGGAACACCTGGCAACTGTCGTCAGTCTATCTACCGGGCTACGGCCAACTCTCGTACGACGCGCTGTGGTCGACCCGGTACGGCCCCTTCGCCTTCCAGACCGGGGCCCACTCGCGCTACGCCGTGACGGAGACGCTGGAGCAATCGGTCTTGACGACGCTCCACCAGAAACTCTTCCAGCACCACGCCTACGTCGCCTACGACCTGCTCTCGCGCTCCCGGCTCGGGTCGTCAAACACCATCTCGGTCGGCGCCGGGGCGAATCACCAGCTACTCTACGTCTCCGGGTCGAGCTTCGGCCTCGGCGGCATCGCGTCCGCGGGCGTATCGCTCGATCTCCACCGTGTCGTCGCGGGCGTGGACCTCACATTTGTGCATACCCCGCTCTCCTCGCAGCAGGCGTATCACGCACCCGGCGCGACGAGAGCTACGCTCTCGTTCCTGACTCCGCTCGACCTTCCCGGTTTCTCGCCGCTCGCCCACCGGACGCAGCTTCGGGGGAGCGGCAACCTCGGGCTCTTCGCAAGCGATCACGTCCTGTCGTTCGACCCGACGGTGAGCTATGCCACGGCGCTCGACTTCGCCGCTCCGGTCGACCTCAGGGGGTTCGAAGGCCGAACCGCTCACGACGCTTCGCACACGCTCAGGGGACGGTTCCATCTGGCGCTCGACTACAAGACACCGCACCTGCTCGTGGACATTCCGTTGGCGGCGAGCGTGGGGATCACGGAGTTCGGTCTGGGCCTCTTCGCGGAAGCGACCGGAGGGTATGAGGTCGCGACTCCCGAGTTTGCGCTCGATCGCCACGTTTCGTTCGGGGGCGAGCTCACTACGATCCTGACCTACCTGACGGACATCCCGATCACCGTGGGGCTGGCCGTTCGGATCGATGCGGCCGATCCGGGGTCGTTCGGCGGATGGCGCGACGTTGGATTTTACATCCAATCGGATCTTGTGGAGTCGATTCCGATCGTCCCGCGTTATCTTTCGAACCAGCAATGAGAAACCGAGTACGTATGATCTGCCTGTCGCTCGCGTACTTCGCCCTCGCGACCGCAACCGTAAGCGCGGACGCGCTCTGGGACCGGGCCGTGGAGCTCTTCCGGCAGTTCGACGACCTGACGGCGGGCCGGATCGATTCGTTCTCCGAGCAGTACAACGGGCGCGGCGATCTCGTCTCGACCGAGGAGGGCGAGTACGCTGTGTGGGAAGACGAAGACGGAAAGCTCGAGACCCGCATCGTACGCGTGATCGAGAACGGGACGGACATCACCGAGCAACGCCGGAACAACCCCGACTCAAGCGGCATGCAGTTCGGAGGGAACGGTGGCGACGATGAAGACGGCGAAGACAACGCGTTTGCCGGCCTCCAGCGAAGCCCGTTCGATCCGGAGGAACAAGGCAACGTCTCGATCACCGAGACGCGCGACGTTCGCCTCGAAACCGGCGAGCCGGCTCGCCGGTACGATTTCGTGCATACGACCGGCCGCGACACACGGAACGTCGGGGTCGCCTGGCTCCACGTGGAGACCGGAGAACCGGTGCGTCTCGAGCTCACCGTGGAGCCCCTTCCCCCGTTCGTGAGCGAGTTCTCGATGCTCCAGCGCTTCGGACGCGACGCGCAGGAGCGCTGGGTACTCCGGGAGATGGAGTTCGTGGGTGCCGGGAGCTTCCTTTTCATCTCGAGACGCGTGGAAAGCAGATTGGTTTTCTCAGAGTATTTCCGCTCCGAGACGGGCTGAGTATACTGTCGCCCGGTGGATGTGAAACGAATTTACCTCATGGGCATGAAGCACACCGGAAAGAGCGTACACGGTAAGGCGATCGCCGCCGCGCTGGGAAGGAAGTTCTGCGATACCGACGCGCTGATCCAGGAGCTCGACTCCACGGAGACGGGCATGCGCCGGACGGTCCGCGACATCTACATCGAGGACGGAGCCGAACGGTTCCACCGGCTCGAGATCGCGGCGTGTCGCCTGGTAACCGAGCGCGAAAGCCGCCTGGTCGTTGCAACCGGCGGAGGACTCTGCGACAATCCGGAGGCGCTCTCCACGACCGAGGGCTCGCTCCGCGTGCATCTGGTGGACTCGTTGCAGTCGATCGCGTCGCGGATCTTCCGCCGCGGCATTCCGGCCTTCCTCCACACCTCGGACGAGGCGGTGGCGCGCAGGCGCTTCCGTGCGCTCTACGACCGGAGAACCGTCGCCTACGACGAGACCGCGGACATACGCGTCGATCTGACCGACCTCTCGATCCAGGAGGCCCAGTCCAGGATCATCAACGCCATCGAGGAGTACCAACGTGCCGGGAAGTAGCTTTGGTCACGCGTTTCGGGTGACGACCTTCGGGGAATCACACGGCGGAGCCGTCGGTGTGGTCGTAGACGGGGTTACTCCTCAGCTGGAGCTCTCGGCCGAAGACGTCCAGGAGCAGCTCGATCGCCGCAAACCGGGGCAGAGTTTTATCACGACCCCGCGAAACGAGCCTGACACGGTCAACATCCTCTCGGGCGTCTTCGAGGGACGGACGACGGGAACCCCGCTCCTGATGATTCTCTACAACTCGGATGCACAGCCCTCCGCGTACGACGAGATCAAGTCGATGTTCCGGCCGGGCCACGCCGACTTCACCTACCTCAAGAAGTACGGCATCCGGGACTATCGCGGAAGCGGACGCGCGAGCGGACGAGAAACCGCCGGACGAGTCGCCGCAGGCGCGGTCGCGCGTAAGCTGCTGCGACGGAGGGGCGTCTCGGTCGTCGCGTATACGCTTCGTGCGGCAGGAATCCAGTGTGAGCGCTACGACCCGGATCAGATCGAGAACAACATGCTTCGCGCGTGCGACCCGGACGCCGCCGAACGGATGTTGGAGCGGATCGCCGAGATCAAGGAGCGCGAGGACAGCGTGGGCGGAGTCGTGGAGTGCCGTGTCTCCGGCGTTGAGCCGGGAATCGGCGAGCCGGTCTTTGATAAGCTGGACGCGGAGCTGGCCCACGCGATGCTCAGCGTGGGCGCGGTCAAGGGGATCGAGTTCGGCGCCGGCTTCGCGGCGGCGGACATGACCGGCAGCGAGCACAACGACGAGATGGGAGCCGGAGGCTTCCTCACGAACAACGCCGGAGGAATCGTGGGAGGCATATCCTCGGGAGCGGAGATCGTCTTCCGGGTGGCGGTGAAGCCGGTCAGCTCGATCTCAAGAGAGCAGCGGACCGTTGACGTGGACGGAAAGGAACGGACGATTCGCACCGAGGGCAGACACGACGCATGCATCTGTCCGCGAATCGTCCCGGTGGTTGAAGCTATGGCCTGCCTCGTGATCGAAGACCACTACAAGCGGCAGGCAGCGCTGTTCGCGTAGCGCGACGGTGCTCTCACGAGCTCCCGTCGCCCGGATCTACTCTTCCGGCGAGAAGTCTTCCTTCAGGGCGCCGCACATCGGACAAACCCAATCCTCGGGAAGATCGGCGAACGCCGTTCCGGGCTCGATACCGCCGTCCGGATCGCCTTCGGCCGGATCGTAGATATAGCCACACACGTTGCATACATACTTCTGCATCTTCGGAACTCCTTCCTGATCTCTTCGCGGATACAGTTTCCCACCCAATGTAGTGAAATTCACGCCGATCGTGGACCTAAGGCCGAGTCGAGCCACGCGGTTTCATCCAGCATCGGGTGAATCCCCGGCCTCGTGAGCGCGAAGTCGTAACGCACGGGGTCTCCCGGAGCGATCGCGCGCATCGCGTCGGTGATCCCCCGGGTCACCGCGAGCGTCGCCTGCTTTCGGGTGGTCAGCCCGAGCCGCCGCGCGACTGTGAGCACGTGCGCGTCCACCGGGACGAGGAGCGCCTCGGGACCGATACACGACCAGCCACCGGGGTCGATCTCGTCGCGGCGCACCATCCAGCGAGCGTAGAGCAGCAGACGTTTGCAGGCGCTCCGACGATCGATGCGCGGCAACAGGATGGAACGGTCGAGTCTCCCGTTGGATCCCTCAACGACCGCTCGTACAAGCGCCTCCAGCCCCGCAAGCAGCCCGTCGCGGCCGCCCGCAGCCGTCAGACCGGTGGCGAAGCACCGTTCGACCGAGCCGTACGAGCGCAGCACCTCCCTGATGCCAAGGAGCAACCCTGCCAACTGGTCGGCATCGAAGAAACGGTAGCGGAAGCCGTCCGACACACGGAGCACCTCGGACTCGGTCCGCTTCTCGAGCGCCGCCGCCGGCGACGCACCGCCCGGGGCGAGACGGACGAGGACCCGGCGTACCGCGGCGAGGATTGCGTTGACGCGACCAAGCGCGAGGCTCGAGGCGATCAGCCCCACTACTTCACGATCCGCCGGCGAGTCGTACTCGCGCACGATCTCGAGCGGATCCGGTGAGATGTACCGCGGGCGGTGAAATGCGGCGTAGGCGCGTTCGCAGATGCGCCGGAGCTCGACGGGAGACAAGCCTATCCGGACCTCCTGCCCAGATGCGCGAAGATGAGCACGAGACCTACGATCACGAGCAGGACGGGCCACCACACGGCGACGAACGACGAGAAGTCTACGCGCACGAGCTCGAGCGAGAACGGCAGGAATATCAGAGAGAGGATCGTCATCGCGCCGCCGGGCACGGTGAACGTCACGCGCGACGCGCCCTGCTTGCGAAACCCGTACGCGAGAAAGGCGACGCCGATTACGGTCATGAAGAGCGGCCAGATCCTGCCCAGTTCGACCTGCAGCGCGGTCGCGGCGAGCAACAGAATCAGACCGGCGAGCAGCAGGCTGGTCCCTATGAAGACGTAGTAGTCCGGCCCGGATTGAAAGACCCGGAAGTAGAGAAGCACCAGGCCGACGATGATCGGCACCAGCGGCCAGAGGCTGATGAAACGGTGCAGGTAGCCCGCCGTCCAGAGCAGCAGAACGCCTCCGAAGAGGACGAAGAAGACGCCGATGATGGCCAGCTTGTTCGGAAACCGCGGCGACCTTTCTTGCATGGAATCATAGTATCGATTCCATCGCCCATTGCCAATGAGCGGTCCTCACCGTATACTCGGCGTGACGATGAGGTCACCGCTTCGCCTGCTTCTCCTGCCGATCGCCTTTGCGGCGCTCGCCGGCTGCACCAATACCGAAGACTACTATCTCGCGAACTCGACCGATCCCGAGGTCCGGGAGCTTTTCGAGATGATCGCAACCGAGGACGACCCGCAGGTCCGCGCGGTGGCGATCCAACGCCTTGCAGGCTTCCTGTTCATCGACGCGGGTCCCGGGCCGCTGATCGCGTACTTGACGACCTTCGTGGAGCGCCATCCGGACGACCAGTACTGCGGGCTCTATCTCTACATCGTCGCACAGAGCTACCTCGAGGTTGACGCGCCGACGCTTGCCAGGCACTACTTCGAGCGGCTCGTGACCGGCTACGCGGACGTGGTGGTCGGCGACATGTCGCTGCGCAAGCGCGCGCTCGAGCGCCTCGTTGACCTGAGCCCTGACGCCGACGCTCGGGTTGCCTACTATCGCACGTTGCTCGCCGAGTATCAGGATCAGGTGGACGAGGGACTGCTCTACTACCGGCTTGCCGAGAACCTTGCCCTTCTTGGCGAGTGGGACGAAGTCTACGACGCCCACCGCAGCTTCCTTCGTCATCCGGAGACCGAGGTTCCCGGAGAACCGAATGCCCACCGACTCATCGGGGACCGTGTGAAGTTCCACGACAGCTCGAAGGACTGGACCGTGCCCACGGTCGAGGACCTTAGACGGATTATCACCTGGGCGCTCGCCAACAAGGACACCGCAACGCTCGCACGCTACCAGGCGAAGGTAAACTTCTTCACCCGCAGCTGGGAGCAGGACTTCGACGACCCCAATACCACACCGCTCTGGGACATCGGAGAGATCCTCCGCCTCACCCGGCGCAGGCTCAACATCGAGAGCGAAGTCGACATCGACGCCGACGGCGATGAGGCGTACCTGTGGACGTACGGATGGGGCGGACTGCGGATCCGGACGTGGTACCTCTATTTCCGCAAGGTCTACTACCCGCCCGACCCGGAGATACACGGTACGTGGGAGTGGGCCGGAGTCTACCTCGGCGAACGCCTGTAGGCCGTGCCCCGCCTAACCCCCGGACGTTCTCCGGCCGATACTGAAAGCGTGAGACACTGCCTTCTCGTGGCGTTCCTCGTACTCATCTCGTCCGTCACGGCCTGGGGGCAGAGCCCGACTCCCGATCGGACTACGACCGACCTCGACTGGACCACCGGCACGCTTCGCGTAACGGTGGAGCGCAACGTCTCCGCTGTCGGCCCCACCGCGATATCCCAGACTCAGCGATCGATTCGCCGAGATGCAGCGGCGATTCTCGTTCGGATTCTCTCCGATCTCCCGTACGACTCGGAGCGCACGCTCGGTGGCCTCGTGGAAGAGGAAGAGGCGCTCATCTCCGCGATCGAACGCGCGGCCGGTCGCGCCGAGGCCGTTCAGACGAGCGCAAGCTCCGACCTCGACTCGGCGCTCGTGACGTTCGAGATTGATCTCTACCGCGACCTTGGAACCGAGCTGGTCGACCACGCCCGACCGGCACCGATCGAACAACGGCTCGGCTGGATTCCCAACGCTTCGTACACCGGCATCCTGATCTATGCCGCGGACAGATTGCCGCTATTCGGGACGCAGACGCGCACGGAACCCGAGCCGACCCTGTTCCCCGGGATCTACTACCTGTCGGGCCCGCAGAGACTGATCTACCGGCTCGCCGAGATCGAGCACTTCGAGCCGGAGCGCCTGCCCCTGAGTGGGCCGGTCGCGTATACGGGCGATGTCCAGGCGACGGGACTCGCCGATCGCATCGGACCCAGACCGTTGCGGATCCTTGCGGTCGCGGCGTTCGGCACGTACCCCACGGATATCGTCATCTCGGAAGAAGACGCGAGGCGGATCATGGCATCCGAGCACAATCGTTCGCTGCTTCGCGACGGACGCATCGCCGTGGTTCTCTCCCCCGAGCGCCTCTGAGGTTGACTTTGGTATACCGTTGTGGTGTATTCAACCGCACGGAGCTGTCCATGACAGGGTACAAGAACGCCTCACGCAAAGACGCACTGCTCGGATGCGGCCTCATCGTGTTGGCCGCCGTCCTGCTTACGGGATGCGGCGACAACGGAATCGGCGCCGGCGTCGTACTCTGGTCGCCCGACGAGTCGGTTGTCCGCTCAGGAAGCGTAGTGACCGTCCTTGCCGAATCGAGTATCTCGGACACGTACCGGATCGCGGCTGAGGAGATCGAGGAGCCGTTCGAGCTGGAACGGTGGCGAGTCGAGTTCTTCGATGCGGAGCCGGAAGCCGAGGCTCGTGCGGCAGACTACGCGGCGGCCTTCGACGGCAATACCACGCTCTACGCACGAGCAACCCGCAACGCGCTCCCGATCCGCGAGGACGCGAACGCGGTCGGCGACAATACCGTCTATCGACTGCGCGAGGGCGAAGAGATCAAGCTCATCGATCGGCAGCCTGAAGAGACCGAGCTCGGCGGCCTCGTCTCGTACTGGTACGAGACGCTCACCGAAACCGGTCAGCGTGGTTGGGTGTTCGGCTACACACTCGAAGTCTTCGATCCCACGGACGACACCGTCGCCGTGGAGCGCGGCACGAGCAGCGATCCACTCGTCGATCTGCTCCTCCAGAATGTCTGGCGTCCTATCTACTACGCAGACATGATCTCCAACGCAGCGATCGATCTCGAGCTCTTCCGCCCTGAATACGGGCTCTTCCCCGACCCTGAGAACCGGCAGCTCGAGCTCGTGCTGCGCCGGCACGCGACGATCTTCGAGTACGAGCAGATAGTACGGGTCGGTTCACGAAGATACCTCGCCGAGGGCACCTCGCTGCAGCTCACCTTCCACCGCAACGACGAGCTCAGCCTCCAATACCTCCTCGACGGCCGGCAGCAGACGCTCGCGATGCAGCGAGTGCCCGGAGAGATCGAGGAGTATGTTCACGCGGAGCTCGAGCGCCGAGGGGCGCTGTACGAGGAGGTGTTCAGCCGAGGGCCTCGCTTCCGCAGCGACAACTACGGCGAGCTCGAGTTCCTCGTGGACCAGCGGTTCGATTGGACCGGATACGAACGCCTCGTTCCGATCGCGATTCCGCAAGGAGCGCGAACAACAGGAAGCGTGGACCTTGGGCTCTTCTTGTCCGCATCGCTCATGCAGGAGTACGACGGCGCCCTTTCCTTCCAGTTCGACGGCGCGCGGGATCCGGTCAGCTTCGCCTACACGTTTCGCCGGGACGGCATCCGCCTCGTCTGGATCCCGCAGGCGAACATCGAGGATCGGCTCGTACGACGCGTTGATTCGTCTCCGCTCACGGTCTTCATGTCGTCCACCGGAGAGTAGATGGCGCACGTTCAAGCATCCGATATCTCGCTCGCGTTCGGCGATCGAGATATCCTCTCCCATGTCTCGTTGACGCTCTCCTCCGGAGACCGGTGCGCGCTCGCGGGCGCGAACGGCAGCGGCAAGTCCACGCTCATGAAGATACTCGCGGGCATCGGCGCTCCGGATTCCGGCTCGGTCGTCACATCCGCGGCAGCACGCGTGATCTACCTCCCGCAGTCGGGCATCACACACGCCGGCCGATCGCTCATCGAGGAGATCGAGCTCGCCTACGGCGATGTCGTGGCGATCGTTGAGGAACGTGACCGGCTCGGCCGGGAGATGCAGGGGCGCGGTGCGGACGACCCTGCGCTGCCTCGACTGATCGAGGATCATCACGAGCTCTACGAGCGCATAGAGCGAAGCGGGTACTTCGAGCGGGAAGCCGAGGTCGACCGGGTGCTCACCGGTCTCGGCTTCAGAAGGTCGGACTTCGAGCGGAAAACCGACGAGTTCTCCGGGGGCTGGCAGATGCGGATCGCGCTCGCGAAGGTCCTCCTGCAGCGCCCGGACTTCCTCCTCCTCGACGAGCCCACCAACTACCTGGACGTTGAGGCTCGCGTCTGGCTCGGGGGCTTTCTCGCCTCCTACCAGGGCGGCGTACTGATGGTGAGTCACGACCGCCGTTTTCTCGATCAGTCGGTGAACACCGTCTGGGAGCTCTTCCTGGCACAGGTGAAGCGGTACCGCGGTACCTACACCGAGTACGAGCGCAGGCGCGAAGAGGAGATCGCCCGGATCAAGGCCGAGTGGGAACAGCAGCAGGATGAGATTCGGCACATCGAGGACTTCATCAGACGTTTTCGCGCAACCGCTTCCAAGGCTCGTCAGGTGCAGAGCCGGGTCAAGCAGCTCGAGAAGATGGAACGGATCGAGATCCCCGAGCATCTGAAACGCCTCCACATCACCTTTCCTCCGGCGCCTCGCTCGGGACGCGAAGTCGTCACGTTGCATCGGGTCTCGCGCGCGTACGGCGCCAACCAGGTGTTGAGCAACCTCGAGCTGATCGTGGAGCGGGGTGAGCGCGTGGTGCTCGTGGGGCCGAACGGCGCCGGCAAGTCCACGCTCATGCGGATCGTGGCGGGCCGCGACCCCGACCACGGCGGCACCGTACGCTACGGCTCCGGTGTGAGCGGGGGATTCTACGCGGACGACGACAGCCGGCTCTCCAGGCTCTCGCGCGCTCGCGACGCGGCCGAACAGACGTCGGCCGGCCCTTCGGTCCTGGACGCGACGCTCGCGGCGGCGCACGGACAGACCGAACAGCAGATCCGTGACATGCTCGGATCATTCCTGTTCCGCGGCGACGACGTGTACAAGTCGGTGCACGTGCTCTCCGGCGGGGAGCGCAGCCGCCTCTCGATGCTCCAGCTGCTGCTCCAGCCGAACAACCTCCTGGTGCTCGACGAACCCACGAACCATCTGGACATGGCGAGCAAGGACGTCCTCCTGGACGCGCTGCGCCAGTTCGGGGGGACGATCGTGTTCGTGAGCCACGACCGCGACTTCATCGAGCAACTCGCAACGCGCGTGGTGGAGTTGCGCCCGGACCCGGCGGACGCGAGCGCACCTTCGCAGGTCTCGGATTTCGCCGGCGACTACCACTACTACGCATGGCGCCTCGAACACGCGGGGGAGACCGTGGAGACCGGACCAACCAGAACGCCGCAGGGCGCCGGGGACTCCCGTTCCGAGAGCTGCTCGGCGGACAGCGGCGCAGCCGCCCCCGAGGGTGCCGGGGCCGCGACCCAACCTCGTTCGCACGAGGAACAGAAAGCGCTCCGGAGCCGCCGGCAGAAGCTGGAGCGTACGGTTGAGGGACTGCTCCACGAGATCGAGGATGCGGAGCGGCGTCATGAGGCGCTGCAGCAGGGAATCTCGAAACCGGAGGTGTACGAGGACGGCAACGAGGTCAAACGCCTGACAGCGGAGCTCAACGAGGTTGAGCGGCGCATTGCGTCGTTGACCGAATCGTGGGAGTCCGCTGCCGCCGAGCTCGACGCGCTCGGCACCGCCGCACCGCGATAACGGCGTCGAACGGCCTACCCTGCCCTCGCCGATTGCAGTATCCTTGGGAGCCATGAAACGCATTCTCTCCTGGAACGTGAACGGCATCCGTGCGGTGATGAAGAAGCGTTTTCTCGAGTGGTTCAGAACCGAGTCGCCGGACATCCTCTGCCTGCAGGAAACGAAGGCGAGCCCGGAACAGCTGACGCAAGACCTCCTCGAACCCGAGGGCTACCACGCGTACTGGGCGTCCGCGCAGAAGAGAGGATACAGCGGCGTGGCGGTCTACACCCGAGAGAAGCCGCTCGATGTCGCGACGATGGGACTCGAACGGTTCGACGCGGAGGGCCGGGTGCTCCAGCTCGAGTATCCCGATTTCGTCCTCATCACCGCGTACTTCCCGAACAGCCAGGACGGCGGGAGACGGCTCGACTATAAGCTCGACTTCTGCGACTCCATTCTCGGCATCTGTAACGAGCTGGGCAGACAGGACAAGCGCGTCGTGCTCTGCGGCGACTACAACGTCGCTCACAAGCCGATCGACCTCGCACGGCCGAAAGAGAACGAGAAGAGCCCGGGTTACCTGCCCGAAGAGCGAGCGTGGATGGACCGGTTCGTGGGAAGCGGCTACGTGGATACGTTTCGGATGTTCAACGCGGAGGGCGACAACTACACGTGGTGGAGCTACCTCACGAAAGGCCGCGAACGAAACGTCGGCTGGCGGATCGACTACCACTGCGTGAACCGAACGGCGATGCCGCTCGTGAAGGAAGCGAAGATACTATCGGACGTCATGGGATCGGACCACTGCCCGGTCGAGGTAACGATGGAGGCGGAAGCGTAAATGCGGATCACGTACAACGCGCCCGTGACGCTCACCTTCGCGATCCTGAGCAGCGTTATCCTCCTCGCGGACCAGCTCTCCGGCATCGGACTGACCGAGCGGTACTTCGCAGTGGGCGGGGAGATGAACCCCGCGAACCTCCTTGACTACGTACGGCTCGTGACCCACGTCGTGGGGCACGCAAACTGGGGCCACCTCGTGAGCAACTTCGCGTTCATCTTGCTGCTCGGGCCGATCCTCGAGGAGAAGTACGGCTCCACGACGCTGCTCCTGATGATGCTCGTCACCGCGCTCGTCACGGGTCTCCTGAACGTGCTGCTCTTCTCCACGGGGCTGCTCGGAGCGAGCGGCATCGTCTTCATGATGATTCTGCTCGGTTCCTTCACGAACTTTCGCAAGGGCGAGATACCGCTGACCTTCATCCTCGTGGTCCTGCTCTACCTCGCGAGGGAACTGGTGACGGCGTTTCAGGCGGACACGATTTCCCAGTTCGCGCACATCGCGGGAGGCTTCTGCGGGAGCATGTTCGGCTTCCTGAAGCCTCGGGAGAGCGCGTAAGCCGCACGCCGCGAAAAAGGACGGACAATGATCGACAAGCTGGAACAACTGAGAGAGCGCTTCGGCGAGCTCAACAAGCTCATCATGGATCCCGATCTCCCGAAGGACCAGAAGCGCTACCGAGATGTCATGCAGGAACACTCATCGCTCGCCGAGACGATGGAGGTTTACGACGAGTACCGCCGTACGGCGGACGATATCTCGGAGACGAAGCAGCTGCTCGAAGAAGATGCCGACGCGTCCATGAGAGATATGGCCCGCGACGAGCTTCACTCGCTCGAGGAGAAACGGGGCGCGCTCGAGAAACAGCTCCGGCACCTCCTCGTCCCGAAGGACCCGCTGGACGAGAAGAACGCGATCATGGAGATCCGCGCCGGAACGGGTGGAGAGGAAGCGGCTCTGTTCGCGGCCGACCTCTACCGCATGTATCAGCGGTTGAGCGAGACGCGCGGATGGAAGATCGAGGTTATGAACAGCAACCCGACCGAGATAGGCGGCTTCAAGGAGATCGTCTACTCGGTGAGCGGAAAGCACGTCTACGGCGAGCTCAAGTACGAAAGCGGCGTTCACCGCGTGCAACGCGTCCCGGAGACCGAATCGGGCGGTCGCATCCACACGTCCGCGGTCACCGTTGCCGTTCTGCCGGAAGCCGAGGAGTCGGACGTCCAGGTCAATCAGGAGGACCTGCGTATCGACGTCTACCGTTCCTCCGGCCCCGGCGGCCAGAGCGTCAACACGACCGACTCGGCGGTGCGGATTACGCACATCCCGACCGGGCTCGTCGTGACGTGCCAGGATGAAAAGTCGCAACACAAGAACAAGGCAAAGGCCCTCCGGGTGCTCAAGGCGCGCCTCTACGAGATGGAGGAGCGACGAAGACAGCAGGAGGAAGCCGCGGCGCGCAAGAGCCAGATTGGGACCGGCGACCGCAGCGAGCGCATTCGGACGTACAACTTCCCGCAGAACCGGTTCACCGACCACCGCATCAACCTGACGCTCTACAAGCTCGACTCGATCCTCCAGGGTGAGCTCGACGAGGCCATCGAGACGCTGAAGATCACCGACCGGGAGGCGTACCTCCGGGAACATGTCTAGCACCCCCCGCTTCGCGCTTCCAGCCCGCTCGCGGCGCATCCGCGACCTCCTGACGTGGGCGACCGGACGCCTGAAAGCCTGCCTGGCAGGCGCACCCGCCGGCTCGGCGGAGACGCCCTATCTTGACGCGTTGCTCCTCCTCGGCCTCGCTACCGGACAGCCTACCGAGCGACTCATGGCGTCGCTTCCCGACGAAGCAGGCGAAGCGGAGGTTGAGCGGTTCACCGAGTACGTGAACCGACGGTGCGAAGGCATCCCGGTGAGCTACATTCGAGGGAAGAAGGAGTTCTTCGGACGCGAATTCGTCGTCTCGCCGGCGGTCCTCGTGCCCCGGCCGGATACGGAGACGCTCGTTGAGATCACGCTCGGAACGGTGGACAAGCCGGCGACCGAGGGCGTGGAGACGCTGCACGTCCACGACGTGTGCACCGGAAGCGGTTGCATCCCGATCACGCTCGCAGCCGAGCGACCGCGGCTCATCGTGAGCGGGTCGGATATCGACGAGAGTGCGCTCGATGTGGCCCGGACGAACCGCGAACGAATCGTCGGTCCGGACCGGGTTCACTTCTGGCGCAGCGATCTCGCAGGGTCGTTGCAGGTCGAGTGCGACCGTCGGTCTCTCCCGTTGCCGACGATTCTTACGGCAAACCCGCCCTATCTGACCGATACTGAGTACGAGGGGATGCGGGATGCCGGGTGGCCGGAGCCACCGCATGCTCTCAAGGGCGGTCCCGACGGGTTGGACGTGGTACGACGCCTTGCACGGGAAGCAGTGACGGTACTCCCCTTCGGCGGGTATCTTGTTCTAGAAGTTGGTCCTGACCAGGGCGCATCGGGAATCGAGATCCTCACGAAATGGGGTTTTTCTCGCGCATCGGTTCACCACGACCTCGCCGGTCGGGACCGGGTCATCGTGGGCGTGAAGGAGGACGCCCGGTAGTCGAAGCCGAGATATGGTCAACACGATCGACGAGTTCAGACAAATCCTCGATCCCTACTCGCCGGAATCGCGTGAGCAGATCCTGCGTGCGGCCGAGATGAGCCGACGGTTGCACGAGGGCCAGCTGCGTGAGAGTGGCGAGCCGTACATCGTGCATCCGCTGCAGGTGGCGGAGATCCTCATCGGCTTCCGTCTGGACGCGTCGGCGATCGTGAGCGCGCTTCTCCACGACGTCCTCGAAGACACGAAGATGACCCGCGCCGATCTCAGGCGCGAGTTCGGCAAAGAGGTCGAGCAGCTCGTCAACGGCGTCACGAAGATCGCGACCGTCAAGGCGAAGAACAAGAGCGTCCAGACGACTGAAACGATCCGCAAGATGCTCTTCGCGATGGTGAAGGACATCCGCGTCATCCTCATCAAGCTCGCGGACAAGCTCCACAACATGCGAACGCTCGAGTACAAGAAAGAACACCGCAGACGCGCGATCGCACAGGAGACGCTCGACATCTACGCTCCGCTTGCCGGCCGCCTCGGTATCGCCTGGCTCAAGGACGAGCTCGAGGACCTCGCGCTCAAGCACGTGAACAAGGCCGCGTACGACCAGATCAAGGCGTTCGTTGCGCAGAAGCGGACCGAGCGCGCCGACTACCTGACGCGAGTGGAGGAATCGATCAAGCAGGCGGCGGAGGAAGCCGGGATCGGGATCGAGGTGGAGACCCGGGCGAAGCACTTCTACTCGATCTACGAGAAGATGCGCCGCCGGGGAAAGGATCTGGACGAGATCTTCGACCTGCTCGGAACCCGGATCGTCTGCGACACCCCCAACCACTGCTACACGCTCCTGGGTATCGTCCATCGCATCTGGCCGCCGATCGAGGGCCGCTTCAAGGACTACATCGCCATGCCCAAGGCGAACAAGTACCAGAGCCTACACACCACGGTGATGGGCTACGACGGCAAGCTCCTCGAGATCCAGATCCGCACGCGGGAGATGCACCAGACCGCCGAGTACGGAATAGCCGCGCACTGGGTCTACAAGCAAGGGCTTACGCGAGAAGAGGCACGCAAGACCGATCTCGCGATTCTCAACCGTGTCCGCGATCTCGGAGCGATTCGCCTCACGTCCAACGAGTTCCTCGACGAGATCAAACGTGAGATCCTGAAGGACTCGATCTACGTCTTCACGCCGAAAGGAGACGCGATCCAGCTTCCCCGCGGCGCCACGGCGATCGACTTCGCGTACCACATCCACACGGAAGTGGGACACCACACGATGGCTGCGAAGGCCGACGGGTCGATCATCCCGCTTCGCGCCGAGCTGAAGAACACGCAGGTGATCGAGATCATCATCTCGCAGCACGCGCATCCCCATCTCAACTGGTTGCGCTATGCCAGGACGACGCGAACGCGTCAGAAGATACGCCAGTGGCTCAACAAGCACGACGAGAGCCTCATCCTGGGCAAGAGCATCGTGGCGCGCAAGAAGACCGCCGAATCGGAACGGCGATCGGCCGCCGCGGAGCCGCAGGTCGAGCAGCCCCAGACCGCGAAGCACGAGCCCACCCACGTCATCGACTCGCCGAAGGTGGGCGTCCGAGTCGGAGACGAGCGCAACATGATGATTCGGTTCGCGCAGTGTTGCCATCCCACGACCGGCGACGAGATCGTGGGGTACGTATCGCGAGGGCGGGGAATCATCGTGCACAAGCAAGGCTGCAAGAACCTGGCGAACATACCCGACTTCGATGCGCGGGCGATCGAGGTCGAGTGGGAGACCGTCTCGCCGCGCGAGACTCGCCGTTTCCGCGTCGTCGCTCGCCAGACCTTCGATCTCTTCAGCGAGATCGAGAGCGCAATCCGGAAGTTCCACGGCAACCTGATCGAGGGTCGTGTGGAGGAGACGGACGACGGACGCCTCGACGCCCAGTTCACCGTTGAGCTGGACCGACGCGACGACTTCAAGAAGGTCATGAAGAGCGTCCGGTCGATTCCGCAGGTACTCAACATCACCGCGGTTCAAGGGATGGGCTATCACCACCGCGTGGACTCGATCGCACGGTAACGAAGAGGGGCGTCATGAGCGACAATGCGGAGATTCGGGAGTTGGTCCACGATCTGAACAACGTCATGACGCGCATCCTCACGGCGGCTGAGCTTCTCGAGGGAACGCTTCCCGCGGACACGGAGGCGGCCACGGACGCCCGGAACATCCGGTCCGCGGCGCTGAGCGGGCGCGATCTCATCACGTCGATCTCGAAGCAGATAGGTTCCCGATAAGGTGCACATCGTCCTCGTTGAACCTGAGATCCCTCAGAACACCGGGAACGTCGCCCGCACGTGCGCGGCGCTCGGCGCCGAGCTCCACCTGGTCCACCCGCTCGGATTCTCGGTGGACGAGCGCTCGGTCCGCCGAGCCGGGCTCGACTACTGGCACCTCGTCACGCTGCACGAGCATCGCTCGTTCGCGGAGTTCCTCGCCGAGCGCGGCGACGTCAAGCTCGTTCTCTTCTCGAGCAAGGGCTCAACTCCGTACACCGAGATCGCCTACGACGAATCGTCGCACCTCGTCTTCGGCAGCGAAACCTCCGGCCTCTCCGAGTCCGTTCTCGCCGCCCATTCGGGACCGATCGTTCGGATTCCCACGATCGGGCAGGCGCGTTGCCTCAACCTGAGCAACGCCGTGGCGGTGGCCGCGTACGAGGCGGCGCGCCGGCAGGGGTTCCCCGGCCTCGAGCTCAGCAGATAGCGGCGAACGGCTCCTCCCGACCATCAACAATTTCGGCACCAGCTCGTACGGGATTGAACGCCACCGGCACCGCATCTATGATGTGGGCATGGCGGACACGTACATCGTAGCCGAGATCGGGACCGGACACGGAGGCGACCTCGCCCACGCGGAGGAGATGATTCACGCCGCGCGGGAGGCGGGAGCCGACTGCACGAAGTTCCAGTACATCATTGCGCGAGAGATCGTCCACCCGAACACCGGCTCGATCGATCTTCCGGGAGGAGCAACGCCGATCTACGAGCGTTTCGCCGAGCTCGAACGCCCGCTCGAGTTCTACGTGAAGCTCGCGTCGTTGTGCGCGAAGCACGGCGTGGACTTCCTCTGCACCCCCTTCGGCGTGGAGAGCGCGCGACACCTGCAGACCCTTCTCCCAACCGCGATGAAGATCGCCTCCCCCGAGATCAACCACACCGAGCTCCTGAAGGAGCTCGCCACCTACGAGATCCCGCTCATTATGAGCACGGGCGTATCGCTCCTCGGCGACATCGAGTACGCGCTCACGATCACCGGCCGGCGGAACGTCACGCTCCTCCATTGCGTAACTGCCTACCCCGCTCCGGAAGAGGAATACAACCTCCTCGTGATTCCCTCCCTGCGTAACGTCCTCGGCGTTCCGGTTGGGGTTTCGGACCATAGCGAAGACCCCGCGCTCGTTCCCGGCCTCGCGGTTGCGCTCGGCGCGACCGTCGTTGAGAAGCACTTCACGCTCTCTCGCGACGGCGTCGGGCTGGACGACCGGATCGCCATGGATCCCACGATGTTCACGCACATGGCCGCCACGATTCGCCGGATCGACGCGATCTGCTCGCTCGACGGCGAGCACGGCGGGGCAAAGGTGATCAACGAGTTCGAAAAGGAGTACGGAGCAGAGCGCATCCAGGCCGTCCTGGGGGACGGGATCAAGCGACTCTCGCCGCGCGAGTCGATCTCGTACCGAACCACGCGCCGATCGCTCCTCGCAACGGGCGACATGCCCGAAGGTCACGTCATCCGAGCGGAAGACATTGCGCCGCTGCGAGCGGAAACACTCGCTCCGGGAATCGAGCCGAGATTCGCGAGCGAGATAATCGGGGCGCGTCTCGCGAACGCGGTCCCGGGCGGCGGCGCGATCACGTGGGACGCGCTGCTTACGAAGCCTCGCTGACGAACCGGCGCAGCACGGTGTGGAGAATGCCCCCGTTCCGGTAGTAGTCGATCTCGACCGGGCTGTCGAGACGGCACACGGCCGTAAACTCGAAGGTTGAGCCGTCCTCGCGACGAACCGTGACCGGGATCTCCTGACGCGGCCGGACCCGCTCGTCGATCTGAATCGTGAACGACTCCGCGCCGGTCAGACCAAGGTGCTCGGCGTTCTCGCCCTCCCGATACTGCAGCGGCAGGATACCCATGCCAACGAGATTGCTCCGGTGGATCCGCTCGAAGCTCTCGGCGACGACGGCGCGAACCCCCAGCAGATAGGTACCCTTCGCCGCCCAGTCGCGACTCGAGCCCATACCATAGTCCTTGCCGCCGAGCACGATCGTGGGAACTCCCTCCTGCTTGTAGCGAAGGCTCGCGCTGTAGATGTCCGTCCGGTCGCCGCTGGGAAAGTGCGTGGTGGCGCTGCCCTCGGTACCCGGCGCGAGCTGGTTGCGAAACCGGATATTGGCAAAGGTGCCCCGCGTCATCACGCGGTCGTTCCCTCGCCTGCTTCCGTAGCTGTTGAAGTCCTTGATCTCCACGCCCTTCTCAACGAGGTACTTCCCCGCGGGGCTCGCCGGGTCGATCGCCCCGGCGGGACTGATGTGATCCGTCGTCGTGCTGTCTCCCGCCGCTACGAGGACACGCGCGCTCTCAATGGGCGCGATCGGCTCGAGATCGAGCCCCATGCTGGTGAAGAACGGCGGCTCCTGAATGTAGCCACTCTGCTCGCTCCACGGGTAGAGCTCGTCCGACGAGACGGGGATTGCGTTCCACTGCGGGTTGGAATCCTCGAGACCGCTGTAGCTCTCGATGAACGCGTTGCGGTCGAGCGCCTTCTGCACGAAGACGGAGAGCTCGTCGTCCGTCGGCCAGATGTCGCGAAGGTAGACCGGCCTGCCGTTCTCGAGGGTCGCGATCGGCTCCTCGTCCAGGTTGATGTTCACGGTTCCTGCGAGCGCGTACGCGACGACGAGCGGCGGCGAGGCGAGGAAGTTCGCCTTCGTGTGCGGATTGATCCGTCCCTCGAAGTTGCGATTGCCCGAGAGCACGCCCGCCACGACGAGATCGCCCGATTCGATGCCGGACGAAATGTTCTCGGGGATAGGGCCGCTGTTCCCGATGCACGTCGTGCATCCGTAGCCCACGAGGTAGAAGCCGAGTTTCTCCAGGAACGGCATCAACCCGGCGCGGATGAGGTACTCGGTGACGACCATGCTGCCCGGGGCGAAGCTCGTCTTGACCCACGGCTTCGTCACGAGTCCCGCCTCCACTGCCTTCTTCGCGAGCAGACCCGCGCCCATGAGCACGGACGGGTTGGACGTGTTGGTACAGCTCGTAATCGCGGCGATCACGACGTCACCGTTGCGAAGCGGGCCGCGCGTTCCGTCGTAGTACTCGACCTCCACGGTCTTGGATGCATCATCCTCGTTGAGCGCGAAACCACGGCTTTTGACCGGAGCGCGCAGCGTGTCGTTCCAGCTCGTCTTGAGATCGCGTACTCTGATACGATCTTGCGGGCGTTTCGGACCGGCGAGGCTCGGTTCCACGGTGGAGAGATCGAGCTCAAGCACCTCCTGATACGTCGGATCGGGCGTGTCGTCGGTGCGGAACACGCCCTGCGCCTTCGCGTATCGCTCCACGAGATCGATCAGCTCCTCGGGTCGACCCGTTGCATACATGTAGTCGAGCGTCTGCCTGTCCACCGGGAAGTATCCGACGGTCGCCCCGTACTCCGGGGACATGTTCGAGATCGTCGCGCGGTCGGGCACGGTCATCTTGGAGAGCCCCGAGCCGAAGAACTCCACGAATCGCCCCACCACGCCGTGCTCGCGGAGCATCTGCGTGACCACGAGCACGAGATCGGTCGCCGTGATCCCCGGCCGGAGCTCGCCCGAGAGCCTTACTCCAACGACACCGGGCGCGAGCATGTAGATCGGCTGTCCGAGCATCGCGGCCTCCGCCTCGATGCCGCCGACCCCCCACCCCACGACGCCGAGGCCGTTGATCATCGGCGTGTGGCTGTCGGTTCCCACGAGCGAATCGAAGAACGCGGTCCCGTCTTGCTGCTGCACGACCTTCCCGAGGTACTCGAGGTTCACCTGGTGGCAGATTCCGCTCGCCGGCGGCACGACGTCGAAATTCTCGAAGGCGCCCTGGCCCCAGCGAAGGAACTCGTAGCGTTCGGCGTTCCGTGAGAACTCGAACTCGGCGTTGCGCTTCAGCGCTTCAGGAGTGTTGAAGACGTCCACCTGGACCGAGTGGTCGATAACGAGGTTGACGGGAAGCTGCGGGTTGATTCGCGCCGGATCGCCGCCCAGGCGAGCCATCGCGCTCCGCATCGCGGCAAGATCGACGACGCACGGCACGCCGGTGAAGTCCTGGAGCAGTACGCGGGCCGGAGTGAACGGAATCTCTATCTCGCCGGGACGCCCAGGATCATAACGGGCGAACTTCTCTACGTGCTCGTCGGTCACTTCCTTCCCGTTGACGTTTCGCACGACCGACTCGGCGAGAATCCGAATCGAGACCGGAAGACGCGTGAGTCCACTGAATCCTGCTTTCTCGAGTTTCTCCAAACTGTGAAACTTGACGGGACCTTGCGCCGTCTCGAACGAATCGATAACGTCAAACTTGATAGTGTTGCTCATTGACAGCCTCGCGCTGAATATAGCCGGTTCCCAAAGATGACTTCAAGTGAAGCGGCGTGCTATAGTTCGCGCAACGACACCCCCCATCACGAACTGATGGGGCCGTGAAGGAGATTCCAATGGCACAGACGGTTACACGAACGCCTACGAAGACGCTTCTGCAACTGTACCGATACATGGTCACGGCTCGCGAAATGGACAGGATCGAGGATGAGTACACGGGACGCGGCGAGGCCTTCTTCCACGTCTCGGGCGCGGGCCATGAGGCGAGCGTGATGCTCCAGCCTCACCTCACCGCCTCCGACTGGCTTCACTGCCACTACCGTGACAAGGCGCTCATGCTCGCGCGCGGCATCTCCCCGGAGATGTTTTTCATGAGCCTCTTCAACAAGGACGGATCGCACTCCCGCGGTCGGCAGATGAACGCGCACATGAGCGCGCCCGAACACCGGATCCTCAGCCTCGTGGGACCGGTCGGAAACTCCGCCCTTCAGGCGTCGGGCATCGCGACCGCTGTCAAGGATGAAGAGGGCGCCCCGATCGTGCTCTGCTCGCTCGGCGACGGCATGACGCAGCAGGGCGAGGTGCTCGAGGCGATCGCGCACGCGGTTCGCGACGAGCTGCCCGTGCTCTTCCTGATTCAGGACAATGCGTTCGCGATTTCCACCAAGACGCTCCAGCGAACGTTCTACTCGACCCCCCAAGGCGAGAGCGACGAGTTCTACACGATTCCGATTCGAAGGATCGACGGTCGTGATCCGATCTCCTCCTACGACGCCTTCGGAGACGTCGTGAGCAGCATGCGCTCCTCCAGGAAGCCTTCGATCGTGGTCTTCAACGTGGATCGCCTGAGCAATCACACGAACGCGGACGACCAACGTATGTACCGGACTCCGGAAGAGATCGAGCACATCCGGGCGACCGGCGACCCGATCAACGTCCTCGGACGCTACCTCGTGGATGCGGGCGTGGATCCGTCCGAACTCGAGGACGCGCGCGCCGAGATCGAGACCGAGCTTCGCGAGACCGCCAGACGCGTGCAGCGTTCGCCCGAGCCCGAGCCGACGCGCACGGCGGTGAAGCCGCTCCCGGCACGACTCACGAGCCGCGAGAACGAGTACGCAGGCAAAGAGCCGTCCGCGGACGCCCCGGACGAAACACGGTACACGATGATCGAGGCGATCCGCGAAGTGCTTCGCGAACGCCTCGGCAACGACGAGCGCGTGCAGCTCTTCGGCGAGGACCTCGAAGATCCGAAGGGAGACGTGTTCGGCATCACCCGCGGACTCACGAAGCAGTTCCCCGGTCGGGTCGTCAACTCACCGCTCGCCGAGGCGACGATCCTCGGCGTCACGATCGGTCAGGCGCTCGCCGGAAAGCGGCCGGTCGCCTTCCTGCAGTTCGCCGACTTCCTCCCGATCGCCTACAACCAGATCTTCGCCGAGTTGGGCAGCATGTACTGGCGCACGGACGGCGGCTGGCAGGTACCGGTCATCGTGATGGTTACGTGCGGTGGCTACCGGCCCGGGCTCGGCCCGTTCCACGCGTCCAGCATGGAGGGGATCGCGGCTCACACTCCGGGTGTGGACGTCTTCATGCCGTCCACCGCGGGCGAGGCGGCGGGTCTGCTCAACGCCGCGTTCGAGAGCGAGCGGCCCACGATCTTCTTCTACCCGAAGAACTGCCTGAACGACAGATCCGCGACAACCACCACGGACGTCTCACGCCAACTCGTTCCGATCGGAACGGCTCGAAAGGTCCGAAGCGGCGAGCACCTCACGCTCGTCGGGTGGGGCAACACGGTCCGCCTCTGCTGGCAGGCCGCAACGGCGCTCGAGCAGGGGGGCGTCTCGGCCGAGATCATCGACCTGAGGAGCATCGTTCCGTGGGACATCGACATGGTCGCCGAGTCGGTCGCGAAGACCGGCAGGCTGATCGTCGTGCACGAGGACAATCACACGGCGGGCATGGGCGCCGAGGTCATCGCGACGGTCACCGAACGGATCTCGACTCCGATCGCGGCGCGGCGCGTGACTCGCGGAGACACGTACGTCCCGTGCAACTTCGCCAACCAGCTCGAGGTGCTTCCGTCCTACAAGCGGATCCTCGAGACCGCCGTCGACCTGCTCGGAGGAACGGTTCTCTGGAAGCTACCCGAGGACTCGGCGACCGGTATCCGCACGGTTGAGGCGATCGGAGCGAGTCCGTCGGACGAGTCGGTGACCGTCATCACGTGGCACATCGAACCCGGTGCCGAGATCGCCGAGGGCCAACTCGTGGCCGAGCTCGAGGCCGACAAGGCTGCCTTCGATTACAAGAGCCCGACCGGCGGGACGGTGGATGCGCTCCTCTGCGAGGAGGGCGATACGGTCAAGGTCGGCGCCCCCTTGTTCAACGTGAAAGTTGTGGAGGGGGAGGTTTCGCTCAAGCCCGTGACCCGAGAGGAGCCGGGCGATCCGGTCATCACCGGGATCGAGGCGAGCACGCTCTCACACGGGACCGATCGCGCGACGACGACTCGCCCGGGCGCCGCGGCAGCAGCGCACGCTGAGCCGGAACTCGGGATCGTTGCCGGACTCGTCGGCGTCGCCACGCGTGTGGGTTCTCGGACGGTGAACAACGACGAGATCTCGAAGATGTGTCCGGCGTGGAGCCCGGCGGACATCGTGAAGCGCACCGGCATCGAGTCAAGACAGTGGGTCGAAGGCGAGGAGAGCGCGCTCACGCTCGCGGTGGACGCATCGCGCGACATTCTCGCTCGAAACGGCATGACGGTGGACGACATCGATCTGATCGTCTGCTCGACCGGCACGCCGCTCTACACCACCCCCTCGATGGCTGCGCTCATCCAGTACGAGCTCGCCGGGGATCGCGACACGGAAACCGGAGCCTACGACCTCAGCGCCGCGTGCTCGGGCTACCTCTACGGGCTCCAGACGTCGTACGACTATCTGCAGAGCAAGCCCAATCACAAGATCCTGCTCGTCACGACCGAGGCGCTCTCGCCCAAGCTGGACACGCGCGATCCGGACACCGCGCCGATTTTCGGGGACGCAGCGACCGCGAGCATCATCGTAGGCGCGGGAAACGCCGAGATGGCGAGTGCGACGATCTACCGCCCCGCCATCGGGGCTCAGGGCGAATCGGGCGAGGCGCTCAAGGTTCCGGCGGACGACACCGACCGCATTGCGATGGACGGTCCGAAAGTGTACCAGATCGCGGTGAGGAGCATGATCGACATGCTGCGACGAGCGTGCGACGAGGCGAGAGTCGGCATCGAACGGCTCAAGCTGATTGTGCCGCACCAGGCGAATCAGCGGATCATCAACGCGGTTCGCCAGCGAATGAAGGTACCTGCCGAGATGGTCTACAGCAATATCAGGAAGCTCGGGAACACGTCGAGCTCAACGATCCCGCTCTGCCTCGCCGAGATCCTCGGAACTCGGGACGCCGGGGAGCTCATCGGAATGACGGCCTTCGGCGGCGGCTTTACGTATGCCGGCGGAGTAATCCAGGTACGGTAGGAAGCGACCACAGGGTTCGGCGGTTGCAGGTTGTGGATCCACTCAGCAACCGCGCGAACCCGCGGTCATGCCGTTCGGGTGAAAAGAGTCCCGGAGCAAAGGAGGTCGAAATCTCCGGAAGCGCCGACCCTCAGGCACAAAAACCAAGGAGGACTGTCCATCCTTCTCACTCCTACAACAACGCCGAGGCGGAAAGGTAACATCGATAGTGAGGTTTGAGCCGAAATTCGCGGTCATCACCGGCGCCTCGAGCGGAATCGGCGCGGCGTTCGCGCGCGCGTGTGCGAAGGTTGGTGCGCAGATCGTGATTACCGGCCGACGCGACACCGTCCTGCGCGGTCAACGCGACGCGCTGCTCGAGCTCGGTGCACGACGCGTTGACGTGATCACGGGCGATCTCGCGGACGAGAACGTGGTATCACGACTCGTTTCGGTGATCGCCGAGCGTCCGGTGGACCTGCTTGTGAACAACGCCGGCTTCGGTCACTACGCTCCGCTCGCGGACGCGCGCCTGGAGCCGCTCGTGGACATGCTTCGCGTTCATGCGGAGGTCCCTCTGCGGCTCGCGCACGCCGCGATCGGCCGGATGGTCGCGCGCGGATCGGGAGTTCTCGTCAACGTTGGATCGCTCGCCGGACGCGCGGCAGTGCCTGGTTCGGCGGTCTACGTCGCGTCCAAGATCTACCTGGAGCGACTGAGCGAGAGCCTGGCTATCGAAACCGCACCGCACGGTGTCGTCGTGCAGGCGCTCACGCCGGGGTACGTTCGCACCGATTTCCATCGCGATGTGGACGACATCGAGAAGCTGCAGCGAAACAGAGGAATCGTACGCTGGATGGATGCCGACGAGGTTGTCGCCGCGAGCGTGCGCGCGATCGAGCGCGCCCGCCTTCGCTACGAACGCCGACCGGGCGTGCTGCCGAGACGACGCGACGTGGTCGTCGTCCCCGGGTGGACCAACCGACTCCTCGGGGCGCTCGCGCCCTTCGTACCGCGAACGCTCGTCTACCGGGCCGCCGCTACTCGCGCTCCACGTTGATCGGACGCCCGTCGTCGGTGTCCGATTCGCCCTCCTCGGGCGCGAACTCCGCGTCTTCCACGTCTTCTTCCCGGTCGGCTCTCGCGGCGGCCTCTTCGGCGCCCCGAGTCGGCCGGTCGGTATCGCCGGGCGCCTGCCCCGCTCCTCCGGACGGCCCCGCAGCCTGCTCGTCGTTGAGCACGCGGAAGAACTCGCCCAGCTGGTCGAGACCCTGCCGGATGCCCTTCTCGGCGGCGGTGAAGAACTCGTTTACCCTGGCCCCGGACTCGCCGGACCGCATACGCTCGGTCGCGTCCTCGAAGTTACGGCGGGCGTCGTCCGCCGCGTCGTTGAATCCTTCGCCAACGCTCTTTCGTCCGGATGCGACGTCCCCAAAGTTCCTGAGGCCACGGGTCAGATCGGAGAGCATGTCTCCGCCTCCGGTGGCGCTTCGCAGCTGCTCCCGGTAGAGGCTGCCGAGGCCGGGAACCTCGCGCAGGACCCAGGCGAGCACGCTGCGAAGGTAGACGAGCCGCTCGCGGTCGTCACGCCTCGTCCGGCTCAGCTCGTCCACAAGCGCAGTGGCGAGCGCGCCGAGAAGCTCGTCCCGCTCGTCCTTCTCGAGCTCGGCTTCCTTCAGGTAGAGCTGTGCACCCAGGTAGTTGCGGTCGGCAATCAACCGATTGAGGTGCGCGCGGGGGTTTGCTTCTCTCATCTATTCTCCCTTTGGGTGAGCGGCATCGGCTATCGTTCGCGAACCCTACCGAGGCCGTCGATCCGAATCGACTCTACGCCGACCTCGCCTGAATACGTGACGTTGCCCACGCCGCTGAGCGACCCGGTGAGCTCGCCGCCCGCCATGCGGACATTGAAGTTGCCGGCTCCGCTCATATCAACGTTCGCGTTCACGACGCTGCTCTCCGAGAAATCTATGCTCGCGGCACCGTCTACATCAAGTACAAGGTTCTCGAACGCGCCGCCGGTCGCATTCACGGAGGCCGCGCCGTTGACCTCGATCGCCAGCCGCTCGCTCCCCACGTTCGAAAGCCGCACGTCCGCACCCCCGTCGAGCTCGAGCCGCTCGAGCGCGGGAAGCGTGATCCTCGCGGTGAGGTTGGTCGCGATCGAATCCCACCCCGGTCGGACCTCGAGCCGAAGTGTCTCTCCGGTGGTGAAGACCTCGACCCGATCTACCGCCCGCTCGTTCGCGGTCACGTCCACGCTGTAGTCGCCCTGCTCGATTTCGATGCTCCAACCACCTTGAGCGGCGATGGTCGCGAACTCACCGAGCTCCTCCGCGATCGGTACCGCGGTCCGCGCTCCGTTTCCGGCCTCGGTTCGAGCCTTCTCCCCAATCGAGTGCTGCCGATCGCCCCGGTCGAACCACTCGCCGATGCGAGTCGCGGCACCACCGATCATTCGGTATCCAAAGAAGACCACGGCTCCCACGATGAGCAGAATTGCGATCGTGGACAAAAGCCGAGTTCGCGTATTCGGGTTCATATCGCCTCCCTCAGGTCGAACACCGCCGGAGCTGGATTCCGTCACGGCATATGCCGTACCATGCTCCCATGGATCGTACCCAGCGGCCCCGCGCTCTATTCATCTTCGCGACGACACTCGCGCTCTGCCACGCGAGTCTGTACGCTCAGACGCCGTCAGACCCGCTCGCGCTCTCGTTTCCGGACCGTATCCGCGTCTCGGAGCGAACGAACCTCTCAACGCAAGAGAACGGAACGTACGCGGGACTCCTCAACCGACAGGTTACCGGATATCTCACCCGAACGGAAGGATCCCATTACGAGGGACGCTTCTTCCTCTACGAACAGGTCCGACGCGACCTTCGCGACGTCGCCCGCCCGGTGGATCGTTCGTTCGAGACCCGCATGGAGATCGCTCCCGACTCGCTGTTCGTCTCGGCGGACGACTACCCCTCGCTGCAGTCGATCCCGTCGCTCCCGACTCGTTCGCTTTCGCAAGGCGACTCGTGGAGCTCGACCGCATGGGTAACGATCGAGCCGCGCAGGGGCGACGCCGTGCTGCGGCTCCCGGTGACCGTCGCGTATCGCTACGGCGGCCTCCAGACCTGGAACAACGCGCCGGCGCACCGAATCGACGCGGAGTTCGCGACCCGGTACCCGCTTCCGCCTTCCGACGACGAAGACGCTCCGATCGTGCGGTACACCGGTCCGATCACTCAGGTGACCGGCCGCCACGAGCTCACGATCCTGCTGCCGGTGTTCGAGCGCCCGCTGCAGGGCGGCTCGCAGGTCGCGTTCATCCGTGACGAGGTACGCGAGCACTACCGATTCTCGGACCGAGACGACCTCCTTGTCCAGGGTCACGTTCTCCTCTTCCTCTCCGGGCTCGCGGTCGAGACGCAGCAGCAGATCGCGTCTTCGGTGGAGGAAGAAATGAGGTCCGCGGGGGTGGAGGACGTCGCCGTCGATCGCACTCCCACGGGTGTGCGCCTGACGGTGCAGGCGCTCCGTTTTCTGCCCGATCAGGCAGTCCTTCTGCCTGAGGAACGACAACGGCTCGACTCGGTTGCCGGCGCACTGCTGCGACTCGAAGGGCAACGGTTCCTCGTGGTCGGTCATACGGCCGACGTAGGAACGGAGGAGAGCCAGATCGAGCTGTCTCGGGAGCGGGCGCGGGTCATTGCTGCGGAACTCGCCGCGCGAGACGTCTCGCCCGACCGGCTGGACATCGAGGGACGCGGCGGGTCGGAGCCCGTCGCGACGAACGCCACGGAGCCCGGCCGTGCCAAGAACAGACGTGTGGAGATCTACATCGTGGAGGAGTAGGCCCCTCTCCCCCTCGGAGGCGTAGTGTTTCCGGCGAGCAGGTTGATTCGTGCGAACACGTAGTCGAGCGATTCGCTCTTGATTTCAACGCGATGATAGTCGGTGCCGGGAAGCTGCTCCGTATCGTAGTTGGAGTACCGGAGGTACTTCCGGCTGCGCCGATCGTCGAACCAGTGCACGAGCGCGATGCTGTCGTCTCGTATCTCGAGACACGTTATGCCACGCTTCCCCACGACGGTTCCGGAGTTGAACATGCACGGCACCACGAGGTTCGCGTTGTAGAGACTGGCGATCGACGCGGTCGGGTCCTCGACCAGGTCGATCGCTTCGAGCTCGCTACGATACGCTTCGATCGAGCGCTCGATCCTGCGCTGCTTCTTCTCCGAGGCGCCTGGGTACTTGCGGCAGAGCCGCTCGATCTCGAACTTGATCGAGTCGACCTTGCTCATCGACTCGAAGAGCGGTCGGTGCGTGTGCCCGATGATCGAGAGCACCTTCTTCGTGGAGGCGAACTCGTACACTCGCTCCTCGGTCTTGAACCGCTTCACGCTGTCGTGCGCGACCGAGTAGTTCTTGATCTTGAGTGGATTCGCGAAGAATCGCAGCCCGAAACCGACCAGCTTGTTGAACTTCTCGAAGCGCTTCGACGTCTGATGCCCGTGGAAGATGAAGATCGGATTACCCCGATAGGTGAAGCGCAACGCCTCCCGGATCGCGAACGGGTGGTCGGCCCGGTTCATCAAGTCCATGTCGTGATTGCCCACAAGACGATAGAGTCGATCGTCTTCCTCGAACGCGCCGAAGATCTCGTAGATCTGTCTCCATCGCTGCAAGATATCCGCGAGGCGGAATCGCTGCAGCTCCTCGATGTCACCGTTGAGAATCAGCATGTAATCGCGCTCGTAGTAGTACTCGTTGAGCACGTGCAGGAACAGCGAGGAGTTGGCGAGGAAATCGTCGGTCCTCTTCCCGTTCCCCAGATGGAGGTCGCTGAAGATCACGATCGGTCGGTCCTGCGGAAGTCTGCTCACCGGCGTGGACTCGAAGAGGTCCGTGAGATTCCTGAAGCTGAACTCGTTGCGACGCATGCTACCTCTCCCGTTTCAGTATACGAAGAATCGTATGAGCTCGTTAGCGTTCGATGAGCGAGGCACGATCCTTTCCCCGACACGGAAACGTTGGTATAGTCGACTACAAGGAGCTTCATATGTATCGACTCGATCTTTCCGGAAGCTGGCTCCTGACGGCGCTCGCCGGCACCCGCCCAGATCTCCTGGACGGCATTCCCGCGAATCTGCCCGGAGACAATCTGTCCGCGCTTTCCCGGGCGGGCCTGGTGGAGCACCCGTACTACGGGACCAACGAGCTCGGCGTGCAGTGGGTTGGGAGAACCGACTGGCAGCTCGAACGAACGTTCGAGATCGAGACCGACGAGCTCCTCACGCAACCGGTGCGATTCCGCGCATCGTGCGTGGATACGGTCGCCGAGATCGCGATCAACGGCACGTCGATCGGGACGACAGACAACATGTTCGTGCCGGTGGACCTCCCGGTGGAGACGGCCCTCCTGAAGAAGGGAACGAATACGGTATCGATCGTCTTCTCGTCCCCCGAACGAGTCGCGCGCGATCGGGCACAGGAGCTGCCCTACCCAGTTCCCCACGCGCAGAGTCCGGTCCAGTCGCCCCACCGAAACCTCCTCCGAAAGGTCCAGTGCCATAGCGGTTGGGACTGGGGCCCGTGTCTGATGGTGTGCGGTGTCTACGGCGACATCGAACTGATCGCTTCAAGCTCCCCGACCCTGCTGCACGCCCCGGCGATGACGGTCAATCGCGACGGAGCCTGGTCTCTCGTGGTGGAACCGTGGTTCGTTCGCCCCGACTCATCGACACCGATGCGCGGTACCGCTGAGCACGCGAGTGTATTCACGGACGCACTCCGCGTATCGGTCCTCGACCCCGATGGTCGGGAAGTCGCCGCTCACACGGGTGAGATCGCCGTGTCGGGCGGAGCCGCGGACCCGGTCGAGCTCCGCGTGGACGCTCCTCGGCTCTGGTGGCCGAACGGCTTCGGCGAGCAGCCACTCTACACAGTCGTCGTGGAAACGTTCGGAGCGGCCGTGACTCGTCGAGTCGGATTCCGCACGATCGAGGTCGTGCGGGAACCCGATACGTACGGCGAGAGCTTCACGTTTGTCGTCAACGGAGTCCCGATCTTTGCGAAGGGCGCGAACTGGATCCCGCAGGACGCATTGCCGGGGCTCGCGAGCGAGGCGCAGCTCCGATGGCTGCTCGAATCGTCGCGGGAAGCGAACATGAACATGATCCGTGTCTGGGGCGGAGGAACCTACGAATCGGATCGATTCTACGAGCTCTGCGACGAGTTGGGTCTGCTCGTATGGCAGGATTTCATGTTCGCATGCGGCATGTACCCCGCCGGCTCTCCGTTTCTGGCGAGCGTACGCGATGAGGTCACTCACCAGGTTCTTCGGCTCAAGGATCATCCGTCGATCGCACTCTGGTGCGGGAACAACGAGAACCTGGGCGCACTGTCGTGGTTCGCGGAGACGAAGACGAATCGAGACCGGTACGTCGTGGACTACGACCGACTCAACGAGGGTGTCGTGGGCGACACGTGCCGGAAGCTGGATCCGAGTCGGCTCTTCTGGCCGAGCTCACCCACCGACGGACCGGGCGAGTTCACCGATAGCGACGACGGGAGAGGCGACATCCACTACTGGAGCGTCTGGCACGGTGGAGAGCCGTTCAGCGCGTATCGCTCCGTTGCGCCGCGTTTCTGCAGCGAGTTCGGCTTTCAGTCGTTCCCGTCGCTTTCCGGCGTCCACACGTACGCCCACGCCGGACACCACAACGTGACCGCCCCGGAGATGGAGCACCACCAGCGTCACCCGAAGGGAAACGCCATCATCATGCATACGATGGCGAGGTACTACCGTTTCCCGGAGAGCTTCGCGGAACAACTCTACCTCAGCCAGGTGCAGCAGGCGCACGCCATCCGGACCGCCGTGGAGTACTGGCGAACCCGGCGACCGCGCTCGATGGGCGCGCTCGTGTGGCAGCTCAACGATGTGTGGCCCGTCTCATCGTGGTCGTCCATCGAGTACGGCGGCAAGTGGAAACTGCTTCACTATGCGGAGAAGCGATTCTTCGCGCCTGTCCTCGTCGCGGCTGTTCCCGTAAACGACGTGGGCGAACCCCTTACGGACGAGGATGCGCCTCCCTCGGGCTGGGACATCTACGTGGTGAACGACTCACCGTCCGGCGTCTCCGGCAGTCTTCTTGTCCGCGTCATCGCCTTCGACGGGACGCAGCTTCACCGCGAGGAGCACGCCTCGCTGAGCGTCCCCCCGCTGAGCAGCGAGAAGCTCCACCATCTCTCGGCCGCTCGGCTCCCGGCCGACCCGAACGCGTGTTTCGCGCTCGCCGAGTGGGGAGACCGCGCGACGCATGCGAGCAGCTGCTTCTTCTTGGACGCCCCGAAACGATGCGGGCTCTCGCAGCCGGCGATCGCCACGTCTCTGAGCGAGGTGGATGGAACGATTGCGATCACGCTCGAGACGGACGTCCCGGCGTTTGACGTAGCCCTTGATCTGGGCGACCTTCCGGGACGTTTCTCGGACAACATGGTCTCGCTGATCCCGGGTGAACCGACGACACTGCACTGGATACCGGTCGGCGATGTGCGCGCCGAAGAAGTGCGCGGGAACCTGACGATCCGGACGCTCAACGACATCGGGCGCGAAGGAGAGAAGGCATGAGGATCGATCAGGTAGCGGCGCAGCTCTACACGCTGCGCGATCATCTCAAAACGAGCGCGCAGGTGGCCGAGTCACTGCGACGAGTTCGCAAGATCGGATATCGGGCTGTGCAGGTCTCCGGAACCGGGGCGATCGACGCGCAGGAGCTGGCGCGCATCATCGAAGGCGAGGGGCTGATCTGCTGCGCGACGCACGAAAACGCGCAGACGATACTCGAGACCCCGGAGGCGGTCGCGGAGAAGCTCCAGATCCTCGGATGCACGCACACCGCCTATCCCTTCCCGGCCGGTGTGGATCTCTCCTCGATGAGGGCGGTGAAGGAGCTTGCAAAGCAGTTGGATCGTGCGGGAGATGTCCTGCGTCAGGCCGGGAAGACGCTCAGCTATCACAACCACGACGTGGAGTTCAGACGCGTGAAGAACCGCGTCATCCTCGACTACATCTATGAGTCTACCGATCCAGAAAACCTGAAGGCCGAACTCGACACGCACTGGGTCCAGGCCGGAGGCGGAAGCATCGCCTCGTGGTGCCGGAAGATGGCCGGCCGAATGCCGCTGATTCACCTCAAGGACTACGCGGTCAACGCCGACCGGCAGCGCCGTTTCGCCGAAATCGGCTCAGGGAATCTGGATTGGCACGAGATCGTGAGCGCGGCCGAGCAGGCGGGCTGCGTCTGGTTCATCGTTGAGCAGGACAGCCACTGGACGGACAACGATCCGTTCAAGAGCCTGAAGACGAGCTTCCGCTACCTCAAGAACGAGATAGCGGACTGACCGTCGTCCGGACTACTTGACCTTCTTCCGCAGCTTCCGCATCGAGCGGGAGCGGTCCTCCCGCTGCGTCTCCTCGTCTCCGGCGTTCTCGCCCGCGCGTCGCTTCGCCAGCCGCGCGGCAACGTAGAGGAAGACGGCCCCTCCAAGAACCATCACGAGGCTGTAGAACTGGCTCGGGATCAGATTGAGCGGAGACTGGACGAAGTGCACCGGCAGGCCGGTATCTGCCGGCCGGACGGCGAAGTCCTGCGCCGAGATCGGCATCCGGAAATAGTCGATCACGAATCGGATCACACCGTACGCGATGACGTAGAAGCCGATGATGAATCCGTCGAATGGCTTTCGCTTGCGCAGCAGGAACCAGACGACGAGCCAGAGAATCAGGCCTTCGGTCAGCCCTTCGTAGAGCTGCGTCGGGTGACGCGGCAGATTCACGAAGGCGTTCGGGCCGGCGACCTCGATCCCGACGTCCGCGGCGAACTCCTGCACCCACTCCTCGGAAGCAGGGAACCTCGCCGCCTCCGGAAACACGACACCCCACGCGGCACGGGTCACTCGACCGTAGAGCTCTCCGTTGATGAAGTTGCCCAACCGGCCGAACATGTACCCGAGCGGAACACCGCAGAGCAGCATGTCGCCCCAGTCCAGAATAGGTATCTTCTTCACGCGGGCGTAGATCACGAACCCGAGGGCGGCTCCAACCAGTCCGCCGTAGTAGTTCATACCCTGGAGTCCCACGAATCGTCCGTCGCGAAACGGCCAGAAGATGAGCCACGGTCGTTGCAGGTAGATGCCGGTCGGATCGAAGAATAGCGTTGCGAACAACCGGGCACCGATCAAAAGACCGATGATACCCCAGAAGAAGAAGTTCACGACGGTGTCCTGATCCACGTCCAGCTTGCGCTGCCGCATCTGGACCATGAACAACAGATATGTGATCGCGAAGGCAATCAGGTACATCAACCCATACCAACGGAACGGCAGTCCGGGAATGAGCTCGGCGCGCAGCCAGGATGGGAACTCTAGGTACATCGGCACGAGGCATCTCCTTGCGTCAGTAGAGTATAGCTCGTGCGCGCGGACACGGCTACCTCTCGCCGCTCCCGCGCTACTCGTTCGGGTACCGCACTTTACGCATCACCCGAGCGTTGATATCCTCGTCCAAGCGCACCATCAAGGAGGAGCGGTGGCGATAGCGAGTCTGCGTTCCACGGTTCGCCTGAACAACGGCATCAGGATGCCGATGTTCGGACTGGGCTGCACACGAGCCGAAGAGGAGCAGAACACCGAGCAAGCAGTGCTCACCGCGATCAACGCGGGATATCGCCTTGTGGACACGGCGAGCGTCTACGAGAACGAAGAAGCTATCGGGCGCGCCGTGAGATCCTCGCCGGTGCCGCGAAACGACCTCTTCCTCGCGACGAAGGTCTGGAACTCCGATCTCGGCTACGATCGCACGCTCCACGCGTTCGACCAATCGGCCGAGCTGCTCGGCGTGGACTACGTGGACCTCTATCTCATCCATTGGCCGCTCATCCGCCTGCGGCGCGAGAGTTGGCGCGCGCTCATCCGGCTCCTGGACGACCAACGCGTGCGCGCGATCGGCGTCTGCAACTTCGCCGTTCGACACCTGGAGGAAATCATCGGCGAGACCGGCGTCGTGCCCTCGGTGAACCAGGTCGAGTTCAACCCGTTTCTGAACCAGCGGCGACTGCACGAATGGTGCCGGCGCAAAGACATCCTCGTTCAGACGCATACGCCGCTCTCGAAACGGGGTAAACGACGCGCTCGGCATCTTCGCGAGATCGCGGCGCAGTACGGAAAGGAAACCCCTCAGCTCCTCGTGCGCTGGGCACTCCAGAAGGGCGTCGCCGTGCTCGTCCGGAGCCTCGACCCCAACGATATCGTTGCGCACGCGAATGTCTTCGACTTTGAAGTCTCGCTCCGCGATATGGACGTGCTCGACTCGCTCCACGAGAATCTTCGCGTCGGCTGGGATCCTACGAACGCGCCGTAAGCTCGGGGCTCATAGACAAGCGACGATCTCCCGACAATACCTAGTATATGAGCGACACGGACCTCGAACGCTGCGCTGCCTGCCATGCACCGCTTTGTGAGTCGGACGCAGGGCCGAACCCTGCGACAACCGTGCTCGAACGCGACAATGAGATCGTTTTGGTACATTGTCCACGATGCGGTACACTACTGATACGAGTCACTCCGCTGCCGGTACGAGCGAGGTGATTCCGTCGAGATCATGAGCGCCCAGCCAGACTACGTCAGCTTCGAGCCGAAGGGCCGGGATGAGGTTCTCTCTCAGATCGGCAGCTTCTCACCATCCGAACGCGACTTGTTCCAGCGACTCTGCGATAGTTGGGAGCCGAGGATAGACGCCCGGCAATTCATCCGTAGCGCTGAGAAGAACGAGAAGCAGGAACGATCGGCGCTCGAACGGCTCATGGCGAAACTCCGAACGGCGGAGCTCGGCGTGCTGACCACCAAGCCCGGCGAATCGGGCGCCGAGCCCGATGAGATCGTCCTCACGAGCAAAGGAAGCCTCGAATTCTGGACCGTGGTTGTGGAACAGGCCATCGAGCGGATTGTGCGCTCACGGCAAGGCGTACTCCCATCCGTTGAGCGCATTCGGGCGCACAAGTCGCTCCCGCCGGACTACCACGTCGTGGAGGCGGACTCGTCGCAGTTCCTCTCCGCGTACTCGGGAAACGCCGAGCCACAGACCGTCTACCGGCTTCGCCTCCTCGGCGACTATCGGATACTCTTCACGCTCGGCACGGCGAGAGCCATTGTCGCGAGGGCGTTGGCGGTCCTCAGGCGCGATCTGGATGAACGCGGGATCGTGGAAGAGCTCGCGCGAATCCGGGACACGACCATGACCGAAATCCGGAGCCGGCTCGAGAGCCGCGCTCCCGATGTCTGGCTCGAGCTGACGCAGACCGTGGTCAAGGAGCGCTCCACGATCGTGTTCCGCAAGAACATGGAGGAGTCGGACGAGCTCTTCCAACTCGCGTATCTGGTGATGGTCTACACCGACGCTCGAATCGGAGCCGCTCGAGAACAGAAGGCCAACGACGAGCTCATTGCGGCCGAGCTCGCTCGGATCGACGACGCCGTTCGCGAGGTGCCTGCCGGGATGCTGTCGCAGGACGAGTTCTCGTCTCTCGTGGAATCGGCTCAAGACCGCGTCGGAAACGCCTCCGCCGCACTGCTCTCGCGCAGGCTGTCCGACGAGCTCCTGACCCCGCGTCCGCGTCGCAAGCTTTCCCGCGTATTGTTCGTCCACGGCGTCTACATCCACAACACGCGCGTGAGCACGGCATTCGAGTCCGCTCGATCCGAGATGAGCACGCGGCTCACCCGGGAGTATACCGAGCTCATGGAAGCGTTTCTTCGAGGACGCGCGCCGGAGATCGGCGAAGTATTCGGCTCACGAGACCGCTTCAACGAGGACATCGGGCGCAGGATCGGTCGTCAGAACCCGCTGCTGAGCGAACTGCTCTCTCAACCCCAGATCGTCGCGGAAGCGGTCATTGTGGACACGAGGCAACGGTACGAGGAGATGCCCACGGAGGAGATCCGCGGCTTCCTCGGCCGCTATTTCGATGTCCAGTCATCCTCGCTGAAGCCGCTCAATGAACTGCTCGCGCTCAACGTCGCCGCGATGTTCGATGCGGCCTTCGCTCGCGTCGGCGTCCTCCGGCAGATCTTCCTGCGCCTCTCCGGGCGCTACGAGAGTCTTCGATCCTCGTACTCGCGCCGCTTCGGTACGAGCAACCGCTCTGCGGGATCCCTCGGAGCGCTCGATCGGACCGGTTCCCGCGCATCGCGAGTATCGTCCCTGCCGTCCGACGGCCCGCTCCCGGACGATGCGCCCGGAACGTACGAGACCGGCTCCGGCGCCCGCGGCTCCGGAGGTACCGCCTCGAGCCGCAGGCGCTCCGCCCCGCGGCCTGCACGCCCTCGTCCCAAGAGCCGCCAGGAGATCGACCGGATCTGGAAGGACTTCGACAAGGCGCTTCACACCAAGCCGTCAGAAGAATAGTCGACGCAGGCTCTTCCTCACCTCATGAGCGCAGTTGTACCCCGGCGCGCCGAATATCCCGCCTCCCGGGTGCATCCCGGCGCTCGCCAGGAAAAGACCTTTGAGCGGTGTCTTGTACGTGGAGAGCTCGGGCAGCGGCCGAAACATGAACATCTGGTCAATGAGCATCTCCACGTGCATGACGTTGGCGCGCGGCATATTGTGCTTCTCTTCGATCACGGGCGGGGACTGGACGTACATGTCTATGAGTCCGTCGCTCGTACCGGGAGCAAATCGGTCGATCACCGCGAAGAGTTTCTCCGCTTCGCGTCGCTCGATATCGTTCCAATGCAGACCTTCGCGCAGCGTGTAGGGGTAGTACTGCCCCCAGAGAAAGAGCGTGTGCTTGCCTTCCGGCGCCAGAGTAGAATCGATCGCGCTGAACGTCATCGCGACCACTGCCGGATGCTGAGACGGCTCCCCTCTCAGGTAGTCGGCATAGGCGTCGTTGAGATACTGCGTCGTGGGCGACAGCAGCTGAAGCCCCCGCAACACCTCGTCGTTGGACGCGTCGCTCAGGTTGTACGTGGGTAGACGATCCATCGCGGCGCGAACGACCATGCCGAAACCGTTCCCCACGTGGATTCGCTCCACGCGCGAACGCAGATCCGCGGAGATCCAGTTTCGGAGGAGGTCGAGGAAGGTCACCCAGACGTGCGCGTTCGAGATGACTCGCTTCGCGGTGAACCGATCGCCGCGCTTCGTTCGTGCTCCCACCGCGCGCCCATTCTCAACGAGTATCTCGTCGACCTCATTCTCCGGCAGGACGTCGCCTCCGTGGTCCCGAACGTACGCGGCCAGCGCCTGAGTCAGCATCCCCGAACCGCCCCGTGGCCGTGCGGGGCCCTTCTTGTGGATCAGAGAGTGCCACCCGATGAACTCGGCGCTCGCCGCGTCGATCGGCGGTGGGCCGCTCTGGGCGCCCCACCACGCGAGCGCGGCGCGCACCCGTTCGTCCGTGAACGTCTCGTTGATCAGCCGTCCGTAGCTGCGAAACAGACTCCGGAGGAGATCGGTGCGGTCGCGGGAGTTCTCGCTGAGCTTTCTCAGAAGGATCGTCGACCCGAAATTGCGCATGGATGGGGACTTCAGGAAGAGTTCGAAGACGGCTTCGTTCAGTGGTTGCCACCGCCGGATGAAGCGACGGTACGCCTCCGCGTCGTGGTCACTGAGTCGCGCGATGTTGTCGCACGTCTTGTCGAGATCCTGGTAGAAACTGACCGACGTTCCGTCGCTGAAGGGTGCCGTCATGAACGGGTCAAGCGGTATGTATTCGAGCCCGTATCGTTCGAGCTCCAGATCGTGGACGATCGGCGTGTGATGGATCATGAAGTGCGCCGAACCGCCCACGTCCAGTTTGAAACCTCCGAACATCTCCTCGGTGCAGACGGCGCCGCCGATCGTCGACCGGCGTTCGAGCACGGTAACACGATAGCCCCACTTCGCGAGGTACGCCGCAGCGGTCAGGCCGTTGTGCCCGCTGCCGATCACCAGTACGTCGGTTTCCATGGTCGATAGTTACTGCCGAGGCGAACCGCTCGGCAAGCACGATCATGCGGCCCGGATGACATCCGGCGCCACGAGCGCTATCCTGATCGTGATGCTCAACTGGTTGATCATCGGAGGAGGGGTGCACGGGTGCACCATCGCTCACTCGCTTCTCACCTACGCGCGGGCTCCTCGCGCCGGACTGCGAGTCGTGGATCCGCACGCCGAACCGTTGGACGAATGGCATCGGACGACGCACAACTGCGGAATGCGCTTTCTTCGATCACCCGCGGCGCACGCGATCGTCCCCGACTTCACGGCGCTGCTCGGCTGGGCGAAGCAGAACGGGTTCGAGCGGGACTCGCATACGATTCCTCCCTACGCACGTCCCTCGCTCGAGCTCTTCAACGCGCACGCTCACTCCATGATCGAGCGAAGCGGCCTTCGGGAGTTGTGGCATCAGGCGACGGCCGTTCGAGTCGGACGGAGAGAGGGGGACGGAAGCCGGCGAGTCACACTGGAAGACGGATCGTCGCTCCGAGCTCGGAACATCGTACTCGCACTGGGTCGAGCGGGAGGGCTCAACCTGCCCGAATGGGCGCCCGGGGCGAGTGGTCGAGTCGTGCACGTCTTCGCGCCCACCTTCGACCGCGCGGAGGCGGAGCGCGCGCGGCATCCGGTCGTGATCGGCGGTGGCGTGACGGGGGTCCATCTCGCGCTCCATCTGGCGGACCGCGGCCGTCGCGTGCGATTGATCGTACGCGCGCCTATCCGGGTGAAGCAGTTTGACTCCGATCCGTGCTTCATCGGACCGGCGTGCATGAAAGGCTACCTCGCAATCGACGATCCGAACGAGCGGCGGCGCGTGCTCGCCACGGTTCGGAACCCCGGTTCGGTGCCCTCCGAGCTCGCCGAGCAGTTGGATGCGGCGGTCGCGGGTGGAAGCATCGAGCTCGTGATCGACGAGATCGAGAGCACGCGCCCGATCGAAGACAAGCGGGTCGTCCTCCACGGGAACCGCGACGCGTACGAGAGTGACTTCGTTGCGCCGGCTACCGGCTATGCACGGAATCCTCCGGGGGGAGCGATCCGCGAGTCGCTCGCGGACGGAAGCGCGACCGGTTCGCCGCTGCCGGAAGACGCGGAGGGATACGCCCTCCCGCGTTCGTCTCTTGAATGGGCTGACGGGTTGTACGTTACCGGTTCATTCGCGGAACAGGAGCTCGGGCCGGCGGCGCCGAACATCATCGGAGCGCACCTCGCGTCCAAGCGGATCGTCGCGCATCTCTCAGGGAGAGTACGGCTCGTGCCGAGCGCCTGGCGCCGCTACGCGCCGGCGAGCGTCTCCAGCTCGTCCACCTCGTTCTGATACTCGAGGATGCTCGAGCGTATACTCTCGAACACGAGAGGGAAGAGCACGTTGAAGAAATAGGCTCGCTGCACCATCTGCTTGCGGCTCTGCTCGTACTCCGCCCGGATCTCCCGTTCCCGGCGATGCATGTACTCCTCGTACCCTTCGAAATCGGCCTGGCGTCCGCCGTTCTGAGACTCTCGTTTCACGATATCCTGGAAACGACCCAGCTTGTCCAGAATCTCGTAGAGCGAGAAGTGAGCATCCACGTGGGCGGTGATCCTCTGCATGTCGTCGTCCAGCTTCTGCCGGACCTCCTGGAGCTGCAGGGGATAGAGGATCTCGAGCATGTACCGTTTCCGGATCACGACTCCCGCCCGGCGCAGCGCGTCCTCGATCGCGTTGATGACGTACGGGTTCCCGCGGTAGTAGCGCAGCAGGTCGAGAACTCGGTCGGCCCCGCTGAGGCCCATGCTGATGAGATTGCTCACCTGCTCGGCGATCGACTCCGGCAGGTTTGGTGTCACTTGAACGCTGTACGTCTCGAAGGTCGCGCCGCGCTTGTCCGCGAGCAGCACCTCGCCGTACTTGAACAACTCGTCTCGCGTGATGTTGCGGTAGTAGCTACCGAGCGCGAGCGACTCACGCAGGAAACGCTCATAATACTCCTCGGCGACGCGGGTCTCAACGAGCTTCTCGTACAGCGCCTTGCTGATTCTCAATCCGCCGACCGGAGCGCTCGACTCCATGCGCTTCGCGTCGATCACGGCGTTCCCCACCACGTCCCACTGCTTCGCGCCGTCCGGACCGAAGTTCCCGATCGTAACCGGCCCGATGTTCGCTCCGATGCGAATGCGGATCTGAAAGAGCGCGTTGATGGAGCGGGAGAGCTCGAATGAGTTACGAAGCGTGGACACGATATCGAACGCCTTCTTCAGCGCCGCCTTCGCCTCGTCGCTCACACCTTCGAGCAAGAACTTCTCGTTCGCCTGGTTGAAGAGCGAGCAGACCCGCTGCATCTCCACGCACGTGTAGAAGAGCTCCTTCGCGATGTAGCGTTCGACCTCGTCGTCCGGCATATCGCGCACCCGCGGATCGATAGTGCCACCGTAGTGGAACATGAGGCTGTCGCCTTCGATCTTGTTCAGGTAGCCGCCGTGACGCTTCAGAACGCCGGCGAATGCGGTATACAGCCCATTCAGCACGTCCTGATTCTCCTGCGGGCTCAGAAACTGCGACAGGTAGGTGTAGTCGGCGATATCGATGAAGCCGACGCCCACGATCATTACCTCGCTCGTCGTGGGGATCCCGCCCATCTCCATGATCGCGTCGACGAGTTGCGTGGGCAGGTAGAAGTTCTGAATCTCCTCGCGGAGCTCCTGCGGATCGATCCGGTGTTCGGGCTCGGGGGCCGCCTCCACGCCGAAGACATCGTCATCGTCGTCGGGGACGGACTCCAGCATCTCAAGCTCAACTGAATCGCGTTCTTCATCGGTCATGTCGCAGTCCCATCGGCGTCCAGTGTAGCCGTACCGGGCGGCTCGATCAATTCGTTTCCGTCGGCGTCGCCTCGGATCGCTGAACGAGTTCCACAAAATCCTCCTCGGAGATGATGCGAACCCCGAGCCCGCGCGCCTTCGCGTTCTTGCTGCTGCCCGATTCGGGATCGTTCGTGACGAGATACGTGAGCGTCCTGGTGACGGAGCTCGTCACCTGTCCGCCGGCTTCGCGGACGAGATCCTGCGCCTGCGCGCGGGTCATCGTTGAGAGCGCCCCGGTGAAACAGAAGCTCCGGCCGCGAAGCAGTCCTGCGACCGGTTCCGCGATCGCAACGCGGCCGGTCGATAGCACCGCGTCCATCTGCTCGCGAAGCTCGCGCACCCCCTCGGCGATGACGGCACCGGTGATCTCGCCCACTCCGTTGACCCCGGCGAGCTCTTCCGGCGTGGCGGCGCGAAGCTTCCCGAGCGTGTCGTAGCCGGCGTCCACCACCTTGTCCATGATGAGCGTGCCGATCCCTTCGATGTTGAAGCCGGCGACGAATCGCGACAGCGGAACCGTGGTCACGGTGTAGAGATTCCTGAGGATCTTCGTCGCCAGCGTCTCACCCATCCGCTCGAACGAGGTGAGATCGTTCACGGTGAGCGTGTAGAGATCGGCGATGCTCCGCACCCGGCCCGATTCGAAAAGCTGCGAGAGAATCGCGTCGCCGAAGTCACGGATGTCGAGCACGTCCAGCCACTTGCGAATGCGATAGTACGCTCGTTTCGGGCACGCCTGGTTCGGACAGGAGAGTCTGGTGCCGTCGTCCACGAGCGTCGTCCCGCACCGTTCGCACGTCTTCGGCAGCTCCACGTGCGGCGCGTCCGGCGGGTTCTCGAGGACGCGTTCGATCTTGGGGATGATTTCGCCGCGTTTGGTCACGGCAACGCGCGATCCGATCCGGAGATCCATCTCTCGGATGAGCCTCGGGTTGACGAGGTTCGCCCGCTTCACCGTCGTACCGGCGAGGCGCACGGGGTCGATCACGCCGATCGGCGTGTAGAGGCTCCCGGACGGGCTCCAGACGACCTCGCGGAGTGTGCTCGCGGCCTCTTCGAGCTCGAACTTGAAGGCGATCTGCTTCTCGGGTCGCGCGCGGCGCATGTCGTCCGGGTCGATCGTCTGACCCTTCACGACCAGACCGTCGATATCGAACGGAAGGGCGTCGCGCTCGGACGCGACCTCGCGTCGGTACGCAACGATCTGCTCGGCGTCCGTGAACACGCGAAACGGAACCACGTGGAAGCCGTTCTCCGTGAGCCAGGCGAGCTTGTCCTCCTCGCGCGCGAAGAAGTCGTCCCGAGTCGACTCCACCGCGTCATAGCAGATGATCTCCAGGTCCTCCGCGCCAACACCGTCCTTTCGCTTCATGAGCCCGTTGGCCGCGTTACGGGGATTCGCCTTCTCCGAGTACTTCGACCGGTGGAGCTCCCGCGCGAGCAGAACCTCGCCGCGCACGGCGCCGGTGAAGTCGAGCGGAAGCGACGGCACGAGTCCCTTCATCTTCAGGACGTTCGGCGTGATGTCGTCGCCGATCGTCCCGTCGCCGCGTGTGACGCCGCGGCGAAACTCACCACCGTCGTACTGCAGCTCCAGACTCGCGCCGTCCATCTTGTACTGCACGATGAACTCGTCGTGACCGACTCGCTCCGCCCAGCGAAGGAACGCCTCCGGGTCGGCCGCTTTCTCCTGGCTGCCCATCGGAATCACATGCTCTCGCTTGGGATAGCCGCTCGCCCGATCCGCCCCCACACGCTCGAAGAGCGCGTTCTGCGGGTCGAGCCGCCGCAGCTCGTCCCAGAGGAGATCGAACTCGGCGTCCGTGATCTCCGGTTCGCCGTTGTAGTACTTCTCTTGATGATGGATGATCAGCTGTTCGAGCTCGTTGACGCGATCCGGCATGGGGATAGTATATCCGGGTGGACTACCTGAGACTATTCACCGCCGTGCGCCCGAGCGAGGCCGCGCTCGACCGAGCCGTCGCCGCACAGCGCGCGCTCGCGAAGCGCGTTGGCGACCGGACGGTCCGCTGGATCCCGCGCGAAAGCCTCCACGTGACGCTCCACTTCCTTGGAGCAACGGAGCAGAGCAAGGTCGACGATGTATTCGGGGCGATGAGCGACGTCGCAGCCGGCGCGCCCGGAGCGATTCCCCTGGAAACGGCCGGCGTGGGGGCGTTTCCGAGCGCGAGACGGCCGCGGACGCTTTGGACCGGCGTCGGCGATCCGAGCGGGCGCCTTGCCGAGATCGAGGCGCTCCTCAACTCCGCGATGCGGCGGCTCGGTTTCAGCCTCGACGATCGTCCCTTCCGCCCGCACGTCACGATCGGCAAGGTCCGCAAGGCCGCCGGCAAATCCGAGCTCGCGGCGGTCGGCACGGCGCTGCAAGAGCTCGTTCCCGAACCGGTCGCGTTCGAAGCCCACGAGATCCTCCTCGTACGGAGCGTCCTCGACCGCGACGGCGCGCGCTACAGCGACGTGCGATCGGTGCCGTTGTAGCGCCTACTCCTCGCCGGAGGCGATCGCCGCGATCTCCTCCGGCGCGAGCGCCCGGGAATAGAGCCTGATGTCGTCGATCGAACCGGTGACGTTGTAGTGACCGTAGGGATCGTCCGTTGTCGCTTCGGCGGTCATGATGAGCAGCGGTGAGTCGTCGGGATAGAGCTCGGTGAAGGCAAAGGTACGGCTGCCAACCTCCTCGCCGTCCACGTAGATTGCCGCCCGTCCGGCGGCGAACGAGACCGCGACGGTATGCCAGACGAGCGGCGCGAGCACGCCGCGAGCCGAAAGCCGGCGGTATCTGCCGTCCGGCCCTACGAGGAAGAGCGTCACACCGCCGCTCGAGGTCTGGATCGTGAACTTCCCTTCGGCGGTCTCTCCTTCGGCTCGGTCCCACTTCGAGACGAGGTACTTCGTTCCCCGCGTGCTCTCGAGCCTGAGGTGAAAGACGAGCGTGAACGTGCTGAGCTCGTTGATCTCCGGAGCCGGAGGAAGCGAGAGATACGTCGCGGAGCCGTCCGACCTCGCCGCCGCGCGTGGCGTGCCGCCGCGGTCGGGGGCGAACCGTAGTCCGTTGTTCGTGAGCGTGTAGTCGCCCACGGTCGACTCGAGCGTGTCGTCCAGCGTGAAGCGGAAGACCAGTCCGGAGCTCGTATCGGGACGCTCATCCTCCTCGTCCGAGTCGGCCGCCTCACCGAACGCACCATGTCGCACGTGGTCACGGGGCACCTCGAGCCTTCCGTACTCGGTCTCGATCGTGACGGTCTCGTCGTCCATCCTGACGATGTCGCCGCTGAGAACGTCGCCGTTTTCGAGCTCGAGCCGATCGGCAAGCAGGGGCGTCGCGCCCACGAGAAGCACGCCGAGCACGAGGCCGGCGGCGCAGCGAGTCAATCGTCGATCCTTCATACGCACCTCAATGCCCTACCCGCAGCGAACGAATTTGATAGGGGGTGAACTCGAGCTCGATCTCGCTCGCAAACGCGCGATCAGCGCTCGGACGCAGCCCGCCGAGCTTCCTCACCGGCTCCTCGAGCAAGTTCACCTCCTCGACCGAGCGCCACGCCGTTCGACTGCGGAGGACCACACGCCGCCTCGTTCCGCGCGTCTCGTAGAGCCGGAGCACGAGTCCGGAACCAACCTCCGGCTGCTTCACCACCTCGATCTTCACGGCGGAGGCAACTGCCTGTGCGGTCGCTCCCGTCTCGCCCGGCGTGCGGGCAGTGGTCACGGCCAGCTCGGAGACCGACCGGTCCGGCGCCGTCCGAACCGCACGAACAAGCGGCGGCGCGTTCAGCTCGTGCGCACACTCGAGGAGCCCGCTCGCCTCCCACCCGAGTGCGTGCGGATAGTACCCGAAGCTGAACTCGTGTTCGCCCAGATCCGCCTCGGGATCGGGATCCTTGGGACTGCGAAGCACGGTGAGCTCCACGACGCCGTCGCGGATGAGGTGGCCGTACTTGCAGTCGTTCACCAGGCCGAAGCCGTAGTCCGCCTGCGCGTAGTCGGCAAAACGGTGGCCGGCGACCTCGAACTGCGCGGCGTCCCAGCTCGTGTTCGCGTGAGCCGGGCGCGTGACGGTGCCGAACTGGATCTCGTACGTTGCGTGAAGCGATCGGACCGCGGGAATCGCCTGCACGCGAAGCTGCTTCCGCGACTCGCGCCACTTCACGCGATTCTCGATCCGCACCAGCCTGCTTCCCGCCTCGAGCACGATCCGTTGGAATACGGACGATCCGCCGACCGAGAGCTCCTGCTCCACGGCGGCGCGAAGCGGACCGCTCTCGGCGAGCCGCCTGCGCGTCAGTGCCGCGTGTTCCGGGGTCGTCTCCCGATAGTAGTGGCTGATGTCCCACGCTTCCCAGCTGTACGGAAGGTCCTCCCACAGCATGAGCCGGTTCGCGCCGTCCGCGAGAGCCTCGCGCTCGTGCTCCTTGTCGTAGATGCGGGCGATCGTCCCGTCGGAGGCGAGCTCGACCCGAAGCACGCCGTTCTCGAGGCTCGTCTCGGTCGCGACGACCGGCGCGACCGTCGCGCGCGCGGCTGCACCTCCGGTCCGGCTCAGTCGGACGCTCGTTGAGCCCATCGAGGGCGCGTCAATCGCGACGAGCAGCCCGCCTTCGACCGGCTGCGCCGGCAACGAGCGCCCGCGCCCGTCCAGAACCGACGGCGGCTTCGCATCCGACCACGGCAGGCACACGAGCGCGCAACGGTCCCAGCTCAGCGTATTGTGCACGACGTACGCGTCCGCTCGCTTCGGCGCCGGTCCGTGAAGCACGCCGAACGCCCGTTCTCTGATCGCCTCGAGCGACGCGAGGTTGCGGTGGCTCATCGCCTCGGCTTCCTCGTAGACGCGCCGGATCGAGCTGCCGGGAAGGATGTCGTGGAACTGGTTGAGGAGCGTCTCCTTCCAGATCGCGTCCAGCTCCTCCCGACGGTCGAGACCGGACAGCGCGCACAGGTACTCGGTGTCGCGCAGCGCGTTCTCGAGCCTGCGGTTGAGCTTCTTGAGGCGAGCCTGCGTCGTGTACGTGCCGCGATGGAGCTCGAGGTAGAGCTCGCCGCGCCAGACGGGCAGTCGGTGGGCGGGGAGCTTCGCGATGCGGCGGAAGAAGGCGTCCGCGGGCGCAAGCTTCACGCGCGGCAGCCCCTCGGTACCGGCCGCGCGGCGCGCGTACTCGAGGTGAGTGCGGCTCGGACCGCCGCCGCCGTCACCGATCCCGTAGAGGTTGAGCCAGTCGTTCGAGACGTCCGCCTGCGCGAAGCGGTTCTCGGCTTCCACGAGCTCGCGCGGGCCGTTCGTCGCGTTGTAGGTGTTCGCGGGGAGGAAGTGGGTTCGGACGAGTGTACCGTCGATCCCCTCCCAATCGAAGGTGTGGTGCGGAAAGGAGTTGGTCTCGTTCCAGGAGATCTTCTGCGTGACGAAGGTGTCCACCCCGGCGAGCCTGAGGAGCTGGGGCAAGGCGGCCGAGTAGCCGAAGACGTCCGGAAGCCAGAGGTTCGTGACGTCCACGCCGAACTCCTGCCGGAAGAAGCGCTTGCCGTGCACGAGCTGTCGCACGAGCGACTCGCCCGAAGGGATATTCATGTCCGGCTCGACCCACATCGCTCCCTGGCACTCCCATCGGCCGCCGGCCACGGCGGCCCGGATCTGCTCGTAGAGCGCGGGGTAATCCTCGCGGACCCAGGCGAGCACCTGCGGCTGCGAGGTGCCGAAGACGTAGTCCGGGTACTCCTCGAGCAACCGGAGCGCGGTCGAGAAGGTGCGGCCGGCCTTCCGGCGCGTCTCGCCGGTTGGCCAGAGCCACCCGAGGTCGAGGTGCGCGTGCCCGACCGACCAGGCGGTGGTCGCGCTCGTAACCGGGCCGTTCTTGAGAAGACCTGCGCAGATGCGGGCGACCTCGCCGGCGCCCGCGCCGTCGTCCCACACGTTCGCCGCCGTGTTGAGCCCGGCGACGATTCGCCTCGCACGAACACTCGCCGCGGGCAGCGCGCGCGCGAGCTCGTGGAGGAAGCGGAGGTCGAGGCCGAGCTGCCAGAGTCTCCGATCGAAGCACGCGAGCTCGGCCTGGCGCAGCACGAAGTCGCGGTGGCCGTGATGGCCGAAGAGCGAGTTCGCGGCGGCCTCCACGAGGAGCTCGACCGGCTCACCGCCCGAGGCACGCCCGGAGATCGCGACGCGACGCTTGCCGGTCTCGTCGCCTGTGGCGCGCGGCACGTCGGTCAGGCCCTGGTACGGGGATCCGTCCCGGAACACGCACCCCTCCGCGCCGAGATCGATCAGCGCGACGACTTCGTGCCCGGCGAAACGCCCGGGTACGGTGCCGGTGAACCGAAACCACGCGCTTGCCCAGAGCTCGCCCCAACGGGTACCGGGCTCGATCGTCTTCCAGCGGCGGCTCCCGAGCCGGTCGAAGCGAATCGGCCTGTTCTTGTCGTAGGTGTAGACCGCGGAAAGCGGCACGGACTCGCCGTAGCGGCGCTCACGGACTCGATCGATGAACCGGCTGATGCGCCGATGGTAGATCTCGGTGTTCTGCATGCCGGCCTCACCATATCACGGGGCGGTACCCCGCGAGCAACGCCGTTTCGGCTCGATGCCGATCAGTCGCCCGCCTGCTCGCACGAGCGCTCGTCGCGGTGGAGCGGGTGCACGCGCCTGCGGTACGTCTCGTACTGCTCGCCGGCGTGGTACGAGGAACGCACGAGCGGCCCTGAGTCGCACGCCTCGAATCCCTTCTCGAGCGCGCGGTCGCGAAGCTCGGCGAACTCCTCCGGCGTCCAGTACTTCTGGACCGCCAGGTGGGTCCGGGTCGGCTGGAGGTACTGGCCGAGGTTCAGGAGCGAGACGTTGTTCTCCAGGAGATCGTCCATCGCCTCGAGGATCTCGTCGCGGGTTTCGCCGAGACCGAGCATGAGGCTCGACTTCGTCGCCGACTCGGGGTCGATCTCCTTCGCGAGACGAAGGAAGAGCAGCGAGCGCTCGTACGTTGAACGGGACCGCACGCTCGGGGTCAACCGTCGGACTGTCTCCAGATTATGGCTCATGATCTCGGGCCGGCTCTCGCAGACGATCCTGATACTGTCCGGATCGCCCATGAGGTCGGACGAGAGCACTTCAACGGTGGTCTCCGCCGCGAGGTCGTGGATGCGACGCACGGTGTCGGCCATGATCTCGGCACCGCCGTCGGCGAGCTCGTCGCGGTTGACCATCGTGATGACCACGTGCCGGAGGTTCATCTCGGCGACGCTCTCTGCCACGCGCCTCGGCTCGTCGCGGTCAAGGACCCGCGGGAGTCCCGTCTTCACCGCGCAGAAACGGCAGCGCCGGGTGCACGTGTCGCCCAGAATCATGAAGGTCGCGGTGCGATGCTCGCCCCAGCACTCGTGGATGTTCGGGCATCGTGCCTCCTCGCAGACGGTCGTGAGGCGTTGCTCCTTCATCAAACCCTTGAGGTACTTGAAGTTGTCGTTCGTGTTGAGCTTTATCTTGAGCCACTCGGGCTTCGGATTGACACGGCGGTGTTCGGCCATTCGGTTCGACTCCTGATCCAATAGTAGCCATTGCGGAGGAGTCCGTACAGGCCGATCCCGCTGTAAACTTCACAGCGATTGTCATATATTAGAAGCCCAATGTCCGGAACGCTTCCTGCAACCGGCGCGGCCTACGCCCGCGTCCACCAAATCCGCAATCTCAGTGCCACCGCCTACGTCGTGCGGTTCGATCGCAACGGCCTCGAGTTCGAGCCCGGCCGGTACGTGAGCGTGGGGCTCAAGGGCGACATCAACATGCGCGAGTACTCGATCTACTCGAGCGCGCACGCCGACTACCTCGAGATCCTCGTCAAGGAGGTAGCGGCCGGCTACCTCTCGCGCAAGCTGCGGCACCTCGCGCCGGGGGACGAGCTGGAGGTCGACGGTCCCTTCGGTTTCTTCACGCTGCCCGAGTCGCCGGAGTCGTCGCGATTCCTCTTCATCGCGACCGGCACCGGCATCAGCCCCTTTCACGCGCTCGCCGAAACCCGGCCCGACCTCGACTATCGGCTCCTCCACGGGGTTCGCACCGCGAGCGAGCGCTACGAGCACGAGGCGTACCCGTCCGACCGGGTGACGACCTGCCTCTCGCGCGACCCGAACGCGGCTGGGACGGCACCGCGGGTAGTCGCCGGTCGCGTCACCGACTACCTGCGCGAGCATCGCGTGGAGCCGGATACGCTCTGTTATCTCTGCGGAAATTGCGACATGATCTACGAAGCGTTCGATATTCTCAAGACGCACGGCGTCCCGCCGGAACAGCTCTACGCGGAGGTCTACTTCTGATGCGTTACCATCTCGTGCCCTTCGGCTGCCAGATGAACCTCTCCGACTCCGAGCGCATCCGCTCGGTTCTCGAATCGCTCGGGTACGAGCGCTCCGAGCGCGAAGAGGACGCCGACATCCTCGGGATCGTCGCGTGCTCCGTGCGCCAGAAGGCGATCGACAAGGTCTACACGAGGATCCACCGCTGGAACCAGTGGAAGAACGAACGCAGCGTGCTCACCTTCGTCTCGGGATGCGTGCTTCCGGCCGACCGGGAGAAGTTCATGGACCGCTTCGATCTTCTCTTCACGATCAACGAGCTCCCGCAGCTCCCCGAGATGCTCCAGCAGTACGGCCTCGTCACCCCGGCCTCGCTTCGCGCTGCCGAGCACGCCGTCGTGGGGGCGAACGACCGGCGGAGGGGATACTGGAAGATCGACGCGAGCTACTCGAGCCGGTTCGAGGCGTTCGTGCCGATCCAGAACGGCTGCGACAAGTTCTGCACCTTCTGCGCCGTGCCGTACACGCGCGGCCGCGAGGTCTCGCGCCCGAGCGCGGAGATCCTCGCCGAGGTGCGCGCCCTCGTGAACGAAGGCTACCGCTCGATCACGCTCCTCGGGCAGAACGTGAACTCGTACGGGCTCGATCGCCGGAGCGAGCGCGAGGGCGACGAGCTCACCTTCGCCGAGCTCCTGCGCGAGATCGGCGAGATCGGTCGGGAGAGCGACCGCAGGTTCTGGACGTACTTCACGTCGCCGCACCCGCACGACATGACCGACGAGGTGATCGACGTCGTCGCCGAGTACCCGGTCCTCGCGCGCCAGATTCACCTCCCGATCCAGTCGGGCGACGACAAGGTGCTCATGAAGATGAACCGGAACTACAAGGTCGGGGAGTACCGGCGGATCGTGGAGAAGATCCGCTCCACGATTCCGGAAGCCACGCTCTTCACCGACATCATCGTGGGATTCACCGGGGAGACCGACGAGCAGTTCGAGGCGACGCGCGCCGCGATGCGCGAGTTCGCGTACAACATGGCGTACATCGCGATCTACTCGCCGCGCCCCGGGGCGGCGAGCTCGCGCTGGCAGGACGACGTCGCGCACGAAGAGAAGCGCCGGCGGCTGCACGAGCTCTCCGGAGAGCTTCAGGAGGCGTCGCTCCGGTACAACCGTGCGCTCGTGGGCCGCGAGCTCTCGGTGCTCGTGGAAGGAGCGGATCGCAAGGACGGCTACCTCACCGGGAAGACCGAAGGAAAGCTCATCGTCCGCTTCGCCTCGAACGACGAGTCGCTCGTGGGGAGGTTCGTGACGGTGCGCATCAACGACGCGGCGCCGCTCTCGATGGAGGGCAGCTTCGTGGGCGTGGAGCCTGACACGCTCGCGGACGCCGCTCCGTACGACCTCCGGGCGCGCGAAGCAGGCCGGGAGGCCCTCACCGCGCGATGAGCACGCACACCCGCTCGGTCGCGTTTGCCACGCTCGGCTGCAAGCTCAACCAGTTCGAGACCGATTCGCTCGCCACGCAGTTCCGTGACGCCGGCTACCGGATCGCGGCGTTCGAGGAGCCGGCGGACGTCTACGTGATCAACACGTGCACCGTCACGAACCGCGCCGACCGGAAGAGCCGCAACCTCCTCTACCGGGCGCACCGAAACGGGGATCTGCGGCGTGCGGAAGCGGAGCCCACCGGCGCCCCGCTCGTCGTGGTGACCGGCTGCTACGTGAACGGCCGTCGAGACGAGCTCGAAGCCGACGGCTCGACCTACTTCGTACCGAACGAGCAGAAGCAGAGCATCCCGGCGCTCGTAGACGGTCACTTCCGCGGCGAAGTCGTCCATCCGACCGGAAGCGTCTTCGACTTCCCGCTCCCCGACCGGATCTTCCACACGCGGAGCATCGTGAAGGTGCAGGACGGCTGCGACAACTTCTGCACCTTCTGCATCATCCCCCACGTCCGCGGGCGCGCGACCAGCAGACCGTGGCCGGAGGTCGTCCGCTCGGTGCGCGAGGCGGTCGCGGGCGGCGCTCGCGAGGTCGTGCTGACCGGCGTGAACATGAGCCGCTACGCGAACGACGGCGTGGACTTCGCCGAGCTCGTCGCCCGCTGCCTCAACATCGAGGCGCACGCCCCTGACGTCCACGGCGGCCCGGCCGACTTCCGCCTGCGGATCTCCTCGCTTGAGCCCGATCGGCTCACCGACCGCTTCATTGCGCTCTTCGATCATCCACGGATGGTGCCGCACCTCCACCTCTGCCTCCAGTCTGCCTCCGAGCGCGTCCTGCTCGCGATGCGACGCCGGTACACCTTCAAGCGCTACGCGGAGCTCGCGCTCGCGCTTCGCGAGCGTGACCCGCTCTTCAACCTCACGACCGACCTCATCGTGGGCTTCCCCGGCGAGACCGACGCGGAGCTCGAGGAGAGTCTCCGAGCGATCGAATCGATCGGCTTCGGCCACGTCCACACCTTCCCCTACTCGCTGCGAAAGGGAACGCGCGCCGAACGCATGGACGGACACCTTCCCGCACGAGTGAAGACCGATCGTTCCGCGCTCGTCCGCGAGACCGCCGAACGCACCAAGCGCCGGTACCGCACCCGTCTCATCGGCACGACCGAGCGGATGCTCGTGGAGCGAGCGGAGCGAATCGGTCGGACGCTCCGACTCACCGGTCTCGGCGAGCACTACGTTCCGATCGTCGTGGACGTGCCGCTCGAAGACGGACGCAGCGACGATGCCCCGCCATTGAGCGGAGCGTCCCGCTATGAGAATCGATTCGTCTCGGTCCGCATCTCCTCGATCGCCGACGGCACGGACCCGCCGCTCCTGGCCGACCTCGTGGAGCCCATCGCATGACGCTCTACCTGACCGACTCGGATCGGATCGCGCGAGCGCTCAGACGGGCGAACGAGGAAAGCGCGGAAGTGCGCACGCTTCCCAAACGCCTCACGAGCTCCGCGGCGGCGGTCGGGGCCTTCGTGGAGGAGCTTCGCCCCGGCTTCGTCGTCGTCGTCGCAACGGATCGGAACGCCGCGGCAGGCGGGCGCACGGCAGG
>JBKHII010000075.1:0-12230 GCA_046538735.1 Spirochaetales bacterium
CGGCGAGACCGGCCGCTGTCCGGCGCGCACTACTACACCGTGGTGGCGTTGACGCTCGCCAACGCCGGACTCGCCGTGTTCTGGTGAGCCGCGGTGGAGCGGCTGCGGCGGGAGGAACCGCGTCGCAGCCGGCTTGACCCCACGCCGCGCGCCTCAGTACCCTTCCTGCATCGGGGTGCTTTTCCTTGCGAAAGGCTGAGATTACACCCGCAGACCTGATCCGGGTAATGCCGGCGGAGGGAAGCTTGTACGATCCTTTCCTGACATACTTGTCTTGGTCGACCACCCCGAAATCCATTGGGGAGGGTACTCCATGAAGAGTCTTTCTCGTTTCTTCTCTCGAGCGTCGTCGATCGCGCGCGTGGGCGCCGTCGCGATGGTCGCGATCCTGGCGATAGCGAGCTGCGGCGGCGACGCCGCGGACGGACGGACGGGCGCCGACGACGCGGGGTCGCGCGCCGAATCGGTCGCGACCGAGGCGACCGGCGAGCTGGTCGTCTACAGCTACGACGCGTTTCCCGAGGCGTTGGAGACGCTGGTCGTTGATCACTTCCGGAGCGAGTTCAGCGTTGCCGCGTCGGTCGAGCGCTTCCAGGACACCGGCGATCTCTACAATCAGACGTGGCTCGAACGCGACGACCCGCAGGGCGATGTCGTTATCGGGCTCGACACGACGTACGTGGGTCGCGCCCTGGAGGCGGAGCTGTTCCAGGCGTACGAGCCGGCGGGAGCCGAGCGACTCCGGTCGAGCGTTCTGGTCGATTCCGAGTTCCGGCTCACGCCGTTCGACTGGGGCCACATCGTGCTCAACTACGACAGCGAGGCGCTTGCGAATCCACCGTCGACCTGGGACGATCTGCTCGATCCCAGCCTTCGCGAATCGATCATCCTCATGAATCCGGCGACGTCGTCTCCGGGCAGGAACTTCCTTCTCATGACGATCGCGGTTCACGGCGAGGACGGGTACCTCGAGTTCTGGGAACGGCTGAAGCCGAACGTGCTCACGATCACATCCGGCTGGTCGGAAGGGTACGGCCTGTACACCGAGGGTGAGGCTCCGATCGTTCTCAGCTACGAGACGAGTCCCGCGTACCACATCGCCTACGAGGATACCGATCGGTATCGGAATCTCATCATCAACGAGGCGGGCTACGCCCAGATCGAGGTTGCCGGGATCACGAACGGGGCACCGAACCTCGTGAACGCGCGCAGACTGATGGACTTCCTGCTCACGGACGCGGTGCAGAGCGAGATCCCGCTCAGTCAGTTCATGTACCCCGCGGTGGACGGGGTGACGCTCCCGGAGGCGTTCGAGCAGGTGGAGCGGGCGGACGAAACGCTCTATCTCCCGGTCGACCGAGTGGACGCCTCCTTTGAGCAATGGCTTGCCGATTGGCAAGAAGTGATGCAGTGAGCAAGAGACTCCTCTACGCGGGCGTCCTGCTCTTCTTCGTGCTCTTTTTCTTCGTGCCCATCGGGAGCGTCTTCGTGGAGGCGCTCCGGGGCACGACGTTCCGCGCCGCGGCCTCAAAGGTGGGCGAGGTGCTTACCTCCTCGCGGACGGCCGGCATCGTGGGATTCACGATCGGCCAGGCACTGCTTTCCGCGCTGCTCGGGACGCTCGTCGCGCTGCCGGTCGCGTACGCCGTTTCCCACTTCGATTTCCCCGGGAAGCGGCTCATCTACTCGCTCTCGCTCATTCCGTTCGTCCTGCCGAGCATCATCGTCGTGGTCTGCATGATCAGCTTCTACGGGAAGAGCGGGCTGCTCAACACGATCCTCGGCACCGATCACAACCTCGTCTACAACTTCCGCGGCATCGTGCTCGCGCACATCTTCTACGACTTCTCGCTCGCGATCCGAGTGATCGCGACCGCGTGGCGATCACTCGACAAGCGGTACCGCGAGGCCACCGAGAGCCTGGGCGAGAACCGGGTCGGCCACTTCTTCCGCGTGACCGTCCCGCTGCTCGCCCCGGCGGTGCTCAGCGGATTCCTCCTCATCTTCATCTACACCTTCCTGAGCTTCGGCATCGTGCTCGTGTTCGGCGGCGTCCGGTTCGCGACGCTCGAGGTCGCGATCTACGAGGAGATGTTCGTGGACCTCGACCTGATCTCGGCGGCCACGTACTCGCTCGTGCAGCTCGCGCTTTCGATCGGGTTCATTGCGCTGAGCACGCGCCTCATCAACGCGACGCGGGTGGCTCGCGTGGGCACCGAGGCCACGCTTCCGGAGCTGCGGCACGCGAGGCCGCACACGCGCGCGATCCTGACCGCGTACCTGTTCTTCGTCGCGGTGTTCGTGCTCGGCCCGATCCTCACGATGATCGGCCGCGCCTTCTCCACGGCGAACGCGGCGTTCTCACTCGAGAACTTCCGCGAGCTGCTCGTTCCCGGGGCGGCCGACCGCAACGTGGAAGGCATCCTCAGGAGCAGCGTCGTGGGCGTGATTCTGCGAAGCGTCGCGATTGCCGCGGCGAGCGGCACGCTCACCTTCTCCGTCGCCGCCGCGCTCGCGCTCTCGCTGCGCGGCACGCGAAGCGCGGGTTTCGAGAGCTTCCTGCAGCTGCCGATCGGGGTGTCGCTCGTTACCGTGAGCCTGGGCCTCCGATTCGTCTGGGACGGCATCATTCCGCCGGTCGCGCTCATCGTGGCGGGGCAGTTCTTCATCGCCTTCCCGCTCGTCTTCCGGATCGTTCGAACCGGCGTGGACGAGCTCGGTCCGGGGCCTGGGCGCGCGGCGGAGATCCTCGGCGCGGGCAGGTGGCGCGTCTTCCGCGACGTTGAGGCGCCGCTTCTCAAGCGAACCTTCTTCAACGGCTACGCGTACGCGCTCGCGCTTCCCTTCGCCGATCTTACCGTCGTTCTCTCCGCCGGACGCGGCCGCATCGCGACCTTCCCCGTCGCGATCTACCGGCTCATCGGTTTCCGGAGCTTCGACCTCGCGCTCGCGCTGGCAGTGATCTATATCGCCATCTGCCTCGTCCTCTTCCTGATCATCGACGCAACATCCCTCCGAGGAGCACGACGCTCATGATACGCCTCGAAACGGTGCAGAAGAGCTACCCCGAGTTCGACATGGAGCTCGACCTGGAGGTCGAGCCGGGCGAGCTCGTCTCGATCCTCGGTCCGAGCGGCAGCGGCAAGACCACGACGCTCCGGCTGATCGCAGGCTTCGAACGGCCCGACCACGGGCGCATCCTCATTCACGGCGAAGACGTCACCGCGATGCGGCCGGCCCAGCGCCACGTGGGATACGTGTTTCAGGACTACACGCTCTTCCCGCACATGAACGTCGCGCAGAACATCGGCTACGGGCTCCGCGTCCGCCGCCGGGACGACGCGGAGACCCACCGGCGGGTGGACGAGCTCCTCGAGCTGATGGAGCTCCCCGGCTACGGCCCCCGCCGCATCGAGACGCTCTCCGGCGGCGAGCGCCAGCGCGTCGCGATCGCCCGCGCCCTCGCCGTGGACCCCGTCCTGCTCATGCTGGACGAGCCGTTCAGCTCGATCGACGAAGTGCTCCGTCGCGATCTCCGTCGCGAAGTCGTCCGGCTTCAGAAAGAGCTCGGGATCACCGTGCTCTTCGTCACGCACAGCCGGCAGGAGGCGCTTTCCATCTCCGATCGCGTCGCCATCCTCCGTAGCGGGCGGCTCGTTCAGCACGGCTCGCCGGTCGAGCTCTACGAGCATCCGGTGGACGAGTTCGTCGCCGGCTTCGTTGGGGAGATCAGCTACGTTCAGATCGACGGTCGACGCCACGGCCTGCGGCCGGAGGACGTCCGTCTCGCCCCCGCCGCGGAGGGCGGTCACACGATCCACGCGACCGTCACGGGCCGGCAGTTCCTCGGGTTTGCCTGGCTCTACGAGCTCGCCACCGAGCACGGCCGGCTCCTCGCCTACGACACGCGGCGCCTGAGCGAGGGCACCGGTGTCGTCGCGCACCTGGAGCCACGCGTCGATCCTGCCCCGTAGGGACCGGCGGCTCTGTTGAGTCGCGCGGGTCCCCGCCGTATGCTGTACGCATGAAGCAGATCGACCCGTCGAACGTAGTGCACGAGGACGAAACCGCTCGCGGCGAGCTCGATTTCCGCATTCGCCGTCGCGATCGATACTCGCTCGAGTTGAAGTTCCGCCACATTCTCGATCCTGATCGGGAGCGCTACCCGCGCACGCGGGCAACCAGGATGCGGCTCGTCTTCTTCCTGCCGCACTCCTTCAACATTCGTCCGGAGACGATGGATCCGGAGGAGTTCTACGACGACGTGAAGCTCTACGTGCGCTTCAACACGCCCACGCTTCATATCGACGAGATGCTCGAGCCCGACTCGCCGGAGTCGCCGCTGGCTCGCATCTGCAGGATGCTCGAATCGCCGGGCGAGGTCGCTCAGAAGACGCTGAAGTACGAGGCACAGTTGCTCGGCGCAGTCACCAAGTCGGCGCTCCGCGATGCGGTGAACGCACGGGTGCGCGATTGCGACCGCGTGGGGCAGGAAGACGTGAACAGCTTCTGTGCGATGGTGCAACGACTCCACGAAGGCTTTTCGCGCTACCGATGGGCGCTCGATCGCGACGATCTGCCGCGTGATTCGCTTCGTCACCTCCTCCTCGTGGACGAAGACCTCTCGCTCACGATCGAGAACTACGTGGTTCGGATGCTCACGAACCCCAAGGTCGAGCGCTCGGGCGCGTCGCTTGAGCCGCTGCGGCAGGCGCTTCTCGCGCAGCAACGCTACCGCGAGGAACGAGGGTACGCGAGCGTAGTGCGTTCGGGCTCGGACATAACCAAGCGCGAGGAGTACATCTACCGGTACAAGATACTCAAGCACTACGTCTCGTCCGTCCTCTTCTTCGAGATCCATCGCGGCAATCAGGCGCGGAGGGTCGAGCACCTGCTCTATGCTGTCGCGGCGGGGCTCGCGATGGCGATCGCGACGGGGATCTCGTTCATCGGGCAGATCCGGTTCGGAACGCTCTCGACCACGCTCTTCCTGGTCCTGGTGGGGGCGTACATGATCAAGGATCGCATCAAGGATGCCTTCCGCGCCGCCTTCCAGCGAACGCTCGGGAAGCTCTTCTACGACCGGCGCACCGCATTCAACGATCAGTCCACGCACAAGCTGATGGGGATCGTGAAGGAGCGGTGCATGTTCGTCCGGGAGAATCGACTCGGGGACGAGCTCCTGCGGACCCGCGCACGCGACGAATTCGAGCTCGCGATCACGAAGACGAACCCGGAGACCGCGCTCGAGTACACCAAGCTGCTCCACGTGAAGGAGCGACGCCTCCACCGCACGCAGCGGCGGATCACGGGTCTCGCGGACATCAACATCATCGACCTGAAGAATCTGCTGCGCTATCTCGTTCGCCAGCGCGAGCAGGTTCCGGTGGTCACCGGCGACTCCGTCGAGCTCGAACCAACGCGCCGGATCTACCATCTCAATCTGCTCGTTTCCGCGGACACCGGGCACGGAGATCGCCGGCACAAGGTCAGGCTCGTCGTGGACGCCGGCGGCATCCGCAGAATCGAGTACCCCGAGTCCGCCGGCCCCTAGCCGCCTCGTCTCCGGCCGAACGCGAGCTCCGCTCGTCGCGCCCAGACCGAGATTGTCGCGAGCGTGATCCGTGGTATCACGATCCAGAACGCGGGGACGCCCAGCGCGACGAAGAGGAGCGTGTCTTCCAGGAGCGAGTGCGAGAGCGCGATGTGGTGGCCGAGGAGGTCTCCGTGCTCGGTGCTCAGCCTGCCGTCCGCGATCTCCTGCTTCAAGACACCGGCTCCGTAGGCAAGCCCGAGCGTGTTCGAGACCACCCAGAGGAACGCGCTCTCTTCCGGAAGGCCGAACACCCGCATCAGTGGTCCGAGCCGTTTGCCCAGCCATCGGATCACGCCGAGCTCCTGGAGGAGACGCTCGCCGGTCATCAGCACGAGCAGGATCGCGGCGATCCGAATCACCAGTGCGAGGCTGTCTCCGGCCCAGTCGCCCACCGCCTCAACGAAACGACCTCCGTCCTCTCCTTCCGGGATCGCATCCGAAACCGCCTCGCGTCCGTCCACCGCAGCAGGAGAACGCCGAAAGAGACCGGGAGCATGATCGAGAGCAGCCATGCGGCCGTCTTGGCTCCGTGGATCGCCCCCTCGATTGCTGCGCGTGCGAAACGGTTGTCCGGCAGTCTCATTCGGAGGCAACTTCTATCACGCAGGAGGGTGCGGCTGCAATGGATGGACGTGCCGATCGCGGCGTAAACTCTGTCGGGCACGGATCTTGTCTCCCTATCTGCAAAACGCTATATTTGGCGCCCGCACGATATGGGTGACCCGTGAGGTCAGTAGAGACTCATCGAATCGTAACGATCTCCCACGATAGTGCAGCGTACTCAAGCAGATTCGAACTGGAAGGATAGGAGCATGGCTATAGACATCAGCAAGATGCGCAACATCGGGATCAGCGCGCACATCGATTCCGGAAAGACGACGCTGACGGAGCGCATCCTTTTCTACTGTGAGAAGATCCACGCGATCCACGAAGTCCGCGGCAAGGACGGCGTTGGTGCGACGATGGACTCCATGGAGCTCGAACGCGAGCGCGGCATCACGATCGCGAGTGCTTCCACGAACGTCACGTGGAAGGAGCACCCGATCAACATCATCGACACGCCGGGACACGTCGACTTCACGATCGAGGTCGAGCGGAGCTTGCGCGTTCTCGACGGTGCGGTTCTCGTTCTGTGTTCCGTGGGCGGCGTTCAGAGCCAGAGCATCACGGTCGACCGGCAGCTGAGCCGCTACAACGTCCCCTTCCTCGCGTTCGTGAACAAGGCCGACCGCACGGGCGCGAACCCGCTCAAGGTGCGCCAGCAGCTGCGCGAGAAGCTCGGTCACAACGCCGTGATGATGCAGCTCCCGATCGGGCTCGAGGACAAGTTCGAAGGGATCGTGGACCTGGTCACGATGAAGGCGGTCTACTTCGACGGCGCGGGTGGCGAGCAGATTCGCTACGAAGAGATTCCGGCCGAGATGAAGGCGCAGGCCGACGAGCATCACGAGGAGCTGATCGACGCGATCAGCATGTTCAGCGATGAGCTCGCGGAGGCGTACCTCGAGGGCGAGGTTACCGAGCAGATGATCCACGAAGCCGTCCGCGCCGGCGTCCTCAAGCGCGAGTTCACGCCGGTCTTCGTGGGCAGTGCGTACAAGAACAAGGGAGTGCAGACGCTCCTGGACGCGGTAACGCGATACCTTCCCGCTCCGCCTCAGGTAACGAACACCGCGCTCGACCTCGACAACAACGAAACGCCGGTCGATCTTCGCGCGGACAACGACGCAAAGACGGTTGCCCTCGCGTTCAAGCTTGAAGACACTAACTACGGCCAGCTGACGTACATCCGGATCTACCAGGGCACCGTGAAGAAGGGCGACGAGCTCCTCAATATCCGAAGCCGGAAGAAATTCAAGGTGGGTCGCCTCATTCGTATGCACGCCAACCACATGGAGGATATCAACGAGGCGCCCGCCGGCGACATCGTTGCCCTCTTCGGGATCGACTGTGCCTCCGGCGACACATTCTGTCATCCCTCTCTCAACTACTCCATGACCAGCATGTACGTTCCGAATCCGGTCATCAGCCTCGCGATCAAGCCGAAGGACAAGAAGGCCGCGGATAACATGGGCAAGGCGCTCAACCGCTTCAGCAAGGAAGACCCGACCTTCCGCACGTACGTGGATCCGGAGAGTCAGGAGACGATCATCCAGGGTATGGGAGAGCTCCACCTGGACGTCTACGTGGAGCGGATGCGCCGCGAGTACAAGGCTGAGGTGGAGACCGGGGCCCCGCAGGTCGCCTTCCGCGAGACGATCACGCAACGCGCGGAGTTCAACTACACGCACAAGAAGCAGACCGGTGGATCCGGCCAGTTCGGCCGCGTTGCCGGCTACATCGAACCGCTGGCTGAGGGTGACTATGAGTTCGCCGACGAGATCCGGGGCGGCGTGATTCCGAACGAGTACATTTCGAGCGTAGACAAGGGCATCCGGATCGCGATGGAGAAGGGGCCCACCATCGGGTTCCCCATCGTGGGCGTCCGCGCGGTCATCAACGACGGTAGCACGCACCCCGTTGACTCGTCCGACATGGCGTTCCAGGCCGCGGGCCTCGGCGCATTCCGCGATGCGTACAAGCGTGCGAAGCCCGAGATCCTTGAGCCGATCATGAAGGTCGTGGTGGAGGGTCCCACGGAGTTCCAGGGGAACGTTTTCGCGAGTATCAATCAGCGTCGCGGCATCATCCTCGCCTCGAGCGAAGACGGAGCGTTCAGCGTCGTTGAGGCGGAGGTGCCGCTGTCTGAGATGTTCGGATACTCAACCGTTTTGCGGAGTCTGACGCAGGGCAAGTCCGAGTATAGCATGGAGTTCCTCAAGTACGGACGCGTGCCCAAGAGCATCGCCGAGGAGCTCGTGAAGAACTACCAGGAAGAGCGGAAGGCCGAAGCCCTTCGGGCATAGGAGAGGAGATGATGGTCAAGACCGAACTAATCAAGCGCAGCCCGCTGCGCATTCTCGAGAGAAGCATCCATGGTGGCGTTGGGAAGGGCAATATCGGTGTCATTGCATCGCGAAAGGGCATCGGCAAGACCGCGTGTCTCGTCCACATCGCCACCGACCAGCTCTTCCAGGATAAGCACGTGATTCACGTCAGCTTCTCCAGTCGCACCGATCACATCGTAAGCTGGTACGAGGACATCTTCGGCGAGATCGCGAAGAAGCGCGAGCTCGAGAATGCAATGATCGTGCACGATGAGATCATCAAGAACCGGGTCATCATGAACTTCAGCCAAGACAGGGTCTCCGCCGCGCACCTGCTCCGGAGCCTCCGATCAATGGTCACGGATGGCCGGTTCGCCGCAGATATCATGATCGTAGACGGATACGATTTCGAGCAGGGAAACGTGGAGACTCTCGAGGCGCTGCGCGAGTTCGCCGGCGAGCTCGGACTCGAGATCTGGTTCAGCGCAAGCATTCATCGCGACGATCCTCGCACGGACGACAACGGCGTGCCGATGATGCTGAGCCCGTTCGTTGGATCGATTGGCGTGCTCATCACCCTCCAGCCCACGGACGGTCACATCAAACTGAGTCTCGTGAAGGATCACGACCGCTACGTGACCGAAGACCTGCACCTCATGCTCGATCCCAAGAGTCTCCTCATCGCGGAGGAGAAGTAACCGGAGGACGACCGACCGCGTATGCGGTCGGTCGTCCTCCGCATGCGCAAAACCCGCTTGACCCGCTGCTCGGCACCTCGTAGAGTCGTAGGAAGACTGCTCGACCCAAGAGGTAGTACTTCTGAAAGCGCGTTCGATGACCCGCCGGGCGCGGCTCGCGCCGCTCCACGTTCGGCTCACGCTTCTCTACACCGCGGTCATCACCGTCTTCCTGATCGGCGCCGGCACGATCTACGGTGTCCTGACGCGCGACTCGATCAACTCGTACGCGGCCGTGGAGGCCGTGGAGTCCGCCGAGACCCTCGGAGCGACGCTCGCCGACGCGATCAGACTCGAGAATCAGGGCGCGCTGAGGGCCCGCGGCGAGGCCGTTGTGGCTGTGATCGGCTCCATGTATGAACGCGATACCCGCACGGTCGGCGCGGATGCCGTCCAACGTCGGGCACTCGAGTTTCTCGCGAGCCAGCAGATCGGGGGAGGTGGGTACTACTTCGTCGTCGATTCCCGCGGCAATCTACGGCACCACCCATACGAGGATGTGCGTCGCACCGCGGATGCAACGACGCCGATCATCGCGCGAGTCCTGCGGCAGAAGAACGGCTTCGTTCGCTACTTCTGGCAGAACCCGACGGATCGCATTCCCCGAGACAAGATCGCGTACATCACGCACTTCGCCCCATGGGACTGGTACATCGTCGCCACCGACTACGCGGCGGGTCTCCTTGAGCGCGTCCCCATCGGCACGCTGCACAGTCTTCTGAACAGCTATCGGCAGGAGAGCGTTCTTGCCGCCATCGTCCGCAGTCGCGACGGCACTCTCGTAAGCGCCTCCGAGGGTTGGGCCGGATTCGTTCGCGAAGTCCGATCGACCGACATCTGGCGCGACGGAGCGCTTCTCGAGAGCCGATCGACCACGCTCCGCAGCGGAGACGTGCTCGCGTTCGCTCCCCTCCAGGGCCTCGGTGCCGAGGTCGCGATCGTCTACGACGCACAGCGCCTCTTTGATCTCACAAATCGATTCACGTACATCCTCGCCTTCTCGCTCGTTGCCGCCGTCTTCGCGATCGCGATCGCGAGCCGCATCGCGGGGCAGCTCATCGCACGGCCGGTACGACTGATGAACGACCGGTTCCGCCGACGACTCACGGACGGCGCCGGTAGCCTCGATCGCAGTGGGAGCGACGACATCCGGACGCTCGTTCTCCAGCAACTGCGCGCGCTCGTTCGGCTCGACTACGAGCGCAGGGGGCGCGAAGCGGCCGAACACGAGGCGATGATTGCCGAGTCCGTGTTCAGGCACACGAGCGAGGGGATCGTTGTCACGGACGCCGAGGGGCGCATCATCCGTGTGAACCCCGCATACGAGTCGATCTCAGGCTACAGCGCGGCCGAGCTGATCGGAGCGAATCCGAGAATCGTGAAGTCCGGCCGTCACGATGCGGTCTTCTACGCGCAGATGTGGAATGCGCTTGAGACGACGGGAGAATGGGTCGGGGAGGTCTGGAACAAGCGAAAAGGCGGCGAAGAGTATCCTCAGCTGCTCTCCATACGAGCCGTCCACCTTGGCGACCGCGAAGAGGTCGACTCCTACGTCGCCGTGTGCCACGACATCAGCGAGCGCAAGGAGACCGAAGACAGGCTCCAGTACCTCGCGACGCACGACGAGCTGACCGGTCTTCCCAACCGTGCCTACCTTGCGAACATGATCGAGTACACGCTCCGTCAAGGCCGGCGGAGCGATTCCTTGATTGCTGTTCTGTTCCTCGATATCGACAACTTCAAGGACGTGAACGACAGCTACGGCCACGATCGGGGCGATCAGCTCCTGAAGTGGATCGCGCGCCGTCTCACGCTGCTGCTTCGTTCGGAGGATACTGTTGTCCGGTTCGGCGGCGACGAGTTCGTGATCCTGCTTCCACACATCGAAGACGAGGAGTACGCATCGGTCGTGGCGCGAAAGATACTCGCCGCGGTGCGAGAACCGTACATCATCGAGCATCAGAAGATACGGCCCTCGGTGAGCATCGGTATCGCCATCTATCCCGAGGCCGGACGCGATCCGGCGAACCTGCTTCGCGACGCCGATGCCGCGATGTACGCCGCCAAACGCCAAGGACGCAACACATACCGCTTCCACAACCCCGGGATGAACGAAAGTGCCCACCGGCGGCTGGCGATGCAGGGCTCGGTCGCATCCGCCATTGATCGCGGCGAGCTCAGCATCGTGTATCAGCCGATTCTCTCGCTCAGCGATAACCGTATCTCCGGAGCGGAGGCTCTCGTTCGATGGAATCGCGACGGACGAACAATCGCCCCCGGGGAGTTCCTCCCGTACCTGGAAAACTCGACCATGCTCACCCGACTCGACCTGTGGGTCCTCGATCGTGTTTGTGCCGATATCGTGGCCCACGACAAGGAACTGGGTCCCAACTTCCGGGTCTCCGTGAATGCCGGCGCGTACAACCTCATCCAGGACGATTTCGTGGATCGGGCGACCGAGATCGTTACGCGTCGCGGGGTGGACCCCGGACGCATTGCGATCGAAGTGACCGAGACCGCCGCGATCCGCAACTTCGATCGCGCGCGGGCGACACTGCGCGATTTGCAGAGTGCAGGATTCAAGCTCTACCTGGACGATTTCGGTGAGGGACACTCCTCCATCCGGTACCTGCGCGAGTTTGGTGTGGACTCCGTGAAGCTCGACCGTGGCTATCTGACGAATGTTCATCGGTCCCACTCCGCGCGTTCGCTCGTGAGCGGTTTCACCCAGCTGGCGCACGGAATGCGGTTGCAGGCCGTGATCGAAGGCGTTGAGACCGAAGAGCAGCTCCAGTTCATTCGGGATGCAGGCTGCGACTACGCGCAGGGATTCCTGATCGGACGTCCGCGCGGGCTCGCTGCCACGCTTCTCGCGCTCCGGAATCTGCCGTAACCGTCAGTCGCCCAATCGCAACCAAACTGGTGCCGAAATTGTTGACACAAGTGAAGCACGACGCGATTTCCAGCGGT
>JBKHII010000021.1:0-39587 GCA_046538735.1 Spirochaetales bacterium
ACGCAATGCTGGATCTTCAGCTTGCCGACGCAGCAAGGTCGGTGACACTTCAGTCCTTATGCCAGACTTGATTCGCGCTCGCGAACGCCCGCTCCTTCGCGAGAAGGAGATATGACACAGACACGAAGGCGAGGTACGCGAAAGCAACTCCGAGCGCGATCCAGAAGAAGAGCATGTCTCCCGTCTCGTACGCACGGACCGGAAGGTTTATGGAGAGAATGAATGGGATCGCAAGAACGAACGTGATTCCGGACGCGTAGGCGTAATCGTTGGCGACGGGCGTCTCGAAGTCCGGATCGACGACCCGGAGAAGCGCCAGACCGGTGGAGAGCGTTCCGGTGGATACGCCGAATATGACGAGCATCCGGTGAAACTGGTGGTCTTTGAATATTCGTGACGTGAACCAGGGAATCTGGATGAAGCACAGTGCACCAGCGATCGCAGACATCAGGAGGATGGGAAACCAGTACGCCTTCACGATCACGATTGAGATGGCGGCGATGGCCGACGCGACCATGTAGTCGACCGCGAACCCACCAACGCGATTGAGCGTCTGATTGTCAATGATGTGGTCCACTTTGAGCGCGGTCAGCAGGGACTTGATTCCGAGTCCGGCCATTGCGGCGAAGATGAAGCTGATGCCCCAAAGGTTCGTCGCGAGACGCTCGCCGGTCGGACCAATGAATCCCAGCGCCCACTGCGCGAACTCGAGAAAGAGATAGGCGAGAAAGTACGCGATCAGGACGAGCCCGCCGTTCAGTGTCATGGAATCGATCGCCTCGGTCTCCGTCGTGAGTAGGGACCCGACCGGGAGCCGACTCCCCCGCGGATACACGCCGCGTTTGATTCCCTGCTTGTTGATCGCGTCGGCATGATCCTTGCTCATCCAGCCACGCCGAAGACCGTAGTTGATCAGAAAGACGCCACCGAAACTCGAGAGAATGAACCCGATCGCTGCGAAGGTGAGCCCGACGCTACCGGCGCCCTCGATACCGGCGACGCGCCAACCCTCTCCGATGCTGAACGCCTGGCCGGGACCCAGCACGAAACCGAGCGGCATCAGCCAGCCGAAACTGTGATAGAGATCGGGCATGATCGTGGACATCAAGACAAGCGTGAGGAGCAAGCCGATGATGGTCTGAATGGCGTACTGGGAGAGGACCGAGACGGAGTTCGCAAAGATGCGACCGTCGGCCTTTCTCTTCGGCCCCTTCCGCAGGCTCATGGCTACGAAAGAGACGGCCAGCAAATGGTACGTCATTGCCTCGAGAGTCATTGTATCCAGACCCAGAAGCGGAAAGACGAAATTGTAGAGCGGCAACAGGATGAATCCGGCGGTCAGCGCATTGGGGATCAGAAATCGCTGAAAGAATCGAACCCGAGTTCGGATGACGGTGGCAAGCATGAGACCGGCCGAGATGATCCCGATGTGTATGATCAGCGTCCAATCGAAGCTCATTGTCACCCCTTCGGTCGGCGACCGACCGGTGGTGTGATTATGCAGCCTTCCCCACGTGGATGCAACCATAACACTTGCAGGAATCATCGCAACACGGAATAGTGGGTACCTGGAGCATCACATGAGAGGCTACATCGAACCACGAGTACTCAAGGGCTTTCGGGACTTCCTGCCGCAACAGGAAAGTGAACGTCAGCGTGTCATGCATCTATTGGCGCAGGTCTTCCATTCGTACGGTTTCGTGCCGATCGATACCCCGATTCTCGAGTACACGGACATACTCCTCGGCAAGGGGGGCGGCGAGACCGACAAGCAAGTCTACAGATTCGAGGATCAAGGAGGTCGTGACGTCGCGATGCGGTATGACCTCACGGTTCCGTTCGCGCGTTTCATGGCCGCGCATCTGAACGAGCTCTACCTTCCATTCAAGCGTTTCCACATGGCGAAGGCGTTTCGCGGAGAGAACACCCAACGAGGACGGTACCGGGAGTTCGTTCAGTGCGACTTCGATATTGTGGGGACCGAAGCGGCGAGTGCGGACTCGGAGATCGTGTTGATGATCGACCGAGCGTTCAGAACGATCGGCGTGGACAACGTGCAGGTGCACATCGCGCACCGTGGGGTCTTCAACAAGCTGCTCGAGGACCTCCAGGTCAGGGAGGGGGCCGACGAGGTACTCCGTATCGTGGATAAGCTGCGGAAGCTTGGAGAGGAGAAGGTGCGCCAACAGCTCAAGGAGCTTATCGGCGCGGACTCGACGAATCGCGTGCTGAGTCTCGTCTCGGCGAACGGGACGAACGAAGAGATACTCGACAGGATGCGCTCGCTCGCGCCGGCTGCGTCGGACCATATCGCCCGACTGAGCGAGATCGTCACCACGGCCGAGCAACTCGGCTTGGGAAAGCGCGTGATCGTGGATCCGTCCATCACGCGCGGGCTCGACTACTACACCGGCGTCGTGTTCGAGACCTTTCTGACCGAGTTGCCTGAGATCGGATCCGTCTGCTCCGGAGGTCGGTACGACGATCTCGCAGGTCTCTACACGAAGGAGCGACTGCCGGGAGTCGGCGCGTCAATCGGACTGGATCGTCTCATGGCGGGTCTCGAGGAGCTGGGCGTCTCCTCGGATACGACGTCGGGACCGGACGTGCTTGTGATGTGCCTGGATGAGAAGCTGACCGCGCACTACCACCGCATAGCACAGGCGTTGCGGGAAGCCGGGCTGAGCACGGAGGTCTATCCCGAGCCGAAGAAGCTGGGACAGCAGTTCTCCTTCGCCGAGAAGCGAGGGATTCGCACGGCGATCCTCTGCGGCGAGTCGGAATTTGCGGTGAACGCCATGAATGTGCGGAACCTCGCGACGCGAGAGAGCACGGACGGAGTATCGCTCGAACAAGCGATCGAGCTCGCTAGGAGACTTCGTGAGCGGTGAGGCGCGGACGGACGAGAAGGCGCCTCGAGTTCTTGAGCTCGTACGGCTGCTCGAAGGAATGAAGACGCACACCTGTACGGCAAGGAGCTCCGACGGTACACGTGAGTCGTGGCCGAGCATTCCTGACGCGTCGCGATGCTCGCGCTCGTCGTTGCTTTGTCGCTCCCGGGCGTGGACGCGCGTCGGCTTGTGAAGTGTCATTGACCTTGCAGATTCTGCGGAGCACAATTCCTACCACGACAGGGAGTTACCGGCTCGAAGAATCGCCTGGGAGTACAAGACCGTGCTATTCGTGTCTCTGCGATGGATTACAGCCGGTTGCCCTGCAAGCTCAATGACAAATTAGAAGGTATCCCAGAGAATCGTTGAGGGCTCCTGGTCCGGGAACAAAACCGGCACCAGATGGCGCGCATCCCCGTCCAATTCGCTGCCGCTCTGTCTGCAGACATGCAAAGGGTCTCCATCCCCGATTAGTAGTCGGGCGAGACCGCGTCCTGCGGTGATACTGCCGTTCGCGGTGGTATTCGGAGCAGCCGGCGTGATCTCACCAATGCTGCCGCCCGAAATCCCGAGCACGACTCCCTCGCCGTCGCAGTACACCGCCAGCGTACCGCTGTAGCTGTGCAGGGCGCTTGATCCAAGGCGCTCGTTCAGGGCGGGCACGACCTTCTCGAATACCCGCTCCAGGTTCACGATCTTCATCATCGGCCCGCCGGTCCGATTCCTGTCAGAGGTGACTCGGTGCGTCAGCGTTCGAAGATGCTCGCCCGTACGCGACCGCAAGGGGAGGAACACGAACACGATCTCGCTGCACAGATCTGCGGCGGCTCGCTGACGGGCGATCTCGACGATCTTCTCGGGGTCGCCGGCGCAATCGGCAATCTGGTAGCTGTTGCCTTCACGCCCGCCCACGACGTATCCGTCGGTGAAGCGGTACGCCGTGAACTTCTTGGGGCGACGATTCGTGAGATAGGTCGGTCGCACGTACGTCCCGGTTACGCCCTCGTTCTCGCGGTTGTACACGTCCGCGAGGTCGGCGAATGGACCGTCGAACTTCTCATACTCGACGAGTCCCGGCGAGGCGGGTAGCTCGCGAACATCCAGGATTGTTCGCACCTCGGGGAAGCAGGGCACGTACCCGAATCGGTGGTAGAAGTTGGGTATGCCGAAGAGCAGACTTACGTCGTATCCGGCGTCCGAGAGCCCGGAGACGCACTCGGCGGCCGTCTCCGCCATGAGTCCCTTACCGCGTTGGTCGTGCGCGGTAGCGACGGCTCCGATCCCTGCAAGACGGACGACGGCCGCCCCGATTCGCATGGAGAAGTCCCAGACCCCAAAGTGCGTTGCGATTTCTCCGTTGACCGTGCCGATGCGCGACGCTTCCCAGTCGTACGGGCTGTCGGTCATGTATCCGCCACCGGCATACGCGTGGCGCTGCCAATAGTCGCTGAATGTGGCGGCAAAAAGGTCCACCAATGATTCAAGATGCGAATCCGGACGTGGTGATCGGAGGTCCATACTTGTTTATAGCAGCGGGCGACCAAGACGGCAACACGCGGCAAAGCAGAAGAACCACCCACCGACCTCATCCTCCGCTTAACCAGAGTCACGCGGCGTGGTACGTTGAACGCATGCAGCCTCACGACCTCCCGGTCTACCAGCAGCGCGACCGGATCCTGCAAGCTCTTGAGACCCATCAGGTCATTGTCGTCGAGAGCCCAACCGGCAGCGGCAAGACGACGCAACTCCCGATCATTCTGCACGAGGCAGGGTACGGCCGGAACGGTACGATTGGAGTGACGCAGCCGAGAAGGATCGCCGCGGTGAGCGTGTGCGAGTACATCGCGCGACAGCTGGACGAGGCGATCGGGGAAACGGTGGGCTACAAGATGCGGTTCGAGGACCGCACGGGCCCTGAGACCAGACTGAAGGTCATGACCGACGGTATTCTCCTGCAGGAAATCAAGCTGGACTACGAGTTGCTCCAGTACGGAGTGATCATTGTCGACGAGGCGCACGAGCGGAGTCTCAACATCGACTTCATCCTCGGTCTGCTCAAGCGCGTGCTTCGAGCACGGCCTGAGTTCAAGGTGATCGTCTCGTCCGCGACGATTAACGCCGAAGTGTTCAGCGAGTACTTCGACTCCTGCCCGGTAGTCCGCATCGAAACGCCGATGTATCCCGTTCAGCTCGTCTACGATCCACCGGTCAGAGAGCAAGACCCGGACGAGCTCGTGAGCAAGATCACGGACGTCGTGGGGCGCATCATGGAGGAGGAGCGCGAGGGGGACATTCTGATCTTCCTCTCGGGCGAACGCATCATCAAGGACACGGTCGCGGCACTCTACTCCGAGCCGTACCGTGGAAGGCTCTACATCCTGCCCCTCTATGGTCGGCTCAGCAAGGAAGAACAGGAAGCGGTCTTCCCGCCGGCACCGGAGGGAAAGACGAAAATTGTCGTCTCAACGAATATCGCCGAGACGAGCGTGACGATCGACGGCATCACAACGGTGATCGACTCGGGGCTGGCAAAAATGAACTACTACAACCCGAAGTCGTTCACGAGCTCGCTTATCGAGGGGCCGATATCGAAGGCCGGTGCGAACCAGCGCAAGGGACGCGCGGGACGCACGCAGCCGGGAACGTGCTATCGACTCTATCGCCGCGACGACTACGAACGCAGGCCGCTATTCACCACCGAGGAGATCTATCGAACCGACCTGTCGGAAGTCGTACTCCGAATGGCCGAGATCGGCATCACCGACTTCGACCAGTTCGACTTCATCAGCTCGCCCGGTCGCCAGGGCATCGTGTCCGCGGTGGAGAGTCTGCATCTTCTCGACGCGCTCGAACCGAACAACGCGCTCTCGCAAATCGGACAGATGATGGCGCAGTTCCCGCTTCTCCCGCGCCACTCACGCGTGATCGTGGAAGCGATCATGAGCTATCCCGACGTGATGGACGACGCAGTCACCGCCGCGGCCTTTCTTTCGACCAACAGCCCCTTCCTGCTCCCGATGGGCGAGGAGATCGAGGCACGACAGGCCCATCACCGCTACCGCGACGACCTGGGCGACTTCGTGAGCTATCTCAAGCTCTTTGCCGCGTACGTGGAGACGCCGAAGAAAGAACGTTTCTGCGAGAGCCGCTACCTCGACCCGCAGACGATGGGCGAGATTCGCAACGTGAAGGAGCAGTTGGCCGAAGTCGTGAGTGCGATGGGCATTCCGCTCGGACACGGGGGTTCCAGGGCCGACTATCTCTGCGCCGTGGCGAAAGGTCTGATCCAGTTCGTGTGCGTCCAGACGGGGCGCGGAAGCTACCGAAGCCTCACGGCGGAGCGCATTCTTATACACCCGGGTTCGGTGATGTTCCGCGAGTCCCCACGCTTCATCGTGGCCGGCGAGATCGTGCGAACCAGCCGGACGTACGCGCGGTCGGTCTCACCGCTCGAGGAGTCGTGGATCAAGCGCATCTCTCCCGTGCTCGCGGAAAGCCTGATGGAACACGAGCCGGGCCATCCTCCGCAGTCGCGAAAGAAGCGTCAACGGCAGGACACTACGTGGCAGATCAAGATCGGTGCATACCTCTTCCCGCTCCGCGCCAAGAAGGGCAAGAAGAAGATTGCGCTCCTCTCGTGGGACGAGCTGAAGGCGGCTCTGAAGGACGATCCGGTCGTCCTGCCTCAATATCACTCGCTCAGGGGGAAGCTCGTACACAAAGGCGTGGAGATACTGTCGGGGATGAAGGTCGCAGAGATCATGCGGGTCGCACAGTACATCGACCCGTCGCGCGACGTCGTTTCGGAATGGCCAAGAACCGCATCGTACGACTCGTACACGGCAGCGGCCGCGCTCTGCTCCGATCTGGACACGATCCTCAAGATGACCCGCACGAAGAAATCGGGCAAAGCCGTCGGCTTCCTCACGCTCCAGACCGACGGCAACGGGCTCTACTGGTTCAAACCGCAGCGCAACTTCTACACGGCTGTCGCCGAGAGTCTCGCTGCGCTCGAGCAGCTCGCGGATGAGCTCGGATCGGAGGTTGAGCAGAGCTCGCACGACGCGGTGAACGCGGCGTACCGGAGACTATCGGGCATTCTGGACGAAGAGTCTGCGCCCTGAGAAAGTGTCACGAAGCTTGCAGATTGGTCGCCCGCAAGTCTACGTGGGACAGGGACCTACGGGCTCCCCTCCGCGGGAGGCGCGTCACCGGTCGGCATCTCCTGTCTTCACCGGACATTGCGAGAATCCGACCTGCAAGGTGCGTGACACGTCACAAGGACCGCTTTCGTCGGAGCCAGCGTCCTGCGAAGTCGACCGCGGCCCGCTGCGGGAACAACCGCGCCTCCGCCCGTCCCACACGACCGGTCCGGACCGCCTGCTTGTGATGCTTCACGAAGTCCCGACCGATCTCCGCGAAATCGTCGGACGTGTAGTTGATGTCCAGAAACGTCTTCCACCGCCGGTGCCCGTCCGAGAGAACCGGCGCGCCGAGGAGGACGCGCTCCTTGCCCGCCCAATCGGCGCGGTACTCGGCAAGGTGGAAGCTGGTGTTGCTCCCGAAGCCGGCGCCGAGCAGCAGCACCCGGGCCTCCGCATCGTAAAGCCGCGCGAGCGGAGACTGGTCACCGAGACTCATCTCGAGCGAGTGATCGCTCACGATCTCCACGGCACGCTCGCCCCAGGCGCTGAACGAGACCTGCGGATGCGGGCTGCGCACGACGTCCGGGAAGGTCCGGAAGAGCTCCGCCACCTTCCCGAGTCCGCGCGTCGGCGTGACCTCGGGATCGAAGGCCGGCATCGTCTCACGAATCGTCGGCCACCACGACTCGGGAACGGGCGGATTCTGCCAGTGTTCGGGATCGGACAGGTCGCCTGAGTGCGCGGGCATGACGAGCGTCCCGTACGAGCGGACGCACGCCTGGAGCGCCCTGATCACGGCAACCGCCCCTCCGCACACCCAGCCGATGCGGCTCAGACTCGTGTGAGCAATGACGGTCATCCCGGGTTCGAGCCCGAGTCGCTCGAGATCCCCCCGAAGCCGCTCCTCGGTAATCGGCTCGTCCCGATTCGCCTGGATGACCTCCGATTCGCTCATGCGTCGGTCATCCTCCTCGGAGCACCGCGTCCAGCGCGTCGGCACCGACCTCGGTGATCGTGGTCTCGCCGAGCCGCCGCTGGAGAACGAAACGCACGCCGGCACGGCGCCGCTTCTTGTCCTTGTTCATGGCATCCCGGACTGCGTCTGCAATCGCCGGAAGTGGATCGACGCGATACTCGTAGCGCTCGAGGATCGAGCGGACTCTCCTCGCGTACGCCGCGTCGGTGATGCCGCTTGCGACGCCGAGGCGCATCGCCTGTGCCAGCCCCCACGCCACCGCCTCTCCGTGCGTCCACACGCCGAGGCCCTCAACGGATTCGAGCGCGTGTGCGAAGGTGTGCCCGAGGTTCAGGTACGCCCTCACGCCGCTTTCCACGAGATCGGCCTCCACGATTCCGCCCTTCACCTCTACGCAGCGCCACACGGCATCGGCGAGCAGATCGGGATCGCGCGCGAGCACTCGATCCGGCTCGCGCTCGAGCAGATCGAGAAGCGCCTCGTCGCCCAGGAGCGCGGTCTTGATCGCTTCTGCGAGGCCGCTACGAAACTCGCGTTCGGGAAGCGTTCGAAGCACCTCAGGGGCGATTCGCACCTCGCGGGCCGGATAGAAGGTCCCCACCATGTTCTTGTACCCGCCGAAGTTGACGCCGGTCTTGCCGCCGATCGCCGCGTCGACCATCGCCAGAAGCGACGTTGGAACGAGTATCAGCGTGCATCCACGCATGTAGAGACTGGCCGCGCACGCCGCTATGTCGGTCACGACGCCGCCGCCGACGCCGACAACGGTCGAATCGCGCGTCAGATCGGCGTCCAGCATGCGATCGAGTATCTGACCGAGCGCGTTCCATGACTTCCAGGTCTCGCCGGTCGGAAGCTCGAGACGCTGCGCCGAGGCCGGAAGATACTGCGCCGTATTCACGTCGGCCAGCGCGAAGAGATCTGTATCAAGCCCGGCGTAGAGCTCGTCTGCGGCTACGATCGCCGTCGTGCAGGTGTAGCCGCCGAAACGAAATGATCGCACCATGCCGGGACTATAGCAGTACTTCGCTGCTTTGCGAAGCGTCGCGATTGACGGCGGCTGGAGAGCGCCTGTAGTATGCCTCATGACTCGTGGCATGAGTTCGTTCGCTGCGATTCTCCTGTTGGTGTGCGGCCACATGACGGGCGCCCAGCAGAGCGGTGACTCGTCGTCCACGGCGGCTGCGGCCGGACCGGCGAGCGAGTCTGCTCGCCGGATCATTCACCTGGATCAATACCGGCCCACCCCCGGCGATGTCTACGATCTGACGATCAACTACGGGTTCGACCCGGCCTTCGGTACGGGCGAAAGCGCACAATCCGAGGGCACCCGACGGACCGAGACGCTCCGCGTGATCATACGGTCCGATCATGAGCTCGACGTGCCGTACGCCGGGACGATCGATACAAGTGCGCTCACCTTCTCCGAACTGCAGGAGGTGGTCACCTCCCGCGTACGTGAGCGCCTGCTCGTCCCCTACGTCAGCCTTACGCTCGCGGCACCGGCAGTTTTTGACGTGTTTGTGTGGGGACAGGTCGAGTCGCCGGGGTACCACACGATGACGTCGCTCGATCGACTCGATGACGTCCTGCGGATCGCCGGCGGCACGAACGCCGCAGGGTCCAGGCGCCGCGTTGAGATCCATCGAAACGATGAGATCGCTCCTCACGATCTCGTTGCGTTCGTCGCGATGGGCCGGGAGGGCGAGAATCCGTTCCTGCGCCCCGGAGATCGCGTCTTCGTCCCGGCGCTGGAGTCCTCGGTGGAGATCCGTGGCGGCGTTGCCCGACCCGGCCGCTACGAGATCCTCGAAGACGAGGTAATCGGCCGGGTAATCGAGCTTGCGGGGGGACTGCTTCCGACCTCTCGACCGGACGAGGCCACGGTCACGCGCCTCACGGAGAGCGGCAGCTATGCGACACTCGACCCGGCGGGCATTGACCTGCCGGACCTGAACGTGCGGGCGGGTGACATCATTTCGATACCTACCTCGGTGCCCGCGACCGCAACCGTATTGGTCGAGGGCGCCGTCCACCGCGGTCCGGTGGAGGAGACGGGCGCCCGATCGATTCCCACGGAGCCGATCCTGCTTGAGGTCTCCTACGCGCCCGGCATGACGGTCCTGCGGGTGCTCGAGCGATTCGGTGGGCCCACGAGCTTCGCCGAGCTCGATCGTGCGTTCATCATTCGCGGAACGGACAACCGCCGCGAGCCCATTCCGGATCTGGAGACGCTCTGGCTGGAACGCCAATGGGATCGAGACATCGACATCGCACCGGGAGATCGTCTCGTGGTACCGATGCGCCGCCTCGTCGTGAATGTGGGCGGTTTCGTGAACCGCCCGGGCACCTTCCCGTTCACGAGCGGCTACTCCGCCGGAGACTACCTGGAGCTGGCCGGCGGGATCGACGTTGAGAACGGAAGCGCCGACCAAGTCTTCTTCGTTCGGCCCAACGGAACGAGGACGCGAGTTTCCGTGGACACGGCGGTCCCGACCGGAACCATGATCTATGTGGATCGCAACGGGTGGAGCCGTACCCGCGCCACGTTTGCCGACATCGTCACGGTGACGGGCTGGATAACGAGCATCGTCGGCGCGACCGTTGTGATCTTCGAGTTCATACAGCTGTTCGATCCGGAGTTCCCGTAGGCTGCCCGAGCGCTCCGTGGTGGTTGCGGCGGTGCACACGTGATCGTGTCGGCGGCTACTGAGAGGCGCCGACGCCGCGCGGTGCGTTCGCGCCTGCTACTCGGCATTGCCGCAGCCGATGGCGCGAACGAGATCTCGCACGAAGGGGTCGATAATCGAATAGATGCGTCGGTTTCCCTTCACCTCGCTCCGGACGATGCCCTTCTCCTTGAGCACGGCGAGATGTTGAGAGACGACCGGCTGCGGTTGGTTGAGACACACCCAGAGCTCGGACACGCACGGATCCTCCTGACGAGCGATCGCACAGAGAAGCTTCAGACGAACCGGGTGGCCAAGTACCTTGAGCTTCCGCGCGTGTTCCTCCAGCGCTTGTCCGCGCGCGGTCGAAATCTGTATCTCCATCAGCAACAAGGTACCAATTCAATAGCGGATTCGCAATATAGCAGCCGGTCTATCCAGCAACCTTCGCGGCCGTCTTCTTGGAGCCGGAACCGTCCTTCTTGGACGTGCTCTCGGTTGACGTGCCGGCGCCGCTCTTGCTCTCGGTCGTGGTCGCGGTCTCACTCTTCTTGCTCGAGGATCCGCCCTTCGATCCGGAAGATCGACTATCGGTCACGTAGAACCCGCTTCCCTTGAAGATGACCCCGAGTCCGCCGCCGATCAGGCGTTTGAGGCTGTTTCGTCCGCATTCCGGGCACTTCGTCAACGGATCGTCCGACATGTTCTGGAAGGCGTCGAAGGAGTGTCCGCATTTGGAGCATTCGTAATCGTACGTTGGCATGGCTTCTTCACCTACCTCGTTGGTATCGATCGGTAATATACCGCAAGGGGCGGACGAACGACTATACTCGGCGGACCGGGATACCCGCGTTGGACATCGCTGCCTTGATCGTGTCCAGCGAGTAGTCGCCGTAGTGGACCATGGAAGCAACGAGTGCGGCGTCCGCCGCTCCTTCCCGGAACACTTCCACGAGGTGCGCCGGCGTTCCGGCGCCACCGGAGGCGACGACGGGGACGCCCACGCCGGTCGCGATCATGCGCGTCACCGTGAGCTCGTAGCCGTCACGCGTACCGTCGGCATCGATCGAGTTCACCACGATTTCGCCGGCACCGAGCCGCTCGGCCTCGCGTGCCCACTCGAGCGCATCGAGGTCGGTCTTCACGCGCCCGCCGTTGATGACGACGCGATACCCGGAGGGCATCTCCGGGTCCGCGAGCGCGTCCATCCCCAGGACGATTGCCTGGTTGCCGAACCGCTCGGCGCCTTCGGTAATGATCCGCGGATTCTTCACGGCCTGGCTGTTCACGCTCACCTTCTCGGCGCCGGCGAGGAGGACCGCTCGCATGTCGTCGATCGATCCGATGCCGCCTCCTACCGAGAACGGGATGAAGATCTGCTCGGCGACGCGGCGCACGACGTCGATCATGATCCCGCGGCCCTCTGCGCTCGCGGTGATGTCGTAGAAGACGAGCTCGTCCACCCCTTGCTCGTAGTAGGATCGGGCCATCTCGACCGGATCGCCGATGTCCACATTGCCTTGGAACTTCACGCCCTTCGTCGTCTTGCCGTCGCGCACATCCAGGCAGACGATCACACGCTTCTGCAGCATCAGCGGGCCTCCATGAAGTTGCGGAGCACCCGCAGCCCCACCTCACCCGACTTCTCCGGGTGAAACTGCGTCGCAACGAGATTGCCGCGCTCGATCGCGGCGGCGAAGGTGGGCCCGTACCCCGCCCACGCGATCGCGTGAGCGTCGTCTGCGGGCGCGGGATAGTACGAGTGAACGAAGTAGAAGCTCGAGTTCTGAGGGATCCCGGCGAACAACCAGTGGCCCTCTCGATACGTGATCGAGTTCCATCCCATGTGGGGTATCTTGCCAACGTCCGCAGCGAACCGCTTCGCGGTCCCCGGCACGAGCCCGAGACACTGCGCGCCTCGCTCCTCGGTCGCGTCGAGCACGATCTGGCAGCCGACGCAGATCCCGAGGATCGGTACTCCCGCTGCGAATCGTTCTCTCATGGCGCGGTCCAGGCTGCGTTCGGAGAGGACGCGCATCGCGTGAGCTCCGTCGCCCACGCCGGGAAAGACGATCCGGTCCGCGGTAGCAACGCGCTCCGCATCGGCGGTGATCTCGAACTCGACGCCGATGTGCTCGAGAGCGGTCTCCACGCTGCGGAGGTTGCCCGCATCGTAATCGACAACGATCGTCTTCAAGGTTGCACCTCCTGCTCTGCGCCGGTGATTCGCCGGATCGCGGTCACGAGCTCCTCGCGCTGCATCGGGATCTGCGCGAAGATCACGCGCGAGCCATCCACGGTGATGACCGCCTGTTCCTGGACGGCCGCGCTCTCGAGCCCGAGGGCCCGGACGAAGACGAGGACGAAGAGCCGGCCGAGTCGGCCGAAGAGCGCCGCACTCTGTTCGGATCGAAGCTCGATCACACCGCCGAGCTCGAGCGGGGCACCGATCGCCTCTGCCGGAGTGTCAGGCGTCCCACCGTCTGCCTCGCCGGTGCCCGAGTCCGCCGCAACCCGGTTCGTGATCGAGAGCTCGATCCGTGCGATCGGCAGCCCTCGCGCGTCCACTCCGAGCGAACGAAGGAAGCCGGAGCCCGGCTCGTGGAAGACGAGAAGCGCGTCGGTCTGACCCACCCGTCCGACTCGTCGAAGCGATCGATAGACGGAGGGATCTATCTCGAGCTCTGCCGGCGGCCTGTCACGAAGCATCTCGAGCACTCTGCCGGTCGATACGTAGAGATAGTCGTCGGCGGGAAGCGCGAGCTGCAACGTCCCTTCCGCGCGGCGAAAGTAGACGCGCTCGCTCCCGGCGACTTGCGCGGTGTCTCGCTCGAGAGAATCGTCGCCGCCGAGCACCCACTCCACCAGCCCCTTGGGAAAGGCCCCGGAAACGACCGCGGAGAGCTCTGCAGGGCTGCCCGGCACGGCGCGGATGCCGCCGGCGATTCGACTCGTCCGATCGACGACGCCGATCAGTCCGGAGTCGAGCTCGCTCAACACGTAGCGCAGGAGCTCTCGATTGCCCTCCACGTCCGCCGCGAACCACGTCGTGTAGTCGGTGAGGAGGAGGCTCTCCGGGAAACTAGGGAGATCGGGCTGCGGGGTCACGCAGCCGCTCAAGATCAGAACCACCGGAAGGAGCAGCGTCAGGAACCCGCCAGGCGCCCGCATGGTTGGTACAGCGGCGCGACGCCCGCCGGGTGCGGTAGCGTGGCGCCCGCCGGATTCGACGGCGCCAAGCCGAATGCAATCGGCACCGCGTCCGGTCGCTACGCGGCCGTCCCGCCGACGCGCCGAGCCGGCGCTCCGGAAGCGAGCCGCCACGCGAATCAGCCTGCCTTCTCCACCACGACGCTGCATGCAAGATCCCCGATCGAAACCTCGCGCGACCGCTCGCCGTCCGCCTCGCCGTCCGCCCAGTCGAGCGAGACGGCAAGCGTCTCGCCCATGAGGTACTCGTCGTTGTTCTGAACGGCGTCCCGGAGCTCGTCCGGTCCGCCGATCACCAGCTTGATGCGATCGGAGACTTCGAGGCCCGACTCCTTGCGGATGTTCTGGATCTGGCGGATGAGATCGCGGACGATACCCTCCTGTCGCAGATCCTCTGTGATCTCCGGGTCGAGCGCGACGGTGAGCGACCCCTCGTTGAGCACCTTGAGGTTCTCGCGCTCGGTCCGCTGGATGATCACATCGTCCTGCGTGAGATCGAACATCCTGCCGGCGACGTCCATGCTCAAGGTAGTCCCTTCGAGGAGGCCCTGGATCTCGCGACCGGAGAGCCCTTCGATCCTCGCGGCGGCCTCGCGCATGTCTTTGCCGAGCTCCTTGCCGAGCTTCCGGAAGTTCGCCTTCGCCGAGTACTCCACGAGCTCTTCCTCGTTCTCGCGAAAGACGACCTCCTTCACGTTGAGCTCTTCGCGGATGATGTCTTCCATCTCGATGAGAATCCGCTTCTCGTTCGACTCCATCGTCACAAGGTGGATCGCCTTGAGCGGCTGGCGGATTTTCAGGTTGTGCATACTTCGGATCGCCCGGCCCATGCTCACCGCCTGCTGAGTCACCGCCATCTTCTGCTCGAGCTCGACGTCTCGCTTCGAGCGGTCGGCGACCGGATAATCGGCGAGATGGACGCTGAGCGGCGCATCCGACGGCCTCAGGTTGCGATAGATCTCCTCGGTCACGAAGGGAATGATCGGCGCGGCGACCGTCACGAGCTTGAGGAGCACCGAGTGGAGGCTCGCGTACGCTTCCGCCTTGTCCGCGTCGTTCTCGCTGCGCCAGAACCGACGTCGGCTCCGCCTGATATACCAGTTGTTCAGGAGGTCGATGAAGCCGACGATCGGGTCGATCGCGCGCTGCAGATCGTACGCGTCGAGCTGCGCGCGGACGTCCTCCACGAGCCGCTCGGCCTCGCTCAGAATCCAGCGGTCCAGCGGATTGCCGGGATTCTCGGGAGCCGCCGTCGGCTCGGCACCGTCGATGTTCGCATAGGTAACGAAGAAGCTGTACGCGTTCCAGAGCGGGATGATGATGCTCTTGAGGACATCGCGAACGGTATCGTCGGAGTACTTGAGATCCTCCGCCTTCACCACCGTCGAGTGCATGAGCGAGAGGCGCAGGGCGTCCGCGCCGAACTCGTTCATCACGTCCATGGGCGGCGTGTAGTTGCGCAGGCTCTTCGACATCTTCTTGCCGTCCTCGGCGAGGACGATCCCGTTCACAACGACGTTCTGGAACGCCGGCTTGTCGAAGAGCGCGGCCGCGAGGACGGTGAGCGTGTAGAACCAGCCGCGCGTCTGGTCGAGACCTTCCGCGATGAAATCGGCCGGGTAATGCGCGTCGAACCACTCCTTGTTCTCGAAGGGGTAGTGGTTCTGCGCGTACGGCATCGCCCCGGATTCGAACCAGCAGTCGAGCACCTCGGGAACGCGACGCATCGTGCCCTTCCCGTCCGGGCTGGGCCACGTGATCTCGTCCACGAAGTGCTTGTGGAGATCGGGGACCTTCCGTCCCGACTTCTCCTCGAGCTCCCGGCGGCTGCTGATGCATTCGACGTGGTCCGAACCGTCGGACTTCCAGACCGGAATCGGGTTTCCCCAGAAGCGATTCCGGCTGATCGCCCAGTCGCGGGCGCCTTCGAGCCACTTGCCGAAGCGACCGTCCTTCAGGTGCTCGGGCACCCAGGTGATCTGCGCGTTCGCCGCGAGCATGCTCGCCTTCACCTTCTCGATGTCCACGAACCAGCTCGAGACGGCGCGGTAGATGAGTGGTTTGTTCGTCCGGTAGCAGAACGGGTACGGGTGAACGTAGTTCTCCCGCTTGATGAGGCTCCCCTCCTCGCGCAGGCGCGCGATGATCGGCTTGTCCGCGTCCTTCACGAAGAGCCCTTCGTAGTCGGAGACCTCGTGCGTGAACTTGCACTCCGCGTCGATGGGAACGGGCACCGGAAGACCGGTGTCTTTGAGCACGTTGTAGTCGTCCTCGCCGAACCCGGGTGCGATGTGCACGATGCCGGTACCGTCTTCGGTCGTGACGTAGTCGGCGACGTGCGTGCGGAACGCCCCCTTCTCGTCGAGGTCGGCGAAGTACGGGAACAGCGGCTTGTAGTGGAGGCCCGCGAGCTCGCTCCCCTTCCTGGTCCAGACGATCTCGTAGTCGGCCTCGTCCTTGTAGTACGCGCCGAGCCGGTCTCTGCCGAGGATGTAGGAGTCGTCGCCGTCCTTCACCTTCACGTAGTCGATCTCAGGACCGAGCGCCAAGCCGAGGTTGCTCGGCAGCGTCCACGGCGTGGTCGTCCACGCGAGGATGGAGGTGCCGGGCTCGTCAACGAGCTCGAAGCGCACGGTGATCGCCGGATCGGTCACCTCGTGGTAGCCGCCGAGATTGACCTCGAAGTTGGAGAGCGGAGTCGCGAGCGCCGGGCTGTACGGAAGGATGTAGTAGCCCTCGTAGACGTAGCCCTTCTCCCAGAGCTGCCTGAAGACCCACCAGATCGTCTCCATGTAGTCGGGGTCCATCGTCTTGTAGTCGTTGTCGAAGTCGACCCAGCGGCCCATGCGCGTGACGACGTCGCGCCACTCCTCGGTGAAGCGCAGCACGATCGAGCGGCACGCCTCGTTGAACTTCGCAACGCCGTACTCCTCGATCTGACTCTTGCCGGAGATCCCGAGCTCCTTCTCCATCTCGTACTCGACCGGCAGCCCGTGACAGTCCCATCCGAACCGCCGCTCGACCTTCTTGCCCGCCATCGTCTGGTAGCGCGGGACGATGTCCTTGATGGTGCCGGCGAGGATGTGACCGTAGTGTGGCAGACCCGTCGCGAAGGGAGGCCCGTCGTAGAAGACGAACTCGTCGTTGCCCTCGCGCTGCGAGATCGATTGCTTGAAGATCTGGTTCTCTTCCCAGAAGGAGAGGACACCCTCTTCCATTTCGGGGAAGCTGACCCGCGGATCTACCGGCTTGTACAAAACATCCTCCTGTCGTACCGCTCCCCGCGACGTGACAGCAGAGGTTTCAGCTGTCAAAGGAAACCGCGCCAGGAAGCAGGAAAGTCGACGAGCTTAGAGTGTAGGAAAAGAGGCCGAGCGGGTCAACGCGCGCGACCGGCGACCGCCGCGGCACCCCGTTCGGGCAGCGCGAAGACCAGCCCCTTCTCGAGCAGTCGCGCAAGGATCGGCTGAAAGATCGACGTCGTCTCGGTGTGGTCGTGCAACAGCACGATATCCTCCGATCCGAAGTGGTGGAGCCCGCGTCCGCCCTCGGGCTCGTTCTCCTCCATGCGCGAGAAGACATCCTCGGCGGATCGCACGCCGAACAGCGGCTCTTCCGAATGGATCGACCACTCCATGCAATCGTACGTCCAGTACCAATCGGCGTCGTCCAGGAGTCCGCGGTCGTGATACCAGCGATACGTGATTCCCGGGAACGCCGGCTGCGCGTAGCCGTGATCGCGCAGCGCGCGCTGGATCGCAGCCTTGCGAGCCGCACCTTCCGCGGTGAGATCCGCCTCCGTGTCCGAACCGGTCAACGCCCCTTTATCGCCGTAGGGAAAGCGGAAGTAGCGCGGCGCAAACCGGCGTCCGGCCTCCGCGTGCAGCTGTTCGAGCAGCTCGTGCGTCCGCTCGATCTCGTGCCGACACGAGTCGAGCGATATCTCGCTGAACGAGGGGTGACTCCACGAGTGGTTGCCGAGCACGTGCCCGTCCGCGAGTGCGGCCGCGGCGAACGCGGGTCTCGCCTCGAGGTGCTCGCCCCAGCAGAAGAAGACGGCGGGGATCCGGAGCCTGCGGAGCACGTGGAGCTTCCGGTGCCAGTCGGCGGAGGGGGCGTCGTCTATGGTGAGGTAGGCGATCATGCGGTGCTACTCCTTGGTTTCGACCGTGGCCCGGGAACCTCCGCAATACTATACTCTCGGAGTGGCATCGAACACCCCGGACAGCATCGACGTGTGGCTCGAAAAGCACGATCTCGCGCTCCTCGTGTTCACGACCCCCGACTGCGGCGCCTGCGACGCCCTGAAACCGAAGGTCGCCGATCTCGCGAAGCGCTACCCTCGCCTCGCGGTACGATACATCGATCTCACCGAGAGTCCGGAGTCCGGGGGCCGGTACGGGGTCTTTGTCGTGCCCGTCTTTCTCCTCTTCGTTGCCGGCAAGGAGACGGTGCGACTCGCACGTTACTTCGGCATGCACGAGCTCGAGGAGCCGGTTGCGCGCTACTCGCGATTGCTGGAATCCGCATGATGAGTGGCGAGTCTCCGCGCGAGCGTATCGTCGGTCTGCTCAGACGGCCGCGCACGCCGCTTCTCCTGGCACCGATGGCGGCGCTCACGCACGCGGGTTTGCGCACGCTCGTGGACGAGCTGGGCGGGTGCGATCTCCACTTCTCGGAGATGATCAGCGCCGAGGGGCTGACGCGGAGCACACCGTACGAGCGGTACTACACCTCCGAGTTGCCCGACGGCGAACGTCTCATCTTCCAGCTCGTGGGGTACTCGCACGCACGGATCGTGGACGCTGCCGCGAAGCTCGCCGAGAGCGGTGCGGCCGGCATCGACGTGAACATGGGTTGTTCGGCACCGCACATCGTTCGCAAGGGAGGCGGAATCGCGTGGATGTCGGACGCCTCGCGGGCGGCGGCGCTCCTCCGCGACCTGCGCGACGCGGTCGGCGAGAAGAGCCTCTCGGTGAAGCTTCGACTCGGCACCACCGACGAGATCGAACCGCTCGTGCGCCTCTGCCGCGGTCTCGAGGAAGCGGGAGCGGACTTCGTCACGCTCCACCCGAAGCGCAGGAACGAAGGCTCGGCGCGGCGGGCGCGTTGGTCGTACGTGGCTCGGTTACGCGACGAGCTCACGATACCGGTCGTGGGCAACGGGGGCGTTGCGGACTACGCCACGCTGTGTACGCGGCTCGAGCAGGGAGGCCCGGGGCCCGTGATGATCGGGCGGGCGGCGGCGAGAGCGCCGTGGATCTTTCGGTATCTGTCCGGACGGATCGGGCGCGGCGCAGTGGAGTATCGCGTCGATCTGCTCTCCGTGGCGGACCGTTTCTTCGAGCTCCTCGAGGAGCACCAGCCGGCCGACTTCCACCCGACGCGCGCCAGGCGCTTCCTCCCCTACTTCACGGCGAACCTCGCGTTCGGGCACTCGCTGGGAGCCCGGCTTGCGCAGGAGGGCTCGTACGAGCGGGCGAAGGCGGAGATACGATCGTACTTCCGGGAACACCCCGACGCGCGCGACCACGTGGAGCGCACTTAGGCGGAGGCACCGACCGTTCGCACGTCCACGTACCCGCGCTCTGCGTACGCCGCAATCACGGGGTCGGCGGTGTAGAGGCGTCCATGGCGAACTCGGGCCGAGGCGACGAGGATGCGGTCAACGGCATCGCCCGAGAAGGCGTCGGGGAGCGACGCGCTCTCTGCGGCGATGTGCGGATCGACGTTCAACACGCTGAGGCCCGGGGTGGCGAGCGCCTCTTCGAGCCATGCGGAGACCGGCACGAGAAACCGGACCCGCCCCGCGGCCTCGAGCGTGGCCACTTCCCAGAGTGATACGGCCGAGACGGTGAGCGCTCCGAGCGATGCGGCGTATTCGAGCGCGTTCACCACGTCGGCTTCCAATCGTGGGTCTCCCTCCATGAGCCAGAGCCAAACGTGCGTGTCAAGGATGTGAAGTTTCGGTTGGCGGTCCACTGTCGTTTCGGCGGCCTCCCGACCATGCGCCCGGGAGCGGTCCAACGAGATCGGCGGACGCTTCGATCCGTCCGCGTAGGCGACCAAAGACCGGCCGAGGCTTCTCGTGCTCCACGGCGACGAGCTGAGCCACCGGCCGGCCATGCTTGGTGATCACCACCCGTTGGTGGGTGTCGTGCACCAGATCCATCAGCTGCAGGCACTGTGCCTTGAACTTCCCTGCTCCAATCTCCATGCAGCTGCCTCCCAGTTGGTCCGGCGCGGTTACGGTGAGACGCCCGGTTGGTGGCGCCTGATGTAACTATGGTTATAGTATCATGGTCATACATTCCTGTCAATGCTTTTCTCAGGAAATGTCACCGACCCTGCAGATGGATCTCCCTCAAGTCACGTACAGGGCGCGAATTGGGTCTTGTTTCTCTACGACTCGATGCAAGGGGGCGTAAGTCTCAGTGAAGTCGACGGATACGGCACATTGAACTGCAAGGTCGGTGACTATTGCGATGGGCGGGGCGTTTTGGGGCCGGGAAAGAGCCCGTCGATCTCCTCCAACACCTCCTCGCTCAGCGTCACCCCGGACGCTCGAACGTTCTCCTCGATCTGATCGACCGAGACCGCGCCTACGATCAGCGTATCGATGTCGCGCCGCTGGAGAAGCACCGCGAGCGCAAGCTGCGCGGTCGAGAGGTGGTGCTCGGAGGCGAGCTCGGAGAGGCGATCCACCCGAGCGAGGACGTCGTCGTCCGAGAGATGCTCGCGCATGAACATATTGAGGCTCTCGATCGATCCGCGGGAGCCTTCGGGGACCGTGCCGCCCGAGTACTTGCCGGTGAGGATGCCTTGCGCCAGCGGCGAGAAGACGGCGACGCCGAGGTTGTGCTTATCACAGACCGGCAGAATGCGTTCTTCGATACCGCGATTGAGCAACGAGTAGATGGGTTGGTTGACCGCAGGGGGAGTCCAGCCGTTCGCCTTGCACTTGCTCGATGCCTCGGCGATCTGATCGGCGGTCCACTGACTCACGCCCCAGTGCATGATCTTCCCCGCGTGGATCAGATCCTGCATCGCCTGAATCGTCTCCACGAGCGGCGTGTTCTCGTCGTAGCGATGGCAGTAGTAGATGTCCACGTACTCCTGCCGCAGGCGACGAAGGCTGTCGTTGATCGAGTCGAAGATGTGCTTCCTCGAGAGACCGCGGTCGTTCACGGCGTCGCTCATGGGGAAGTAGACCTTCGTCGCAAGCACATACTCCTGGCGCCTGAACGAGCCGGGCAGGACCCGACCGAGAAGCTCTTCGGCCGTGCCCTTCGCGTAGACATCCGCGGTGTCGATGTAGTTGACGCCCAGTTCGAGGGCGGCGCGGAGAATACCCTCGGCGCGATCGAGGTCGATCTGATTCGCGAAGGTCAACCAGCTGCCGTAGCCGATCTCACTGACGAACAGTCCTGTGTTGCCGAGTTTTCGATACTTCATGCGTCCCTCGCCCCCAGTGTACATCGATTCGGGAGCGAGGCGAAGGAAGAAAAAACGGAGACTACTCTGCCTCGCCCTCGGCGACGGAATCCTGCAGGCCGAGCACCCATCGCAACTCGAGGCCGAATCGCCAGAGGAAACGGTGCTCGTCCGAGGGGGTGAAGATCCCGGATGCGCCCGGCTCTTCTTCCACGGACCGGAGCTCGAGCTCGTTCCATACGCCGCCGAGCTCGATCGAGCCCTGCACGCGGACCGGCCCGAACCAGCGTTGCGCGGTCGTGCTCAACAGCAGCTTATGCTCCTCCCTCGGGCCGTCAAGGAGCTGGGTACCTTGCTGCGAATGCCACCCGTCTTCGTGCCACGGGTTCGCCGGCGACTTCGGGCCGCTGATCGTGTACTCGAGGGCGGCGCGATAATCCACGCCGTACGCTTCGGAATCGAAGCTCGCCATGATTGCGACGTTGTTCTCGCCATGAAGATACCCGATGTAGTTATCCTGCGGAAGGATCGGCATGAGCGTTCCGTCGTCCTTCTCGTATTCGGTGACCGGGAAGTAGGTGTAGGAGTACGGATACGCGTTGTACTCGGTGAACCCGTAGCTGCGATCGCCCTGGTAAGTCGGCTCGAACGTGTATTTCGTCGCGCCGGCCTGGTAGAGACCGAGCGTCCCGAGCCCGAGGTCAATCTCGCCACCGAGGTACCACGCGAACTTCGCCGGGTTGTTCCATTCGCCCACACCAAGCCAATCGATGCCCATCTCGTTCCAGTCGTCGATCAGGAACTGGCCGAAGACGAGGGCATCGTCGAACTGGTAGTCCACGAAGAAGCCCATCATGGAGTTCTCGTTCGCGATCTGCGTCCACGGCTTGCCGGTGGTCGAGTTCACGAGCTGGGTGAAGTACATCGGGAGCGGGCTGAAGAAGTACTCGGGGTAGAAGCTGCGGTAGAGGTAGACGACCGACTCCTGGAGTCCAACGCGCAGCCGCCCGAAGTCTACGCCGTACACCTTGTAGACGGCGCCGCGGTCGAGGGGGACTTCCACGTACTCGTCGGTCTTCTCGCCGTTCTCGTCGAGCACGGGTCGCGAGTAGGTGTAGAGCTCCGACTGGCGATTCAGCTCGAGCCACCTCGTGTTGTAGAAAAAGAAGCCGGTGTCGAGTCGGAAGTCCACGAGCGTCGTGGGCAGATCTGCGGATGAGATGAAGAGCGAGTACGGGCCGGGGGTCTCGTCGCGATGGACGACGCGGCCGGCGGTCAGCGAAAAACCGTGAGTGTGAACCGAGAGATGGCCGTCTCTCAGATCGAAGTAGCGTCCGCGCATGTGGAGCTCGCTCGGCGTGTACTTCTGGTCGTTGTTGAGCACGAAATCGAAGCCCACGTCGAAGAGGTCGCTCTCGTACGAGAAACCAACGCCTTCCTTGTCGAAGCTGAGCGGCGCGGTCGCAACGCCGGCGACGGTCAGCCAGAGATTGAGCGGCATGCCGGTGTGCTCGGAGTAGCTCGTCTGTGCCGCCGCGGGGCTCGCGAACAGGACACACAGGATCGCCGCGATGAGCAGAGCGACCGATCGGTGGTTTGAATGGGTCTCGCCCCATACTGGAACTCGCTGCATTGTGGTACATTAGGTACCACACTCGGTACTCGGAATCAACAGGAAGCAGTCGGCGAGGAAACCATGAGACACGGCATCCGTCTTCTCACCCTCTTCGGATTTGCGGCGGTGGTCGCCGTCGGCCCAACGGTCTCTGCGTTCTCGCAGGGTCTGGAAACGGACGCGATGCTCGAGCGCGTGCTCGACCTCTACGCGGACGCCGGTCGCACCGCGCCCACCGTCTCCCGACCGGTATCGCTCGCGGAGACGCTCACCTTGCTCGATCGGCTCGTGCGGACCTCTGACACGGGCGACATCCGCGCACGGGCGGAGCGACTCCGGAACGAGGTGAAGCAGGTCGACGACGGACTCGAGATGCGCCTGGGCATACGTCTCCAGCCGGAGTACTACTTCAACGTGGAACGACCGAGCTTCCTCCATCAGGTACGGACGGAAGATCCGTTTGCTCTGCTGACGATGGGGTACGGCGTACCGAACGGCGCGTACCTGCTTATCGAGGGCATGCTCCAGCGAGAGTGGTCGTACGACGACGCACCGACGAACATCCCGAGCCCGGAAGACGGCAACCCGGTTCCGTTCGAGAACAACCTCGTTCGACAGGGCTACCTCTTCCTCCCCATCGGCCCCGCAGACGTCACCTTCGGACGTCAACGCGTGACGCTCGGTCCGGACCCGGTCAACACGCTCTCGGTCTCGGCGGCGATCCCGTTCCTGGACGCGCTCAAGATGACGCTGACGATGGGCTCGCTCAAGATGACCTCGGTCACCTCAACGCTGGAGAACGGGCGTGCGCAAGAGGATCCGAGCGTCATTGACGAGGCGAGCGACCTCTACGGCTACGAGCTCACCACGATCCTCTACAACATTCACTACTTCGAGTACGCGTGGGACGCCGTGCGTCTCGGGCTCGGCTCGCAGGTCGTCATCGCGCGCAGAGCGAACACATTCCAGCTCGGCGACTTCTTCCCGGTGTTTTCGTGGCACAACGCACGGATCAGTCCGAACAACATGAGCCTGCTCGTGGACCTCACGGTCACCCCGTATCCCGGCACGGAGGTCTTCGCTCAGGTTGGCTTCGACGACATCAACGGCGCGGTCGTGGGCATCGGCGACAGCGCCATCCCCACGATAGACGCCTATATCGGCGGCGTACGCGCCTCACTCCCCTGGCCGGACATGAGCGCGTCCGCGGTCGCCGGCTACACTCACTACCTCTGGGGCACCTTCGAAGACGACGAGTACCTCTCGCGCGCGATCTACCGGTTCGAGGCGGACGGGCTGGAACGGGCGATGCCGCTCACGAGCCCGCACGGCCCGGGTGCACTCTGGTTCGACCTGGCGGTTGGCGGCGCCTTCGACCGCTTTTCGTGGGAGACCGCGTACCTCGCCGCCGGTATCCTCCCGGACGCGAGTCTCTACACAACCCCGTATTCGGCGTCAGAGGAGCTGGAGGAGTCGGACCGACGATGGACTCACGAGCTCACGCTCACCTGCAGGTACGACATCCTGGACGTGGGAAGCCTGTCCGTCGCTCCGTGCGTGGTATTCTCACCGAACGGCCCGCGCTTCGGGCTTGAGATCTCGGGCGTGCTCGAGTATGGTCTCCACAGGAGCTTGACGCGATGAATGAAACGAAGAACGGGCGCCCCCTCGTGCGATTCCGCCTCGTGGTACTGGCGATCACGGCGCTTCTGACGGCTTCGTGCGCACTCATCAACACGGCCGCCGGGCCGAACGAAGAGACGCCGGGCCGCGCACATGACGCCCCCGGCGACGCCGACCCCGGGTCCCGCGACGCCGCACCGTCCGAACGCGATCGCGGTGAAGATGGGATCGCGTGGCGTGAGCTCGCCTCCGGTGCGCAGAGCGCGGTACGCACACCGGCCGCTCGAGCGGTCGGCGATCCGGCCGCGTGGGCAGACGTGTGGGCCGCGCTCACCGCGAACCACCTTGAACCGCCCGACCGACCGGACGTCGACTTCGATCGAGAAACGGTCATCGTACTGCTCCTCGGCGAACGCCCGACCGGCGGCTACGGCGTGGGGATCGAAGCGGTGATCGAGTCGCGTGGCCGAGTCGAGGTCGTCGTGGACGTGCGTCGGCCCCAACCGGGCGACATGGTCACTCAGGTCTTGACCACGCCGTACTGCGTCGCGGCGATCCCGATCACCGGAAAAGAGATCACCTTCGCCGGCGACGATCTCGAACGCGGCTTCGTTGGAGACTGAGTCGAGGTCACGCGAGCTGTGCGAGATAGTCCCGCATCTTCTCGACCTTGCCTGAGAACTCGTTCTTCTTCGCTCGCTCTTTCTCCACGACTTCCTCACTCGCGTTGTTGAGGAACCCGGGATTGGAGAGCTTCTTCTCGCTCTGCTGGAGGAGACGCTCGTTCTTCTCGAGCTCCTTCTTGAGCTTGGCGACCTCGGCCTCGAGATCGATCGCGTCCCGAACGTAGACGAAGACCTCGAAGCCGGTTCCCACGAGCGTCACGCTCCCGGTGCGATCGGGCGCGTCGGTGCCGTACTCGGTCGCCTCGGCTGTGGTGAGCAGCTCGATGAGGTCACGGTGCTCGGCGAAGTAGCCGGTGTGCGGGAAGGACGCCTCCGCGCGGACGGCGAACCGGATCTTCCGCGAAGGCGGGATCGTGAACTCACTCCTGAGTGTCCGCACGGCTCGGACGAGCTCCTGAAGCGAGGCGAATGCCGCGGCTTCGGACGGGGCCTCCCGCTCCGCAGACTCGCTCGGGTACGGCGCGACGATGAGCGCCTCGCTCCGCGACGACTCAGGTATATCCGGCAGCTTCTGGTAGATCTCCTCCGTGATGAAGCTCATGAAAGGATGGAGCAGCCGCAGGCTCTCTTCGAGCAGCCGGACGAGCAAGGTGATCGCCCGATCCTTCTCTGCTTCGTCGTCCGAGTAGAGGGAGAGCTTGCTTGCCTCGATGTACCAGTCGCAGAACTCGTTCCAGAAGAACTCGTAGGAGAGCTGAGCCGCCTCATTGAACCGGTACGCGGCCATGGCGAGCGATACACCCTTGATCGTCTCGTTGAGCCGGTGGAAGATCCATCGGTCAACGGGTCGCAGCTCTATCTCTGAGAGCGGCAGCAAGGTCCGCCCTTGGAGATTCATCAGGAGGTACCGCGCGGCGTTCCAGATCTTGTTCCCGAAGCGACTGCCGAGACCGAAGTCGTTCTCGTCTATGAGGACGTCCTGCCCCTGTGCGGCCATGAATGCGAGCGTGAACTTGAGCGCGTCCGCTCCGAACCTGTCCACGATATCGAGCGGATCGACACCGTTGCCCAGACTCTTGCTCATCTTGCGCCCTTGCTTGTCCCGAACGAGGCTGGTCATGTAGATGTCGCGAAACGGAGCCTTCCCGGTGAAATGCATGCCGGCCATGATCATCCGACTGACCCAGAAGAAGATGATGTCGTAGCCTGTCACGAGCGCGGAGGTCGGGTAATACGTCTCGAGATCGTCGGTCTCGTCGGGCCACCCCATCACGCTGAACGGCCACAGCCAGCTCGAGAACCACGTGTCCAGCACGTCGGGATCCTGACGCCACGGCCCGCCGTTCTCAACGAGCTCCTCTGCCGGGGGATCCTCGCGCAGGCACCTGACCTCGCCGGTATCGTCGTTGTACCAGACGGGGATCCGGTGACCCCACCAGAGCTGCCGACTGATGCACCAGTCGCGGATGTTGGTGAGCCACGAGGTGTACGTGTTCTCCCATCGCCGCGGATAGAACAGGATGTTTCCCTGCTCCCACGTGGCGAGCGCCTTCTCCCCGAGCGGTTTCATCCGAACGAACCACTGGTCGGACAGCAGCGGCTCGATCGGCACGCCGGTCCGATAGCAGTGCCCGATCTGATGAACATGCTCCTCGTCGCGGACGAAGGCGCCGGCGACCTTCAGATCGGCGACCACGGCCTTACGAGCTTCGGGCACGTTCATACCGCGGTACGCCTCGGGCACGTTCTCGTTGAGTGTGCCGTCTTTGTTCAGGATGGAGATCATCTCGAGCTCGTGCCTGCGACCGATCTCGTAGTCGTTCGGATCGTGCGCCGGCGTTATCTTCACGGCGCCGGTCCCGAACTCGCGATCCACGTAGGCGTCCGCAACAACCGGAATGAGCCGGTCGGTGAGCGGGAGTCGAACGAGCTTGCCCACGAGCCCCTGATAGCGCTCGTCGTCCGGGTGAACCGCGACGGCGGTATCGCCGAGCATCGTCTCCGGTCTCGTGGTGGCCACCTGCACCGAACCCGATCCGTCTTCGAGCGGGTACTCGATGTGCGTCAGCCGGCCACGGACCTCCTTGAACTCGACCTCGTCGTCGCTCAACGCGGTCTGCGCGCCGACAGACCAGTTCACCATGTAGAGGCCGCGGTAGACGAGTCCCTCTTCGTAGAGCGACACGAAGACGTGACGAACCGCGCGAGAGAGGCCGTCGTCCATCGTGAACCGCTCGCGGCTCCAGTCGCAGCTCGCGCCGATCTTCTTCAACTGTTTCGTGATCACACGGTGGTGGTTCTTCTTCACCTCCCACGTGCGCTCGAGGAACCGTTCCCGCCCGATCTCGCGCCGAGACGTTCCTTCCTCGCGAAGCTTGCGCTCGACCACCTGCTGCGTAGCGATTCCGGCGTGATCGGTACCCGGTACCCAGAGCGTCGGTCGGCCTTGCATCCGGTAGTAGCGTACGACGAGGTCCTGGAGGCTGTTGTTGAGTCCGTGGCCAAGGTGGAGCACTCCGGTGACGTTCGGCGGAGGCATGACGACAACGAAGGGTTTGCCCTCGCCTCGCGGTGAGAAGTATCCGCCGCTCTGCCACATCTCGTAGATGCGATCCTCGAACTCGTTTGGATCAAAGCTCTTGGCGAGCTCCACTGCCTGCATGATGCCTCCCGGCTCCTTGGGATGAGTGAGAAGCTACCGAACGAACCGGAGGCTGTCTACCGGCGCGTCAACGTTGACGGTTCTCGATTCGGCCGTGACCGGGTACAATAGCCTTCGATCGCGAAGGTTCGCGACGCGGAGGCACAATGGAAGACGACTACAGGACTCTCAGGGAACAAGCATATCACGCCAATGCCGCGGTGCGAGACGCCGGGCTCGTCGTCCTGACGTGGGGAAACGCGAGCGCCGCGGATCACGAGAAAGGAGTGTTCGCGATCAAGCCGAGCGGGGTCGAGTACGACGAGCTCTCGCCGGAGGCTATCGTCGTCGTGAGCATTGAGACCGGCGAGGTCGTCTGGGGACGGCACCGCCCGTCATCGGATACCGCAACGCACCGTCGCATCTTCGAAGCGTTTCCCGGCGTTGGCGGCGTCGTGCACACGCACTCGTTCTACGCCACCGCGTTCGCCCAGGCCGGAACGCCGATTCCGTGCATGGGCACCACGCACGCCGATCACTTCGCGGGCCCGGTCCCGGTCACTCGCCATCCGACTCAGGCCGAGATCGAGGCCGGATACGAGACGGCAACGGGCGACATCATCGCAGACTACTTCACGGACAACGGAATCGACCCGCTCCACGTGCCCGCGGTGCTGCTACCGCATCACGGGCCGTTCGCGTGGGGGAAAGATGCTGATGAAGCGGTGAAGAACGCGATCGTGCTCGAAGCGGTCGCGCGGATTGCCTCGTACACCTATGCGATCACCGCGACTCCTCCGGCAATCCCGGATCGTCTCCAGAACAAGCACTTCGAGCGCAAGCACGGCCCGAACGCCTACTACGGCCAGGAACGGTAGTGCGCCACGACCGGGAATCGCGATCGCGGGGATCAGGCTCGCGCGACGGCGAACGCCCCCCGATCGTTCCTCACCTGTCTCAACGAACCTTGATGAAGATTCCGAAGAGCAGAATCGTGATCAGGATCTGAATCAGCGCGAAGCGAATGAGTACCTGCGAGTTGGACCAGTTCTGCGTGTGCCGGAAGTGGTCGTGCAGGGGAAAGCGAACCGTGTGCAGGACCCGCACGCGCGCGAATCGCAGGAGCGCTACCTTCAGGAGTCCGGTGCCACCGTTCACGAGAATGACGGTCGCCGCGAGCAGGATCATGAACGGGTTGCCCGTCACGATGATCGCGACGCCGATCACGAAGCCGAGCGCCCGGGAGCCGGCGTCGCCCATCAGGACAACCGAGGGATGCGCGTTGTACCAGAGATACGCGGCGAGACTGCCCACGAGCGTGAAGATCAGGATCGCCCATCGGTCGGATCCGGGATAGAACGGCACGAGGAAGTAATCCGCAAGCTCGGTGACGCCCACCACGAGATAGAGGAACGCTCCAAGGCTGACGAGCGCGAACAGCACGAGCGTGCTCGAGAGCCCGTCCACGCCGTCCGTACAGTTCGTGCTGTTGATGCTTACCCAGATGAGCAAGGTGGCGATCGGGACGAAAACGTAAATGCTGACCTCGAGCTGCGCCGAGGTGAACGGAAGCCAGACGACGTGCTGCGGTCCGCCGTAGAGGAGAAACGCCGCCGCCAGGGCGATGCCGAGATCGAGCGCTCCCTTGAGATACTCGCTCCACGGATTCGAGCTTCGGTCGTCCAGGTAGCCCGTCAGCATCGCGCTGAACGTGAGCGCAATCACGGCAAGCTGACGCCACCCCCACGGCACCACGAGTACGGCGACAACGGCGAAAACGCTGATGAACACGACGCCTGCTCCGGTCGGCTTGCCCTTGGCCACATGGCCGTCCACGGCAAAGGTGCGTCCGCGATCGGACGGCAACCGGTCGAACATCCGAGGCAGCACGAGGAAGGTGACGACGAAACTTGAGACGGTGCCTGCTACGATAAGGAAGAGGCGCGAGCTGAACAGCCGAAATGGGCCGTAGAACGACTCGAGCGCCTCGCCGAGGAGAAACAGCATACCTAACCGATACGTCGCTGTTCGCGACGCGACTTCTCGATCCGCTCCATCTTGCGGTAGTACTTGGCCTGCTTCTCGATCTCCTCCATGTCGGAAGTGTAGATCTTGCTCTCGACCGCCTTGATCTTGGAGTTCTTGAGCAGATCGCGAACGACCTGGTTTCCCTCGGAAATCGGAAGACCGACCATGTTGATGAGTTCCTTGATGCCGAATTCGAAGGTGTACGGCTCGCCGGAGCGAATGGGTATGCGCGCTCGCTCGAGTTGGATGAGGAGCGCGTCGTACATCCGTCCGACCTCGTTCGTCAGCAACGTGTTCGCAAGCTGTTTGTAGATGAACCAGATGCGCTCGGCGAGCGTCGTGGTGAGCCGGGCGATGATCTGGGGCTGAGTCTGAACCATGCGCGCGAAGTTCTCTTTGTTCACGGCGAGGAGCACGGCATCCTCGAAGGCAATGGCGGAGGCTGAGCGCGGCTTGCTTTCTATGAGTGACATCTCGCCGAACATATCACCTTGACGCAGGACCGCCAGGAGGACTTCGCTGTCGTTGACGATTTTCGTGATCTTCACACTGCCCTTCTGGATGATGTACATCTCCTTGCCGGGCATGTTCTCGCTGAAGACCATCGTGTCTTTCGGATAGGCGCGCGTGAATACGTTTTCGTCTCCGTCCAGGTAGACGGCCTTCGCGTACGGCTTGATCTTCGCCAGACGCTCTCGCGCGGTCACCACGTGCTCGCCGTTTGGGCAGTGCTTCAGGTACTGATAGTACGCGTAGTACGCCTGATTGTACTGGCTCTGCCGCGCGTAGTACTCGGCGACTCCGAACAGGTGCGATATGTCGCCCTCGTTCGCATTGCTCTTCAGGGTCAGTCGGGCCAGAGCGGCGTCCAGATAGCGGGTGCGCCGCGAGAAGCTCTCGATGATTTTCATCGCCACCGGCGTGTTGCGCTCGATGAGCATGCCGTATTGCTCGCGATGCACGGAGATCAGGCTGACGTCCGTCACGGCCTGGGCGGTTTCGATGTGGCTGTGCGAGGACATGGTTGAGACGACGCCGAAGAAGTCTCCGGGTCCGAGGATGTTGCCACCCTCCTCCTCAACGACCTCAACTTCCTTGCTGATGCGTACTTTCCCGCTTCGGATAATGAAGAAGTGATCGGCGTGAGCCTTCCCCTCGACGATGATGTACGCGCCTTTGGTGAAGTTGACGATCGAGAGCTGGAGTGGAGCACTCATGCACAATCCCGACGGTCGCACATTTCCACGTCAGTATACGGGCCGGTATTTTGGTTTGTCAATCGAAGCACACTCCCCCCTCGTCCGCCGGCCGAACCGGCAAGTCGAGCCGGGAACGATCAGTCCAGGCCCCGTGCCGGCGGAAAGCCTGAGCACAATTCGGACACGCGCGACGCCACCGACTCTATTACCTCTTGTCGGCCGTGCGAGCCCAAAACTTCAAGAATGAGCTCGGCGATCCGGCGCATCTCCGACTCTCCCATCCCTCGGGTCGTGACCGCAGGGGTGCCGATCCGGACACCGCTCGTCACGAGTGGACTCCTTGTGTCATAGGGGATTGCGTTCTTGTTGACGGTAATACTCGCCTCGTCGAGCATCGTCTCGGCCTGCTTGCCCGTGAGGTTGAAACCGGTGACGTCCACGAGCATGAGGTGGTTCTCCGTACGTCCGGAGACGATCCGCGCGCCTCCCTCGGCCAACGCGGTCGCGAGCTCCTTGGCGTTCGCCCGTATCCTCCGCTGGTACTCCCTGAATCCGGGCTGAAGCGCCTCGCGGAAACAGACGGCCTTCGCCGCGATGATGTGCATGAGCGGCCCGCCCTGCACTCCCGGCATGACCGCGGAGTCGAGCAGCTCCGACCACATTCGGGTTCGTCCCGATTTCGGGGCCACCGCACCGAGCGTGTTCTCGGCGTCCGAACCGATGAGCACCATCCCGCCACGCGGCCCGCGGAGCGTCTTGTGCGTGGTCGTCGTGACGAAGTGGGCGTGCGGAACCGGCGAAGGATGCTCCCCGGCGGCAACGAGGCCCGCAATGTGGGCCATATCGACCATGAGGAAGGCGCCGACCTCGTCTGCGATGGCACGGAATCGCGCGAAATCGATGACCTGCGAGTACGCAGAGGCGCCGGCGACGATGAGCTTCGGTCTATGCCTGCGCGCATCTGCGGCGATCTGATCGTAGTCGAGAACCTCGCTCTCCCGATCCACGCCGTAGTGCACGAAGTTGTACAGCCGTCCGGAGAAGTTGGCCGGACTGCCGTGCGTGAGGTGGCCACCGTGCGCGAGATCCATGCCGAGAATCGTGTCGCCGGGCTTGAGGACGGTCATGTAGACCGCCATGTTGGCGTTGCTGCCGGAGTGCGGCTGGACGTTCGCGTGCTCGCTTCCGAATAGCTCGTTCGCGCGGTCGCGTGCGAGGTTCTCGGCAATGTCGACGACTTCACAACCGCCGTAGTACCGTCTTCCCGGGTACCCCTCTGCGTACTTGTTGGTCAGAACGGTACCGGCTGCCTCGAGCACGGCGCGGCTCACGAAGTTCTCGCTCGCAATGAGCTCGATCTTCCCGCGCTGGCGAGTTTCTTCCTGCTGGATGACCTGGAAGATATCGGGATCGGTCGTTTTCAGATTCGACATCGGCTTCCTTTCGCTTCTGCAGCATAGGAGAAGCCCAACGAGCTGTCAATCGGAGCCGAATCTGCCGAACACGCGCGGTCGGTACCAGTCGAGCGTGAATGCGCTCACGAGCGAACCGCCCACGGCGTAGGTACGCTGCTGCGTGTAGGGATCGTCCGGGAACGCGACCGGCCCGTCGAGGAACGTGGGTTCACAGACGTCGCATCCGCGCTGGAACGAAATCCGGCGGTTGTCCAGGTTCCCGAAGTAGAACGACCGAGGGTCGTCCGGAACCGGGAACCGCGCGGGAAACGCTCCGTCCCCCAGCGACGGATCAACCGGGATCCATCCGACTCCGGTCACGAAGAACTCGGCCCAGAAATGGGAGTATGCGAGGTTGTCGTCCGTAACGAGGACACCGCCGACAGGCCGCGACGGAACCTCTGCGGCTCGCAGCAAAGAGACGAACAGCATCGCGTACGTATAATCGTCGCCATAGCCGGACTCGAGTCCCGCGAGCACGGAGTGATCGCCTCTGCCCAACGCGTACGTGAGCGTGTCGAGAGTCGCCTCGTAGGCAGCCTCGGCGATTCGGTACGGAGCCGCGCGCCCGCTGCGGAGCCGGACGGCGATGTCGTTCACTCGGGGAGAATCGACCGGGAGGTCGGGCAGAGGACGGGTGTAGTACGCGAAGAAGCCGCTTTCGCGCTCGTAACCGGTCGCCATTCGAGCCGGATCGAGATCGGCACGCAACGCATACCGGTCGAGAATCATCGTTCGCACGACCTCCCGCTCGAATGAACCGTCGATCTGCTCAAAACGCAGCTCACTCGGCTCGTCGTTGAGCGCACGAACGGCGCGCTGCGCCAGGGTGACGGGTGGCGAGGGAAGGCGCAGCGCAATATCGCGTTGCCCCGGTTGGAAGGGCGCCGTGTCCGCCGGTTCGGCGACCTCGACCGAGTGGAGCCGAGCGCCGTAGCGCACCGCGATCTCCACGGGTCGCTCGGCGACCAGCGAGCCCGCGGGCCGATTGATGGAGACGCGGATGGGATTGCTCGTCCCCCACCGAGTCTCGATCGCAACGAAACCGGACACGGCTCCCGAAGGAACGCGGACCGTAATGCTCGAGTCGCTCCACGAAACGTAGGCGATCTCGCGGCTGCACGACGAGCACGGCGCGTCACCCGACATGGCGAAGACGACACGCGAGTCGCGTCGCGTCGTGCCGAAGTTCTCTCCCTCGAGCGTGACGAGCCCGCCGATCTGTGCCTCAGCGGAGTCGATTGCGTTCACCAGCGGCGCACCCGGGCGCTCTCCTGCGAAGGTCGTCCGAGGAATGGTCGACGCCACCTGGAGCAGCGTACCGTCGCTGCGACCACGATCGGTTTGAACGTAGAGAAGACCGGAGTCGGAGTCCGCGGGCAGACGGAACCGGATTTCGCCGCTCGTCCAGCTCACGATACTGGAGGTGGGCAGCTCGCGACCGCCGAAGACGAGGTCGCCGATCGACTCCCCGAAGTGCTCGCCGCGTAGCGTTACTTCCTCACCCGTTTCGGCAACGCGCGGCTCGAGATCGCGGACGATCGGGTCTCGCCCCACGATCAGGACCAGGACGACCAGTACGACGAGTGCGACGGCTACGACTGCAACTGGAATGAGACCGGTGCGATTCGCTGTATCAGGCATCCGACGGAGCTATCCTTGTTCGGCTTCGTATGGAAGCACTTCTACCTCGAGCTCGAGGTTCAGGGGCTCACTGTGCTGGTTTTCAAGATCCATGTCAAACGCCGATCTGCCCAACGGATAGAACACGACCCGCTCGCCTGCGGCGAGCGGCACGCTGCGCATCGAGGTCACGTAGCGCACCTCTTCGTCTTCCTCCGTGCGGAGGAGTATCTGCCCCTCGGCAACGAGGAGGATGCCGTCCTCGTTCTCGTACGGCGTGAATTCGGCTATGACCGTGATGTTGCCGCCTTCAAGGCGGAGACGTACGGCGCGACCGGAAACCGTGACCCGCGTGAGCTCGTAGCTCTGCACGGTCTCTTCGCCGTCCTGCGTCACCCGCGCGGTGATGTTCACGGTGAGCGCCTCGTCGAGCAAGGCCTGGAGGACGTCGTCCAGGTCGACCGCTCCCGCGGCGGTCGCGGTGAGAGCCATGAGCAGTCCGACGATCGGACGAGCTCGTCTCATTGCACCACCTCGCTCGAATAACCGGCCGGCTTCACGAAGACGGGTTCGCCCACGATCTGGAAGTGCTGCTCGGGTAGCTGGATACTCACTTCGCTCAGCATGTCTCGGTCCACGAGCCACTGGAGCACGTGCTCCATCTCAGCAGCATCAACGCGAATTGTCACTTCCACGTCGTTGGCACGCGCCACGTACTCGTCCGCGGAGGAGTGCGTCGGCAGCAGTGACCAGACGAAGGCGCCGATCAGAGCAAGGACGACCGTCGCGACGGCGGCCAGCGCCGGGAGCGAGATGCTCACCCGCCGATGCCAGACATCGGGCTTGCGAGCGGGGTGTTCGATGCGCTCCCGAATGGCCGCCCAGCTTCGCCGCGAGCTCGCCGTCTCGTCGAGCGGCGTGGGCTCATCGAGTCTCGACCGAAGCCGGCGCAGCTCGTCGTACTCGGCGCGAACGGCAGGATCGTGCTCGATCGCCTCTTCGATCTCCGGCACGAAACGCTCGGGAACCTCGCCGTCCAGGTAGGCGGACAGAATCATTCGATCAGGACGCATTCGCTTCGTCCCCCCTGAGCAGCTCGAGCAGCCGCTCACGCGCGCGAAACACCCGGACCTTCACGTTGCCCTCGGTGATTCCAAGAATCGCACCAATCTCTCGGTAGTTCAGCTGACCGTACTCCTTCAGTACCAACACGGTCCTCATTTTCTCCGGGAGCTGTTGCAGGGCCCGCTGGACCTCCTGCTCCGACTCCCGCCGAATCAGTTCCTCTTCTCCCGACCGCGGCGCCTGCTGCGGCTCGTGGTAGACCCGCTCGTAAGCCCGGTGCTCGCGACCGGAGCGCTTCGCGCTGTTGAGCGCAAGGTTCTTCGCAACCCTGATGAGCCAGTACTTCGCCTGGTCGTCATCGGGGAAGGTGTCCACGCGCTCGTAATAGCGGATGAACGCTTCCTGGCAGAGCTCCTCGGCCACATCCTCCCGCCCGGTAATGCGGTATGCAACCCGGAGCAGGATGGGGTACACGTGGTCGTAGACGCGTTTGAAGATGTCGGATCGAGAAGACCACTGCATAGACGAAACAACCCATTCACCCGTGGGGTTACACTATCCCCGCTTCCACTTTGTGCCGTTCGGAGTGTCCTCGATGGTCACCCCGTTCTCGCGGAGCCTGTCGCGGAGCTCATCCGCGCGCGCGAAGTCCCTGGCGGCGCGCGCCCGTTCCCGCTCGGCGATCATCGCCGCGAGCTCGGGAGCGAGCTCCTCGCGCGCCTCGATCGACTCGCGCATCTTCAGACCGAACACCTCGTCTGCGTCGAGCGCGACGGCAAGCCGCTCGGCGGCCGGAACCTCCGTTCGCTTCAGGAAGGCGCGGAGCATCCCGAGCGCGCGCGGCGCGTTCAGGTCGTCGTTGAACGCATCGTCGATCTCCCCCAACGCCTGCAGCGCGGCCGGACCGAGATCCGCAGCCTGCACCTCACCCCCGGATCGCTCCGGGGCGATTCCCGCCGCACCGGCAAGCCCGTCCGGAGCCGCATCCGCGAGATCGCGAAGCTGAGCGGTGAGCGAGGCGCGTGCCGTCTTCGCGGCGTCCATCGCCTCCGCACTGAAGGAGAGTTGCGTGCGATAGTGCGCGCTGTAGAGGAAGTACCGGTAGTCGAGCGGGTCGTATCCCTCCTCTTCGAGAGCGGAAAGCGTGAGCATATTCCCCTTGGACTTGCCCATGCGACCGCTCGGCAGGATCAAGAACTCGCCGTGAAGCCAGTAGTTGACCCACTTCTTGCCGGTCGCGCCCTCCGATTGCGCGATCTCGTTCGTGTGGTGCACGTTGATATGATCCACGCCGCCGGTGTGGATGTCGAAGTGCTCGCCCAGGTACTTCATGCTCATCGCCGAGCACTCGAGGTGCCAGCCCGGATAGCCGCGCCCCCACGGAGAGTCCCACTGCATGGCCTGATGCTCGAACTTGCTCTGCGTGAACCAGAGGACGAAGTCGTGCGGGTTGCGTTTCGCGGAATCGACCTCGATGCGCGCCCCGGCCTTGAGCTCCTGACGGTCCAGCAGCGCGAGCTCGCCGTAGCCGGGAAACTCGTCGATGCTGAAGTACACGTTGCCGCCGGCCCGATAGGTCAGCCCACGCTCTTCGAGTCGCTTCACGAGCGCCTGCATCTCCGGGATGTGATCGGTCGCCTTGCAGGCGACGGTGGGCATCTTCACGTTGAGTCGCTCGATATCGGCGAAGAACGCCTTCGTGAAGTGATCGGCGACGTCCCAGACGGTCATGCCGCGCTGACGTGCGCCCACGAGCATCTTGTCCTCGCCCTCGTCCGCGTCGTCGGTGAGGTGCCCCACGTCCGTGATGTTCATGACGTGCTTCACCTCGTAGCCGTTACGCTCGAGCACGCGGCGCAGCACGTCTTCGAAGACGTAGGTCCGCAGGTTCCCGATGTGGGCGTAGTTGTAGACCGTGGGACCACAGCAGTAGAGCCCGACGTGTCCCTCACGAATCGGAACGAACTCCTCGAGCTTCCTGCCCAACGTGTTATACAGCTTCAGTCCCATACCCTCACCGAGCCCATGCACGCCCTCAATGGATTGAGCCGAGCCGTTATAGTATGCTCGACCTGTGCTAAGGCTAAAAGAGTGGACGCAAAAGATCAATATTCACGGTGAGCTTCGGCAGAACGAACCACTCGCGCCTCACACGACCTTCCGCGTGGGCGGACCGGCCGATCTCTACGCGCGACCGCTCCACGCGGCCGACCTCGCGTCGCTGCTGCGCGCTGCCAAGGAAGACCGTATTCCGTGGTTCGTCCTCGGCGGCGGCTCGAACATCCTCGTCGCGGACTCCGGCGTTCGGGGCCTCGTCATCGACACGACATCGCTCGCCGGCGCGGCCGTGGAGGGAACCACGCTCACGGTCGGGGCCGGGCTCCCGATCAGCGACGCCTCCTCCGTCGCCGCCGACCACGGGCTCGGCGGGCTCGACTTCATCTACGCGATGCCGGGAAGCGTGGGCGGCGCGGTCTGGATGAACGCCCGCTGCTACGGCGGCGAGATCTCCGAAGTGCTCTCATCGGTCGAGTACGTGGATGCCGACGGTCGGCTCTCCGTCTACACGCCGCGAGCCGAGGACTTCGGGTACAAGCGATCTCCGTTCATGTCCCACGCCGCCGTCATGACTTCGGTGGCGTTCTCGCTCCGCCTGGGCGACCGGCAGGAGCTCTGGGCCGCGATGCGCGAGCACGAGGCCGACCGGCGCGCAAAGGGACACTTCGCCGCGCCGTGCGCCGGGAGCGTCTTCAAGAACGACCGCGCCTTCGGCCGACCGAGCGGCGCAATCATCGACGGACTCGGTCTGCGCGGCTATCGAGTGGGCGGAGCGAAGGTCTCCGACCTCCACGCGAACATCGTCGTGAACGCGGAGAACGCGTCGGCGACGGACATCCGTGCGGTCATCGAGCACGTGCAGACCGAAGTGAAGCGCGAGCTCGGATTCGAGCTCGAACGAGAGGTGCTCTTCGTGGGCGATTGGGGAGACTATGAGCAGCGGAACGGTTGAACTTCTCTCGAACTCCTTCGACGATCTCACGGACGCCGAGCTGCGCTCCCAGCTCAACGACCTGGGCGACCACGACCTGCTCGATCTCTACTACGCGCTGGACGACGAGCAGTCGGTACGCGCCTTCCTGCTGCTCGACCTCGAGCGCAAGGTCGACCTCGTGAGCAATCTGAGCGAACCGCAGCAGGAGTGGCTCATCGGACGGCTGCCGATCGACAACGTGCGCGCGATCTTCGACGAGATGGATCCCGACGACCTCGTGGACGTCATCCAGGCGGTCACGCCGGAGGCGCGCGAGGCGCTCTGGAACAACCTCAGCCCGGAGGCGAAGCAGGAGACGCAGTTCCTCCTCCGCTTCGACGAGGACGACGCGGCGGGCCTGATGACGCCCCGCTACGTCGCGGTCAGACCGAGCATCACCGTAGGCCAGACGATCGCCTTCATCCGGCGGACCGGCCGGGACGTGGAGACCGTCTACTACATCTACGTGGTCGATCAGCTCAAGCGGCTCGTGGGCGTCGTCAGCTTGAGAGATCTGCTCTTCACGGACGACGACCGGCCGCTGGACGAGATCATGGCGCGTGACGTGGTCAGCGTCCGCGACGACATAGACCAGGAGGAAGCCGCCCGGATCCTGGACGCGAACGATCTCATCGCCATGCCGGTCGTGGACGGCTTCAACCGTCTGCTCGGCATCATCACCTTCGACGACGTGATCGACGTCATCCGCGAAGAGCAGACCGAGGACGTCTACAAGATGGGCGCCATGGAAGGCTCCACCGAGCGCTACGTGGAATCGTCGATCTGGAAGCTCATCCGAAAACGCATCCCGTGGCTGATCATCCTGCTGCTCGCCGGCACGATCACGACGAACGTCCTCAGCCTCTTTGAGCCGATCACGCTCGCGGCGACCTTCCTCATCTGGTTCGTGCCGGTGATCACGCAGACCGGGGGCAACTCGGGCACGCAGAGCTCCACGCTCATGATCCGCGGTCTCGCGACCGGCGAGATCCACTACCGCGATCTCGGCCGCGTACTCCTCAAGGAGCTCGCCGTTGGCATCCTGATGGGCATCGTCCTCGGCCTCGTCATCCTCGGCCGCGGCATCTTCCTGCCGCCGGGCATCGAGATCCTCCCGGCGATCGCGGTGGGCGCGTCGCTCGTCTTCGTGGTCCTCTTCTCGTCGCTCGTGGGCGCGCTCGCCCCGCTGCTGATCGACCGCCTGGGCGCCGACCCGACCGTCATGGCCGGGCCGCTCATGGCCACGATCATCGACGTGGCCGGCCTCACGATCTACTTCCAGATCGCGAGGCTCATTCTGGGATTGTAGGCCGACGCGGGACTCCTCGGCGGGAGCGCCGCGCCCGCGCTCACTCGA
>JBKHII010000127.1:0-2716 GCA_046538735.1 Spirochaetales bacterium
AACGCGTCGTTCGACTACGATTCGCGAACCGGCATTCTGCGCGTCGCGTACGAAGACATCGAGCCCGAGTACGCGGCTCAGGTCGTGGATTCCATGGTCGAGGAGCTCTTCGCCTGGTTCGCCGCTCGCGGCGGTTCCGACCGTCTCGTGGCGGTGCAGACGATGGAGGAGAAGCTCGCGGAGGTCGAGAATCGGATCGGCGAGATCGAGGGCGAGATCGAGGGGTTCCAGCAGAGGTACGGCGTGCTTCGGGTCGAAGAGATCGCCCAGACCCAATCGGACCTGATCGCGGGGTTGCAAGCCCAGCTCGTCCAGCTCGATCTCCAGATCAGCAACCTTGAGGAAGTATCGCGAATCGAGGACGATCCCGAGCTCGCTTCGCTCCGTGCCCAGCGGCAGAACGTGCTCAATCTGATGGACCGGATTGAAGGGGGCTACACCGGAGGTAACGATCTGCTTCCGCCGAGAGAGGAGCTCCCCGCGCTCGCGGCCGAATACACCCGGCTTCAGATGGACCTCGAAATCCAGGGGCGCATCTACGAGGCGCTCACCGAGCAGTACGAAGTCGCGAAGCTGACCGCAGATACCGACCCGGCGTTCACCGTGTTGGAGCCGGTCGAGGTGCCGGAAGAGAAATCGGGTCCTTCACGCGGACAGATGGTCATCTCAGTCACATTGGGCGCGTTTTTCGGGAGCGTCGTCCTCGCGCTCGTGATCTACGGCCTCGGAAAGATCATGCGGGATCCGGAGAAGATGAAGCTTCTCAGGCAGGAGCAGGCATGAGGATACTCCCGAACACAGCAACGGTCCGCGTCCGGTTCCTCTGGACGCTCGCGGCACTCCTTCTCCCGGTCGTCGCGGTTGCGCAACCGCTGCCGTCCGGCGAAGGCGGCCCCGAAGGGGCGGCACCCGCCGGCGCCGCAGTGGACGAACGACTTCAGCTCGCCGTCTCCAATCCCGACTACCCGGTGACTCCGGGTGACGTCTATCAGCTTACCTTTCTTCAAGGAGTGGAGACGATCACGACGCCGGTCATGGTGCAGAGCGATTACGATCTCTACTTGGGTGTCTTCGGCGAGGTGGATGCCCGTGACAAGCAGTTCACCGAGCTGAAGAGCGAGATCGAACAGATCGTGGCGAACGCGTACCCTCGCGGCTTTCCCTCGCTCAGCATCACGTCGGTCGGCGTTTTTCAGGTTACCCTCTCGGGTTCGATACCTCAATCGCGCCGGGTGTCGGCTTGGGGTCTCTCGCACCTGAGTGATCTGCTCGACGGCACTATCGGATCGGCGACATCGTTGCGGGAAGTCCGGGTCCGTTCGGCGGACGGCACGGCGCAGACCTACGACGTCTTCCGTGCGATGTACCTCGGCGAGACGGCGGAGGATCCGCTTTTGCGCCCGGGCGACACTGTTACATTCCGAAGACAGGACCTGACGGTCCAGGTGAGCGGCGAGGTCTACGCGCCCGGGAGCTACGAGCTCATGAGCAACGAGGGGCTGCCGGAGCTGGAGCGATTCTTCCAAGGGTTCACTCCCAGTGCGGACACCCGTCGACTCGTCGTAGAGCGGCAGACCGATTCGGGCGTCACGCAGCTCACCGTGGGCTCGCCGTCGGACGCAGAGGAGTTTTCCTTTCGCAACGGCGATCGGCTGATCGTGCCGCCGAGGGTGGTCCCGCAGCCCGTTGTTTACGTTGAGGGCGCGATCGACATCGAGTTCTCGGTCGAGCCGCACGAGGATGCCGATTCCGCCCTTCCGGTCTACAACCGCGTGACGCAGCCGCTCACTGCCGGCGACACCCTCTACAATCTCCTGATCGACATGCAGGACAGGATCTCGCCCTTCGCGGACATCGAGCGTGGCTACGTGATTCGCCAGGGTGCGGCGGAGGCCACGAGAATCGACATGCGTCAGGTGCTCTACCGGCAGAGCGAGTACGCCGACTACGAGCTCCGGCCGTTCGATCGAATCGTGATCCCCATCGACCAGCCGTTCGTCATCGTTTCGGGCGACGTTACTAGTCCCGGGCGCTATCCGTACAATCCGTTCGAGGACTTTGCCTACTATCTCAACCTCGCCGGTACCGGTTCGGACGCGTTCGACGACCTCCGGGGCGTCGTTCGCGTGCTGGACGGCAACGGCGAGGAGCTGCCCCGCGATACGCGGATCCAGCCGGGGTTCACGGTGCACGTACCGCCGCGGGAGGATCGTTTCGTCATCGTGTCCGGTGACGTACCCGACCCCGGTGCGTATGTCTACGAACCGTCTCGCGACTTCTCCTACTACGTGCGGCTTGCCGGTGCGGGAGCACACGCGTTCGCGTCCGTCCGCAACAGCGTGCAGATCTACGACGGCGAGGGCGAGGAGTTGCCCTTCGGCTCCGGAATTCTCCCGGACTACACGGTCCATGTTCCATCCACGGAGGAGGAGCTGACGCCGGACGGCGCATTCGTCCTCGTGACGGGAGCCGTGAACGCTCCCGGTCCGTACGAGATCTTCGGCGAGCGACGCGCGAACTACTACATCCTGCAGGCGGGTGGGGTGGATACCGAGGTGAGTGCCGACGGGTCGTACACCGTTCGGTCGGCGGACGGAACACCCCGTTCGGACGATGCGATCATCGGCCCGGGGGACACGATCGAGGTCGCTCGGAACGGCTTCGTCTACAACTTCAACCGCTACTTCCCGATCGTGACCGGGGGTCTCACGTTCAT
>JBKHII010000128.1:0-2710 GCA_046538735.1 Spirochaetales bacterium
CGGTCTTCGCTCCCACGGACGAAGCATTCGCCGCGCTCCCGGCCGGTACGATTCAGTCGCTTCTCGGGGACATCCCCACGCTCAGCGACGTCCTGCTCTACCACGTGGTAGCCGGGGAAGTCTACGCGGAGGACGTGGTCAACCTCGAGTCGGCGACGACCGTCCAGGGGCAATCCATCGCGATCTCAGTCTCGGACGGCAGCGTCTTCGTCAACGAGGCGCAAGTCATCATCACGGACGTCCAGGCAAGCAACGGTGTGATCCATGTGATCGACCGTGTGATTCTCCCCAACGGAGACTGAGTCTCCCTCTCCTCTCTCCTGCCGGGCGGCCCGTTCTCGGACGGGTCGTCCGGCTTTTCTTTGTGAGCTCCTCAGTCTGCCGGGAGCAGGTACGAGGTGTAGATCTCGTACGGCAGGAAGAACTGGGATTCGGGGAGATCGCTGACGAACACGACGATCAGATCGTACGCTCGGTCTGCCCCATCCTGATGAGCCCGTCCCATCGGTAGAGATACGAGTCCCGGCTACGCAGTCCGGTCGTCATGGTCAGCAGGTGCTCCAACCTCACGGCCGCGGCGGTGCCGTCGCCGCCCGAAGTGGGGTCAGGGAAACGGCTGGGGAAGAGGTCGATCAGGCGCTCGTTCACTCCACTGATCGATCCGTCTTCGATCGCGATCCCAACGCAGGCACCAACGACGCTCTTCGTGCACGAGTGCACGGGGTGGAGATCGTGCGGCCTGAAGCCGCCGCGGTAGTACTCCGTGACGATGTACCCGTGCCTGATGACGAGGAGACCGTCGATCCCATATCCTCCGTTCTCGATCGCAGCCACGGCAGCTTGGAGTCGTCGCGGACTCATGCCGGCCGCCTCCGCGGGAGCCGCTTGCCAATCGGTGGTCGGCCAGTATTCGGCGAGTTCCTGCTGAGACTCGGGCGCCGCGGCGAAGAGCATTCCCCGGCGCGATCATACGGCTTCTCGACTACTCGCCGGGCGGGACCGCCTCCTCGAAGTCCTCCACCAGCTCGGGCCGCGCCCGGGAGAGGACGTCCCGGCCGGCGTAGTACGCGCCGCACACGCCGCCGGGAGCCTTGCCCTTGGCAAGCCGACGGTACGCTCGCTGGTCCGGCGGTCGCGCGGCCTCATCCGGCTCAAAGGCACGGAAGATCGCTTCGGCGCAGTTGCCGAGCGGAGCGTCCGGATAAGGCTGGAAGATCTCGAGCGCCTTGGTCGTTCGCGTGCTCATGCGTCGTCCGAATCGCCGACGTACCGAGCGCGGAACTCCTCGTACCGCCGTCGGTTGAGGCCCATGTCGGATGCCCCCACGCGAGACGAGCTGCGGTAGTGGATCGTCCGCGTCTGCTCGTCGAAGGAGAACTCCGCGTCGTCCTTGAACCGCATGCCGGGCGTGGTGAACACGATCCTGAGGTAGTTCGGCTCATTCGCGACGACCACGCCGTGACCGTAGGCGTTCACGGCCTCGAGCACCCGCTCCTTGCTCGCGCTGAGGTCGCCCGCGAACGGGAGCGGCTCAATGCGGCGTGCGAGATCGTCGGTTTGGGTGGAGACGGCGTTCGGCGTCGCCGGAAGCGGCGTGAGCCGACCGTCGGCCACGCCGAGCTCGGGCGCCCGATTGTTCCGGACCACGATGTACGCGGCCACGAGGGCGACGAAGCCGAGTACGATGTACAAGAGAATCATGGGTGCTACTCCTTGTTCCAGCGACAGCACGCGGCGCGGTGTTCGATTCGTGAGAGCGCATCGGCGAGGTCGTCGAGTACGCGCGCATACTCGGCGTATTGATCAGCGTTGAACTCGGTCGACTCGTCGAGGGTGTGGAGGAGCTCGAGCGCCCGGACCTTGAGCGCGCCGCCCGCCTCGGTGAGCACGACCGCGGTCTTGCGGCTGTCTTCGGGATCGCGAGTCCGCCGGACGAGCCCGCGGGTCTCGAGCTTCTCGATAATCGGCGTCAGTGTTCCGGTGCGCAGCTCGAGCTTCCTGCCGAGTGCCTTGTAGTCGATCGACCCGTGCTCCCAGAGCACGAGCATGACGAGGTACTGCGGGTACGTGAGACCCAGGTGGTCGAGCCCGGGCTGATAGAGCCGAACGAACAACCGCGAGAGCCGGTAGAGCCGGAAGCAGAGCTGATTGTCGAGCCGAAGTGCCTCGTCGTTCACGATGAGCCTCCTCCGCGGAAGAGCCGGACGATCGGGTGCTGGAGCACACCGTCGATCAGTACTCGCTTTCCGATCTTCTGGAATACCTCGGCGTACGTGGGGTACGGATGGATCACGCCGGCGAGCTTGCTGAACCGGACGCCGAGCGTCTTGATCGTCTGGACCTCGCCGATCATCTCGCCGGCGCGCTCGGCGAGGATCGTCGCGCCGAGCACCCTCCCCCGCCGGTCGAGTACGAGCTTCACCCGTCCGCGGCTCGGGCCGCCGGTCCGCGTTCGGTCGAGCTCGTTCATGTCCACGCGGTACACGCGGATCGAGTCGCCGTGGCGTTCGCGAGCTTCCTGCTCGGTCATGCCGGCGCGCGCGAGCTCGGGTTTGGTGAAGGTCACCCACGCGACGTGATCGTAGCTCACGCGCCGGCGAATCGGGAGGATCGCGTTCTGCGTCGCCTTGATCGCCTGCGCGTTTGCCATGTGCGAGAACCGGTACGGACCGACTACGTCGCCGGCGGCGTAGATGCCGCGCGCGCTCGT
>JBKHII010000129.1:0-2603 GCA_046538735.1 Spirochaetales bacterium
CCGGTCATCCGGGGCCCGCGCGGTGCGGAGCCTCGCCGAGCGGATCGATTGAGGCGTAGGCGGGTCATCTTGCAGTAACAAACATTGTGTGCTACATGGTTGGCATGAAAACTAGAACGATCATTGGATTGCTGTCCGTCGTGGTTCTCCTTGGCGCGTGCGCGACCGTGGAGCCCGTACGCGCGCCGGAAGCCGCCTCACCCTCAGGACTCTCGACCGATGAAGCGGAGACGCAGCCGCTCGAGCTCGAGACTCACGTCGAGGGCGAGCTCGAGGAGTCGGACGCGCTTGTGCGTCTTGGAGCGGAGGACGTCTCCATCGATGTCTACAACGTGACGATCCCGGACGAGGGCGCGTACGTCGTTGAGATCAAGAGTCTTGGAAACATGTTCGGTTTCGACAAGACGATCATGATGCCGGATGTCGAGGTCCGAGACGCGAATGGAGCGGACCGTGACGGTGAGTATCTCGCGTACGAAAGGGTCGAACCCGGCTTGGTCGATCCGCTGAGCATTCTCCTCCGGCGCGAGTACTACCTGGACGAAGGCACGTACCAGGTGATCGTGTACTCAGACGTGAACGCCCCGGACCAGATCTACGTTACCTCGGCGTTCAACCTTCTGTTCATACCGATTGGTCATGTCTATGCGGACACGGTTCCGCACGGCAAGTACCGGATTCGTGTATCCGCATCGCAAGACTGAAGCAAGGCCCGGCATCGCGCCGGGCCCGCTTCGTTCTTCACGAAGTTGACCTGAGCTCCGTCCGCCGCTCTTGATGCCCGTGTTCCGATGGGCCACTCTTCTCCCGAACTCAGTTTCCGTGCACGCGGCGTGCGCTTCGGGAGGAGCCCTATGGAGAGATCCATCATCGTCATCGGCGGTGGCCTGAGCGGCCTCGCGACCGGCTGCTACGGTCGCATGAACGGCTACGCGACCACCATCTTCGAGATGCACGACATTCCGGGCGGAGTGTGCACCGCGTGGAAGCGCAAGGGCTACACGATCGACGGAGCGGTCAACTGGGTTGTGGGGACCAGGCCGGGAACCGAGTTCCACCGATTCTGGGAGGAGCTCGGCGTGGCGCAGACGTGGAGCGTCTACAACCACGAGCGCTTCATGGTGGTCGAAGACCGAACAGGCCGCGCGCTCACGATCTACTGCGACGCCGATCGCCTCGAGCAGCACATGCTCGAGATCGCCCCCGAGGACCGCGAGGTCATCCTCGGATTGACGAACGCGATTCGGCGTGCGTCGCGATTCGCGATGCCGGTCGACAAGCCGGAAGAGCTCTCCGGATTCCTCGACAAGCTCAAGGCCCTGAAGATGCTTCCGATGGGCGGATTCATGAAGAAGTGGAGCCGCGTGACGCTCGGCGATCTCGCGGATCGATTCGAGAATCCCTTCCTCCGAGAAACGTTCTCGCTCGTGTTCGGGCGGAACGCGCCGGCGGTCATGCTCATCATGGTGCTCGCGTGGCAGCACCGAAAGGCTGCCGGATACGTCCTCGGCGGTGCGCTGCCGTTGGCCGGGTCGATCGAGAAGCGATACCTCGATCTCGGCGGCGAGATCCGTTACCGGGCCCGCGTGGAGAAGGTCCTCGTTGAGGACGATCGCGCCGTGGGCGTTCGTCTCGCAGACGGCAGCGAGCACCGCGCCGACTGGGTCGTGTCCGCTGCGGACGGGCGCACGACAATCTACGACATGCTCGGCGGAGCGTACGTGGACTCGGAGATCACGAATCGATACGAGCACCCCAACCTCTTCCAGCCGCTCGTCTACGTCAGCTTCGGCGTCGCGAGCGAGATGGACGACCTCCCGGCGTCCATCAGCGGGCTGATCCTCCCGCTCGACCGGCCGATCACGATCGCCGGGAAGGAGGAGCAGACGATGAGCGTCCGGTCGTACTGCTTCGATCCTTCGCTTGCGCCCGAAGGCAAGAACGTGGTCGTCGTCCAGTACGAGACCGACTACGACTACTGGAGCGATCTCGCGCAGGATCCCGAGCGCTACCGTGCGGAGAAAGACCGCGTCGCGGCGGACATCCTCACCCGTCTCGAACGGCGATTCCCCGGCATCTCCGATCGCGTGGAGATGACCGACGTGGCGACGCCCGTCACCTGGGAGCGGTACACCGGCAACTGGCGAGGCGCGTACGAGGGCTGGATGATGGACGCGGATTCGTTCAGTTCCTCCATGGAGAAGACGCTCCCCGGCCTCGGCAACTTCTACATGGCCGGCCAATGGGTGAACCCGGGCGGAGGAATCCCGACCGCCGTCATGTCGGGCAGCCACACCATCCAGCTCATCTGCAAGGCGGACGGACGGAGGTTCGAGACGAGTATGCCGTGAGAGAAGGGGCGGCGCTTGTGACCTCTCGTACGCCGCGCCACCATGTGAGCAATGGGGTAGCAGAAGCGGACGGTGCCAGGGCAATCAAACGACTCATCTTCCAGTACCATCCGGACCGCGCGATGGACGAGGCGACTCGGGCGAAGTACGAGGAGATCACCAAGCAGCTCACGGGCCGGTACCGGGCCGCTCGGCAGGCTCCGGTCGCTGCTGTCGGTACGGAACGACTCGCGATCGGGTTTCGCGATCCCG
>JBKHII010000076.1:0-11413 GCA_046538735.1 Spirochaetales bacterium
ATACCACGCCACCGGCTTCACTTCACCCTCAGAAGCGACTCTCGAAGCAGATTCTATGCGTAGAATGAGCGAGTTTGTCTCTCTGCCCGAGTTCTTCACTGGTTTCCGGAATTCGCGAATCGTTAGGAACTCTTCATCCGCCGAATTGCACGCGAGACGCCGCAGTGAATGTGCTTTCACCCACGTTATCTCCGCTTGGGCGTGGATATCCCGGTGTCCAAGTACCTGTGCGCACACACTACAACCGTGTGAGTTCCGCGATTGGAGCTTCGGTGGTCTGATAACGACGGTGCGGGCCCTTCGTGCGATGCGACAGGGAATGAGGCTGATGGTGTTGAGAGACCGGTAGAACTCCATCGCGATGCTCCGTTGCGGCTCCTGCTTGAGGTGCATCATCATCGCAAACCACGACCTGATGTTCCACGCCGGCGAAGCGATAACCATGTGAGCCCAGGTGCTCAGCAGGTTATACATGAGTACTCCGGCGAAACCTGCCACCCCGATGGGGCTGCGCTCGGCGCACGCAGTCCGCTCCCACTGGAGCGTGGAGAATGGGCTGCACCGGACTCCGGACATGAGCTTCCGCGAGGATGACTCACGAATGCGAGAGGGATACTCGGCCGAGAGCTTCGCGATGATGCGACGCATGGCGCCCAGCATCATGAAGCGTGACACTCACTCCAAGCGCAGTCTCAAGGGCAGACGAATCTCCTCTTACAACAACTGATGTCGCGAACAGCTGCTGTTGAACTCGGACCAGACGATCTTTCAGGTGCGTCCGGGCTGAGCCTTATGCGCCGGCCCTGCGGCGAACCCGACCTCTTGCGTGCGCGTGGATTTGCGTCTACAAAAGATCAGGAGAACCCATGTCGTCCCGACCCGACCCCTACACGAACGAACGCATCTCATGGGATCAGATCGACCTTGCACCGGTTCTCCAGCTGAAGTTCGGCGTGACGCGACGGGCGTTCGCGCTCGAGCGAGCCGAGACGGGCACACGCGTGCGGCTCCGATTCGAGTGCGAGCACGCCCGGCTTGACGGCCGGTGGCGCGACATCCCCGGATTCGGGAGTTGTCTCTCGCTCTCGCTCACCAACGTCGCCGACGAGTCGATCCGCCTCACGCGCTTGATCTTCCCTACCGAGGGCGGCGTGAACGCGTACGCGCAAGAGATTCGGCCGGCCGACGTCTGCTTTTTCCGCAACGGCTATCAGGGCTGGTCAACGGCCCGGAGCTACACGGCTCGAGAAAAGCCGCTTCGCCCCTGGCTCCAGCTCGTGAGCCTCGCGAACAGCAACCTCGCGAACCTCCCGTCCAACATCCCCGGCATCTTCTCGAGCGAGATGTACACGCTCATCACGAACCGCGGCACGGACGAGGCCTTCCTCGTGGGACAGGGTCCGCCGTTCGACCAGTTCTTCTACATCAAGCTCAACCTCTACCGCCGGGCCGAGCGCACGAGCTACTTCGAGCTCACCTACGACTTCGGACGAAAGATGGTGAAGCCGGGGGAAACGGTCCAACTCGGCGCGATCCACATCGCGCGAGGCGAGACGCACCGGCTCCTCCACCGGTACTTCAAAGAGATCCGCAAGACTGCTTCGCCGCGCGTTCCCGAGCGAAACGTGCACGGTTGGTGCAGCTGGTACTACTACTACACGAAGATCTCGCCGGCGATCATCCGCGGCAACGTGGATGCGCTGCGGCGAGCGCGCGATGAGCACGGCGCCAGAATCGACTTCGTTCAGATCGACGATGGATACCAGCGCGCCCCGGGCGATTGGCTCCAGCTGAAGGAGCCGTTCGAGGGACAGATGCGGCGCCTCTCGGACGAGATCCGCGAGGCGGGTTTCAACCCCGGGATCTGGATCGCTCCCTTCATCGCGACGCACAAATCGGAGCTGCTCCGAGTGCACCCCGAGTACGTTCTCCGCGACGAAAACGGACGGCGTATCGTGGCCGGATTCAACTTCTTCTGGCCCGGCCGGTATTACTACGGCCTCGACATCACGAATCCCCGGTTCAACGAACACCTCCGCCGGGTCGTCCGGACGATCGTGGGAGACTGGGGCTTCCCCTACCTGAAGCTCGACTTCCTGTTCGCCGGCTGCCTGCGCGGCGGAACGCACAACGACCTCACGCTCTCGAGGGCGGAGGTGCTTCGCCGGGGCATTGAGATCGTGCGCGACGAGGCGCGCGGTGCCACGACCGAAGACGTCTTCCTCGTGGGCTGCGGCATGCCGCTCACGACCGGAATAGGAACCGTGGACGCGATGCGCGTGGGCCCGGATACCGGCGACTACTGGATCGAGCGGCGAGGAAAGCTCCTGCGAACCGGAGCGATGGTCGGCGTACGCAACGCGATCCGGAACAGCGTTGTGCGCGGCGCGATGCATCGCGCGCTCTGGCTGAACGACCCGGACTGCCTGATGCTTCGAACCGCCGGAACGAGGCTGACCCCGGCGCAGCGACGCACGCAGATAAATGCGATCGCGCTCACCGGAGGGTTGCTGCTCTACTCAGACGACTTCGCAAAGCTTCCGGCCGAGATCGTGGAAGAGATCGGCCGGATACAGGACGTTACCTCTGCGTGTTTCCAAGGCCGCCTCATCCCGCTGGACATGATGGCGCGGGAGCTACCGCAGATCGTCTACAACACCGCCGGGTATCTCGGAGTCTTCAACATGGGCGGTCGCCGAACGACGATCACGGTGGACGCCGACTATCTGTACGCACAGGCGGCGGTCATCGCGGCGGATTGGGATCACTCGTCACCGTCGTCGCGCTCGTTCAGGGAGGTCTGGAGCGGCGCGGGACTCGATCTGTCGGGGAAGACGGTTGAGATCGGACCGCTCGGCCCGTACGAGTCGCTACTGTTCCGCAACAAGCTCGCGTGAGTCGGGCGCGGGTATCAGAATCCGCTGGCCTACGGAGATCGTGTGCGGGTTGCGCAGCGCGTTGGCGTCGGCAAGTAACTCGTAGTCGATCGCGAAGCGGTCGGCGATTTCGCTCAGCGTCTCGCCCTCGGCGACGATGTACTCGTAGTCTTCGGTCAGCTCGAAATCAACGAGCCCCTCGCGCAGCGACGGAAGCGCCGGCGCGGAGGCCTCTACGAAGTCGTGGGACTGAGCCGACGATGATCCGGCGTCGCTCTCGAGGTAGGGAACGAGCACGATGAGCGCGGTCGCGAGGCCGCCGACCAGCACGATGAGGAGCGCCGTCTTGAGACCGCCGAGCAACCGCTCGGCAGCTCCGGAACGTCGCGGGCGCTCGACCCGGATGCGTGGGCGACTACATTCGCGTCGCCTCGAATCGTTTCGGTGTCGGCCGGATACGTGTTGATCTACGAGGATCCGCATCATCTGCTCTTATTATCAGCAGGAATCCTTCGCGGCTTGAGATCTGATCAGGGTCTGATTCGCTCGAAGCGACCGGAGTCTCGGTTCTTCCGGACGTTGTTCCCCGCGCAGCTCGTCGTAGTGCTTGTAGAATGTTCCGCCGGTGATGATGATCCTGATCGCTTCGTCCACTCGTGTAGTGTGCCATGACGCGCCGAGACGCGGAATGGGCGAGTGGCCGGTCGCTCCACGAGGAACTATCTTCCTCCCGGGAGGTTCCGTGGCTCAGGCATCGAGTTTCGTCACCGAGGTCGCGCGCAAGTACCAGCTCTACAACGGTCTCTTTCTCGGTCTGCCGTTCGAACACGTTCGATCCGCGGGGATTATGCTCCCGGTCTTCGGGGAGTACTGCCGTGAGCAGCTGTCGCAGGGCAGACGGCCGGCCGACATCGTCCGAGACTTCCTCAACGAGCGATTTCCCCAGCTCGACCCTTCGGCACGGTTGGACTACCTCTTCAAGTTCCTTCAGCTCGCCGAACGTCAGGTCGTGCTCTTCGACGCGCTCGAGGACGCCGCATTCGCGCGCGTGAACGACATGGAGGGCCACGGCTCGGTGCGCGAGATCGGCGATCGTCTCCACGCAACGGGCAAGATCGGTTCACTGCGTTCGTTCATCAACGATTTCCGCGTCCGTATCGTGCTCACGGCGCATCCCACACAATTCTACCCGGATGAGATTCTCGGAATCGTCACCGATCTCGCTCGGGCGCTCGAGACGGGCGACACCAACGATGTGTACGAGCTCCTCCTTCAGATGGGCAAGACCCGCTTTCGCAACACGGAGAGACCAACCCCCGAGGACGAAGCGAGAAGCCTTCTCTGGTACCTGGAGAACGTCTTCTACGAGACCGTGCCTCGCATCCAGGAGAACCTCGCTGCGATCGCCTACGACGACGCACGCGAGGCGGCTCGGGTGCCTCCCGTCCTGGAGCTTGGATTCTGGCCGGGGGGCGACCGCGACGGCAATCCGTACGTCACCGCCGACCTCACAGTCCGGATTGGAGAACTGCTTCGCCGATCCGTCCTCCGACTCTATCTCGCCGATCTTCGCACGCTCTCGCGACGGCTCACCTTCCCCGGCATCAGCGATCTCGTCCACGGGATGGTCGATCGCCTGGAACGCACGATTACCCCGCTCACGGAGCTGCCGACCACGTTCGAGAAGGGTGTGGAGTTCTGCGCCGAGCCGGACGAAGACCGGTATGAACATGCCGACGAGCTACTCGCCGACCTTCGGTCGCTCCACGAGGTTCTGCTTCGGGAGCATCTCGGTCTGTTCCGCGAGCGCGTGGAGGAGCTGATCGCAAAGGTCGGCGCGTTCGGCTTCCACTTCGCGAGCCTGGACGTGCGGCAGGACTCGCGCGTTCACGCCTCGGTCGTCTCGGCTGTCCTGTCCGCCGTGGGATCCGCTGCCGGCGCGCGGTACACGGAACTTGACCCGAAGGAGCAGATCAGCGCGATGATCGAGGCCTCGAGGCGACTTCCGCCGCCACAGGAGATCGTACGAGGAATCGGCTCCGTATCCGGGGAAGACGGTATCGCGGTGGACACGATCGCGTCGTTCCAGGCGGCGCGCCGGATCCAGGAGCGAAACGGCCGGAGAGGCGTTCACCGCTACATCATCAGCAACACTCGCTCGGCCGCCGACGTGATGGCCGTTCTCTTTCTCGCCCGCTGCGCCGGGTTCGCACCGGAAGACATACCGCTCGACATCGTCCCGCTTTTTGAGACGATCGACGACCTGCACGCGTCGACCCGGATCATGGACGAGCTCTACGACGATCCGCAGTACGCGGCGCATCTCTCTCGGCGGGGCAACCGCCAGACGATCATGCTCGGCTTCTCGGACGGGACGAAAGACGGTGGCTACGTCACCGCAAACTGGGAGATCTTCCGCGCGAAACGGCGCCTCACCGCGCAGGCGGCGCGGCGGGAGGTAGCCGTCACGTTCTTCGACGGACGGGGCGGACCGCCCGCCCGAGGCGGGGGAAACACTCATCGGTTCTACCGGTCGCTCGGACCCACGGTGGCGAGTCGGGAAATTCACCTCACCATCCAGGGTCAGACGATCAGCTCGAAGTACGGAACGAGCGATGCCGCCCAATTCAATCTCGAGCGCCTCATGACCGCGGGAATCGAGACGAACCTGCTCGCCGAAACGCATCACGTCCTCTCCGAAGAGGACAACGAGCTCATCGCCGATCTCTCGAGCGCGGCACGATCGGCCTACCTGCGCCTGAAGCAGCATCCGCGCTTCCTGTCCTACCTGCGCGATCGGACGCCGCTCACGTACTACGGTAAGACCAACATCGCGAGCCGACCTGCCCAGCGTGGCTCGCAACAGAACATCTCGCTCGACCGGCTTCGGGCAATTCCCTTCGTAGGCGCGTGGAGCCAGATGAAACAGAACGTGCCGGGGTACTACGGGTTCGGGACCGCGATCGAGAAGATGCGCGCGGCGGGGAGACTCGCTGAGCTTCAGGGGCTCTATCAGCGCAGCCTGTTCTTCAGAACGCTCGCGGACAACGCGATGCAGAGCCTTTCCAAGACATGGTTCGATCTCACGGCGTACATGGCGAGTGATCCCGAGTACGGCGAGTTCTGGACGATGCTCCGGGACGAAGCTCAGCGGACAGTACGAGGTCTGCTCGAGATCAGCGGTCAGAATGAGCTGATGGACTCGGAACCGGCAATCAGGCAGAGCATCAGGATGCGAGAGGAGATCGTAACACCGGTTCTCGTCATCCAGCAGTACGCGCTCCAGGCGACCGCAGACCCGTCACTGCGCATCGCGGGAGAGGCCGACGAGACGCTCGAACGGCTCATCACCAAGAGTCTCGCGGCGTCGGTCAACGCGAGTCGCAACGCGGTATAACGACCGTCGCTCTACGGCCGGTAGCCGAACCGTTCCATGACGCGACGATAGAACTGCTCGGCCTCGTCCTCATCAATGCCGAGCTCGTCCAGAGTGTGATCGTGCGTCCGATACGTTCGAGGACGATCCTGGAGTCGCCGTGCCGCTTCAACGAGCTCCGTGGAGACCGGTATGCCGAACTGCTCGAGCGCCCGCGGCACGACCTCGGTCGGACGAGAGACGAGATCCTCGTAGTGAATGAGCGCGTACTGCTCCCGAGGCAGTCGACGTTCAAAGTCCTCCGGTCGCAGGTACCAGTAGCGAGTCATCTCCAGAATCGTATCGAGAAACGGGAAGCGCGCTCGAGGCGACGCGAAGAAGTGCCACGCGAACGAGCACCATCCCGCGGTGCTGACGACACAGTCGAACGGGTGACGGACGAGCTCGATGAACCGAGCGTCAGGAAACGTCTCGATCAGCGATGCGAGGCGTGCCGTGAACGCAGGGCTCTTGGAAACGTAGACCGCGCCGGTCGGCTGGAGCGCCATGTGGCGGCGAAGCACCTCCCGGTAGAACTCCATCGCGCGACGGCGACGCCAGCGAGGGAGCCGCTCGTCGTATCGCCAATACGGATTCGCGTGCGCGTCGCGAGGGATGAAGAACCAGTTGAAGAGGCTGTCCCAGAGGTAGAGGAAGAGCCCCTCGTCCTCTTCCGGCTCGTCCAGACGAATGCGGTGCATCGTCACGGCGCCAAGCTGCTGCTTCTGCGCCTTGAGGATCGCCCTTCGAACGTGCCCGCCGAACCAACCGTCGACTATCCAGAATCCTCTCCAGAACTTCCGCTGCGAGATCGACGGCGCGAAGTAGATCTCCCACGTCTTGAGCGCGGCGATCCCGGGCGTGCCCGCGAGCAGGCGGTGCAGCATGGTGCTGCCGCTGCGGAAATTGCCCACGATGAAGAGCGGCTTGTCCACGCGGGCTTTCCGAAACCAGGGAAACAGCAGGTGGTCGGCGAGCAGTCCGAGTCGCGCGGAGCCGACCATCCATGCCATGCAGAAGAAGAACATCGCGAGGACCCGGGCGCGGTGACCGTCGATTCGCAGGTGTGGATTGCCGGCCGGGAAGAGCGCGTGGAAGGAGTCTGCCAGGAATCGTCGCCAGTTGAAGTAGAACATGGTCCGACGCTCAGTACCCCAGCACGCTCGCGAGCCACTTCTCGGTCTCCTCGACCGAGCAGCCCATTCGTCGCGAGTAGTCGGAGACCTGATCCTTACCGATCTTGCCGACGCCCCAGTACTTGCTCTCGGGATGGCTGTAGTAGAATCCGCTTACGCTCGCCCCCGGCGTCATCATGCGACTCTCGGTGAGACCGATGCCGCAGTTCCGCTCGGGATCGAGCAGTTTCCAGATCGCTTCCTTGTCACGATGGTCGGGACAGGGCGGATAGCCGGGTGCAGGCCGTATGCCCTGGTACTCGATCCGGAGCATCGCCTCGAGATCGAGCGCCTCGTCCGGCGCGTATCGCCAGTACTCCTTGCGAACGAGCATGTGGAGATACTCCGCGAACGCCTCCGCGAGCCGGTCGGCGAGGATCTTCACGAGGATGCTCGAGTAGTCGTCATCCTCCGCCTCGAACTCGGCCACCATCTCCGCGACGCCTTCGCCGGCGGATACTGCGAATGCGCCCACATAGTCGTTCACGCCGCTTTCCCTGGGTGCGACGTAGTCGCAGAGGCTCAGATAGTACCGAACATCCTTCTTCTCCTGCTGCTGACGGAGCGTGGGCACCTCGGCAAGCACCTTCGTACGACTCTCGTCGGCATACACCTCGATGCGGTCGTCGGCCGTAGAGCTCGCCGGGAAGATGCCGCATACGCCGTGCGCCTTCACGCGCCCCTCGCGCACGATGCGATCGATCATCGACCTCGCGTCGGCGTACAGCTTGCGCGCCTCCTCGCCGTACTTCGGATCGTCGAGAATCGCCGGCCACTTGCCCACGATGTCCCACGCCACGAAGAAGTACGCCCAGTCGATGTACCCGGCGAGCGTCGCGATCGGAACGTCGCGAAGCACGGTCACGCCGGGTTTCGCGGGGACGTACGGCGAGTAGCCGTCCCAGCCCGGATCGAATCGCTTCGAGCGAACCTCCTCGATCGGCAGGAGCTTTCTCCCCTCCCATTTGCCCGAGCGGGCTTCGCGCATGCGCTCGTGCTCGGCGTTGATCTCCGCGATATACGCGTCCCTGTTTCTCCGGCTGAGAAGCCGGCTCACGACGCCAACGGCGCGACTCGCGTCCTTCACGTGCACCACGGGCCCCGAATACTCCGGCGCGATCTTGACCGCCGTGTGGATCTTGCTTGTCGTCGCGCCTCCGATAAGGAGGGGGACGGTGAACCCCTGCGTCTCCATCTGCTTCGCGTTGTACGCCATCTCTTCGAGGCTCGGAGTAATCAGCCCTGAGAGACCCACGATATCCACGTCGCGCTCGCGCGCCGCGCGCAGGATGTCCGCGGCCGGCACCATGACACCGAGGTCGATCACCTCGTAGTTGTTGCACTGCAGCACCACACCCACGATGTTCTTCCCGATGTCGTGCACGTCACCCTTCACCGTCGCGAGCAGCACCTTGCCCTTCGCGCTGCTCTCGCCCTGCTGCTCCTCTTCAAGGTACGGCAGCAGGTGGTTCACGGCCGTCTTCATCACGCGCGCGCTCTTCACGACCTGCGGCAGGAACATCTTCCCGCTCCCGAACAAATCGCCCACCACGTTCATCCCGTCCATGAGCGGTCCTTCAATCACCTTGAGCGCCTCACCGAGCTCCTGCCGGGCAGCTTCCGTGTCCTCGGTAATGTACGTCGTCATCCCTCGAACGAGCGCGTGCTTGATGCGGTCGGCTACCGTCGTCTCGCGCCAGCTCAGATCCTCAACACGCGCGGTGCCCTGGGATCTCACCGTTTCGGCAAACTCGACTAAGCGGTCGGTCGCGTCGTCGCGACGATCGAGCAGCACGTCTTCCACGCGCTCGAGCAACTCGGGATCGATCTCGTCGTAGACCGCGAGCTGACCCGCGTTCACGATCCCCATATCCATCCCCGCCTGCATTCCGTGATACAGAAACGCCGAGTGCATCGCCTCGCGGACGCCGTCGTTCCCGCGGAACGAGAAGCTCACGTTGCTCACGCCGCCGGAGACGTGCGCGCCGGGAAGATTCTCCTTGATCCAGCGCGTTGCCTCGAAGTAGTCGATCGCGTACCGCCGATGCTCCTCGATACCCGTAGCTACCGCGAAGACGTTGGGATCGAAGATGATGTCCTCCGGGGCAAAGCCGACGGTGTTCACGAGCGTGTCATAGCTCCGCGTGCACACCGCGATACGCCGCTCGAGGGTGTCCGCCTGTCCCTGCTCGTCAAACGCCATCACGACCGCGGCGGCGCCGTACTTCAGCACCTCGCGCGCCCGACGAAGGAACGCCTGCTCGCCTTCCTTCAGGCTGATCGAGTTGACGATCCCTTTCCCCTGCACGCAGCGCAGCCCAGCTTCGACGACCGGCCACTTGCTCGAGTCGATCATGACGGGTACGCGAGAAATGTCCGGCTCGGAGGCGACGAGGTTGAGGAAGGTCGTCATCGCTTCCACGCCGTCCAACATCGCCTCGTCCATGTTCACGTCTATGACCTGAGCACCGTTCTCGACCTGGTCGCGCGCAACGTCGAGCGCCTCCTCGTACGCGCCGGTCTTCACGAGACGGGCGAACTTGCGACTTCCCGCAACGTTCGTTCGCTCGCCCACGTTGACGAAGCCGCGCGTCTCGTCCATCACAAGCGGCTCGAGACCGGAGAGCCGCGTATGCGCGGGCACGTCGGGGATAGCTCGAGGCGCGTGTCCCGCCACCGCCTGTGCGATCGCGGAGAGATGTTCGGGCGTCGTGCCGCAGCACCCGCCGATGATATTCACCAAGCCGTCCCGTGCGTAGCCGGCGATGATCTCGGCCATGAAGTCGGGACTGTGATCGTACTCGCCGAGCTCGTTCGGCAGCCCCGCGTTCGGATGCGCGCTCACCGCGCGCGGCGCGACGGCGGCGATCGCAGCGACGTGATCGCGCAGCTGATCCGCACCGAGCGCGCAGTTGAGCCCCACGCTGAACGGACGGGCGTGCGCGACCGAGTAGTAGAACGCCTCCGGAGTCTGGCCGGTGAGCGTGCGTCCGCTCGCGTCCGTGATCGTGCCGGAGATCATGATCGGGAGCGTCTGCCCACGCTGCTCGAAAAGCGAGAGCAGTGCGTAGATCGCCGCCTTCGCGTTCAGCGTATCGAAGACCGTCTCGATGAGCAGGAGATCGGCGCCACCGTCAATCAAACCCTCGGCGGCGCGGCTGTAGGTAGACGCAAGCTCCTCGAAGGTGACGTTGCGCTTGCCCGGATCGTTTACGTCCGGAGAGATCGAGAGCGTGCGGTTCGTCGGCCCGAGTACTCCCGCGACGAACCGGGGCCGCAACTCCGAACCGTCTCGGGCCGGCGAACGCGCCGCGTCGTCCGCGGCGGCCCGGGCGACGCGCGCCCCCTGGAGGTTCAGATCGTAGACGATCCCCTCGAGCCCGTAGTCGGCCTGGCTGATGCTCGTGCCGTTGAAGGTGTTGGTCTCAACGATGTCCGCCCCCGCCTCGATCATGCGCGTGTGGACCTCGTAGATCATGTCCGGTCGGGTAATCGCCAGCAGATCGTTGTCGCCTTTGAGCGGTAGTTCGGTCGCCTCGATCGCTCGAAGCGCATCCGGAACCGCGAACAGCTCGTCGTGAGCGGGGAGCGAGCGTCTCGCTTCGTCCACGCGGCGCCCCCGGAAGTCCTCCTCGTGCGGGCGCATCGCCTGTATCATCGTGCCCATCGCGCCGTCCAGGAGCACGATTCGCCGCCTGACGAGCGAGGTCAGGGCTTCGGCACGCGTCGTTCTGTCCATAGGGGCCTACTATACTACTTTTGAACTGGTGCCGGAATTGTTGATGGCACGCCGGCGGTCGCTATCCGGCTTCTGCGGGGGATGTGAGTCACGCGAGCAGGTATCTCGGTACGGCGGCCTGACCCAAGCACACGGGACGATCCTCGATCTTGCGCTTGCGGAGCCGCACTGCAGGCGGATTGTCGTGGAGTCGTAGCCAGATCCGCCT
>JBKHII010000004.1:0-100882 GCA_046538735.1 Spirochaetales bacterium
CGTCAAGACAGAGCGTTGCCCGGGTCGTCACGGTACTCGAACACCGGCGCGCCGGGCGCCTACACGCCGCGCGTCGCCGCCGCTATACTCGGCGCATGGCGAAGAAACCCCGGACGCGATTCGAATGCAGCAACTGCGGCCACGAGGAGGCGAAGTGGCTGGGCAGATGCCCGGCGTGCGGCGAGTGGAATACGATGGTCGAGCACGAGGTTCGCGACGGAGGCGGAGCGGGACGAAGCGCACCCCGAGGAGGCGGAACCGGCGCCGAAGGCGCCGGGCGCGCCAAGCGTCGGCCTGAACCAATCGGCGAGATCGAGGCGACCGAAGAGGTGCGCGCCTCCACGGGGATGGCCGAGCTCGACCGCGTGCTCGGGGGCGGCATCGTCGCGGGCGCGAGCGTCCTGGTTGGCGGCGAGCCGGGCATCGGCAAGTCCACGCTTATGCTCCAGATGGCCGCGCAGATGCGCTCGCGGTCGGTGCTCTACGTGACCGGGGAAGAGTCGGCGCGACAGATCCGGCTGCGCGCGGACCGGCTCGGGGTCTCGAACCCTCGGCTCGAGATTCTCGCGGAGAACGAGCTCGAGCGCATCACGTCGCTCCTCTCTCCGAGGGCGGCCGGAGGCGAGCCGCCCTACTCGATCGTGATCGTCGATTCGATCCAGACGGTCTACTCGCCGGAGGCGGGATCGGTGCCGGGAACACCGAACCAGATCAAGTTCACGACCTTCGAGATCGCCGAGAGCGCGCGCGAGCACGGGATCGCCGTCTTCTTCGTCGCGCACGTGACGAAGGAAGGCAGCATTGCCGGTCCCAAAACGATCGAGCACATGGTGGACACGGTGCTCTACTTCGAGCAGAGCGACGACGACACGCGCTACCTGCGCGCGAGCAAGAACCGGTTCGGATCCACGGACGAGGTCGGGCTCTTCACGATGCAGCAGACCGGGCTCGTCCAGATCACCGACCCGAACAGCGTCTTTCTGGTTCGACGTTCGGGCTCGCTGCCTGCCGGTGTCGTGGTCGCGCCGGTCATCGAGGGGTCGCGCGTTCTGCTCGTTGAGGTTCAGGCGCTCACGGTGCCGGCGAAAGGCGGCATCAGCCGGGTGTTCAGCGACCGGGTCGACTCGGGTCGCGTGAGCCGCGTGGCGGCGGTGCTCGAGAAGCACGTGGGCCTCTCGTTCAGCGACCACGACATCTACGTGAACGTCGCCGGCGGCATGCGCATCAAGGACGTGGGCGTGGAGTTGCCGCTCGCGATCGCGCTCTATTCGGCGCGCACCGACCGCGTCTTTCCTTCGAGAACGACGATCGCGGGCGAGGTGAGCCTCGCCGGAGAGATCCGCCCGGTCCCGCAGATGGCACGGCGCGCGCGCACCGCGGACGAGGTCGGCTTCGATCGCTGCTACGGTCCGGCGAGCGTGCGGCAGGGAGAAACCGGCACGCGCGTGAACTGGAACGGTCTGGGAGCGCTCGAAGAAGCGATCAAGGCGTTGTTCGGCTCCACGTGACGGAGCACGTTGGGGGACTGCCTCGCGTTCCGATCGTCTGTAGGGCTCGCTATGGTCACATCAACCACAGACAGATCTGCCCGGGAAGGTGGGGGAGCAGGCGGATGCGATGACCCGCCCCACGGAGATGACGGCGACCGGCACCCCGGCTACCCGACGCGGGGGAAGAGAAACGGGAGCGCGATAAACGTAGCAACCGCGCTTCCGATCGTCGTGAAGAAGAACGCCAGCAAGACTCTGGTGATTCGGTTCCGGTAGAAGCCTCGGAGCGTGGTGATGTCGTCCTGCAGCCGCTCGAAGTCGGCAACTCGAGGTTTCCGGAGCATGGCTTCGAGGAGACCGCTGACGAATCCCACCCCGATGGTCGGATTGAGGCTCGTGAACGGCGCCGCGAGAATGCTCGCTACGATGGTGAGCGGGTGCGCGAGCGCGATGATCGCGCCGACTCCGGTGAGAGCGCCGTTCACAAGGAACCAGATGAGACCCTTCTGCAGAGCCTCGTCCCATCCTGAACGCGCGAAGGTCCAACCAATCAAGCCAACGACCAGAATCGGAATCAGCCACGGTATCGCCTTCCGGACGGGCCCCTTCGGCGGAACGGTGTCGATTGCCTTCAGGTCGGGCTGCTCGGTACCCTCGTGGATCGCGGTCAGCCAGCGAGCGATGCCGGGAACGTGTCCCGCGCCCACGACAACGAGAATCCGCGAGCCGGTTGCCTCGTAGCTCTTTGCTGCGATGAACTGATCGCGCTCGTCGATGAGCACCTGCTTGGCCGCCGGGAGGTACGAGGCGAGCTCGTTCATCATGCTCTCGAGCGCGCCCTTCTCCTTGAGAGCCTCGATCTCCTCGGCGGGGAGCTTCTCCTTCGAGAAGACCGAACCGAAGAGCGCGGCGAGCATCTTGTTCTTGCCCCAGAAACCGGCCCGCGCCCATGCCCGGCGCAGCGTGGTGTGAATCTCGCGATCCACGAAGCTGGCCGGGATGTCGAGCTCGTGCGCCGCCTGGAGCGCGGCGAGCATCTCCTCGCCCGGAGAGACGCCGAGATCCGCGCCCATCCTTCGTTGAAAGCTCGAGAGCACGAGGTTCCCGAGCAAGAGGAATCCCTTCTTCTCGCGAATCACCTTGTAGACGTTCAGGCTCTCCCAGCTTCGTTTCTCCGCGAGCGACTTGTGGCGGGCGGCGTCGATTTCCACGCAGACCCGATCCGGCTCGAGCTCGCGGATGGCCCGGGAGACTTCGTCAACGCTGTCGCGCGAAACGTGCGCCGTGCCGAGCAGGATGAACTCGCGGTCGCCGAGCATGAGACGCGTGAGGTTCGAGGTCGCTTCCGCTGCGGGCCTTGCGACCGGCTCCGCCGCGTTCTCGGCCGGATGGTTCGATGATGTTGTGTCAGCCATGTGTTCCTCTTTGGGTTCGCGCGGCTCAGGGCTGCGACTCACGCCTTCTTCTTCGCGCCGGCCTCGATGAAGCGCTTTCGCAGTCCTTCCTCTCCGGGAAAGAGGTCGCGCGGGATGCTTCCGCCGCCCATGTGGATGTGACCGCCGCCCGCGCCGATACCGTCGAGCGCCTTGCGAATGATGACGTCCGCCGGACGCGCGGTATCCTCGCTTCGCACGGAGAGCCGGTACTCCTCGCGATCGGGTTCCACCACGACTACGAAGCTCAGCTCGCGCAGGCCCAGGAAGAAGTCCGCGACGAGCGCCATCACTTCCTGGGTGCACTCCTTCGTGACGGGCACGTAGCAGAAATCGCCGGCGACCACGCAGGCGTTGATTGCCTCGCGGAACAGGCCGAGATCGCGAAGCGACAGGCTGTTCTTCAGGAGGCGGCTACCCATCCGCCAATCGCCCTTGAAGAAGAGCTCGGCGAACGCCTCGAGATCGGGCTCGGAGACGCCGCGCGTCATGAAGCCGGTATCCATCATCAGGCCTATGAGGAGCGCGGTGGCGACGTTCCCCGAAGGCTCGACTCCGGTCTCCTTGAAGTAGCCGTAGACGATCGTACAGCACGCGCCGAAGTCCTCGCGGATATCGTGAAACCGGGTCGCGGGCTCGATGGGCGGACTGTGATGGTCGATGACACCGTAGATCTCGCCGGGAAGCCCCGAGATGTTGCTATTGCCCACGAAGCCGTCCACGATGATCACCTGCGCATCGTCGGCGATGCCAACGTCCGACGCAGCCTGAATGGGGATCTTGAGCGTCTCGATCTCTTCGTTGAGCGATGCGCTCTGGACGGTTCCGCCGTAGCTGAGTTGAGCCTCGATGCCGTCCCGGCGCAGAAGGTGCGCGAGCGCGAATGCGGCGCCTACAGCGTCGTGATCGGGGAAGTCGTGTGCCTGTATGACCACCGACCGCTCGCGGTCGAGCCCGCCGAGCAGGTCGGAGTAGGTACTCACTCGGATGTCCCCTCCTCCTCCGAACGATACGCCCGGAGGCGCCACGTGGCAAGTCGGTGCTCCGCGAAGCCCGGCTGCAGTATCTCCTCGGCCTCGAGGAACGCCGCCTGGGCGGTCTGGATGCGTCCGAGGAGCTCAAGCTGGGCACCGAGGTAGAAGTACATCTGACCCTTGCGCGTCCGGTCGGTCGAATCGCGCACGGCGGTCATCACGAGCCCTTCGTTGGCGGGCTGGATGTAGTAGCGCATCATCTGGTACGCGAGCGAGTCGCGAGGCGCCGTGTTCACGATCTCGTTCAGGTAGTCGCGGGCCTCCCGCTCGCGGTTGCCGGTCTTCAGCGCGAGGGCGGCGAGCAGCGCGAGCTCGTAGCGGCGCTCGTCGGTATCGTACGCGCGACTGATGAAATGGAACGCCTCGTCGTACTCCCCGGTCAGGTAGTAGAGGACGCCGATCGGCGCGAATGCCGGCTCGTAATCGGGCCGCCGATCGAGTGCGGCCTCGTAGTCGGCGAGCGCGTTCGCGAAGTCGTCCTGGGCATCGCGTGCCTGCGCTCGAAGCGCCCACGCGAGAAAGAGCTCTTCGTTCAGGTCGAGCGCCCGCGAGAAATCCTCTTCCGCGCCCTGCAGGCGGCGCCGCTCCAGCCGAACCCGCCCACGGTCGATGTGGTGCCAGTAGTAGTCGGGCGCCAGCTCGATCGCGGCCGTGAGGTCGCGCTCGGCGCCGCCGAGCTCATACTGCATCGCCCGTGCGCGGGCGCGGTCGCTGTACGCGAAGTCGTATTGCGGAGCCAGGTCGATCGCCTCGCTCAGCTCCTCTTCGGCAAGCTCGTACTCCTTCCGGCGAAGGTAGACGTTCCCGAGCCCCACTCGGGCGACGAGGTTGTCCGGCTCGTTCTCGAGCGCCTGCCGGAAGTTCTCCGCGGCGGCCCGGTATGACCGGTCCTGCACCTGGAGCTCGGCGAGCGTTGCGCGCGCGCGCGCGTGTGAACCGTCGATCTGCAGAATTCGTTCGAGAATCGTCTTCTGCGCCTCTTCGTCGCCTTCCGCCCCGCGAATGAGGGCCTGGAGGAAAAGCGCTTCGGTGTTGTCGGGGTCGGTGGCGAGGACCTCGGCGATGATCGCGTTCGCTTCGCCGACCTCGCCCGCAACAAGATAGAGGTTCGCGAGGAGCGCCTGCGTCGTGGGATCATCGGGATCCTCGAGCTGGGCCCGTTCGTAGGCGGCGATTGCCTCCTCCGGGTTTCCCGCCTGAACCGAGAGGCTGATCGCGTCGTACGCCTCCGGGACGGTCAGGACGGGATCGGCCGGTTCCTCCTCTGGAGCCGCCTCCTCGGGTGGTTCGGCCTCCGGAGCCGGACGGACGGTTGCACAACCAAAGACGAAGACAACCCAGAGGGCGACGACCGATATTATCGTCGCGCCGCGCGCAAGACGTCGTGGTAGGTGTCGTAGCATGTCGGCACGCATGATACAAGCCCTGCTTGCGTTGCACAAGCGAACCGGCGTTGCTACAATCGCTCGCGCATGACACAGTCCAGCAGGGCCTACTTCCTGGTACCGGTCGTCTACATCGGTGTCATCCTGGGCCTTCTCTTCCTTCAGTTCTCAGGCGGAGAGCGGCTCAGTCGTTCGGTCGGTCCACTCACGCTCCACGCGACTCGCGGTGCCGCGAGCGACGACGGTGTACCGGAGCTCCGCCAGGTCGGTCTCGTCTTCAACGGCCTCTCGTTTCGTTTTGTTGACGAGGCCGGGCTGATCGTGGAGACCGACGACAACGTCGCGGACATGCGGGTGACGCGATACGACGTCCGGGAGGACGGGTTCGACCTGCTCTTCGAGGGAGAGTACCGGCTGAGTTTCGTGGTGACCGGGGAGACCGCCGGAGAGTTGCGCGTCCGGCTCGATCTGCCCGAGGATCCCACCGGCGTTCGCGAGATTTCGATACCGTTCGATCTCAACGGCGTCCCGGTCGACTCGAACGAGATGGTCGGCAGCTTCGTCACGGTCGCCGTGGAGGAGCGAGAGTACTACTTCACGGCTCCACCGAACGCGACGATCGACCTCGCCAACGAGAAGATCGTGCTACGCCCTGACGCGGCCGGACAGGCAATCCGTTTCGTCCAGGCGAGAGAAGGCGATCCGGCGCGGGTCGTTGGATGGTTCGAAGACGACTCGCTCGAGATCGACGATTCCTCCTACACGGACTTGGTCGCCGGGTACCTGGACGCCGCATACCGCGGCTGGTCGAACGGGCGATACAATCCCGCGGACCTGACGTGGGACGGAGCCGGGGGGTTCGCAAGCTTCAGCGAAGAGGCGTTGACCGCGTACCTCGCCGAGGCGTGGGCTCGCGGCGACTACGATCGCGCGTTCGCCGAGATGCGCCGGGCGCGAGATCTCCATCCGGACGACCTGACGCTGCTCTCCGCACCGTTCCTCGGTAACCTGACCGAGATCCGCGAACGCTACCTGGAACGCGACGCGGTCCGGGCGGAGCTCATTCAGGAGCAGATCAACGGAGGCGACCTCACGGTCTTCCGTCAACAGGGCCTGTTCCTCTTCGCAGCCGATCGCGGGAGCGAGGAGCTCTACGGCAGCCTCCTCGAGCTCGCCTCGGCAGTGGACCTTCGCCGGTTCGACGTTGAGACGGCGATCGGCCTGCTCGCCAACCTCTACCTCCACGAGCTCCCGGACGAGCGCGCGGAAGCGCTCAGTCTTCGGGCCGTTGATCTGATCCAACTCACGATCCTCGGCTCAATCGTGAGAACGGATGCCGGCTTCTTCGTTCAGACGTCTCCCGGACAGATCGACGTCTATCAAACGGCGCTCGCAGGTGCGGCCCTCAACCGATACGGCGCGAGCCGGAGCGACGCGCTGATAACCACGATCGGCAGGAACCTCGTCAGGTCCGCGCTTTCGCAGGCAGACCCGAACGGAGTCGCCCCCGCGACGCTCCTCGTGCGCGGCGAGGCCCTGGAGGCTGCGGACGGGCGCCTCGTTCCGGAACGCCTCTACCCCTACCTCGTGAGACGAACCTCGTATCCGCACGAGGTTTCGCTCTACGAGGAGCTCGGAAGCGGCCACTGGATCTGGACGTCCGTGGGCGTCTCGCCGATACGCCTGACGGATGCCGAGTGGAGATTCGAGGTCACGTACCCGCGGCTGAGAACCCACTACCTCCTCTTCCAGGGCGTCCCGACCTTCGAGCAGATGGAGCTCTTCGGCCAGACGTGGAGAGATGCTCCCGACTTCGAAATCTACAGCAAGGGACGGCACTACGACCCGGCAAGCGACACGCTCATGATCAAGTACTACGACGACTCGGTCCGCCGAGAAATTGTGATGCTCTTCTGATGCTGAACGTACCCGACTTCCACACCTTGCCCCACCCCTGCAGGTTCTACTTCGTGCGCCACGGCGAGAGCGAGGGGAACGCGAGCGCCAGGATCCAGGGTCACACCGATTCGCCCCTCTCGGAGCTTGGTCGATCGCACGCGGAAGCCGCCGGTCGGTGGCTCGCCGACAAGGACGTGGACCTCGTTCTCAGCTCGCCGCTCTCGCGCGCGCGGGAGACCGCGGCGGCGATTGCACGCCACACCGGCGCCCGCGGCCCCGATGCCGTACCGGAGCTGATCGAGCTCGATACCGGACTGCTCTCCGGAACACGCATCGACGATCTGAAGCGGGACGACCCGGAGCTCTACGCGCAGTTCCGAGTGCGAAGCTGGGAAGCGATTCCGGACGCGGAGCCGATCGCGTCGCTCCGGGCGAGGGCGCGCGCCGCGTGGGACCGGTTGATCGCGCTGGCGCGCGGCGGCGCTCGAACGATCGTCAGCGTATCGCACGGCGGCACGATCCAGTGGCTGATCAAGTCGACGATCGGCTCGGACGAGCAACGGTGGATGCCGCTCTTCCCCGCCTCCAACTGCGGGATCTTTCTCTTTCGGGCCGAATCGACCCTGGGCTCGAACGAGGCGGGAGCGCACGTTCCCGGCTCCGGCTACTACGGGGCGTGGGTGCACGTGAACCACGTGCCGTACTGAGCGCCGGTCCCGCGGGATCCGGTGCCTCGCACTGCTGCTAAACGTAGTACCCCCGGCCGGTCGCTTCGGCCGCCTCGTAGACGCCGTACACCTCGGGATTGTAGACGTAGTCCCACGCCCCGCGACGGTGGACGAGCGTACCACCGAATCCGGTCTTGAACCGATAGAGCCCGTACATGGGATGCCCCTCGTCCGCGGCGGGCGGCACGCCGAAGAGATCGTAGACGCTGCACCCGGCGTTGCGTGCGTCTCGCATCGCGTGCCACTGGAGCGCGTACGGCGCCATCAGATCGCGCCGTTCCGCCGCGCTCGCGCCGTAGAGGTAGGTCGCGACCGCTCCAACGTGCGCGACGACGATTCCTCCCAAGACCCCCGGACCGCAGGCCGATCGCACGTTGCCGCGTCCTTGTGCGGAGCCTCCGTACGCCAGGTACAGGCGGATATCGGGGCGGTGGTTTTGCGCGAGGTCGAAGAGCGACCGGAAGTACTCGAGTGTCTGCGGGCGGAATCCCTTCCGTGAAGCCGTCTCCTCGTAGAGCTCGTGCCAGAGCGGCAGGAGATCGGCATCCGCTCGAGTGACGGTGACGCCCCGGCGACGCGCCAACCTGACGTTGTAGCGCGTCTTGGGACGCATCTCGGCGAGGAGATCGCTCTCATCGCGATCGATCCTCACCTCCACGCTGTCCGGCGCGAGTCGGTCGGTCGCCGCCTTGTGCAGGCGATGACGGCGCGTCCCGAAGTTCATGCGGATCTCACGGACCCGCGCGGACGGTCTCTCGGCCGGGTCGTCGTACGGGCTGTCCCACGGAAGATCGTAGCGAACCGCGAGCGGTTCGGCCGAGAGTTGTGGGCGAAGCTGCTCGGAGAGTTCCTCGAGAAAGAGACCTTGCCCGTCCTGGGGAACGCACACATCGGGACCGGCGGCGACGTAGGCGATCGTGAAGTCGCCCTGATGCTCGAGCTGGACCATCATCCGCGCGTTCGGAGCGCCGAGCCTGACCACGTGCACGGACGCGCCGGTCCGCATCCTGAAGTGAGCCCAGAGTCTGCTCTGGAAGAGATTGTCGGTCGGACCGAGATCGTCCGTTGATGCGAGGGCTACGCGGAGGGCGGCCGAGTCCATGAGGCCAAGGTACCACCGAGCGGCAACGGGATCTACTGAAGCCGACCTTCGAACTCGGCGATCGATTCCTGCAACTCGGCCGATTGCGCGCGGGAGCGGGCAATGGCGCCCTGGAGGTGCTCCATCGAGTCGTCGATCATCTCGATCGATTGGGTGGCCGACTCGAGCGCCCGCTGCATCTCGGTCGCGAGACTCCGAATGCGATCGAGCTCGGTATTCGTCGCGTGCTGTCTCCCGGAAATCTCGTCGGAGCCGTCCCGGACGTGTGTGGAGGTCTCCTGGAGCACCTGCATGGCGTTCATGATCTCACGGCCGCCTTGGGACAACTCGGCGGTCGAACCGGTGATCTCCTCGAACGAGGTCGCTACCTGATCGACCTCGGCGGAGACGAGGTTCATGGCGCTCGTCATCTCCGCGGCGTAGCGTGCCGTCTCGTCGATGGAGCTCAACAAGCGTCGCAGGTTGTCGGAAATCGTCTGCGAGTTCTCGGCTGTGGAGCTCGCAAGCTTGCGGATCTCGTCCGCAACGACCGCGAAACCGCGGCCGCTGTCTCCCGCGTGGGCTGCCTCGATCGCCGCGTTCATCGAGAGAAGGTTCGTCTGCGAGGCGATGTCGCCGACCATCGAGTTGATCTCGAGCAGCGCGTTCATCTCCGAGCGGGCGGTCTGGAACGAGCGGTTGGTTTCCTCGAGCGCGCGGAGGCCGCCCTGGACGACTTCGAGCAGCCGTCGGCTTGCTTCCATCCTGCCCGCCGTGATCTGCGCGACGGAATCGAGCGACGCCGACATCTCGTTCACGGACGCGGTCGATTCCTGCACGACGGTGTTCTGCTCGTCCACCTGGGCGTGGAAATCCACCACTCGCTCCGCAATCGCGGAGACGGATCCAAGCGCAGCGGTGAGGCTCTCGCCGAGCTCCCGGATGCTTCCGGCTATCCCGGTCAGCTCGGATCGGGTCTCCGCGACGCGGGCGCGAACCTCGCCGTAGTCGCGCTCGAGCGAGTGCGACGAGTCGAGCGATTCTCGCGCTCGCCTCGTGAGCGCCGCGAGATGATCGACTTGCCGGGAGGCCCGCCGCGCGTCCGCCTCGATTCGGCGAAGCGACCTGACGCTCGACGACGCGACGAGGATCGCGATGAGGCACGTGATTGTGTAGACGACCAGCGCGACGAGCAGCGTCTCGGGGCCGCTCTGGGACGTCTCCTGGCCCGTCGTCGCCGGAAGGATCTTGAACACGGAGACGAGCGCGATCGTGACCAGACCGGCCACCGAGGTCGAGATCGTGTACCATTCGGACTCCGTCATCGCCACCGACAGCAGAACCGCCGGAACCATGTAGAGCGCAACGTTGTAGATCCGGTACTGCGATTCGGGTTCCACGAGGGCGGAGAGGCCGATCAGGGCGGCGGTCGCGACGGCGAGCGGAGCGGTGCTCGCGAATCGGTAGCGCCCGCGACGGAGCATCGCGATCGAGACGACGAACACCGAGAGGATGACGAGCTCGATTGTCAGGTTCGTGAGGTCACCGCTCAGCGCGTCGCTCACGATCACGACCGGAAGGAGCGCGGAAATCAACACGAGCACGACGAAGACCGTGGGCGCTTTCGTCCGCACCACGATCCCCGCGTGTTCGTAGACCTCCGACAGCCGCTTCATCACCATCCTCAGCCGAGCGCGCTGCGCAAGACATCCTTCCAATGCCGGAAGGCGTTTTCGTAGGCGACCTTCACGTCCGACGTCAGGTCGTCCGGGGAGAAACGCTGCGCCAGACTGAGGCCGGCGAACGCTTCCCCGGGCGACGCGAAGATGCCCGCGCCGATCCCGGCGCCGCGAGCGGCTCCCTCGGCGCCGTCCGTCGAGTAGAGTTCCACGTCCGCCCCGCTCACGGCGGAGAAGGCGGTCCGGAAGAGCGGGCTCTGGAACATGTTCGCGTTGCCCGCCTTGATGAGATCGATCTGCATCCCCATGTCGCGCATGATCTCGAGCCCGTAGCCGAGCGCGAAGACGATGCCCTCCTGGCTCGCGCGCAGCAGATGCTCGCGGCGATGGACGTTGAAGTTGAGCCCGTGGATCGACGCGCCGATGTCGTTGTTCTCGAGCGTCCGCTCGGCACCGTTCCCGAACGGCAGGACCACGAGGTCCTTGCTCCCGATCGGCGCCTGCTCGGCGATCTTGTTGATCTCCGGGTAGCTCACCGTGCCGCTCGGATTGTCCACGGTGTGCTGCTTCATCCACCGGTTCGTGATTCCGGTCCCGTTCACGCAGAGCAACACGCCGTACCGCTTGCGATCGGGCGTGTGATTCACGTGGACGAAGGTGTTTACTCGCGATTTCGGATCGTAGGCCGGTCGATCGACCACGCCGTAGACCACGCCCGAGGTTCCCGCGGTCGCGGCGAGCTCGCCGGGTTCGAGAACGCTCAGGCTGAGCGCGTTGTTCGGCTGGTCGCCCGCCCGATACGAGACCGGCGTGCCGGCGGGCACGCCGAGCTCCGCCGCGGCTTCGCTGGTGACCGTACCGTGGTCGCCGAAGCTCTGCGCGTACTTCGGCAGCAGGTCGGGGTCGAAGCCGAAGTAGTCCAGGAGGAATCCGGCCGGCGCCTCTTCCTGCGAGTCCCAGAGGATGCCCTCGGAGAGGCCGCTCGCGGTCGTCAGCAGCTCACCGGTCATGCGGTACGCGAGGTAGTCGCCCGGGAGCATCATCTTCCAGACGCTGTCGTAGAGCTGCGGCTCACGGTGCTTGACCCACGCGAGCTTCGCGGCCGTGAAGTTGCCCGGAGAGTTCAGCAGACGCGAGAGCGTCTCTTTTTCGCCGAGATCGGAAAACGCCTTCTCGCCGTAGGGGACGGCGCGGCTGTCGCACCAGATGATCGAAGGACGGAGCACCGTGCCGTTCTTGTCGATCACGACGAGACCGTGCATCTGATACGAGATGCCGATCGCACCGATGTCGTCTACCTCGGCCGCGTGATCCTTGCGGAGGATCGCGACCGCCTTGCACATGTGCTCCCACCAGAGATCGGGATGCTGCTCGGCCCATCCGGGCTGCTGCGCTTCCATGTCCAGCTCGGTTTCCGGGGATGTCGCGCTCGCGATCGCTCGGCCCTGCTCAATGCTGAGAAGGCTTGCCTTGATCGAGCTCGAACCGACGTCGAATCCAAGAAGATACCCTGCCATATCAGCCCTCCACCATGCGCTGGAGATTCTCGGCGGTGAACCCGAGGTGCTCGGCGACCTCCGGGCCCGGTCCCGACTCGCCGAACCGGTTGAGTGCGAAGGTGTGTTCGGGCGACGACGCGATCGCCTCCCAGCCCTGGCTCACGCCGACCTCCGCGGTAACGATCTTCGCGCCCTTCGGGAAGAGCTGTTCGCGGAAGAGCGAGTCCTGCTCTCGCAGCCGTTCGAGCGACATCACGGAAACAACGCGCACCTTCTTGCTCGACTTCTCCGCCGCCTCGAGCGCGAGGTTGACCTCGCTTCCGGTCGCAGCGATCACCACGTCCGGCGTGCCGTCCGTATCCTTCGCGATGTACGCGCCCTTGCGCGCGTCTGCCTTCCATCCGGCCGGCTTCTCGTACGTAACGAGGTTCTGCCGCGTGAAGAGCAGCGCCGTGGGACCGGTGAGCCGCTCCATCGCCATGAGCCAGGCTTCGGCAGTTTCTTCTTCGTCGCCCGGACGGATCACCGTGACGTTCGGAATGCAGCGCAGCGCGGCCGCGTGCTCGATCGGCTGGTGCGTGGGACCGTCCTCACCCACGAAGATTGAATCGTGCGTGAAGACGTAGACCACCGGGAGCCCCATGATCGCGGCGAGTCGGATGGACGGGCGCATGTAGTCGGAGAAGACGAGGAAGGTCGCGCAGAACGGCCGCCACAGCCCGTAGAGCGCGAGCCCGTTCGTCACGGCACCCATTCCGTGCTCCCGGACACCGAAGTTGATCGTTCGCCCGGTGGGAGTCTTCGTCGTGAAGAAGCCGTGCTGCGGCATGGCGGTGATGTTCGATCCCGCGAGGTCGGCCGATCCGCCGATGAACATCGGCATCGCATCGGCGATCGCGTTGAGGACCTTGCCGCTCGCCTTTCGGGTCGCGTTCTTGGCGCCGACCTCGTAGGCGGGGAGCTTCACGTCCTTGAGATAGCTCACGCCGCCGCCCTGCGAGGCGTCCCACTGCGCGGCAAGCTGCGGATTCTCGGTTCGCCACGCCTCGAACTCCTTCTTCCACTCGGCCCGGCGAGCGGCGAGCTCGGTCGCGCGCGCGCCGAAGTGAGCGGTGGCGTCCGGATGAATGAAGAACTCCTGATCCTCGGCAAGACCAAGGTTCTTTCGGGTCGCCTTGATCTCGTCTGCACCGAGCGGCGCGCCGTGGACGCCGTGCGTGCCGGCCTTGTTGGGAGCCCCGCGTCCGATGAGCGTCTTGAGCACGATGAAGCTCGGCTTGTCGGTTGTCTTCTGCGCCTTCTCGATTGCCTGCTCGATCGCCTTCGGGTCGTAGCCGTCGCAGTGCTGCACGTGCCAGCCGTACGCCTCGAAGCGCTTGCCCACGTCTTCGGTGAAGGTGATGTCCGTGCTTCCGTCGATCGAGATGTCGTTGTCGTCGTAGAAGGTGATGAGCTTGCCGAGCCCCAGATGGCCGGCCAGCGAGCACGCCTCCGAAGCCACGCCTTCCATCATGTCGCCGTCACCGACAAGCGCGTAGGTGAAGTGGTCCACGATCGTCCGCTTGTCCGTGTTGTACGTTCCCGCCGCCATCTGCTCTGCGATCGCCAGCCCCACGGCGTTCGAGATGCCTTGACCGAGCGGACCGGTCGTCGTCTCGATACCCACGGTGTAGCCGTACTCGGGGTGACCGGGGGTCTTCGACCCGACCTGGCGGAAGCGCTTCAGCTCGTCCAACGGGAGGTCGAATCCCGCAAGGTGGAGCAGCGAATAGAGAAACATGGAGCCGTGGCCCGCCGAGAGCACGAAACGGTCTCGATTCGGCCACGAGGGGTCCTTCGGGTCGTAGTTCATGACCTCGCCGTAGAGCAGCGCGCCAAGCTCGGCGCAGCCCATCGGCAGTCCGGGGTGTCCTGAATTCGCGGCCTCAACCGCGTCCATCGAGAGTGATCTGATCGAGAGCGCAATCGCATCGATCTTTGCCTGATCCATTGATTTCCTCCGACTATGTTATGTCCGCATCATACCAAGGATTGGTCCCAGCTGTCACGGTTGGTCGCTTCCGGCGCTCGTGCGACCCTGATACAATCGCGGCCATGCGCATTGCAGTACTCCCCGGCGACGGAATCGGACCAGAGGTCATGGCAGAGGCACGGAAGGTGCTCGCGGAAGTATCGCGGGTCTTCCGCGTGGAGATCGAAACGGACGAAGCGGACGTGGGCGGGATCGCGATCGATAATCACGGTACCGCGCTCCCGGAATCCACGCTCGAGACGTGCAGAGAGGCCGACGCGGTGCTCTTCGGGTCGGTCGGTGGCCCCAAGTGGGAATCGCTCCCCCCGGAACGACAGCCCGAGCGAGCAGCGCTCCTGCCGCTTCGCAAGACGTTCAAGCTCTTCGCCAATCTGCGACCGGCGATCATCTTCCCCGAGCTCGTCTCCGCGTCACCGGTCCGCGCGGACATCATCGGTGACGGACTCGATCTGCTCGTCGTCCGCGAGCTGACCGGCGGCATCTACTTCGGCGAGCCGAAGTCGCGCGACGACAACCGCGGTGTGGACACGATGGTCTACACGCGCGAGGAGATCGAACGAATCGCCCGCGTGGGATTCGAGGCTGCGCGCGCGCGCAGCAGGAAGCTCTGCTCGATCGACAAGGCCAACGTGCTGCAGACGATGGTGCTCTGGCGCCAGGTCGTGACCGAGATCGGGTCGGAGTACCCGGACGTGGAGCTCTCGCACATGTACGTTGACAACGCGGCGATGCAGCTCGTACGAAACCCGCGTCAGTTCGACGTAGTGCTCTGCGGCAACATGTTCGGCGACATCCTCTCGGACGAGGCATCGATGATCACCGGCTCGCTCGGTCTCCTGCCGAGCGCCTCGCTCGCCGAGTCGCGCCCGGGGAGCCTGGACGCGCCCGTGTTCGGGCTCTACGAGCCGGCCGGCGGCAGCGCCCCCGACATCGCCGGGCGCGGCATTGCGAACCCGATCGCGCAGATCCTCTCCGCGGCGCTGATGCTCCGGCACAGTTTCGGGATGGAGGAGGCCTACCAGGCGGTGATGAACGCCGTCGCGGGAACGCTTCGGGCAGGATATCGGACGGCCGATATCGTGGAAGCCGGTCGCTCGGCGGTCACCACGAGCGAGATGGGCGATCAGATCGCCGAACGCGTGATCGCGGGGTAAGGACGGCCGGTCCGATCAGCGACGGTCGAGCTCGGCGGCGATCTCGGCGAGGCTGATCCCTTCGTTCTCGAGCAGGACCAGGACGTGGTAGAGAAAGTCGGCGGTCTCGCCCACGAGTTCCTCCCGGCTCGAAGCGAGGAGCAGCTCGATCGCCTCCTCGCCCGCCTTCTTGCGGATCTTCTCCGCGCCGGACGAGAAGAGATGCGTGGTATAGCTCCCTTCGGGCATCGCGGCGTGCCGGGCGGCGATCACCTTGGCGAGATCGCGGAGCACGGCGCCGATGTCGGCGGAGGCGGCAGGCTCGCTCGGTGTGCTCACGGCGGGTGCCGCCGGGCGCGCTGAGGATGCGGACGCGGCCGGCGCGGTCGGCGGTACCGCCTCGGCGTCCGCGGTCGCAGGCGCGGTGGGCGCCGCCGAGCGGTCGGCACCGAGGGTGTCCGGGTCGGGGAGCTGCGCGAGGCGCGCCTGGTACCATCCGTGGTTCTCGCGAATCGTGGCCGCAATCGTCTCGTAGAAGGGCAGCAGTCGTCGCGTGCCGGGGTGAAGCGCCCAGAGACGCCCGCGTTCGACCGTCTTGCGGAATCCTTTCTCGTTCTCCTCGAGGACTTGGATCGGGGCGCCGTCCGGACCGCAGACGACGAGGGGGCGGGCGTCGGTTCGGTCGTTGTCGCGCATCACCACTCCATCTGATCGGTTCCGGCCGCGACCGGGTCCTTGAAAAGCTCCTGCAAATCGATCCGCCCCTCGTAGATCGCCTTCCCAACGATCGTGCCCACGACGTTCTTGGCCGCCGTGGAGCGAACTCTCTCGAGGTCGTCCATCGAGCCGATTCCGCCGCTCAGAATGACCGGCAGGCCGGAGGCCTCGGCCATCGCGTTCGTCCGTGCGATGTCCGGTCCCTCGAGCGTGCCGTCCCGCGCGATGTTCGTGTAGATGATGCCGGCTACGCGCGCTTCCCTGGCTTTCTTCGCGAGGTCGAGGTCCTTGATCTGCGTCTCCTTCTCCCAGCCGGAGATACGCACCATGCCGTCCAGCGCGTCAATGCCAACGAGGAAGACCTCGCCGTAGTGCGCGACCCAACCGGCGACGTTCTCGGGGCGACGCGCGAATGCGGTCCCCACGACGAGCCGGTCGATTCCAAGATCGAGCAGCTCTTCGATGTCCTCGTCTCGGCGGATGCCGCCGCCCAACTGGATCGTTGCGTCGACCGCTCGCCGGATCTTCCGGATCTTCTTCCGGTTCGTGCGGCTGTCGCCCCGGGCTGCGTCCAGGTCGACCACGTGGATCCGCTTCGCACCGGCGTCCGCGAACTTGCGCGCCATCACGACCGGATCGCGCTCGTAAATGGTGGCTTCCTGGTAGTCACCCTGAACGAGGCGAACGCACTCTCCGCCCAGAATGTCGATTGCAGGTATGACGGTCATGGCACACTCCCGAATTGGTGTCCCCGAAATATACGAAAACGGGGGGTCCGTAGCTACGCCGGATCGGCTTCCAGTCGCCTCCGGAACGCCGAGACATACTCGTCCAGACCGGGCAACTCGACCGCACCCACGGGCTCCTCAACGAGATCGAACCGATCGCCGAGACCGGCGACGGGCACGCCCTCGAACACCGCCCAACCGAGGAGAGCCGCGCCGAACGAGGTTGCCTCGGGCATGCCGCTGAGACGGAACCGAACGTCCGGCAAGAGCGTCGCAAGGAGCGCGTTGTAGTCGTGGTTCGAGCGGAACCCGCCCTCCGTGTAGACGGTGACGCCGGACCTCAAGCCCACTCGCTCGAGCGCGGTGACGGTCTGAACGGCAAGCGAGAGGTTGAGCACGGCAAACGCCCGCTTTGCGTTCGACATGAGCTCGGGCAGGCGCGCCCCGGATTGCACCTCCTCGAGCGTGAACTCCTCGTCGTGGTCCACGATCCGTGCCCGAGAATCCGGGAACTGACCGGTGCCCGGTACCACGGCCGGCAGGATGAACTCGGCTGCTTCCTTCACGACGTCCCGGTAGATCTTCGGATCGAACTCGGGGAGATCGGTCATTCCGAACCGCTCACGCATGAGCGTCGTGTAGGTCTCGAACTCGAGCCCTCCCATCAGGATCGACGTCTTCACCGGTCGGCGAAAGGCCGACATGTTGTAGAAGACGGCCTTTCCGATCTCGTCCTGGTGGAACGAGACGTGGTCCTGCGGATGCATGGCGACGCACCACGTCCCGGTCGAGTTCACGATGAGATCCTCTCCGGGACGTTTCACGAGATAGGGAAGCAGCGAGGCGTTCGAATCGTGGATGCCTACGACCACCTCCGTCTCGGGCGAGAGTCCCGTTCGTCCGGCGACGGCGGGATCGAGAAGACCGAGGATCCGCCCCGGCTCCTCGATCGGCTCGGGGAGCAGATCGCGGATCCCGAGCTTGTCCGCGACGAAGGAGTAGCCGGTCGACTCGAAGTCGAGGAGGTAGGTGTGGCATGCCGCGTACGTGTAGTCGGCCGCGATCTTCCCGGTGAGCCGGTAGGCGAGATACTGCGAATAGAAGAGGACGCTGCGGACACGCTCCCAATCGGAGGCCCGGGTCTGTTGGAGAAAGAAGACCCCTTGCGCCACATTGAGGAGCGCCGGCAGCTGTACCGTTGCGGTCGTCCGCTGGAGGTCGTCCGGAGCGCCGACGAGCTCGTAGAAGCGTCTGTGATACGCCTCGCCGGGCTCGTACGTGTAGTCGACGATGGGAATCGCGAGCTCACCGTTCGCGTCCACGCAGGCGAAGGTCGCGCCGTGCGCGGCGATCGAGACGAGCCCGATCTCGTAGCGCGCGCCGAGCGCAGAGAGCGCGTCCAGGAGCCACTCCTCGATCTCTTCGGACGGAACCCACGGCACGCCGTCCCGGTCGATCGACTCGAAGGCGCGGCTGCGGCCGTCCACAAGCTCGAGCGACTCGTCGTAGACGTGCGCTTTCTTGTTGGTCTTGCCGATGTCCAGGACGGCGACGTGGCGACCGCTCCTCACGCCCCGCCTCCGGAGACGTTCTTGCGGTAGCGTTCCACTTCCCAACCCTCGATGAACGCGACGAGATGCGGGTCGAGGTGGCGCGCGCCGCCGAACGACTCGGCGTACGCGGCGATTCTGACCTCATCCATGAAGAGCGAGAGCGCGGCGTCCGACGCCTCCAGACTCTCGGTCACCGCGAACGCGCCCAACCCTTCGACCGCGATGATGCGCGGCTCGCCGGCGTGCTCGCCGCGGTAGGTAACGATACGCGACCGCAGCCCGGCGGCCGAGTTGATCGGGTTGCCGCTCACGAAGACCGGGGCGGCGCCGGCGTAGACGATGTGGTCGGGCGTGAACGCTCCGGCGAGCGGCGCGAACGCCGCCTCGGTGGCGAGCCGCCGCATCAGCTCGGCGTTGGTCCGGAACTCGACCGTGACGGCGTGCTCGAACGCGAGATCGATTGCGGCGTGCCAGCGATCGCGCGCCGCGTCATTTCCGTCTTGCGGAGACAGGTCGGGCTCCCTTCGTACGGCGGACCGTATCGCACGCCGCACCTCCTTGTGCAGGCGGTCGATCTCCTCGACCGTGTCGGCCGCGACCACGAGCCCGTGGTTCTGCAGCATCACGAGCCGTGGGAAACTGCCGCGCCGCTCCTCGTGCCGCAACGCGGCCGCGCGCATCGCCCTCGCGAGGACGTAGCCCGGCTCGATCGCGGGAACCCAAAGCAGGGCGTTCCCGAAGAGCTTCCGCGCGGCCCTCTCGCCGTCCTGCGCGCAGCTCAGCCCGTTGATCAGAGCAGGGTGCATGTGGACGACGAACGCGTAGGGAAACAGCTCGTGCATGAGCGTCTCAACGCTCGGCCGCTTCTGCTCGCCCTTCGCGCGCGCGGCCATCAGATCGGCGAGAGCTCGCGCTTCGCGCTCGTTCGGATCGTTCGGATAGTCGGCATCCCAGATCGTCTGGAGCGCGGCTCGGTCCATGCGGGCGAAGCCCTCCGGACCGATCGTCGCGAGTTGCGACCCGGACGCCTTCACGTAGAGCGTTCGTCCGTCCTTGAACGACGTATTGCCGCCGCCCGCGAGCACCCATTCGGGCTCGGCGCCGTATCGGCGCGACAACTCAACCAGTCTCTCCAGACTCACACTGCCCTCCCCGGTACCGGAGATCGTAGCGCAGGCGCTCACCGGCACGGAACGGTACCACGCCGGCACACTCGGCGGGAACCGTCCACTCGCGCTCCTCGAGGATGATTCGGTCCGCGTTGATCGGCACACGGTAGAACTCCGCTCCGTAGCGCGAGACGAACGCTTCCAGGCTCGTGCCCGATCCGGCGTCCGTCTCGCGCAGCGGGAGACCCTCACGATCGAAGAGCTCGGCGAGCAACGGCAGCGCGACCGGCGCGGTGTAGATCCCGGCGCATCCGCAGTCCGACTCCTTCGCCCCACGGGGATGCGGCGCGCTGTCCGAGCCGAAGAAGACGCGTCGGTTGCCGCCGAACACGGCATCCCGGATCGCTGCGCGGTCCGCCGGCCGCTTCGCAATCGGTTTGCAGAAGTAATGCGGACGCAGGTCTCCGCCCACCACGTCGTCCAGGGTGAGATAGAGATGGTGCACGGTGACGGTCGCGGCAACGGTCTCGGGCAGATTCGCCAGCGCCGAGAGCGTCTCGGCCGAGCTCACGTGCTCGATGACCACGCGAAGCTTCGGAAAACGCGCCGCGATCCGCTCAACCGTGGGCAGGAAGGCGGTCTCGCGGTCGAGCGAGAACGCGCCGGGGAGCTCCGCGTGGATCTCGAGCACGAGGTCGTTGGCTTCCATCGCCTCGATGATCGGATAGAGCGCCTCCGCGTTCGCGGCGCCGTCCGACGAGTTCGTGGTGACACCCTGCGGGTAGAGCTTCCCGCCGATCGCGCCGGCCGCGGCGAGACCGGAGACGGACGCCGGATCGAGATCGGGCACGAGCTTGAAGGTGAGCAGGGGTTCGAGCTGCCGGCCCGGCGGCAGCGACGCGAGAATCTCGCGTCGATATGCATCCAGTCCTTCGGCGGTCGTGATGGGCGGAATCGTGTTCGGCATCACGAGCACGCGCGCGAACCAGCGGGCGGTCTCGCGGACGACGGGCGTCAGGAGCGGTGCCTGGCGGAGGTGGACGTGAAAGTCGTCCGGTGCGCGGAGGTCGATCGTCATGGCGACAGTCTACCGGAGCGCCGGCCGGATGGGGAGTCTCCCTGCTCCTTCGGTGGACACCCTCAGGGGCCCACGATATCTTTGGTCAGATGGACAGCCTGACCGACCTGCGCGCGGAGGCTCCGTGGTACTACTCGTCCTTCTCCGCGCTCGACCGATACTTCAGGCGAACGGAACAGCCTGTTCTTTTTATCACGGTGGAGGGCGACCTCGTGACGCTCGCCCGGGCGATTCCCGACCTGGACTTTCCCGGAGTGGCGTATGCCGACGCGGCGCTCTGGGAAGACGGAACCCGCGTCTACTTCCGCTGCGTGGACCCCGAGACGAAGCCGCGGCCGCAGAGCTTCCGGGCGCTCAATCTGCTCTACGACCCGGAGCGCGACCGCTACCTCGACCCGTACGACGACTATCGGTCGCTGCGCAGCGAGCACCTCGAACCCACCGACGAGCCGTACGACCCGCTCGCGAGGATCATGGACGCGGCGGTCGCGGTCTCGCGCTACCCGCACGCGCTCGCCGAACCGCTCGAGCCGGTTGCCGGCTTCCCCGAGCTCCCGCCCGAGACGATCAGGACGCTGCTCGCGCAGGTGCTCACGGGCCCCTTCCCGGCGAACGGGCTTCGGCTCCTGGACGAGCACGGTTTCGTTGATGCGTACCTGCCCGAGCTGGGCGCGATGAAGGGAACGTCGCACTCGAAGGAGCACCATCCGGAAGGCGACGTGTGGACGCACTCGCTCGAGACGTTTCGGTACCGACGATCGCTCGACCTCGTCCTCACGCTCGGGCTCCTGCTTCACGATTCGGGAAAGCCCGACTCGGTGCCGAAGGGGAATCGGCGCTTCGACATGCACGCCGAGATCGGCGCGAAACTCGCGGGAAAACTGCTGCGCAGGCTCGGTTTCTCGGAACGGATCGCGGAAGACGTCTTCTGGCTCGTCTCCAAGCACATGTTTCCGGGAGCGCTCCACCGGCTGCCGACCTTCCGGACGGAGCGGCTCATGGCGGACGAACGCTTCCCGATGCTGCTCGAGCTCTACCGATGCGATCTGGAGTCGACCTACCGTGGTCCGGAGGGCTACTACCGCGCGTGCAAGATCTACCGGGACTTCGTGAAGCACAGCGCGAACCCCTACCGCACGGCGGCGGGAAAGAAGCTCGTCCGCCTCTACGTGGACTGATTCCGCAGACCGATCTCGAGGAGCCCGCGCAGCGTCAGCCACTGCTCAACGCGCTCCACGCGCCTGCAGCGGTGCGCGACGAGCGCGGCTTCGCCGCCGGTCGCGAGAACGAGCACACCGTTTGAGCCGAGCTCCTCGGCGATACCTTCCACCATCCGGTCCACGAGACCGGCAAACCCGTTCACCAGCCCCGATCGCAACGAGGCGGGCGTGTTCGTGCCGATGTAGGTTTCCGGGGCCGAGAGATCGACCATCGGCAGCGCCGCGGTCCGCGCGACGAGCGCGTTCTCCGCGGTCGAGAGCCCGGGCGCGAGTGCAACGCCGCGAAGCGCCCCGGATACGTCCACGGCGGTGAACGAGAGCGCGGTGCCGAAGTCCACGACGATCGAGGATCCTTGGGCGATCGTGTAGCCGGCAACGGCGTTCGCCACGAGGTCGCTCCCGACCTCTGCGGGGTCGTCCGTCGCGATCGTGATGGGCAGGTCGAGATCGGGCGAGACGATGATCGGCTCGAACCCGAGCAGTCGCGCGACGCCGTCGTGGATCGAATGGGTGATCGCGGGAACGACGCTCGAGATGACGGCGGTGCGAATGCGGTTCCGGTCGACTGCGTCGAACGTCATGAGCTCGCGGAGGTGGAGCAGGACCTCGTCCGGGGTTCGTTGGGTCCGCGTCGAGAGACGCCAGTGGAAGGCGAGCTCGCCGTCGCGAAACAGCCCGATCGCGATGTTGGTGTTCCCGGCGTCGATCGTGAGAATCATGCCGTGCCCTCCGCCTGGTAGTGCTCGGAGAGGTACGCTCTGAGCGCGTCTATCGTGGGCTCGATCGGCGTCGCTTCCTTCGGCCGCCTCATCGCCTCCGCGAGCCGGTCGGGGAGCTCGGGCCGCCGGCCGGTGGCACGCTCAACGATCTCGCCGAATTTCGCCGGGTGCGCCGTCGCGAGGGTGATCACGCTCGCGTCCGCCGCGCCCTCGCCGTCCAGGTAGCGCTCGGCCGCGCAGACGCCTGAGGCGGTGTGGGGATCGAGGAAGACGCCGTGCGAGGCGTGGTAGCGGCGCATCGTGTCCAGGATCTCGTCGTCCGTGACCGCCTCGCCGCCGACCATCGCGCGCATGTCCTGGTAGTCCGCTCCGAAGATCTGGAGCATCCGCTCGAAATTGCTCGGATCGCCCACGTCCATCGCGTTCGCGACCGTCTTGAGGCTCGGGCGCGGCCGGAAGATACCGGAGTCGAGATACTCGGGTACCACGTCGTTGACGTTGGTCGCCGCGATGAAGCCGGAGGCGGGTAGACCCCACCGCCACGCGAGGACACCTGCGGTCAGGTTCCCGAAGTTGCCGCTCGGCACGCAGAAGACGACGTCGCTCGCGATCCGCGGACGGATTCGGATGAACGCGTCGATGTAGTAGAAGGCTTGCGGTAGGAGGCGACCGAGATTGATCGAGTTCGCCGAGGTGAGGTGCGTTCGGTCGGAGAGCTCGCGATCGGTGAACGCCTGCTTCACCATGCGCTGGCAATCGTCGAAGGAACCGTTCACCTCGAGCGCGGTGACGTTGTCTCCAACGGTGGTGAGCTGCTGCTCCTGGAGCGGGCTGACGCGACCGGACGGGTAGAGGATCACGACGTCGATCCCGGGCCGACGGTGGAAGGCGCGCGCCACGGCGCTTCCCGTGTCTCCGGACGTCGCGGTCAGGATCACCGCGCGGTGGTCTTCTCCGGCGAGCAGGTACTCCATGGAGGCGGCGAGGAAGGATGCGCCGAAATCCTTGAACGCGCACGACGGCCCGTGGAAGAGCTCGAGGAGCAGGATCTCGTCGGTGAGGTTCACGAGCCTGGGCTCGAAGGTGAACGCGCGTCTGCATACTTCACGAGCGGCCTCAGCGTCGAAGGTCTCCGGCAGAAGCTGATGGACGATCTCGGCGGCGATCTCCGCGAACGGCTTGTCGGGCGGTGTTCGCAGGATCGTTTCCGCAAGGTTCGGTTCGGAGTCGGGATGGTAGAGACCGCCGTCCGGTGCGAGGCCGGAGAAGATCGCCTCCTTGAAGTCGACGATTCGGTTCGGATCACGAGTGCTGTAGAATCTCATTGCCTGCCCCCGAAAAACGCGCCGTGCACCGCGTTGAGCGTGCGCTCCCGCTCGGCACGTCCCACGACGAACGAGATGTTCATCTCGGACGACCCCTGCGCGATCGCCAGGATGTTGATGCGGGCGTCTCCGAGCGCCTGGAAGAGGCGCCCGGCGATGCCGGGTCGGCCCTTCATATTCTCTCCGATGACCGCGACGATCTCCAGGTCCCGCTCAACCGCAACGCGTTGGATCTTCTTCCGGTCCAACTCGGAGGCGAGCGCGGTCTCGAGCGTCCTGGCTGCCCGGTTCGCGTCGTGTTCCGGGATCACGAAGCAGATGCTGTGCTCGGAAGAAGCCTGCGAGATCATCACGATGTTGATCTTCGCCTCGGCGAGGACTCCGAAGATACGCCCGGCGATACCCGGGAGACCAACCATGCCGCCGCCCTCCACGTTGACGAGCGCGACGTTCTCGATGGAGGCGATTCCCGTGATCCACTCGGCCTGCGAGCTCGTGTTCGCTGCGATGAGCGTTCCGGGCGCCTCGGGGTTCAACGTATTCTTGATGCGAAGCGGGATTCCGCGTTCCACTGCGGGAACCATCGTATAGGGGTGAATCACTTTCGCGCCGAAGTACGAGAGCTCCATCGCCTCCTGGTAGCTGACCTCGGGCAAGACGAACGCGTCCGCGACGAAGCGGGGATCGGCGCTGTACACGCCGTCCACGTCGGTCCAGATCTCGATGGTCTCCGCGTCAGTGCCGGCACCCACGATGGACGCGGTGTAGTCGCTCCCGTTCCTCCCGAGCGTGGTCATGACTCCGTTCTCGGTCGCGGCGATGAATCCGGTCACGACCGGCAGATCGTCGCCGTCCACCGACGCGCGGATCAGCTCGTAGCTGCGGGCGAAGTCGACCGAGGCGTTGCCGTGGCTCGCGTCCGTACGGATGATCTCGCGCGCGTCTACGTAGCGGGCCGGCAGGCCGCGATGCGCCATCGCGGCCGCAATGACGGTGCAGTTGAGCCGCTCCCCGAAACCGACGATCAGGTCGAGCGTGCGTGGCGTGCACTCCCTCACAAGGCTCACGCCGTGCAGGAGTTCCTCCAGTTCGTCGCACATACCCTCGATCTGCGCAACGAGCGCGGCGTCTTCACCGCACAGCGCGCCTGCGCTCTCGAGGTGCTTCGCCCGCACCACGGCGCTGCGCTCGGCGAACGCGTCGTATCCCGCCGCCGCCTCGCGGGCGCCGTCCAGGAGAAAATCCGTCACGCCGCGCATCGCGGAGAAGACGGCGCAGACGCGGCCGACCTCGTGCTCCGCTTCAACGATGTCTATGACCCGTGCAATTCGATCGGCATCGGCCACCGAGCTGCCGCCAAACTTCATTACCTTCATCGATGGATCCCCATGATAGATTTCCGTGAGAAAACTGCGGCGCCGTGGTGTTCGGCGCCGAGTCAGAGTATGATGAAGGTCGCCTGATGCGCAACACGGTCCGCCTGCTCTGCACCCTATCACTCGCTCTCGCCTCGCTTGCGCTTGCTCCGCCGGCCGGTGCCGTGCCCGAACCCGTGCTCGAGGAGGCGCTCAAGCTCTCCCCCGACTACACCACTCCGGTCGCCGGCGAGAACGGCGAGCCGATCGCGCTCTTCGCCGACCTCAACCACGACGGAACGACGGACGTGGCGATCTTGACGATCGCGGCGGCCGGCGATCGAGTGCCGTCGGCAGCGCAGCTCTCCGACCCGGGCCGGCTCTACCGCGACAACGCGGACGACCCCCTCTTCATCGTGGAGGCGCACTACGCGGGCCATGAGGCGATTATCACGGTCGAGCTCGGTCGGATGCCGGTCTTCACCGGCATGAGCTTTCGAACGCTGGACTCGCGCGAGCTGCACGAAGATGACGCGGCGACGGACGGCCGGGGCCCGGAGACCGAGACGGCGCTTCCGGTCGCAATCGAAGTCGGCTTCAGGCATCGCAGCGGAAGCAAGGTCGAGTTGATCGTCTTCCAGGACGAGGGGAAGGTAACGCGGTTCTCATTCGAACGGAGCCGGAACGAGAACGGGTTTCTCGCGGACGTGGACGACGACGGCACGATGGAGGCGGTGACCGCCGTTCGCGTGCCGGAAGCCGGTCGAGGATTCGAAACGTTCCTCGAGCTCCACGAGCTCCGCGACGTAGGCTTCGTGCGGGCGGCCTCGATCGCGGTCGTAAGGCTGACGAGCGACTTCCTGGAATCGACCGCGGGCGAGATGGAATCGGAGGCGTGGGATCAGGTGCTCGCGCGAATCGGGTTTGGGGACGAGGTGGCCGGAGCCGGCGAGGAATCGTCGATCTGGACCAGAACGTTCCGTCCCGTGCCGGACGAAGACCGCGCGGACGCCCCGCCGTTCGACTATCCGCGTTCCGAGACCGACGTGATCCGCGTCTCCTTTCCCCGAATCGCGGACAATCCGTTCCCCGCTCCGTACCTGGGCCGGAGCATCCGACTCGTGTTTCGCGTGGACCGGCGCGACGGCGATACGCGTTTCTACGAGACGACGGTGGGACTCTCCGGCGATCCTTTCCGCGGCATCGCGCTCGCTTTCTTGACAGAGCCCGAAACCGGGAAGTAGCATCCGAGGGTGGATCGCTACATCATCGAAGGAAGCTACCCGATTCGCGGACGGATACGCGCGAGCGGCAACAAGAACGCCGCGCTCCCCTGCATCGCCGCGACGTTGCTGACCAGCGAGTCGGTCACGCTCACCAATATCCCCGAGATCGAGGACGTGCACGTGCTCTTCGATATCCTCTCGGGGCTCGGCGCTACGGTCGAAAAGCTGCCGGAGCGCGGCTCGTGGAAGGTGACGCCGCACGACATCAAGACGTCGGAGGTGCCGGTCGAGCTCGCGAAACGGATTCGCGCCTCGATCCTCCTGGCGGGACCGCTCCTCGCGCGCACCGGCCGCGTCCAGCTCCCGCCGCCGGGAGGCGACGTGATCGGGCGGCGCAGACTCGATACGCACTTCCTCGCGCTCAGCGCTCTCGGCGCCCAGGTTGAGATCGACGGGGTATTCAACCTCACCGCGAACAAACTCGTGGGCGTGGAGATCTTCCTGGACGAAGCCTCCGTCACGGCAACGGAGAACGCGATCATGGCGGCGGTCCTGGCGGAGGGACGCACGGTGATCCAGAACGCGGCGAGCGAACCGCACGTTCAAGACCTGTGCCGGATGCTCAACTCGATGGGCGCGAAGATAACGGGCATCGGATCGAACATCCTCACGATCACCGGCGTGTCCAAGCTCAACGGCGCGGAGTTCAAGATCGGTTCCGACTTCATGGAGGTGGGGTCGTTCATCGGGCTCGCCGCCGTCACGAAGGGCGAGCTCGTCATAGAAGACGCCGCGCCGCAGAACCTCAAGATGGTCAAGCTCGCGTTCGGGAAGCTCGGCATTCATTGGGAGCGCGACGGCGAAGACATCCGCGTCGCGGCGGGCCAGGCGCTGCGGGTCGTGCCCGATATGGGCGGCATGATCCCGAAAATCGACGACGCACCGTGGCCCGGGTTCCCTCCCGACCTCACGAGCATCATCACGGTCGTGGCGACCCAGGTGGAAGGAACGGTGCTGATCCACGAGAAGATGTTCGATGCCCGAATGTTTTTCGTGGACAAACTGATCTCGATGGGCGCACGCATTGTGTTGTGCGACCCGCACCGTGCGGTCGTGAGCGGTCCGTCGCGGCTGTCCGGCAGCGAGATGACCTCGCCTGATGTCCGGGCCGGCATGGCGATGGTCATCGCTGCGATCTGCGCCGAGGGAACGAGCATCATCCACAACGTCTATCAGATCGAGCGAGGATACGAGGATCTGGTCGGCCGGCTGAGGCAGCTCGGCGCTCAGATCGAACGTGGACAGGATTAGTCGGTCGGCTCGTCGCGAAGCTTCGCGTAGGCGGCCTGAATGCGCTTGAACGCCTGCTCGGAGGCAAGACGCTGGTCGTCTCCGAGCGACGCTGCCGTATCCGGATGGAACTGCGCCGCGAGCCGACGGTAGGCGGTGCGGACCTCCGCGTCCGTCGCGTCACGCGGAACATCGAGCACGTCGCACGCCTCGGCGTCGCGGAGCTCACCGCTGACGAGGCGGCGCGCGATGTACTGCTCGCCGAGACCGACCGCTCGCGCAACCTCGTGCATCGCTTCGCGCGCGCGCCGCGCCTGGCCGGTCGTTCGGAGCGTCTCCCACACTGCGCCGACGAGCTGCTCCCGGTTCTCCGTGTGGGCGACGCGTTTGGCGAGAAGCGCGAAACGCTCGGATCCGATCCACTCGTGTGACGCCGCCGCCACGAGCATCCGCTCCACGAGGCGGCGCGCGAACCGATCCGGGTAGTGCGGGCGAAGCCGGGTCGCGAGCGACTCGATCTCATCGCCGCCGAGCGCATCCGCGCGGCCGCGCAGGTGACCGAGCAGGTTGCCGGCGAGCGCAACGACAACGGGGAACGACTCGCGCGCCCGGCCCGACTCGAGGAACCGGACCGCGCTCCGGTGAGCGCGAACCTCCGCCGTCACGAGATCGATCAGGTAGCCGATGAATGCGCCGAAGAGGGCTCCGTAGAGACCGCCAAGCAGGCCGAGCAGCAGCCCGGCGAGTGTTCCCCAGTAGCTCCTCATCCCCTCGAACCGAGCGCGACGTAGGAGAGCGCGAACAACAGGAGAACCGCCTGCAACACGATCGCAAGGATGATCGCGGCGATCGGACCGACCGCGAGCAGGATCGTGGACAGCATCACGCGCTGCGCGAACTGGAGCAGCAGATGGAACGCGAGCACGATGAATGGCATCACCGGGATCGCGAGCAACGTGGGTATGGGCGGGAGGTGAAGATACCGACTGCGAAAGCGCCACCCGAAGCCCATGAGAACGAGCGACACGACGAGGAAACCGAAGGGGGCAACGAATCGCATCACGAACTCGAGCTCGACCGGCTCGGGAATCAGGCCGTACGACTCGAGCGTTGTGACCGTCCGCGAGAGCGCGGTCATGTTCGCGGTAGCCGGATTCCTGGACACCGAGGCGAGCAAGGAGAGTTCCTGCGCGCTCGGCACGACCTCGAGCAGTCCCTCCGTGGCCGCATCCGGAGTCCCAACGTGAACGGTCGGTGTCATGTTCCGTGCGGTCGACTCACGGTCGATCACGTTGAGAACGAAATACCCGTCTCGAAGCTCGCCGTACGCACCTGAGACGTGACGGATCGGCCGGCCGGTCAGCGTGGTTTCCAGGAGCTCGATGCGCTGTCCGTACACGCCGCCCGGGGCGTGAACCAGCTTCCCGATCGATACGAGCTCCACGGAGTCGCCGGTCCGTCTGTTTACGAAGGCCACGTCCGGGTCCCCGGGCATCGCAAGCGCGGACTCGACCTCCTCGCGGAAGACGGCGAGCGACTCAACGCGGTCTTCGGCGGCCTCGAGGTAGCGACGGATGTCAACATCGCGGGGGTGCTCGGCGGCGAGTTGGTTGAACCGGTAGTAGGCTTCGATGTAATCGCCGCGCGTGAGCGCCGCCTTGGCGTCCTGCTTGCGGCGGAACAGGAGCGACTCCTCGGCCTCGGCTTCGTCCGGAGCGAGCGTCTCGAGCTGCTCGAGCGCCTGCGCGGCGATCAGCGACGCTTCGCGAATGTCCGGATCGATCGCTTGGGCAAGGATCGCCATGTAGTGGGCGGTCGAGTAGTCCTCGCGGCGCTGCGCTGCGACTGCGCGATCGACCAGCTCGGTTGCGCCGGCACTCCGGGGGAGATCGATCGGCGCGAGCTCGGTTTCCGCTCCCAGGCGAACCTCGTCTACGCGAGCCTGTTCGCGGAGATCGATGAGATCGTCTTCAACGACTTTACTCTCTCCTACGAGCACGAGGTACTGGTTCAGATCGCTGATTGCGGCGTTGTAGTTCTGATTCTCACGCGCTTCGTCGGCGGACTCCCGCAGGCGCTTGGCCATCGTGGTGGTGAACTCGAGCGATTCCACTCTGGATGCGGCAGCAGGATAGCCGGCGAGGAACGCGATCGCGAAGACGAGCGTGAGCACGAGGAGCAGTCCGATGGAACCGCCGAATCGCTCGAAGCTCGTACGCCCGGCGCCCCCCGACGTCATCGGAACGATCCAGCCGAAGACCAGAACTGTCGCCGACCCCTGAGCAACGGCGGCCAGCCTGAGATACTCGGACCACGTGCGTGCCATGATCCACTGCCACTGGAACTCCGCGAGCACGGTCCGGATCGAAAACGAGAGCACGGATACGACCAGAATCACGCCGAATACGACGAGATGGCAGAGAATCGAGACGCCGAGAAGTCGCTTCCACGCGTCAGACATGCTCAACCTCGCGTCTCCACTCGTCGAGCGACGGCAGGAAGACGAGCACGGCGAAAAGAGCGATCCCTGCGCCGGCGAGGACCAGCGCGGATGCGTAGGGCAGAATCGTGGAGCCGAATGCGAGGACGAGCATCTCGCGCAGCGAGCCGGCCTGCACCGCGGGGACGATCCACAGCGCAAACCGCAGGGCGGCGAGCACGAAGACGGCGTTGAACAGCGGCCACCTGGTCAGCCGAACGAGCGTCCAACAGCCGACGAGGTAGAGCGAGAGGGCGAGGAGGTTCACGATGACGGTGCCGGTGACCCCTTCGGTGAGCGCGAGGAGACGAGCAGACTCGGCCGCATCGGTCGCGATGCGGGCGAGCGCGCGCGGCATCTCTACCATCTCGGAGTACGAGTTGGAGACGTGCGTGAGGTCGAGACGCTCCGCGTGGAGCTCCTCGACGACGAGCTCTCCGGTCTCCGGAACGATTCGTGCCTCGTCGTGAATCGTGAAGCCGGGATCTCGCTCGTTGTCGTGGACGACGAGCGGCGCCACGTCCGACTGGTCACGATCGAGCGCGTAGAGGAGATAGTCGTTGAGTCGAACGAGCGACCGTACGGGAAGCGTTGGAGCGACGACGTCCGCGGCCGAAGGGCGTGCCGCTGAGATCAGGCCCCCGCTCACGAGCATCAGTGTCCATGCGATCGCGAGAGATCCGATCGCTCCCATGGACGCGCTCATGGCGCGCGCCGCGGAGAAGAGCGCAATGACGGCAGCAAGGAGCACGGACGGTAGCCACGCGACCACCAGTGCCGTGACGAAGTGCTGAACCAACCCGCCTGCGTTGCTTGCAGCTTTCGGATCGAAGCCGGTAACATAGCTGTGAGCAGCAACAAGCGCACTCGAAATGAGTATGATCAGGGCGAACCAGAGAATGAATCGCACAAGCAGGCGAATCGCGGCCTTCACCGGCCAGATCGTAGCATGCGCCCTCTGCGAATGCAATAATCGCAACTATCGGTGAATAGGATCGTTTGAGATGGGTAGTGGTCTAGAGAAGGACGAGCGGCTGCTCGTGGAACGGGCCCGGGCGGGCGACCGAGAGGCGTTTGGGCTGATCGTTCACCGCTACGTGGAGCGAGTGTACAGGGTTGCATACAGCGTGGTTCGAAATGCTGAAGACGCGTCCGATGTCGCACAGGACACGTTCGTTCGCGCATACCGAGGGATCGACCGGTTCGATACGTCCCGACCGATCTTCCCGTGGCTCTATCAGATCGCACGGAACCTCGGAATCAACCGGCTGGAACGAACCCGGAAGCGCGAGACGAGTCTTCCCGACTTCGACACGCTTGTTGCATCGGATGGAGACCCCGAAGCCGCGGCCGTCGCTACGGACGAAGCGGCGAGGATACGAGCCGCGGTTGCGCAGCTCTCCGCGCAACACCGGCTGGTCATCGAGCTCAACCATTTCCAGGAGTGCTCCTACAAGGAAATGGCCGAAATACTGGATGTGCCGATCGGCACGGTCATGTCTCGCCTCTACAATGCGAGGCGAAAGCTGAAGGAAATACTGCACGAGGAGATGAGTCATGTCACCTCACGATCATAGCAGCGATCTCCCGCACGACAGCGTGAACGCGGACGAGACTCGTCCGGACGAGATCCGGATGAAGATCCAGGCGCTCGTGGACAACGAGCTCCCGGAATCCGAGATCGAGCCCACGATAGAGGCGATTCAGGGATCGTACGAGTACCGCACGGAATACGCCGAGCTGCTCAGGCTGAAGAAGCGACTCGGCAGCGGTCCGGCACCCCGGCCTTCCGAAGATTGGCTGGAGAAGGCGGAACGGCGAATCTCGCGTCGAGTGAGTAGTGGACTCGGAACGCTGCTGTTCATCGGATCGTACGTCGTGCTGCTCGCCTACGCGATCTACACGCTCTTCCGCGATCCGGAGGTTCCGCTGATCGTCTCGGTTCTCACGGTGACCGGGGTGGTGGGATTCGTCGTGTTGCTCGGCAATGCGATTGCGGATAGAGTACGCGAGAGTAGAACCGACAAGTACCGGGGGATCATCCGATGATTCTTGCGACAACGGAATCGATTCCGGGGAAACGAGTATCCGCCGTATTGGGCCTTGTACGAGGCAACACGATCCGGGCTCGCCACCTGGGCAAAGACATCGCCGCGGCGTTCAAGAACATCACCGGCGGGGAGATCACCGACTACACGAAGATGTTGGCGGAGAGCCGTGAGCAATCGCTGGACCGCATGATCGAGGACGCGGAGTCGCTCGGCGCCGACGGGATCATCGCAATACGGTTCACGACGAGCTCCGTCATGCAAGGGGCGGCCGAGATTCTCGTCTACGGAACCGCGGTCCTGCTCGAAGACGCGTAACAAGGTTCTGCACAGGTTATCCACAAGCTGAAACCGGCCTACAAGGCCGTTTCGCGACCGCACCGACCACGCGATCAGAACTCGATTTCGCATAACGAAGCCCGCAATCCACATAACTCCTTAATCAGAAATACTTTACGAGCCTGTCAAGCCGATTGGACGGTATTCGTCACACGAATCGGACCGAGGATCTTAATGCCTGTATAGCGGTTCTGCCTCGACCGGTGCCGTTTTTGCACGGTTTGTCCACAGGAGTTGGCCGCGATCCCTTGCCGTGCCAAGTATCACTCCTCGAGACGGTATCCCAGGCCGCGGTAGCCGCGTATGGACGGGGCCGATTCCCACGTGGCCGTCACCTCTGCGATCGTGCGGCGCAGGCGGGAGAGCTGCATGTCGATCGCCCGGCCCGATCCGTCACGAACCATGGTGACCGCGAGAAGGGCTTCGCGAGGCACGGGTTCGTGCCCGGCGCGGCCGAGCAGGTCGAGGAGACCGAATTGGGTAGGTGTGAGGCGCGCCGTGCGGGACCGGCCCCCGGCGTCCGTTCCCCGGAGCCAGAGGCGTCCCCACTCGAGCGTACCGCAGCTGAAGAGGAGGGAGTCGTGTCCGGCGACTCTCGCGAGTCGATACGAGAGCTCCTCGGGCGTCCAGGGCTCGGCGAGGAAGTCGTTGAAGAGATCCGTTCCGATCGCAGGGATCAGCGACGGTGACCCGTAGAGAATCGTGGGAACGCGAATCAAAGTCGCGGACGCTTCCGCGATCGCGGCGGCCGGCGCGAGCACGACAGTGGTCCGCCCCTTCCCGTCGTTGGCCGCTCGATCGGCCCCGGCGACCGATGCGACGACACCGAGGCTCCAACCGGCAAGGGTGGACAGTGAGATTCTCGTGCGTTCCTGGACGTAAGGATCCTCGCCGACGAGAAGCAGCCGGCGACGAATCACGGAGTGCGATCGAGCGCTGCTACGATTGGTCCTTGAGCTTGCGCTTGAGGGCTTCGAGCTCTTCATCGACCTCTTCGCCGCCGGAATCGCCGCCGCCGGAGGGATTCGAACCGCTCTCGGCGCCGCGCGCACTCGCGCCTCCGCCGGTTTTGTCTTCGATTGCGACGCGCTTCTTGAGGTCTTCGAGCATGCGATCGGCGTCCCCGCCCGACTCGAGCTGCGCGAACTGCTGCTCCAGGCTTTCCTTCTGCGTCGAGTCTTCGAGCTCGAGCATCGCGTCGTTCTCGGCCTCGATCTGGTCCATCCGCTTGCTCATCTGCTCGAACGCCTCGAAGGCAGACGTGTCCGCCATTCCGCCGATCGTCTCGTTGATGCGCTTCTGCGCCTCCGCACGGCGTGCGCGGGCAATGAGGAGGTTTTTCTTACGCTGCGCCTCTTCGATCTTCTGCTGGAGCCCGCGAAGCGCGCTCTTGAGCTTCTCAACCGATTCGTGCTGCGCGTCCCACTGCTCTTTGTACTGCGCAGCCGTCTTGTCGAACTCCTGCTTGCGGATCAGCGCTTCTTTCGCCAGATCGTCCTTTCCGGCGCGGACGGCGAGCATCGCCTTGCGCTCCCATTCCTCACCGGCGGCAAGGTTCTCCTTAACCTGGCGTTCGAGCCTCTTCTCGTCTGCGATCGCAGATGCGACACTCTTCTTCGATTCGATCAGCTGCTGGTTCATATCAACGATCAGCTGGTTGAGCATCTTCTCCGGATTCTCAGCCTTGCTGATCATATCGTTGAGGTTCGATTTGACGACCCGCCTGAAGCGGTCAAAGATTCCCACGTGGGGCCTCCTTACTTGGCTTTTCTGTACTTGGACAGCCGGCTGTAGTGCTGCGCAAGCGCCAGTCCGGTCGAATCGAGTGAGGCCCGAAACTCCTCGAGATCCATTGTGGGCAGCTCCAGGCTGTCTATCAAGATGACATTCTCTTCCTCGATCGCATAGGCCCCGTGGACCATTTCTCCGTTCAGTCGAAGCAGCTCTTCGAAGAACGCCTCACGGTCCTCGGTCGGCACCTCCATGACTTTCGCCCGTAGCGTCACGAGATCGTCCTGAACGTAGACGACGACCGATGAGAGGCCGTTCGCTTCGTCGGAGACGACCCAGAGGTTCTCACCGACTTCCTCGTACACCAGCTCGAGATTGATGAAGAAACCCTCGAGCTTCTCTTTGGCTGACGTTGACATCATGCGGCTCCTAGCTCTGCAAACCATCGGATGCCGTGATCGGCACCCGCATCTATCCGAGGAAAACCTGCCCGGCGGTATCGATCGCGAGAATCGTCTTGCACTCCGAACAGCGGAAACGACCCGCCTTTGTTGCCTTGAGTTTCTTCCCGCAGATCGGGCACTTGAAGATCTTCGGGAAGACATCCGAACGCTGCGTGGTTCCGCCCTTGGAGAAGAACTCCACGGCCTCATCCAGGCTGTCCTTGATGTTGAAGAACTGCGAGAATCCGAGCAACTGGAAAACCTCGTAGACCTTGGGTTGGATCTCGAGCAGGACGAGGTCGCCGCCGCGTGGCCGTACGGACTTGAGAAACGCGGTGAACGAACCGATGCCGGTGCTGGAAACATAGTTCAGCCCGGCGCAATGAAAGATCAGCCGCGTGAACCCGACTTCGATCGCACGATTCACCCGTTTCTGGAAGAAGTTACTGTTGTAGGTATCAATATAGCCGGTGAGAAACAGAACGAGACCGCCCTCCACGTTGTCTATCTGCTGGAGTTTGATTTTCAGGCTGTCGTCTTTCTCTTCGTCAAACCCTGCGACGATATCGTTGTTGGCCATGGTTCTCCTTCGGATCCCGAACGTGGGCGGGTCGGTTTTTACATATTTGCCCGATCACATATTATGAGAGCGCCCGGGCTTTGTCAAACTTCGCGCTCGTGGGCCGAGACCTTCGAATCTACCACGGAACTGTCCTGCTCTCCGGGTACAGAGTGGTCAAAGCCGACGGTTCACACAGCCGTATGCCGCTGCTATACTGGAAAAAGCAAGGAGGCGCTGTGCGAAAGGCCGTCCAACTACTGCTCGTTGTCTTGATGGTCGCTTCAGGGCTCCCCGGATTCGCCCAGGAGACTCCTTCCCCGGTGACCCCCGATCAATTCGAGCGCGTCATCAACTTCGCCGATTCGATCCAGACGCTCTCCGAGCTCGTCCAGGAGCAGCGGTTCGACGAGATCGATCTCTCCCGCTATTTCATCCTCAAAGGAACGGTCGCCTCCACTCAGGTCTACAGTCCCGATCCGGAAACCTTCCAGGCCATGATCGAGCTCGTGTCGAGCCGGTGGGTGGGACTCGAAGAGATCGAGGTTCATCGCATCTTCATCCTGGTGGACGACCCAAGCTACGCACCGCGTCTTCCCGAACGCCTACCTCGCGACCCCGGGCCGCAGATCATCCGGCCGAACCAGGAGCTGCTCGTGATCGGGCCCTTTGAAGGCTACGGAGAGCTCGAACCGGACGTGTTGGTGCCCGTCGTGCGAGCCGTCAGGATACGGTAGCACCACTACCCGAGCGTCAGGTCCCGTGCGCGGATCACCTTCCCCGTCGCGTCTATCATCGCCCGACAGACGACGTTCCGAAGCTCACGCACATTCCCAGGCCACGCGTACTCGGAGAGATACTCGAGCGCGTCCGCCGCGAATCGCTCGGCGCTGGAGCTCACTCCCTCTCCCGCGAGGCGACTCATCAGATGGGGAACGAGAATCGGGATGTCCTCCCGACGGTCGCGCAGCGGCGCTACCTCGATCCGCAAGACGTCTATCCGGTAGTAGAGATCGTCTCTGAACCGGCCCTCCTCGCGCAGGCGGCGAAGGTCGCAGTTCGTCGCCACGACGATTCGTGCGCTCGTGCGCCGCGGGTGGGTGCCGCCGACCCGGTGGTAGGTGCCCGTCTCGAGCACCCGGAGCAGCTTCACCTGCGCCTGAGGGTTCAGCTCGCCAATCTCGTCGAGGAAGAGCGTGCCGGCGTTGGCCAGCTCGAAAGCCCCGGGTCGGCATACCGCACCCGTGTACGCGCCCTTCTCCGTCCCGAAGAGCTCGGACTCGAACAAGGTATCCGGAAAGGCGCCGCAGTTGCGCGCTTCGAACGGCCCGGCGGACATCGCCGAGAGACTGTGGATCGCTCTCGCAACGAGCTCCTTCCCGACGCCGCTCTCGCCGGTGATGATCACCGGCGCCGCCTGCTGCGCAACCCGACGGATCCCGCTGCGGAGCTCCAGCATGCACGAGCTCGATCCAACGATGTCCGGTACCGCGAGATGCGCGTCCACCGAAACGGATCGCTGCTGGCGCGCGAGGGCGCGCGTCACGGCGTGGTGAAGATCGCGGTCACGGAGGGGGTGCGCGAGCACGTCGCACGCGCCTCTTTGAACGGCGTCCACGACGCGTCGCAGGTTGACCGATCCGATCATGGCAACGACCGAAGAGCAACCGGCGCCGAGGCTCATTTCGCCGAGCAGACCCATCGAATCGCACGCCTCGTCGTCCACGTTCAGAAAGACGACGTCGGGGGCGTGCTCCCGAACGTAGTCCATCGCCAGTCCCAGATGCTCGTAGTGCTCGACTCGATGCGTGGTTCCCAGAAGATGACTGATCACGCGATAGGACGTCCTCTCGGTATCAATTACGACCATCTGAGCCACGAAAAAACTCCAGCAGCCGAGACTACTACGGGATGCGGTACCGGTCAAGGAAACTACGTATATCCATACGTAATTTCCTGCATGAATTCTCCCTTGCGCGGCTCACCGTCCAGCGAGTAAGCTCTCGTATGGATCGCCGGCCCCTGCTCTACGGCCTCGTCAACTCGGACACGATGCTTCGGGCGATGCTTGCAGGGCTGCTTGTTGCGCTCCTGCTGCTCGCGGACGGGTACGTCCTCGTACTCCTCTCGCGGCGCCTCGGAATCTACCTTCTCCTCGCGTGCGCGGCCTCAACCGGACTGGTCGGCATACTGGTGATTGCATCCGCCCACCGAGCGGAGATCGATTCAATGCGCGCCGCCGTGGGTTCGGGCGACTATCCGCAACGCCAGTTCCGCCGGTTGATACCGCTCGCGACGTCCGCCGCGCTGCTCCTGATACCCGGCTTCGTCACGGACACACTCGGTGTGCTACTCCTCGTTCGACCGGTCGGCTGGGTCGTGGGCGCGTTGATCGAACGTCGATATCGGGACAGATTCCGAACCCTCTACGAGCATCTGCGAGTTCACCACTGAGCCGAACGCCGGAAACGGCCTACAGACGGAAGAGCTTGAAGATACCGAGCGTGAGCAGGAACCAGAGATAGACGAAGAGCCTGAGCCCGCGCCACGGTCTGCGAAGCAGATCGGGAACGAAGTCGAGACCCCGTTTGAACGCGGTGCGGGATCCGCGGGCGCGCCGCTCCGAGAAGATATCGAATACCTCCGACGAGTAGAGAAACACGCTCGGACTGAGCCGCGAGCGATGACGCGCCACCCACCGGTCGCCGCCGGGAGCGCCGGCACCCACGAGGACAAAGTCGGGATTCGCTTTGCGAATCGCGGTGATGATATCCGGTTCAACGTGCTTCCCGTAGTAGCCGGTGTACCGCCCAACGAAGCGGAGCCCCGGAAACGTCTCGCGCAGGTTCTGCTCGACTGTCCGGAGCGCCGGCGCCGAGCCGCCGAGCAGATACACCGAACGGCTGCGCTGCTCGAGCGCGCCGAGAACACGGATCACGAAGTCGAACGGCATGTAGCGATGGGGACGCCGTCTGCGAAGGAAGCGCGCGGCGAACACGATGCTCTTTGAGACGGGAATGACGAGATCGGCGTCACGCAGACAGGCGCGATACGAACGGTCGCGGCGGGCGCGCATGAAGTCCCACCACCGGATGAGCGCGATCTGAGCCACGCCGTCCTTCGCAACGAGATCATCGATTGCCGAGGATAACTGCTCCTCGTCCAATACGTCGACCGCAACACGCATGACGTCGAGTCGCCGTACGTCCGTTACGGACTTGCCGGTTGCCACTGGGCACGCTCCAGTATGAGAATTCGAATCGCAGCGGCTGCGAAGAGCCCCGCGCTCTCTGCGCGCAACACCTGCGGACCGAGCCAGAGCGACGAGAAACCCGCGCGAAGAAGGTAATCGACTTCCGGAGGCGAGAACCCGCCTTCCGGGCCGACAACGAGCTCGATCGCTCTCGGAACCTCGCCAAGATAGCCGTGAAGCGAGGTCTGTGCAAGGGGCTCGGGATGGAGAAACAAGGATAGCGCCGACGCCGAGGGTTGAACGCGCCCGAGCGACTCCGGCTCGAGCACCCGCGCCGGCTGTCCGGCGCCGCTTTGTTGCACCGCCTCACGGGCGATGCGCTGCCACCGATCAAGTCGCGCGCCGCCGCCCTCGGGGCGAACGATGGTTCGCTCGGTCACGATGGGCACGACGGTCGTCACGCCCGCCTGCACGAGCTGCCGGAGCGGCTCGTCGAACTTGCGCCCCTTCGGGATCGCCTGGTACAGCGTGACAGGAGGAAGGTCGACGACCGTTCCGAGCCCGACCGCGGGCTCGCCGTCGTCATCCGAGTCGGCCGGCTCGTCCAACCGAATGAGAAAGCGGTCCCCTGCATCGTCCACGACGCAACCGGTCCACCGACGAGCCGCGTCGTCCAGCACCGGGAAGGTATCGCCGGGGCCCAGGCGAAGGACGCGGGCGAGGTAGTGGTGGTCCTCGCCCGCGATCTCGACCTGCTCCCCCGCGCTGCGCTCGCCCGACAGCAGCAGTTGCCGCATCAGCGCCGCGAGACCTCACCGGCGCGCAGCAATCGCACCGCATCCTGAAGCACTTCGTCGAACTCCAGGTCGTATACCATCTGAACGTTCTGCTGCCGGTTGATCTCGTCGCGAATCGTGATCTCGATCCATCGGTCGCGAAGATCGAACCCGTCGTCCTGGAGCTCCTCCACGAACGCGTCGATCTCCGCCTCGGTCGCCTGGAGATTCGCGGTCACCCATTCACCCACGCGGTTGCTCGTGATGAGCTGGGCGTACTCGTCCGCCTCATCTTCCGTGAGCTTCGGGGGTTCCACGACGAGATCGGGATCCACGCCGGCCTCGTCGATGTACCTGCCGCTGGGCAGGTAGTAGCGCGACATCGTCAACCGGAAGCCGCCGTTGCCGATCTGGCGGACCTGCTGCACGCTACCCTTTCCGTAAGTCGTCTGGCCCACGAGATAGGCGCGGTCGCGGTCCTGCAGCGTCCCGGCGAGAATCTCTGCGGCGCTCGCGGAGCCGCCGTCGATGAGGACGACGATCGGAAGATCGTCGTCCACGGCGATCCCACGGTCGGCGGTAAACCGTTCGTTCTCCCCCGGGACGCGACCGGACGTGCCCACGATCGTGCCGCGCTCGAAGAAGAGATCCGCAACGTCCACGACGCTGTCCAGAACGCCACCGGGATTCGAGCGCAGGTCGATGATCATGCTCTCGAAGTCGTTGGATTCAAAGAAGTCGATCGCTTCCAGCACGCGCTCCTCGGTTCGCGGAGTGAACTGGATGATGCGCAGGAAACCGATCTCGCCCGGAATCATCTCGAACTTCACCGTGGGTACCTCGATGATCGCGCGCTCGAGCGTGAGCGGGAATTCCGCCCGCGACCCGCGCCGAATACGAATCGTGACCTCGGTGCCCGGGGTGCCGCGCAGTTGATTCACGACTTCGTCTATCGTGAGGCCGTTGGTACTCGTGAACTCCTCGTCCGACTCGTCGCGTATGCCCACGATGAGGTCGCCGGCTCGCACGCCGGCTCGAAAGGCGGGTGTATCCTCGATCGGGGAGACGACCTCTACGAACCCGGCGGCCTCGTCGTCCTCCTCGGTCTGCTCCTTGGCGATGTACATGCCCACGCCGCCGAACTCTCCGGCGGTCGTATCGGTGAGCGCGCGCATTTCGTCGGCGTCCAGGTATGCCGAGTACGGATCGTCCAGACTCTCGAAGAGGCCTTCGAGCGCTCCTTCGAGCAAGACGTCGGGATCCACCTCTTCAACGTAGTTCTGCTGCACGAACCGAAGGACGCTCTCGAACACGTCCACAATGCGGTCGGTTTCCGAATGTTGTTGCGCGAAGACGTTCGGGGCGAACGCAACGGCGAGAACGGCCGTGATGAGCACGACCGAAACGGTGCCCCACACCGCCCGTTCACGCAGTTTCCGCCTGTGCGTTGCCTCATTCCCTGATTGATCGTATGCCATGCAGCTCAAGTATACTGTCACTCGATTGTACATTCTATTGACCGCGGCCTACTCGCGCCGTACACTCCGCCGCATGGGTGGACACCGTATCGCCATGATAGGAGGGGGCGTCTGGAGCCTCTTCCGATTCGTCGTCGTCACCCTGCTCGTCCTACGGCTCGTCCCTGAGGATCCGCTCTTCAGGCACAATGTGCTCTGGGTCGGCGCGCCGGCGCTGGTGATCACTGCGCTCTTCCTGGGAAGCGCATTCTTCCGGCACGCGGCGCGGCACTACGTGCCGCTGCTTCGGATCGGCATGCTGATCGCCGCAGTCACGGACGCCATCGTCGTTCTCACGGGCAGCTACGTGCCCGCCGCCGAGCGCGCCGGAATAGCTGTGGGCGAGGTATCGCGCCTCATCTTCATTATCACGTATGGGATTCTGGCGGTCGACTTGCTCATCTTCGCGGGCCTGATATCATATGGAGACATGGAGCGAACGCGCGGGGAGGCGGAGTAGTGCAGATTCTCCCGATTGCGAGCGGGAAAGGCGGAGTCGGCAAGTCGCTTCTGGCGGCGAACCTCGCGATCGTCCTTTCGCGAGCAGGTAAGGACGTCGTTCTCGCGGACCTCGATTTCGGAGGATCGAACCTCCACCTCATTCTCGGCGTGCGCGGCGTGAGCGCGGGCGTGGGCGCGGTCGTCAACAACCCGGACGTCGACTTTGCGGACGTGGTCCTGGAGACCGAGTACGAGAATCTCCGGTTCATTCCGGGCGACGGCGAGATCCCGGGAATCGCCAACCTGGGAGCGGGACAGAAGCGAAAGCTGATCCGACGCCTCCGGTCGCTCGAAGCGGATTATCTGGTCCTGGACCTGGGAGCCGGGACGAGCTACAACGTGATGGACTTCTTCCTGCTGTCACGGCAGGGCATCGTCGTAACCACGCCTACCCCCACGGCGCTCGTGAACGCGTACCTCTGCATCAAGAACGCGCTCTTCCGCCTGCTGAACACATCGTTCAAGCGGGGAAGCGACGCGGATCAGGCGCTGAAGCAGATCACGAAGGACACCGAGCATCTGCAGCGTGTCTATCTGCCCGACCTCGTGTCGCGCCTGGAGAAGTTCGACCCGGAGAGCGTGGCGCGATACCGCACCACGGCGGGCATGTTCCGGCCACGACTCGTGCTCAACATGCTGGACGACCCGAAGGATGCGGACAAGGTGACGCGGCTTCGCCACAGTTGCTCCCAGTACCTGGGTCTCGAGCTCGAGCATCTCGGCGTCATGTATCGTGACGATCTGCAGGACATCTCGCTCGGAGCACGTCTCCCAATCGTGCTGTACAAGCCGAACAGCGTTCTGTCGCAGGCGATCTTCCGCATCGGAGACAAGATCATGGAGCTCGCTTCCGAGGACGAGGAGGGCTGGTTCAGCTCGGACGAGAGCTTCGAAGTCGCGGAGGCGGAAGCGGAAGCCGACTTCGAGATCAAGAGCGACTACGTGAATGAGCTGCTCCATACGGGGGCGCTCAGCCACGGAGATCTGCTCGAGACCGTGAAGTCGCAGCAGATCGAGATCAACCAGCTCAGAAAACAAAACGACCTCCTGAAAGCGAAACTCGTGAAAGCGGCGAACCAGGGGTTCGACGTTCGGTAAGGCAATGGCAAAGCAGAAGGCTGAAGCGACGGGCCATCTCGAGATAGCGCTCGACGACCGGGCTCTCGAGGCGACGGCGAAATTCGTTCCCGGTGAGGGTGAAACGTGGGACCCTGATCGCCTGATTGAGAAGATGCGTGGCGTGGGGATCGTGGAGGGGTTCAAGCCCGACGATCTGCGCCGCACCTTCGCGCTGGTACTGCAGAGGGGCAAGGCAGAGCCCTTCGTCGTCGCGCGCGGCGTGAAGCCGGTGGACCCGAAGCCGGAGCGGGCACGCTTCCTGGACATCGGTATCCCCTCCGATCTCCGCGACCAGGCGAATCTCGTACTCTCACAGGCGGCCCCTCCCGAGATCTCGATTGAGAAGAAAGAGCGGATCAAGAAGCAGAAGACCGTGACCAGGAAACCGAAGCTTCCCTTCCTCCCGGCGAAGGAAGAGACGGTCTCCTACACGGAGGAGCGGGTCCATCGGGAGCGCGTCTACGTAGACCCAACGGTGGAGAAGACCGGCTACGCGACCGAGGGTCAGAAGGTCGGAATGGTGGAAGGAAAGGACGAGGGAGAGGCCGGCAGGAGCGTCACCGGTGAGCTCGTGCCTTCCCGGAAGCTCGCCGACCCGTACTTCTACTGCGGCACCGGTCTGGAGCGTCGCCGGGACGAGCTCTTCGCGACGTACGAGGGGTTCGTGCGCGTCGGCACCAACTGGGCGGACGTGGTTCCGTTCGAAACGCACGACTGGGAGGTGACGCTCTCGCAGGACAAGGGAACGTGCTATCTCAGCTTTGACCCCGGACACGCGCACGCGCGCCCGCCCACGCCCGAAGAGATACGCGAGGCGGCGGAATCGCAGGGATACCCGAGCGACCGGCTGCTGGACGACCAGTCCCTTGCGGATCTCGTGGCGCACGCAGTGGCGAGCCGGGAGCCGATCGAGAAGGAGCCGCTCACGTCCAGTCGGGATGCCGCCTTTGACATCCGTGTTGCGGACGACCGGCTCCGCGCGGTGCTCGATATCCACAAGGGAACCGGTCACGGAAAGAAGCTCAATCTGAGAGAGCTCGGCACGGCGATTAAGCAGAGCAGCCTCGTCAGGCTCGACTTCGACAAGATCAAGGCGGACATCGGCGCCTTCCTCCAGAGCACGGATACCGAGCTCATCGGCTACGTGCTCGCGGAGGGAACGACTCCGACTCCGGGCCCGGAGCGGACGCTCGACTTCAGCGTTCGTTTTCTGCCGGCCGACGAGGCTGCGGAAATGGTGAATCATCTGAAGGAACGACTGGAGCGAGCCGGCGTTGAGAGTGCCGGGGCGTTTCCGCCGGAGACGATCGAGGACGTGGGCAACGTAGAGCGGGACCAGCGGATCCTCACGGTCTCCCCTCCCGTTCCGGGACAGCCGGGAGTGGACGTATACGGCCGGCAGACCGCGGGACAGAGCGCTGCAGAGCCTCCAATGGAGCTCTACGAACACCTCGAGCAGAAGGGAAACGTCGTGATCTCGACGGTCGCCGGCATGCTGCATCGCGGATGGCGCGAAGGAACGGTTTTGCTGCGGGTCCTTCCGCACGCGGACGGACGCGTGCGCGTACGGATCACGGAGAACCGAATGGCGGCGATGATCACGATGGTGCCGCCGGTCGGGACGGGTCGGCCGCTCGACTTCGATCAGGTGCGCGAAGCGATCAAGGAGGCCGGCGTCTCGAGCGGCGTTCGCGAGGAGATGCTCATCCGCGCGTGGGAGCAGACCGCCGAGGGTCGCGAGATTCGAGACCTCATCTTCGCGCGGGGCAAGCACGTGGAAACCGGTGGCGAGGGTGAGCTCGAGATGCTCGTGGATCTCGCTTCCGGGAAGAGCATGACGATCCTCGCGGACGGCAGGGCGGACTTTCGGAACCAGGATCGAATAACCACGGTCTCGCAGGGGACCGAGGTCGCGCGAATCCGTCCGCCCGCGGACAAGGACCGCGAAGGTTGGGACGTGCTCGGCGCGAAGCTGAGCCCGGACACGGCGGAGGCGGTCGAGGTTGAGGCGGGTCAGAACGTCGCGATCCGCGAGGAGCCGGGAGGCTCACGCCTGCTCGTCGCCGAGATAGACGGCGAGCTCGTCTTCGAACAGAACCGCTTCGAGGTCCGCGCGGCACACGCGGTCAACGGCGACGTGGACCTTCACACGGGCAACGTCAGGTTTCCGGGAAACGTCACGGTAAAGGGCTCGGTCCGCACCGGCTTCTACGTGATGGCGCAGGGCGGCATCCAGGTGGGAGAGCTCGTTGAGGCTGCCTTGCTGAGCGCGGACGGCGACATCCTCGTGAATCAGGGCGTGAAGGGCGGAGGCAAAGCCGTGCTTCGCACGAAAGGAACCGTCGGCGTGACCTTCGCCGAACAGGCAACGATCCTCGCGGTGGGAAACGTGCAGGCAAAGAACTCGCTCGTCCACTGCCAGGTGAAGTCGAACGGCAAGGTCCGGATGGTGGGAGACAAGGGAAGCGTCGTGGGTGGGCGGATCCGGGCGCGGGAGGGCCTGGAGACGTACAACCTGGGCTCCGAACGAGGCGCCAAGACGATGGTCGAGTTCGGCCAGAACTACCTCATCGCGGACAAGATCGAGAGCGAAGAGCGCGAGATGGAGAAGCTCAAACGTGAGATCACCCGCATCGACATGGAGATGAAGGACATCGAGCGGTCGGGAACTCGCGCGGCCCTGGACAAGCTTCACGCCCGGAAGCTGCAGCTTCTCAAGCTGCTCGAGCGCCGGGGTCTCCAGGTCTTCACGTACCGGGAGCGCTTCGAGGAGCACCACGACTCGCAGATCGTGGTCAAAGGAACGATCTACCCCGGCGTCACGATCGAGACGCACGGTCGTGTCTGGGAGATCACCGAGCCGAAGAAGAACGTCGTCATCACGTTCAGCCCGGAGACCGGGCGAATCGAGGAACGGAGCGCGTCCAAGCAGGCTGTCGCGGAAGGATCATGAGTCTCGGTTTCCTGGAGTATCCATCGTGGCTCTCCCCGCAGATCGCCGAAGGCCTTCCGATCCGGTGGTACGGGGTCATGTACCTGCTCGCGTTCGCGACGACCTTTCTGCTGTTTCGGCTGGAGGCGCGTCGATCCGGTCTCACGCACGATCGGGACGAAATCGCGACCTTCTTCTACTGGGTCATTCTCGGCGCGCTGCTTGGAGGTCGTCTCTTCTACGTCTTCGCGTTCGGCGACACGATGCACTTTCTGCGCCGGCCGTGGCTCATCGTGTGGCCGTTCCAGGATGGCCGGTTCACGGGCATACAAGGCATGAGCTACCACGGAGGTTTCCTGGGTGCGGTGCTTGGTGTCGTGCTCTTCTCAATCGTGAAACGCGTGAACGTCCTCGATTGGGGAGACACGCTCGCGGTCGCAACGCCGTTGGGCTACACGTTCGGCCGCGTGGGGAACTTCATCAACGGCGAGCTCGCCGGTCGCGTCACGACGGTCTCGTGGGGAATCGTCTTCCCGCGCTCGCCTCGCTACTCGATCGAGCACGGGTGGGTGCCGGACATCGTTGACGCGACCGGCCTGACGATCCCCGACGGCACGGTGATGGTCAACCTGCCACGGCATCCCTCGCAGCTCTACGAGGCGCTGCTCGAGGGAGTCGTACTCTGGCTCATCCTCTGGTTCGTCTTCCGGCCGAAGCGGCCCTTTCCCGGAGCGATGATCGCGCTCTACGTCGCCGGCTACGGCCTGGCCCGGTTCCTCGCCGAGTACTTCCGGGCGACTGACGAGAGCGTGGGGTTCGTTGTTTCGGGCGGCCGGCAGCTCGCGTTGCCGCAGTTCACGACCTCTGTCGTGCACCTGACGGCCGGCCAGCTCATCTCACTCGGGATGCTGACCTTCGGGCTGGTACTCTTTCTCGTCTTCCGGCTCATGGCTCCGCCCGACCCGGTCGTTGAGACCTTCGATCACACCGAGTAGCGCTGCTTGCCCTTCGCAAGGCGCTGGCGGGAGGCTCGGATCTCGTCCCCGTAGACTCCCAGCAGTCCCTGCAGTTTCTCGCGCAAGACGTTCAAGCCGAACTCGTTCCTGGCGATGCGGAAGTTCGTCTCCGTGATCTCCTCCCGCTCCTTCGGGTGTGTGAGAACGTAGTGGATCGAATCGAGCGCATCGTCCGGGATCACGAGGAGTCCGTCCTCGCCGTAGCGATCGCGAATCTCGATGTTCCGGAGACCGGTGATCATGACGTCGGTCTTGTACACGAGGTAGGTCGTCGTGACCACGGGAACGCGCGCGGCGATCGCCTCAAGGAGCGCGTTTCCGAATCCCTCCCAGATGGGCAGGTAGGTCACGAGGTCGGCGTTCGCCAATACATCGCGGTTCGTAAAGATTCGGCGCCCTTGATCGTCCGTGTCGCGCCTGGACGCGACGCGGTCCGAGATCAGGTGGAAGTGAAGGCCGACGGCTTCAGCCAGCGCGCGGATCTGCTCTATGTAGTTCTCGTTCGGCTCGTCGCCTTGGTAAAGCGAGATGATGTAGTGGAGACGATCCCGAAACTCGGGGTAGCGCTCCACGAACCGAACCAGCAAACGTACCGAGTCCTCGATGCGCTTGCGCGGGACGATACGGGTGGGCTGGACGACGAGGATGTCGTTCTCCTTGAAGCCGAGCTCCGAGCGGAACGTCGCGTTGTAATCGTCGCGCACCACCGGATGATCGTAGTCCTCGCAATTCGGGATGATGAACGGCGAGACGCGCTTGAGCGAGCGCAGGATGTGCGCAGCGTACGAGCTGATCACGACGTGCTCGAGCGCAAGATCCACGGGCGGCATGATCCGGTCGAGCAGTCCCCGGATACGCGTGTCGCTGAACCGGCTCCGCTCCCACCAGAAGTCATGATGGTGAAAGATCGTCGCAACGCGGCGTTCGGTGGCGACCTTGTGGACTGCGAGTCCGCCGAGAAGCGTCATGGGCATCGCGTTCGTATTCTCGGCGACCAGCACGTCGATATCATGATCGCGCACGATGTCGTAGAGCGCGTTGGCGACGTCCGCCCCACGGGCCTGGAGCTGGTCCACGACCGCCTGACGCTGTTCGCCGTTGAGCTGCGGCGGGTGCTTGCTAAGGTGCGGAAACGCGAGCCGTTCGTATTCGCGCTGTTCGCTCGTGTCGAAGCGAATCTGTGGAAGCACGAACTGCCGCTCGAACCCGGGAATCGGAAGTGCGGCGCAGTACCTGCCGGCGATCGTGAATACGTCGTGGCCGAACGAATCGAGGATCTGGATCCATTTGTCCGCCTCGAGCGAGACGCCGTCTACGTCTCCGAGCTTGCCGCTGACGACTGCAATGCGAAACGAGGTGCTCATTGGGGTGAAGGTAGTGGAAATCACTCGTGGATGTCACGCTCTCTGGGGATTGTAGCGCTGCGGATCGTGGGCGATAATGGCGACGTGGCTGGTTCGCTCTCCGTGCTCGTGGACAACAAAGAGCTCGTGCCGATTACTCGTCTCCGCGAGGGCGAGAGCGGTGTCCTGAACCTTACGACGATGCTCCCCGACCAGAACCAGGCGTATATCGAAATCTACTTCAAGAACGGCAGACGCCGGGGCCACATCCAGACGTTCCATGTGAACCGCTTGCGCCACGGCAAGGAACGGCCGCAGATCGTGGTGTCCGCCCACATCCGCGAGCAACGTGCCACGGTCACCCTCCGCATCGACGGCGAGCTCATCGCCACCGAAAGCTACCCGATTCCCGCGGAGATGCTCTCCGGACGACCGTGGCCGTGGCTCGCCGCGGCCGCGGCGATCGCGCTCGTTGCGGTCATCGGCTGGGGCGCGTGGTCGCTCGCCCGCGGCGAGTGGTCGATAGCCGGATCCGCGCCCGCCGATTCGCGAGCAGGAAACGCGGCGGATGCGAGTGGCGAGCCGGCAGCCGAGACGCGCGACGGGCCTGACACGGCGAGCGCGCCGGAGCAGGAGGCTGAGCCCGCGCGGGCAGTCGCGCCGGAGGGGGACACCGAACCAGACACCGAAACGGACACCGAACCTGAGCCGAGCACGACGACCGAGAGCGAGGCTCGGGCGCAGGACGGCGACGAAGAACCGGCCGATGCGCCCCCGGCCACTCGGGCGGAGGCGATCGTCTACTTCGAACCCGAGAGCGCGGTGCTGCGCGCGGCAACGAAGGAAGAGCTCAACCTCGTGGCCGCCGGGATCGCCCAGTGGATCGGCGCGGGCGGCGATCCGGAGACGGTGACGATCGTCGCAGAGGGTCACACGGCGCTCTACGATACGGAGGCTTCGCGGTTGGAGCTGTCACGCGAACGTGCGGCCGCGGTTGCGGACTATCTGAGCGATGCACTGAACGAACGCGGCATCGGACGCCCGGAGATCGAAACGTCCGGTCGTGGGGGCCAGGAGCCGGTCACGCGCACCGAGTCGGAGCAATGGCGGAATCGGCGAGTGGAGCTCACGATCACGGGCGGGTGAGCTCGCCGCCGCTCTACCGCGCTGCGAGTTGCTCGCGGACCTACTCGACCCACTCCACGGACAGCGACGCGACGGGGCTGCGAACCCCCTGCCACACGGCGACCACGCGGTACTCGGCCGTTGTGGGCTCGGGAGACCAGAGATAGGTGCCCTCGCACTTCTGCGTCTTCCAGTAGTTGTCTACGCTCGGTTCGCTGCCGTCCCGCGTGATGTAGAGGTCGGCGGCGGCGTAGTCGCACGAGATGCGGAGTTGGGCGGCGGGGTCATCGTTGTTCGAGACAGGTATCGACACGCTTCCCGAGACCTCGCGTCCCGCGACGACGAAGGTGGGACGGGCAAGGTCCGGATCCTCCTGGTGCTCCCAGATCACGGTGAGCGTGAAGGGATCGCTGTACTGATCGTCCTGCGCCGCGATGACGCGGTAGGAGGCGACGCCCTCGAGCGGTCTGCTGATCGCCGGCGGATCCGCGGGATCGATCGGTCCTTCCCAGTTGTTGTCCGCCGAGGGGACGCTGCCGTCACGCGTGACGTAGAGCGTGACGTCGTCGCGGCTGCTCGTGGGAACGAGCCGTCCCGCCGGGGGGCCGCCCGTGGGGAGCGTCACGATCGTCTCGGACTCGAAGGTAGTACCGTCCGCCGCGACGAACTCGGCGATGCCCGGCTGCGCGAGCTCCGCGGGTGCTTCCTGAGCAGGCTGAGCCTCCGAAGTCTCCTCGGCTTCCGTCGCCTCGGGCGCATCCTCCTGGGTCGCGCAGCCCGCGACGAGCGCGATCAGGGCGAGACCAGCGAACACTCTTGCTACCGCCTTCATGAGGACCTCCGCGTCCTATTCTACCACCCCCGCTGTGGTCCGCACAGCGGGCGCGATCATTCGTCGTTCCAGATCTGACGCCAGTCAACGCCCTTCTTCCGGCGTCGCGGCTTCTCCGGCCGTGCCCGGTCGGTCTGCGCCTTCCGGGCCCGAGGCTTCGCTGCTCGGGGCTCCGCTCTGCGCGCCGGTCGCTTGCGGCGCGTTCGCGCACGGCCGGTCGTACCCGAGATCGCAAGCGAAACGATCCAGAGCACGAGTAGTGCGCCGCCGGCCGCGAGCGGGAAGTAGTCGCCCCATCGGGTGTAGAGCGTCGTGCGCTGGTCGGGATCAACGCGGACCTCCGAGATCATGAACGCGGGCTCGAAGTAGGGACCGGCGGCGAGCACGCGCCCGTACTCGTCCACGTGAGCGGTGACGCCGGACGCCGTGGAGCGTACGAGCGGACGTCGGTTTTCGACCGCCCTGAAGAGGCCGGCCGCGAAGTGCTGCTTCGCCTGCGCCTCGGTGAGCGACCAGTAGTCGTTCGAGATGTTGACGATGACCTCGGCCCCGCGCCGGACGAAGCCGCGAACGTAGTCCGGGAAGACGTCCTCGTAGCAGATCGGCGTTGAGAAGGTGAATTGCGGATGCTCGAACACGGTCTGCTCGGTTCCCTTCTCCCAGAAGACCATCTCGAACTGCAGCAGGAGCGAGTAGATCCGGGGGAACTGCTCGCGGTACGGGAAGTACTCGGTAAACGGGACGAGCCGGATCTTGCGGTAGGTTTCGCGCCGGTTTCCCTCGTCATCGAAGAGCACGGCGGCGTTGAACCTCACGCGGTCGATCTCGTTGCCCTCGGCATCACGGACGAGCTCGTAGTCGTCGTTTCCCGTGAGGAGCCATGTTCCCAGTTGTTCCTGGTATGTGAGAAACCGACGCACCAACGCATGGTACCGCCTGCTCGACTCGTCCTCCGACCACCGCCGGATGTTCGGCACGAAGGCGGTCTCCGACCAGACGACGATGTCCGGGTCGGCCGCCATCGCCTGGTTGGTGAGGCGAATGAGCGTGTTCAACGTGCCGTCGTAGTCGTTCCTGCGGGGATCGGTGTTCTGCTGGATCTGCGCCACGGTCACCGAGCGAGCGTCCGGATCCGGCCCCACGTTCGCCGCGAGGACGATGCCGCCCCCGAGCGCGACGGCGCCCACGAGTCCGATGACGCCGAGCAACCAGCCGAAGCTGCGCCGAACCGAAGCGGGGGTCGCGCCACGCCTCGGTTCCGAGCGCGACCATGTCCGTCGCTCGGAGTGTCTCCGGATCGCCGCCCCAACGAACTCGGCGATCGCCGAGTTGGCGAGCAGGACGAGAAAGCTCACGCCCCACACGCCGGTCAGCTCCGCGATCTGGATAATCGGCAGCACGGAGTACTGCGAGTGCGCTGCGAGCGCCCACGGGTAGCCGAGGAATCCAATCGATCTCAGGTATTCGAAGAGCGTGAACGCCAGCGGGAGGACGAAGACGCGACCGAACCGAACGCTCCGGTAGAGATAGATCGCGATGGGCGTGAAGAGCGCGAAGTAGACGAGGAAGAAGAGAACGGTGACCTGAAGCGCGATGAGGCCGAACGTCCCGAGCCAGTAGCTCGAGAGCAGCGTGGTGAAGCCACCGAAGGCAACGCCGTAGAGAACTGCGGGACCGAACCGGGCGCTCCGCCATACGAGAAAGAGGGGCACGAAGGCGATCCAGCCGAGGAGCGGGAATCCGTCCAGGCTGAGAAACGACGGCATTGCGATCGAGACGAGGAACGCGGAGAGCAGAACGAAGAGCAGGCCCCATGGCCGGACCACGAGATCGGGTTCCCGCCGCCGCTCGTCGTACGCGGCCCGAACGGCGCGGGGCCGGCCGATTCGCAACAGCAGGTAAGCAACAACGTTGAGCGCGACGAGGGGGAAGACGCGAACCCAGACCAGGAGACGTTCGGTACGCGTGTCCAACGCGAGCCTGACGTTGCCGCCGGACGCGATGAATCGCTGCACGTAGTCGAGGTTGGCGTTCATCGCGTAGATGAAGCTGAACAGAAAGAGGAGCAGCGACGCAACCGCGAGGAGCTCGGGGACGAGCAGGAGCCGGCGGAGATTGGGTGCTGTCGGATGCGGACGCCGGAACGCAGAGACGAGCAGGACGATTCCCCACACGTAGTGGAGCGCGAGGATGATGGAGAAAAGGAAATCGGAGGCGAGCGGGGCGGCGATTGCGACCGGGCTCCACGCCACGACATAGGTGACGAGGAGCGAGACGCCGAGGTAGACCGCCGCGAGCACGCGCCCGGGATATCGCAGCATTGCGCAGAAAATCTAACGGATTCGTTCGCGCCGCGCAAACACTTTGCTTCGGGGTGGCCCACGGGATAGGGGGTCGACTATACTGAAGCGGTACTATGAGTGACGCTCGATCGGACCGGTACGCCCGGCTTCGCCGCAGACGCCATGCGCGGCGAGCACGACGTCGGTCTACTGCCTCCAAAGCCCTGCATCGGATTCTCAGGATGACGCTCGCACCGATCATCATTCGGTTGTTCAACGTGCGCGGAGAGAACCTTGAGCTGATTCGGCGATTGCGGCCGCCGTACGTCGTGCTGCCGAATCACGCGTCGGTGTGGGATCCGTTCTTCGTGAACATCTTCGTCCCGGGCATGATCCACTACGTGGTCTCGGACGCGAACTTCAGGTCCAAGGCCGTCGAGTTCCTCCTGGGCCTGGTGGGCTCCATCCCGAAAACCAAGGTCATGTCGGACATCGATACGGTGAAGAGCATCATGCGCATCCGGGACGCGCGAGGCATCGTGGGGATCTTCCCGGAAGGTCAGAACACGTGGGACGGCCACAGCCTTCCGATCTACTACTCCACGGCGAAGCTCGTGAAGGTGCTCCGGGTTCCGGTCGTGACCGTGCATATCTCGGGGTCGTTTCTCTCGAAAGCGCGCTGGGCGAAGCGAAGGCGTCGCGGGAAGGTGATCGTTCGGTTCGATCTGGCGCTCTCACCCGAACAGCTTCGGAAGGCGAGCGTATCCGAGGTGGACGCGAGGATCGCCGAGATGCTCGAGCACGACGAGTACGAGTTCAACCGGATCGAGCAACAGAAGTACTACGGAACCGATCGCGCCGAATACGCCGAGATCGCGCTTTTCGCATGTCCACAGTGCGCTGCGCTGAGTACGCTGCGATCTCACGGAAACATCCTCGAGTGCACCGGCTGCGGCTACGCCGTCCGCTACAACCTGCACGGCTTCTTCCGACCCGTCCGCGGGTCCGTCCGCGGGTCCGTCTCGGGTTCGGTGCGATTCGACACCGTGCGGGCCTGGAATCTCTGGCAGATGGACGAGCTTCGCCGAAGGTTGCACGCCTTCACCCACGCAGCCGAGCCGGAACCGCTCTTCGTGGAACCGGAGGTCACCGTGGAGATCGGCTACAAGTCGACGCCGCTCGAACCGTTGGGCACGGGAAGCCTGGAGCTGCTGCCGGACCGTATCCTCTTGCGGACGCCCGAGACGGTGGAATCGTTCCCGATCGCCGAGATCGAGGGGAGCAACGTGCAGAACGGCGAGCGGCTCGAATTCTACTTCCGAGACAGCCTCTACCGCGTGACGATCCTCGACCCGCGCGGCTGCACCTACAAGTGGGACCTTGCCGTCCGCATGATGAGAGAGCTTGCGGCCTCGACCGCGGCGGTGTAGAAGTATGAGCTATTAGAGCTCATTGGCTCGCCGATGTAAAGAAAATCCAACGCACCCCGACAACTCTGGCCGACAATAGAGTCGGGGGAATGTCATTCGACGGGGACATATGGCTACCAAGCTGGACAAACTCAAGAACGTCATCGGCGCTGACTCGGTGCTCAACAAGATCCAGGACCTCGACATCCTGCTCGAGACGATCCTGTCCGAAGCTCGGCACGTACTGCGAGCCGACGCCGGCACGATATACATCAAGAAAGGCGACGAGCTGGCGGCGACGTATGCCCAGAACGACACGAAGGCTGCCGAGCTCAAGCCGGGCGAGAAGCTCATCTACAACGTCTTCCGCATTCCGATCGGCACCGGGACCCAGTCGGGCTACGCCGCCGCTACGGGCGACATCATCAACGTGCGCAACGTCTACGAAATACCGGACGATGCACCGTACGGATTCGATCCAAGCTACGACCGGGCGTCCGGGTACCGTACGGTATCGGCGCTTTCCATTCCGCTGAAGACGAACATGGGTGACATCCTCGGCGTGCTCCAGTTGCTCAACAAGCAGGACACGCGGGGTCGCACGATTGCGTTCAGCAAGGACGACGAGCTCGTCGCGGGCCACTTCGCTACGAACGCGACGATGGCGCTCCAGCGCGCGCAGATGACCCGCGCCATCCTGCTCAGGATGACGAAGATGGCCGAGCTCCGCGATCCCAAAGAGACCGGTACGCACGTCAACCGGGTGGCAGGGTACGCGCTGGAGATCTACGAACGCTGGGCGAACCGAAGTGGGATTCCGGCGCATGAGGTCGAGCGAACCCGAGACAGCCTCCGCATGGCCGCGATGCTCCACGACGTGGGCAAAGTCGCGATCAGCGACACGATCCTGAAGAAACCCGGCCGCTTGACGGAGTCCGAGCGCGAGATCATGCAGACGCACACGTGGCAGGGCGCGCGCCTGTTCACCGACCGACAGAGCGAGTTCGACGAGATCGCTCAGCAGGTCGCGCTCAATCACCACGAGAATTGGGATGGAACGGGATATCCTGGTCACGTGGATGTCATGACCGGAGAACCGACTCGGAAAGACACACGCGGCAGACCGCTCGGCAGAAAGGGCAGGGAGATCCACGTCTTCGGAAGAATCGTGGCGATCGCGGACGTCTACGACGCGCTTCGCAGCAACCGCGTCTACAAGCGGGCATGGACGGAGGAAGACAGCCTGCGGGAGATCAGGAGCCTCTCCGGCACGAGATTCGATCCTGAGCTCGTGGAGGACTTCTTCGCGGCGCTCCCGAGCATCAACACGGTCTCGAGCCGGTTCGCCGAGGCCCCTGCCGAGCTCTCCACGGATTCGGAGCAGTAGATGGGCTCACGCGCCGTTCGAGCACCACGCACGATCGTGATCGCACTCCTGGCGCTCGCTTCCGCGGGGTGCTCAGGACTGCTCGACAGCGAGCTCTATCTCCTGGAGAGCGCCCGCGAGGCGTACTTCATCTACCGTTTCCAAGGCTGGGACGATCAGCGGTGGCGATACGGCGCGGAGTACGACTACGCGCCCGATTTCGACATCCGCGGCGGACGATTCATCGCGAACGACTTGCGCCAGTTCGTCGCCACCAGGGACGAGGTGCCCGGCGATCTCGAGATCTGGTTGGATTGGGAAGTATGGCACCCGCTCGCGACGCAACCCGCGGACCGGCGGGACAACGGAGACGTCTTCGACTTTCGGATCGCGCTCCACACCGACGGCGATCCGGGTGAGGGAGTGAACGGACCCGCGGTTGACCTCAAGCTGTTCGACTCCTCCGCCGCCCCGGCGGTGGATCGGTTGGTCGTCGGCGAGGACGCGGCGTCGCTGGACGAGCGGAACCTCGCCTCGGCGACGACCGTCTCGACCGAAAGTGTGCTGCTCCCACGGGCCGGCTCATTGCGCGTGGTGTTCTCGCGCTCCTCCGAGCCGCCCACGGTGAGCGCGGAGGTGTTCGTAGGATCCGCGGACAACGGGACCGTCACGCTCACCGGGGATGCCGTGCTGGAGGTCACCAGGGAGTTCTCCGAGCCGTGGGCCGAAGAGGCGCATTTCGTGGTGGAGACGTCCGGGCTCCTCAGCACCTCGATCCCCGATCTGGAGTCGCCGCGTGTGCTCGACCGGCTCTATGCTTTCCGACCGGAGGTGCGGCGATGACAACAACCCATTCCGCACGGCCCTGCAGCGCGCTGAGCGTGGGACTCGCGCTCGCGCTCGCTACGCTCTCCGGTTGCGACCTGGACTTCGGCTCACGGCGGACGCCGCAGGCGAGACTCGATCCTCCTCCGGGAACGTACGATCACCACCTCTACGTGCAACCGGCCGGGGATTGGGACGACACCTACTACTGGTCGCGCGACCCGCAGGCAACGTTCAACGAGTTCGAGCGCTTCCACGGCACCGATGTTTCTCGGAGCACGTCGTTCCGGTACTTCGTGGTGGGCCCGGACGGCGCGCGAAGCCCGATCCTGAACGCGGAGTACGCGATAGACGACGGTACAGCGCCCTCGATCTCCGACCCGACCGTTCGGACGGTCGACATGAGCTACTACTCCTACTGGATCGCGTGGAACGCACGTCCGGAGCCGGGATCCGACACCTTCGGAACCGAGGTTCCGCAGAACCCGACCGACGATGTGACGGGTGGCTGGGACCTCGAGTATGCGGTCTTCTCGTCCGAAACGGACAACATCGGGACTTCGAGCGACGCGGTCGCGAACGGTACGATGGAGCTCGCGTGGCTGCCCTACCATGAGCTTGAGGAGTTGTCGTCGTGGGGCGGAGCGGACGCGGGAGTGCGCGTGGACCGCGACCTCGGAACGATCGCGTTCCGTCACCGTGCCGGCGGCCCGGGCGAACGGCGGTACTTCCACGTCCTCGTACGGGACCTGGAGGGGAATATCGCGGGGTATGGGGCCGTGGCGACCGCGACTCCCCTCGCGCTGGATATCTATACGGGGGTGCCCGGATCAGGCTACGACGAAATCTCTCTGAATCCGGCAGATGGTTTTCAGGGCGCCGGCTCCGCCTTCGTCCACTTCCAAGCTGCCCACCACCTCGCGAACACACGAGCCGTCGCGCTTGGTCGGATCAACGACGATGCGTACGATGATCTTGCGATCATCTACGAGAGCAGCGACACGGTCGCGGTGAACTGGTTCTTCGCGGACGGCAAGGGAACGCTGGCGGGAACGCCGGCCAATGCGACAGATCTGTCGCAGGAAGGCTTCTTTGCAGTCCCGCGATCCATTGCCGTGATGGACATGACCGGCGACGGTCGTTCGGAGATCGTGTCCAACACCGAGTCCGGCTACCTCAGGGTCCATGACCGCGACGGAAACGAGATCTCCGCGCTGGGCATTACGTCCGTTGGCGATATCCACGCGTTCGTGCTCGGCGACGTGAACGGGGACGGATACCCGGACGTCGCCACGCGGGGACCGTCCTCCGGCGCCACGACGATTCGCGTGTTCGTGAGCTCCGGGGGCGAGTCGCTCGCCCAGACCGAAACGCTCTCGCTCTCGGGCGTGACCGACATCGACCTCGCGGATCTCAACAACGACGGCCGCGACGATCTCATCGTTGCGGGGAGATCTCGGGACCCGTCCGTGGAGATCTACACGGCAAATTCGGACGGGACTCTGACGGCGTGGCCCGTGAGCTTCGAGTCAACCGTCGATCTCACCCACAATGTCTGTCCGGCGGACTTCGATCGGGACGGCGACGTGGATCTCTTCCTCGGCCGGAGCGATCCCGGCGGCACGCTCGGTTCGGCGATCGTCTGGAACAATGGAGACGGCACGTTCTCGGCCGGCCCCGAGATGGCCCCGCTCGGGAGCGGGTCGCTCTCGTCCACGGCCGCCGATCTCTCGGGTGACGGCCACCCGGACGTGATCGAGACGCTCGATTCCGTACCTCCCCGGATCCTCGTATTCGTACCTGAGACGGGTGACATCCAGGAAGCCGGATCGTTCGGGTCGAGGTCCGGCGATGTGCTGATCGCGGTCGGGAGGCTCAGGTGATCCGGATGATCCGCGTCGCAGCGCTGTGCATGCTTCCGCTCCTCGCCCTCTCCGGCTGCCTTCTCCAGTTCTCAACGCCGAGGATCGAGCTGTTCGCCGAACCGGCGTACAACGACCCGGAGATCCTCATCCCGTACGAGCTCTGGGGCGACGGGCCGGATGCGCACGCGCGGTGGACGCTCGAGGTGTACACCGGTAGCGCGTGGGAGCTTCTCGAATCGCGCGAGGTCCGAGTACCGAGCGGGAGCGCGGGTGTGCTGAGCCTGGGACACCTCGGCGAGGCACAGTACCGGCTGACCTTCGAGATGCTGACCGTCCGAAACGGGTCGTACGAGGCGGCGTCGTACCTGACGATCGTGCGGCGCTTCTACGTGGACAAGACGGCCCCGACGGTCGGCGACATCGTGGTAGCCGAAGGCGGTGGTGCCGCGTCGAGCGACGAGACGCAGGAGGCCTGGATCACGCTCGAGAACACCTCGCCGCCGAACGCGGACTACGAATCGCCGGAGTATTTCATTGCGGTCGTCGACGACGTCCGCCCTCCCACGCTGGACGAAAGAGTAGAGCACGACCCGGGCCGCATGGCGCCGACCGTCTGGCTGTGGCCGGCGAGCCCGCCGGGCACGACCTACTCGTTCCCCGTATCGATTGCCCTCGTTGACGAGGCCGGAAATCGAAGCGACGTCACAACGCGATACTACGGAGCGCCGTAGCCATGAAGAGAGCCCTCGTGTGCATCTTGTGCATCTTCGCCCCACTCGCCACGACGCCGGCGCAGACCGCGCTCTTCGTGAGCTCCGCGCCGATCGAGGCGGAAGTAACCGTGAACGGGACCGCGCGAGGCGCGACACCGCTGCTGCTCCGCGATCTCGAGCCGGGGACCTACGAAGTGACCGTGGTCAAACCGGGACACGTCCCTGCGACCGAGCGCGTTGAGCTCGGCGAGAACGAAACACGCGCGGTAGAGCTCCGTCCCGAGCCGAGCGCGTTCGTTGGGGCGTTCTCGGCGGACGAGACGATCGTGGGCGAGCGAAGCTACTCGCGACAGCAGGCGGTCCTCGAGCTGCCGGCGGGCACGTACGAGCTCTCGTCCCGCGGACGAACGCTGAGCCTGCAGCCGGTCTACCCGAACGAGGGGGCACTCTCCGCCGCAAGAATCGTGACGATCGCGGGAGGCGCCGCCGCCGCGCTCGCGACGATCGAGGACGTCCTGGTGACGGACGCCCGATCGTACTTCACGAGCTACATGCCGTCGCCCGGAACCATCGCCGTCTGGGGAATCACAGTAGCTGCCGGCGGCTTCTGGATCGCGCTCGAGGCGGAAAAGGCCGACTATGTGGCGCGCATGGAGATTCGCGCGTACGAGGGCGACCTGACGGCGGCGGAGGCCGAACGCGTCTACCGCAGCGCGGACGAGTTCCTTGAGGCCGGCAACCTCTCGCGGGCGCTGGACGACTACACGACCATCGTCGCGAACGGCGGAGACAGCGAGTACGTACCGGACGCGCTCTACAAGGCCGCCGAGATCTACAGCGTCTCGGGCGATCTCGTGCTCTCCTCCCAACTGCTCGAGCTTCTCATTTCCGACTATCCCGCGCCGGATGTCTACGATCGCGCGCTCAAGTCGCTCTCGGACGCCTACGTGGCACGCGGCCGGTACGACGACGCGATCGCGCGGCTCGAGATGATGCTCTTCTACGATCCGACCTACTCGCGGGACGACATTGCCGACGAAATCGGCGAGATAGAGGAACTGAGAGAGGGGGATCGACGATGACTCGCGCCGCGCTCCCGCTCCTCGTCCTCTCGCTCCTGGTTGCCGCCGCGGCACCGGTCGCAGCGCAGGAGTCGCTGCTTCCCATGCCACCCGAGGAGATCGAGACGATCATCGAGCTCCTGGACGCCGTGGAAGCCGCCGAGACGGTCGTCCTCGCAAACGGCGAGCTGACGGATACGCACCGCGCCGAGCTCGAAGAGCTCACGACCGTGGCCGAGCGCATCGGCGCACCGGACGTCGCCGCGCGCGCCCGAACCCTCCTCGTTCTCTCGAGACCACCACGCGACCCGATCGCGCCCCAACCGAGCGTCGACGTGCCGCTCGGTCCTGCGGTCGACCGCGCCTTCGCGCGGGGCGACGACGCCTTCACGACGCTCACCACCGCCTTTGCGGTCGCGGGCGGTACGGCACTCGCCTTGTCCGGCGTCTTCTACGCGCTGGCAGAACGCGACTACCGGAGGTGGCAGACCGCCGTTGATCCTGACCATGCCGACGAGCTCTACCAGGCGTGGCGCGGGTACGAGCTCCTCAGCTTGGGGATGGGCGGCGCCGCGGTCGTGAGCGCCGGGGTGGGACTCCCGGTTCTCTACGCGCTCGCGGAGACGCCGGCGTCGCTCGTCACGGCGCCGTCCACCGCGGTCTACACCGAGCAGGAGCGTCAAACGAGACTCGCCGCGCTCTACGCCGAACGGGCGCGGATCGTCGCGTCCCTGAACGGACTTCCCGAAGGACCGTCCGCTGCAGAGCTGATATCGACGGTTGCACTCACGACGGGAATCGCGGGCGCGATAACCTCGGTGACGATGTTCTACCTCGCGGAGGAAACGTATCAGGAATACCTTGAGGCACCGTTCTCGGAGGACGCGGAGGCACTCGGACGCCGAGTCGAGCTCTTCGACTTCATCGCGATCGTGAGCGGCGGGCTCGCGGCCGGCGGCTTCGGCACGAGTGCGGGGGTTGCGCTCTTCACTCCCGACCGAGAGACGCTCGAGGCACAGCTGCGCCGGACGAACGAGGCGATCATCGATCTGCGTATGGCGGAGACGATGACCGTGCCGGAGACTGCGTCGGGCGAGCCTGATGAGGAGGGATCGTGATGCGGCGGCTGGTCGCGACAGTCATAGCACTCGGTCTCGCAGTATTGACGGCCGGGGCGTTGCTCGGCTGCCACGCGCTGACGAACCCGGTGGACCCGCGTTCCAGGTCCTTCACGGGCGAGACGGTCGGCGAGGATCAAGAAGAGGCTCCCCGCGTCCTCCCGGAGATCGTGCGGTGGGAGATCGTCTTCGAGCACGGTCCCGGCAGATTCCTCGGACTGGAGATCACACCGGACGGGAGCTTCGTGGAACCGCGGGATACGTACATCTATTCAGAGACCAGGGGCGTACCATTCGCTCTGGTGATGACGTTTGCCGAACCGGTCTTCTGGCGCGACCTGGAGGGCGGCGTCTATCTCTTCGGCTATCGCAACGAATGGGAGATCAGCGTTCGCGAGATTGGCGATCGTTGCCAGGTGCGACCGGAGACATCCCAGGTGGTGTGCACGTTCGAGGCGCATTCGGATGAGATGCTCCAAAGAGCACGGGCGCGGGTGGTGATCGTTGACCGAAACGGTCGGACAGCCGGGGCGATCAACTTCAGTTTCCTGCAGGGCGACGTCACGGGCGACGGCGTGATCAACACGAGCGAAGAGCAGGCGGCGATGTCGAGCGTCACGGCGATGCCGCCGAACCGGGAGAGACCGGCGACGATTCGTGCCGACCTGAACACGAACGGGCTCGTGGAGGGCGGCACTCCTGCCAGTCCTACTGACACGTTCCTCATCGGCGGTTTCAGCCCAAGCAACCTCGAAGGCCTCGACTTCCCCGACTTCTAGCCCGGGGTCCATCGTCGACCTTACTTCGTCGTCATGATGTTCACACCGTTCCAGTCTTCCGGCGGAGGCGCGGCTATGTAGCGATCGCAGCGCTGGATGTACTCGCGGGAGAGCCAGTCGGACGGGATGTACTCGAGCACCTTGCGGAAGTGGGTCCGGGCGCGGTCGAACCGGCGTCCGAAGAAGAACCGGATGCCGTCGTGGTAGACCTTCCAGCCCTGCTTCTCCGCCTGCGTCAGGTCGGCCTTCACGGTGTAGATGCTCTGCCCGATCGTCTTGCCCTTCGCCTGCACGAAGTCGAGGAAGCGCGTGGGCAGGTGGTCCTTCACCTTCCGGAAGATGCTCTTGGAGACGATGATGTCCTGCCGGTACGCCTTCGTCAGTCCTTCGAGCCGTGAGCCGTAGTTCACCGGGTCGCCGATGATCGTGTAGTCCATCTTCTTCGGGCTGCCGATGTTGCCCACGATGACGCGCCCGTAGTTCACGCCGATGCCGGTCTTGAACACCGGGCGTCCCTCCCGGATGTGCGTCTCGTTGACCTCCGCGATCGCCTGCTGCATCTCGAGCGCCGCGAGCACCGACTGCACTTCTTCGTTGCCGGTCCATGTGGGCGCGCCGAAGAACGCCATGAGCGCGTCGCCCACGTACTTGTCCACGATGCCGCCGTGATTCACGATGATGTCCACGAGCGGCTCGAAGTAGCGATTGAGATACGAGACGAGATCGTACGGGTTGAAGCCTTCCGAGAGCGTGGTGAAGTTGCGGATGTCCGTGAAGAGGATCGCGAGGCTTTCGTCGCGGCCCATGAGCGCCATCTCGGGGTCGTCGAAGACGCTCTTGATGACGTCCGCCGGAACGTAGCGCTGAAACATGCTCCTGATCTTCCGCTCGTTGCGCTGCGAGATCACGGCGCTCAGGGCGAAGGTCCGGATCTGACGGTTTGCGCTCTCGAGCTTCGCGAGCATCTTGTTGAAGGTCCGGGCCATGGCGCCGATCTCGTCACGGTACTCTACCGCGACGCGTTCCGAGAGATCGTTCGTCTGCGTGATCGTGAGCATCGTACGGACCATTCGCGAGAGCGGCCGCGTGAGGATGCCGGCGAAGACGAGGAGCAGGAGCACGGCAAGGAGCAGGGCCCCACCGAGGATGTAGTAGGTTCGGACGCTGATCGCCTCCACCTCGGCGTAGAAGTTGTCCTGCGTGTCCGTGACGAGCACGTACCATCCGAAGGGCTCGAAGACGAAGGCCTGCCCTACTCTGGGTTCGTCCGCGACGACGAGCTCCTGCCAGCCGATCGAGCCGGCGGCGGCGCGGCGGGCGAGCGCGTCCACTTCGCCGGGGTCCGTGAGCTCGAGGTCGCGGCTGCTCATCTCGAGCCTGCCGTCGGCATTGACCGCGAAAATCAGCTCGGAACCGCTGCGGACGAGCGTTTCGGCGTACGACTCCACGGCGCGTCTCGTGACCGAGAGGTAGTCGGGATCGACCGCGAGATCGTTCGTGACAAGGAGCTCCCACTGATTATCCGCGTACTTCTGAAGCTCCTGCGCCTTGAAGCCGAGCGCCTCGATCGCAACCCGCGTGATGCCCGCGCGTGCCGAGTACGCGGACGTGAAGCCGACGAGCAGGATCGTGACGATGAGGAGCGGCAAGACAACGAGAATGATCTTCAGGCGGATGCTCATTCTCTTCATTCTTCGGCGTGCGGCGATAGCCGCTTAATCGCTATTGCGGACGCCGGCGGCTACCGATAAGGGGGACGTATGGCCGACTCACGCAGCCTCCCTCCGGCCGATGACGTAGCCGAGGCGAACGAAGACTACGGCATCAACGAGGAAGAACGTGCCGAAATAGAACGCGAGATCGACGCGCTCGTCGCCCGGAGCGGTCGCGAGTTGCGCGTCGCGCGCGAGCACCTCCAGCCGCGGAAGAGCGGCGTGGGCCTGCCGCTGTTCATCTGGCTCCTCTCGGCTGCGGCGATCGCAGCCGGTTTCTACCTGCTCACGCAATACTTCGAGGTTCGCGAAGAGACGATCGTGCTCGAGAGCCGGGCCTACTTCACGACCGAGGCACAACTCATCCAGGAGATTCTCCGCGAAAGCGAAGAGCGGCTTGCGGAGAAGGACGAGGAGATCACCGACATCCAGGACCGGCTTGCTCAGCTCAACGCGGAGAAGACGAGCCTGGAGGAGAACCTGGAGGAACAGGTCTCGCGGCGTGCGGCGGAGCTGCGCGCGGAGCTCGAAGCGGAGCTCGCGGCCGAGCGCGAGCGACTCGCGGAGGCGGGCCGGAGCGAGACTGAGATCGACGAGCGACTCGCGGAGCTCGAGGCCGAGCGGGAAACCGAAGTCGAGGAGCAGCTCGAAACGTTCCGCGCCCAGGCGGAGGAAGAGGTCGCCGAGCTCCAGACCCAGCTTGAGCAACAACAGGCTCAGCTCGAACAGACGCTCGCCGCGAGTCGCGAGGAGCGCGAGCGACTCGCCGAGGAAGCGGCCGAACGAGAGGCGGAGCTCAGGCGTCAGTTCACCGAGGAGCTTCAGGCGCTCGAAGAGTCGGAGCAGGCGGCGCTCGCGCGCATCGAGGAGCTTCAGGCGCTCCGCGAGCGCGAGCTGCTCCTCACCGACCGCGTCCTCGGAAGCTTCGCCGTGATCGTCCAGGACATCGAGCAAGGCATGACGGACGAAGCGCTCGCCGGTCTCGAGTCGCTCGAGCGCCTGCTGCTGGACGAGAGCGCCGCGGCCGGCTCGCTGGGACAGCAGCGGCGGACCGAGCTCGCACTCGTCTCGACCCTCCGGAGCCTCGTCCGCGACGTGGACGTTCTTCGCCGGAATATCGCGGTCCGTGACCTCACGACGACGGAGGCCGAAACCGCCCAACTCGAGCAGGAACGCGCAGCCGAGCTGATCGAGACGGCACGCAACACCGTTGCGCTCGCCGAGGAGGCTCGTACCGCGGGCCGCTTCTCGGAGGCGCGCTCGCTCTACCAGCAGGCGCTCGCGACGATTCCGTCGCTCGAGCAGGTCTACCCCGGCATTCTCGACCTCGAGTCCACGCGGCGCCGGATCGCGCTGGAGACCGCCGTGAGCGAGGCCGAGACGCTGCTCGCCGAGGGCGAGACTCGCGCTGCGGTCGACCGCTACCTGGGCTCGCTGGAGACGCTCGCGGCGGACGAGGACGATCCGCTGCTGGAGGTCGCCGCCGGTATCGATGTGGCGGTCGCGCGAGCAACCGAGCAGCTGCAGGCCGCCCAGGAATCGCTGGACGCGGAGTACCGCGAGCAGCTCGCCGCGCAGTCGCGGAGCGTCACGCAGCTGAACCGCGATCTGAGCGCCGCGCAGAACGCGCTCGCCACGGCCCGGGCGACGACGGATTCGCTGCGGGCGCAACTCGCCGATCTGCAATCGCAGCTCGAGGCGGAGCGGACGCTCTCGTCCGACCGGGGAACGGCGCTCGCGACGCTGCGCCGGCGGATCTCGGATCTCGAGGGGGAGATCGCCGGCGCCGAGACCGAGCTCGCCGCGGCGGAGGGACGGTCGGAGAGCCTGGAGACGACCCTGACGGACGCGCAGGCGCGAGTCGGCGAGCTCGAGGCGGCGAACGGGAGACTGCAGCGGCAACTCGCGGAGGCAACGTCGGCCCGGGACCGGCTTCAGAGTCGGATCGACTCGCTCGAGGAGGAACTAGCCGCGCGGCCCGAGCCGGCTGACGAGACGGCCGTCCCGCGCGCGACGCAGGAGCAGCTCGAGGAGCTCCGGCAAACGGTAACGGCTCGCGAGGAATCGATCGCCGGGCTCGAGCGGGAGCTCGGCGAGGCGCGCGACGAGCTCGCGCAGAGCCGGTCGACCGTGGACGAGCTCCGGGCGGACCTTGAGGAGACGGAGGCGCAGGTGTCGGGTCTCCAGGAGCAGGTCGCCGAGCTTCGGGAACGCAGGGAGGCGACAAGCGGGGAGGCCGAGGAGCTACAGGAAGAGCTCGAGACCGCGCGTCGGCGCGTAGCGGAGCTCGAAGGGCTCGAGAGTGACGTGAGTCGCCTGGCGAGTCTCTATGAGGAAGCTGTCGCCCGCGCGCAGAACCGCCTCCAGGCGGGGAACTACGCGCTCGCTCGGAACGCGATACTCGATCCGTTCGACAGCACGCAGGGCCGCGAGCTCTTCCCCGGCTTCCTCTCCACGCTGTCGACCGCGCACGACCGGCTCGTGGACGAGGCGGAAGCCACTACTACTCAAGACGCGCGAGCGAGCACGCTCGAGGACGTTGTGGCCCTCGCCACCGAAGTCCAGCAGAACATCGACGGACCGCGCGAGGCGGTGAGCGTGCAGACCTACCTCCGTCGCCAACCCGAGCTCCGGGAGGTAGCGAGCGAGCTGTTCGAGCTCGTGGAGCTCTCGCGCCGCTCGATCTCGGCGCCGGAGATCGAGTATCGCTTGTTGGGAAGCGTCTCGCGCGTGACCGGCAACCTCGTCGTTGTCGAGCGGCTCGTCGCGCTCGAACCGGAGGTCGGCGACGGCGTGGAGATTCGCCGGGCGCCCACACTCGGCCAGGAGGTCCCGATCGCGTTGGGGACCATTCTCGAGGTCACCAACCGGCGCGTGGTCGTGAGCGTGGACGAGATCTACGAGCTCGCGCAGTCGCCTGCGACGCGCGACCTCGTGTACATCGCGGTCGAGTAGGAGCAGCGTACAAGGAGGCGCGCCTCACGCCTCCTTGTACGCCGCCACGAGATCCTCCATCGCCGCCTTGCCGTCACCGAAGTACATCAACGTGTTGTCCGCGGCGAAGAGCGGGTTCGCGATGCCGGCGAAGCCGGGACTCAGGCTGCGCTTGATGACGACGACGGTCCGCGCCTTGTCCACGTCCAGGATGGGCATGCCCGCGATCGGGCTGCCGGCGCTCTCGCGCGCGAGCGGATTCACCACGTCGTTGGCGCCCAGGACGATCGCGACGTCCGTGTTCGGGAAGGTCGGATTGATCTGGTCCATCTCGCGAAGCTTGTCGTAGCTGATGTTCTCCTCCGCGAGGAGGACGTTCATGTGCCCGGGCATCCGACCGGCGACGGGGTGGATGCCGAACTCCACGGTGATGCCTTCCTGCTCGAGCTGCTCGGTGAGCTGCCGCACGGCGGTCTGCGCGCGCGCCACGGCCATGCCGTAGCCGGGTACGATCACCACGCGCTGCGCCGTCTTGAGAATCATCGCGACCTCTTCGGCGCTCGTGCTCTTCACGCGACCGGCGTAGATGTCTCCTTCGATCGAGTCCTCGACCACGGCGCCCACGCCGCCGAAGAGCACGTTCGCGAGCGACCGGTTCATCGCCCGGCACATGATCTGCGTGAGGATGACGCCGGAGGCGCCCACGAGCGATCCGGCGATGATGAGAATGTTGTTCGAGAGCACGAATCCGGTCGCCGCCGCGGCGATGCCCGAGTAGGAGTTGAGCAGCGCGACAACGATCGGCATGTCCGCCCCGCCGATCGGAATGACGAGGACGATGCCGAGCACGCTCGCGATCGCGACGAGGATCCAGTAGGAGGCGATCTCGGCGGGGTCGAGCACGACGAAGACGCCCGCCGCGATCGCACCGGCGAGCAGAAGCACCTTCACGACCTGCTCGCCGGGGTAGCGGACCGGCTTCTCGGTAACGATGCCCTGGAGCTTCCCGAAGGCGATGAGCGAGCCGAAGAAGGTAACCGCGCCCACGAGCCCGGACGCGACCGTGGCGATCGTAACCTGGAGGTCGCCGGCGGCAGCGGAGCTCGCGTCGGCCCCGACCACGACATCAAGAAGCTGGATGAGCACCACGCCCGCCACGAGGATGGAGGCGCCGCCGCCGAATCCGTTGAAGAGCCCCACGAGCTGCGGCATCGCAGTCATCTTGATCGTGACCGCGAGGATCGTCCCGGCCACGGTCCCAACGGCGATTCCGATGACGATGAACTCCCAGTTCATCACGTCCTGGTCAACGAGCGTGACGACGATGGCGAGCAGCATGCCGAGCGCCCCGAGCATGTTCCCGCGGACGGCGCTCCGTGGGTGCGAGAGCCCCTTGAGCCCTACGATGAAGAGCACCGCGGCGAGCAGATAGGCGGCGTCCACGATGATGTCGGTGCTCACTTGTCCGCCCCCTTCCTGAACTTCTGCAGCATCCGGTGCGTCACGAGGAATCCGCCCACGACGTTGATCGTCGCGAAGGCGAGCGCCGCGGTCCCGAGGACCACGGTGAGCGTCCCGCTTCCGCTCGAGACGGCGACGAGCGCGCCGATGATCGTGATGCCGGAGATCGCGTTCGATCCGGACATCAACGGCGTGTGCAGGATCGGCGGTACCTTGGTGATCACTTCAAAGCCCACGAAGATCGCGAGCACGAAGATCGTGATGATGTTCAAGAGACTCATGGATCAACCTCCCAGCCGCTCGCGCAGTTCGTCGTTCGCGAACTCCCCGTCTCGCAGCACGAGCGTGGCGGCGACGATTTCGTCGTTCGTGTCGATGTTCAAGTCGCCGCCTTTGACCATGGCGAGCAAGAACGTCGTGATGTTCTTCGAGTAGAGCCGGCTCGCATTGTTGGCCAGGGCCGACGGTATGTTCGCGGGTCCCACGATCGTGACGCCGTGCTTCACGACGGTGGTGCCTGCTTCGCTGAGCTCGCAGTTTCCGCCCCGCTCGGTCGCGAGGTCTACGATCACGGAGCCCGGCCGCATCCGCCTCACCATCTCCTCGGTCACGAGGACCGGGCTCGGCTTGCCGGGGATCGCCGCGGTCGTGATGACGACATCGCTCTCCGCAACGACCTCGCGCATGAGCTCGCGCTGCTTCCGGTAGAACTCCTCGCTCATCTCCTGCGCGTACCCGCCGGAACCCTCGGCGGTCCCGAGCTCCATCTCAACAAACTTCGCTCCCAGGCTCTCCACCTGCTCCTTGACCGCAGGTCGCACGTCGTACGCGCTCACGACCGAACCGAGCCTGCGCGTCGTGGCGATTGCCTGCAGCCCGGCGACACCGACACCCACGACGAGCGCCTTCGCGGGAACGATCGTCCCCGCCGCGGTCATCATCATCGGAAACATCTTCGGAAGCGCCTCCGCGGCGAGAATCGCAGCGCGGTACCCGGCGAGGTTCGCCATGGAGCTGAGCGCGTCCATGCTCTGCGCGCGGGTGATGCGCGGGATCAGCTCCATGCCGAACGCCGTGGCGCGCCGGTCACGGTAGGCGGAGAAGCTCGCGTGCGGAGCGTACGGCTCGAGGAAGCCCACGACGATCTGGCCGTCCCGGCCGGGCCCCGGGTCGCGGTCACCTGCGGCCGCCGCCGAGCGCACGGTAAGCAGGATGTCCGCCCGGCCGCGAGCATCGTCTGCGAGCGTCGCCCCGCGCTCCTCGAACGCCGCGTCGGCATACCCTGAAGCTTCGCCCGCTCCTCGCTCCACGAGTACCTCGAGACCGGCCTTCGTGAGCTCCTGGACGTGCGCCGGAACGAGCGCGACGCGCCGTTCTCCGAGGAATCGTTCCCTGGGGATTCCTACGGTCATACGTACCCCTTCATGCTATGATGCTGACAAAAATACTCGTCCTCAGAGACGGGCTTCAAGAAGAATCTGCGGGCTCGTTTGCCGACGCGACTCGCACGGTGGTATGCTCTGGTCTTCTATGCCGCCACGACCCGCCGCCGATGACCTCGCGAGACCCGAGAGCAACGCATCGCTCTACCGGGGTCTCGTCACGCTCGCGGTTCCGATCATGCTGAACAACCTCCTCCAGATGCTCTACAACCTTGTGGATGCATGGTACCTCGGAAGGATCGGCGCGGCGGCGGTGTCCGCCCCTACGATCTCGTTCACGCTGATCTTCTTCCTCGTCGTGTTCGGGATGGCGTTCTCCATGGCCGGCACCACGCTCATCGCGCAGTCGAAGGGCAAGGGAGACATGGAGCGCGCCAACTTCTACGCCGGGCAGACAACCACGATCCTTTTCGCGATGTCGATCGCGATCTCCGCGATCGGTCTGGTCGCAACACCCACGCTGCTGCGGCTGATGCAGGTTCCGGCCGAGACCTTCGAGTACACGCGCCAGTACATGACGATCATCTTCGCCGGTCTACCGTTCATGTTCGTGAGCTTTCTGCTGCGCGCGGTTCTGCAGGGAGTGGGCGACAGCATGACGCCGCTCATCGTGCAGATCGTCACGATCGTGCTGAACGTCGTCCTCGATCCGATTCTCATCTTCGGCTGGGGCCCGATTCCCGCGCTCGAGGTAGCCGGCGCCGCCTACGCGACGGTCTTCGCGCGCCTGGTCGCGGCGGTGATCTCGGCGTGGCTCCTGCTGCGTGGGACACGCGGGATTCGCATCACCGCGGCCAACCTTCGACCGGACCGGGGCGCGATGCGCCGAATCGTCGATATCGGTTTGCCGTCCGCGATCGGGCAGGCGGTACCGGCCTTCGGATTCACGGTTCTCCAGGGCATCGTGAACACGCTGGGCACGGGGGTCGTCGCCGCCTTCGGCATCGGCAACCGAATCGTGAGCCTCTTCAACATGCCGGCAATCGGCTTCTCGCAGGCGACCACGAGCATCGTGGGCCAGCGTCTGGGAGCAGGACGGAAGGATCAAGCGATCACCGCGGTGAGGCAGAGCGTGCTGACGGTCTTCATCTTCATCGCCACCGGCATGACGCTGACCTTCTTCTTCGGCAGCAGCTTCGTCCGCTTCTTCGTGGACGACCCGGAGGTGATTTCGCACGGCCGGGAGCTCTTCCGCATCCTCTCGCCGAGCGTGGTGATCTTCGCGCTCTTCATGGTCACGACCGGAGCGTTCCAGGGCGGGGGCGATACGAAGCCGGTTATGGTGTTGAACGTGACGAGACTCTGGGGTATTCGCGTTCCCCTCGCCTACGTCCTGAGCATGGCGCTCGGGTGGGGCGCGCCCGGCATCTGGTGGGCTATGTTCGCGTCCAACCTCGTGACCGCGACCGCCGGCTTCTACTGGCTGAGCCGGGGACGTTGGCTCCACAAGATCGATCCGGCAACGATCTAGAGTCACGCCGATCGCCGTTCCGCTTGGGAAGCTCCGACAAGGAGAGAGTCTCCGGATCGAGGAGGCCGATCCGACCGGCGTCTTCAGGTGGCGAAGCAAACGGGTGCGTGCTGGACCCCGGCCTGCTCCGCCTTGCTCGGCAGATCGAGCGAGACGTAGTCGTCGGGGAAACAGTGACGCAGGAGCGTCGTCTTGCCCGTCTGACGCGCGCCGGAGATAGCGACCGCCGGAAAGAAGCGGACGAGGTGTCGGAGACGCTGTTCGAGCTCTCGCGGGAGGTACATGTGACAATTTGCACCGTGCGAGTTGAAATCACCAACTCCTGAGAATGTGAACAGACCCGGCGGCTCCGTCTCAGCGACGTCGGCCCCTGAGAAACCGTACGCCTACGAACGAGAACCACACCATGAGCAGGAGCGCGCCCGGCATGATCACGAGCAGCGCAGCGATCGCCGAGGAGGTGACGAACTGCCTGACGAAGTCGAGCAGCGAGAAACCGAACGCGAGGTACCCAAGCGTCGCGAGGCCGCGACCGAAGGCGGCGTGCCTGGTCATGCACGAGGCGATCAGCAGCCCGCCGACGTTCACGAGGAGCAGCCCCACGTTGAACCCGCCCATGGCGCGCTGGCCGGTGCCCGCGATCACGGCCTCCCCCGCGGCGAGGAAGAGCTCCCGAGAACCGGCGTCCGCCGCGGCCTCGTATCGCGTGGCGAGCGACAGCATCGTGAACGGGTTATTTGTGGCGAAGAAGACCGCGGCGCCGATCCCCACGAAGAGGAGCGCGATCGCGGTTCTGGCGGGGCCGTGGAGGCGAAGCTCAACGAAGAGCCCGAGGAACACGACGACGAACGCCGCGTACATCGGAAGCTCGAGCCCCCAGAAGCTCACGATCCCCGCGAACGGGTCGTTCGTGAATACGCGGAACCACTCCGCCGCGGTGGCGGGCTGGGGCGCGAGCGCGAACGCGACTACCTCGGCGAGCGTCAGCACGACCACCATCAGCGCCGCGATACCCGCAGCCGCCGCGAGACCGCGCACTCCCGTTCCCTGAGCTTCGAATCGATCCTCGATCATTGGCATCTCCGCGGGCGATTGTAGCACGGGCGGCGACAACCTGCGTTGACGATTGCACGAGCCTCGTGTACACTATGTTCGTGAAGAACATCACCCTGAGCGCGGATGAGAGGCTCATCGAGGCGGCCCGCAAGAAAGCCCGGGCGGCGAACCGGACGCTGAACGAAGAGTTCCGTCGCTGGCTCGAGATGTACACGGGCGGCGACGACCGCGCTGCCGAGGCCGAAGCCGTCATGGAACAGATCTCGGCGTACACCGGCACCGGTGGTCGGAAATTCTCGCGAGGCGAGATGAATGAGCGCTGAGTTTCTGGACTCGAACGTCTTCGTCTATGCCTTCGACGAGACGGACGACCTGAAGCGAACGGCCGCGAAGGACCTCATCCTGCGCTGTTTGCGCGACGCGTCCGGGGTAATCAGCTACCAGGTCGTGCAGGAAGTGCTCAACGTCCTCACCTCGAAGATCGCCAACCCGGTTCACCACGACGACGCCCTGCGATATTTCAGGTCAACGCTGGAACCCATGTGGTCGATCTACCCCGGCACCGACCTCTTCGTACGCGGGCTCGAGATCCGCACACGATACGGCTACGGATTCTACGACTCATTGATCGTCTCGGCCGCTATCGAAGGCGGTTGCTCGGTGCTCTACTCGGAGGACATGCAGCACGGTCAGCTCGTTGAGACGGTCCGCATCGTGAATCCGTTTCGATCCGGCTAGTTCGCCCCGAGTCGCCGCCTCCGGACGGATCGGGCCGGAGCTCGCTCAAGCTCGACTCGCCTCCCGCATCACCCGCTGCCCCGCGTCCGGGTCCTCCCCGGCTTCGCGTTCTTCTCAACGTGCTCCACGATCGCGCCGGCGATGTCCGTCCCGGTCGCGGTCTCGATCCCTTCCAGACCCGGCGACGAGTTCACCTCGATGACCACCGGCCCGTGGCTGGTTCGCAGGAGGTCAACACCGGCCACGTTCAGCCCCATCACCTTCGCCGAGCGAACCGCGGTCGACCGCTCCTCCGGCGTGATCCGCACCCGCTCGGCGTAGCCGCCGCGGTGAAGATTGGCGCGGAAATCGCCCTCCCTCCCGGTCCGTTTCATGCTCGCGACGACGCGATCGCCAACGACCAGGCAGCGGAGGTCCGAGCCCTTGGCCTCCTCGATGAACTCCTGCACGAGGATGTTCGCGTGCAGCCCGCGAAACGCCTCAATGACGCTCTCGGCGGCGCCGTCGGTCTCCGCGAGGACCACGCCGATTCCCTGCGTCCCCTCGAGCAGCTTCACGACGACGGGCGTGCCTCCGACCATCGCGATGAGATCGTGCGTGTACTTCGTGGAGTGCGCGAATCCCGTGACGGGCAACCCGATTCCCTTCCGGGCGAGGAGCTGGAGGCTGCGAAGCTTGTCGCGCGAGCGGGTGATCGCGACCGACTCGTTCACCGAGTAGACGCCGATCATCTCGAACTGCCGCACGACCGCCGTCCCGTAGAAGGTGATCGACGCGCCGATCCGGGGAATCACCGCGTCCACGTTCGTGAGCACCTCGCCGCGGTAGTGGATGCTCGGATTGTGCGAGGTGATGTTCATGTAGCACTGAAGCGGGTCTACGACGAGCACGTCGTGCCCGCGTTCGCGAGCGGCGTCCGCGAGTCGGTGCGTTGAGTAGAGCCGAGGATTTCGCGAAAGGATGACGAGCTTCACGGATGGCTCTCCACACCGTCGTAGGCGTGGTGATGCCGGATGCCGGTAAGGTACGAACGTCCCGCGTGGATCAGCACATGGTCCCTGAGCGCGGTGCGGCCGAGCAGCATCCGGAACGTCATCGTCTCGCGGTTCGCGAGCGAGACCTCGATCGGCCAGACCTGAGTCCCGATTCGAATCGGCGTGCGGATGACGTAGCGTTCTTCGCTCGCGCCACCGGAGTTCGTGATCGTCCGGAAGTCCACCACGTCCGCCTCGCACACGAGCTCCACGTCGGTCGTCTCCTGGAGCGGGTGGAGGACGAATCGCACACGCTGCCGGCCGGCCTCGGAGAACGGTTCAACGGACGCGGTGTGCAGCGAGGAGGTTCTCGCCCCCGTATCCACCTTCGCCTTGACGGTCGTCACGCCAAGGTCGGGGAGCGAGACCCACTCTCGCCAGCCGATTGTGATCACTCCTTGACCTTGTACGTGCTCACGATGATCTTGTGCAGCTCGGTCAGGTAGGGACTCTGCGCCGAGTTGATTCCAGCATCCGCGAGCAAGTCGCTTCGCTCACGCTCGAACCATCGGAAGAGACTCCGCGCGCCGGCGCGCTCCCCTTTCGCCTTGTGCGAGAGGCGGGTGAGCTCACGCATCTCGCCACGATTGAAGAAGACGCGCACGTCGTCCATCTGGATGATGAAGAAGTCGTCCTCCGTCCGCTCGACCGCAACCCGGAAGTTGGGTCGGCCGGCCGCCCGGCGCGCCTCGATCGCCTCCCTCGCGGCGACGTTCAGCCTGCGGTTGAACTTCTCGATCTTGCCCTTGTACTCGACCGTCTTCGCCTGCTCGAGCAGCAAGTCGAGCCCGTCGTCCTCGAGCCCTTCGGCGATCGAAACGATCTCGGAGATGATCTTGGATCGACGATCACTCGTCACCGGCGCCCGCTCAGCGGCCGCCGAACCCGACCCCTTCTTCGCCGCGGAGGACTTCTTGCTGCGAGACGAGGTGCTCGTTCCGGACCGTTTCGTGGTGCCGGTCTTCTTCTCGTCGCTCTCGGTCTTCTTTCTTGCCATTCGGTCCCTCCTACGGGTAATCCTACTACGCGTAGTCGTAGCCTATCAGGTCTGCAGCGATCTTACCGGAGAGCATCACGAGCGGCATGCCGCCTCCCGGGTGAGCGCTTCCGCCGCAGAAGTAGAGGCCGGCGCAGTCGGGGCTCCGGTTCGGGTGTCGGGCGAAAGCCGCGAGCCTGGAATTGGACGAGATTCCGTAGAGCGCGCCGCGATAGCTCATCGTCTTTCGCTCGATGTCCGGCGGCGTCATGATTCCCTCTTCCTCGATCAGCCCGGAGACGTCGCGACCGAGCGTCTCGCTCAGTCGGCGAACGACGACGGCGCGCGTGTGCTCGACCTCGCGCGTCCACTCCTGCCCGTCCTCGTAGGGCGCATTTGCGAGCACGAACCAGTTTTCGCCTCCCTCGGGCGAGTCACCCGGTGTCACTTTCGAGGTGATGTTGAGGTAGATCGTGGGATCGTCCGGGCACCGGCGCTCGGTGAAGATCTGCCGGAATTCCGAGCGGTAGTCCGCGCTGAAGAAGATGTTGTTCACGGTGAGCTCGGCGAACTCCCCTCGCACGCCCCAGTAGAAAACGAGTCCGGACGACGAGGGCTCAAGCCGACGGTAGCGTTGGAGTTGCTTCGCGTCTTCGTCGCCGAGCAGCTGCGGATAGGCGACCGAAACGTCCACGTTGGAGACGACTGCGTCCGCCGGTTCAAAGCGACTCCCGACCTCCACGCCGGTAGCCACGGCACGGCGCCGGGTGCGCGACTGCGTAACGATCCGGTCCACTCGTTCGCCGTAGCGAACCTCCACGCCCAGCTCGAGCGCGAGCCGCTCGAGCGCGCGTGGCAACGAGTGAATACCGCCCACGACCGAATACCCTCCGTGGACGTACTCCACGAAGGGGATGATGTTGAGCGTGGCGGGAGTCTGGTACGGGCTCGATCCGTTGTACGTGGCGTAGCGGTTGAAGAGCTGGACGAGGCGGGAATCGCGGAAGAACGACTCGTTCGCGCGGTTCATCGTGCGCATCGCGTCGATACGCCCGAGCTTCCAGACGCGGCTCCAGAAAAGGCGGGACAAGTAGGTCCTGCGGTCGTGCAGGCTGTGCCGGAGGAAGATTTCCGCCGCCGTATCGTGTATCCGCCCGGCGTACTGCAGATACCTTCGCACGTGCTCCGCGGGCTCGCCGAGCTGCTCCTCGACCTCCGCGGCGAATCTGTCCGGATCGCCGTACGCGTGAAGGCGCGTACCGTCCGGCCAGAAGTAGTTGCAGATCACCTCGAGGCGTTCGACCTCCAGATAGTCCCGCCAATCGCGTCCGGCCTCCGCGAAGAGCTCCTCCACTACGTACGGCATCGTGAGGAGCGAGGGCCCGGTGTCGAACCGGTAGCGCCCGCGCGCCTCGCTGCCCGCCTTGCCGCCGGGGATCCTCTGCTGCTCGTAGACCGTCACGCGCCATCCCGCTGCCGCGAGACGGATCGCCGCGGAGAGCCCGCCGAGACCGGCGCCCACGACGATCGCCCTCCGTCCGGCGGGCGAGACCGACTCAGAAACTCGAGCTCCGCTCATGCCGCATTGTAGTCCGTCACAGGGGGAAGGTGTAGAGAACGCCGAGCTTGAGATGGAGGAGCGCAACAACCCGCTCCAGGATGGCGGCCCAGTCGCCGGGAGGGTCCCACGACCGGACGAGCTCCTCGATCGGGGTTCCGATCCCCGGATCGCCGTTGGGAAAGAAGGCCTCGATTCCCGCGTCGATCCCGAGCCGTCCGGGGCCGAACGCAATGAGATCCGGGGCGATTCCTGCGGCAACGAAGGGTCCGCCGGTGATCGGCTGGTAGCGGTCGGCGCCGCCCAGCATCTCGAAGTCCCATCCGGCGTTCGCGTAGAGCCAGAGGAGCTCCGCGCGAACGAAGGGTGCGGCGTGCAGGTCGAACTGCGAGGTTCCCGCGAGCAGTTTTGCGCCCACGCCGAGCCCGAACCACGACGGCCGCCACACGAGATGAGGCTCGGCGGCGACGTACGCGCCGAAGAACGACATCGTCATGCTCACGTTGCTCTCGGCGTAGAGCTCCGCGGATTGCTCGCGGGCGGGATCGGTCCGGCCGCTCAGCGTTCCGAAACCGAGCAGGAGCAACGCGAGGACGAAGCATGAGCGTCTCACTCTGCGGAGCATAGCGTAGTGTCGCCAGGATTGCCAACGTGTCACTGACCTTGCAGGTCGCAGCAGGACGTCGCTAAATGACGTCCGTGTAGAAGTCGGCCGTTGCTCTCTCCCGGTGGGCGCGCCACGCGAACTCGATGACGGTCGCGACCGGCGGAACGAAGGAGCCGGGCACGTCAACGACGACCGCGTCCGCCTCCCGTCGCCACTCGATCGACCGCTCGGAGCCGATGAGGCGGACCGAGAGCTCGTACCCCCCGCTGGTCGCCTCTCGCGGGGCAGTCAGCTTTCGCAGATCGAGCCCCATGAGCCCGATCGAGAGCATGCTGGGCGACCCGAGGACGATGGCGTAGAGCGTGTGCCGCTTGCGCGTGTAGCGCACGGGAAGACCTTCGCGCGTCCGACCTTCGGCAACGTGCCACGGACGCGTCCCGTAGATCGCCTCGCGGTGAACGCGCAGCCACGCCGTGAGCTCGGAGAGCGCCGAGCGTTGCTCGTTGGAGATGGAGCCGTCCGCACGCGGCGCGATGTTGAGCAGCAGATTGCCGTTCTTGCTCACGACGTCCACCAGGAGATGGATGAGATCGGTGCCCGAGAGGTAGCTCTCGGACGGTTCGGCCGCGTTGTAGCAGAACGAGCGCCCGATTCCGCGGACGAGCTCCCAGGGCTTGCGCCGCATGCACCGGACCGGGGCGTACTCGATCGTGGACACGTCGCCGCGTCCGCCGACCGGCTTGCCCTCGAGCAGCGCCTTCCGGGCGCGGCGACGGAGGATCGCTCTGCCGATCGGCGTGCCGGCGAGCCGGCGCGCGGGACCGGCGAGTTGGTCCCAGCGGTCGTTGAGCACGCCGTCCGGAACGGCGCGTCGATACGTCTTGAAGAGGGCCCGTCTGCGGATACCCGGCGGAAGCCCGATGTCGTTCCAGAGCAGATCGGGCGAGTACTGCCGAATGAGCTCGTTGAAGTGCGCCTCCGCGTAGCGAACGTAGTCGCGCGGCGTGGCTGCGAGCGGCAGATCGGCGTAGTCGCGAACGGGTTCGTGCTGCACTGTCCAGTCGAGTTGTCCCGAGTAGTAGACCCCGTACTTCAAGCCACGCTCGCGTACGGCCGTCGCGAGCTCACCCACCACGTCGCGGGAGGCGACGAAGTTCTCGCTCGGCGGCGTGCGGTCGGAGGGCCACATCAGGAACCCGTCGTGGTGCTTGCCGACCATCACGACGTAGCGAGCCCCGACCTCCTTGAACAGATCGGCCCACTCGTTCGGGTCCCACGCGGCAAGGTCTTCCTTGAACCGACGCGCGAGTCGCTCGTACGGCTGCGACCCGTAGTGCTTCCGGTGATACGCGCGCGCCGGCGAGTCGGGGATTCGGATGGAGTTCGCGTACCACTCGGCGTACGGGTTGTTCGCGAAGTAGAATCGCCAGTCGTGCTCCCGCAGGATCTCGACGATCCCGCCGTGTTCGACCGGCGCGTATGCCGGCACGGTGGGAACGCCCCAGTGCACCATCACTCCGAGCTTCGCATCTCGATACCATTCGGGCACGCGGTGTCTCACTCTCGTTCTCCTGCCAGTTCCATGATGCGTTCCACGACCTCTCGGTGCGCGGACGAGCCGAGCACGTCGTACGCGTCGTGCACGTTGGGGAGCGGTTCGCCGCCGATCGCGATATCCGCCCGCCCACAGGGACGTAGCGGCATCAACCCCAACCGGCGCTTCACGCGCAGTATCCGGCGAACCGACTGCTCCAGGCGAGCCCGATCGAGCCTCCCGATCCGAAGCGCATCGAGCAGCGCGTCCCTCGCCGCGCGCGCGTTCAGCGGCTTGAGCACCATGTCCGCGCCCGACTCGATCGCCCGGACCACGAGCTCCGGCTCCGGAGCCAGGGCGGTGAGCGCCCGCATGTTGAGCGCGTCGGCTATGATGAGCCCTCGAAACCCGAGCTCGTCGCGGGCAATCGCGGTGATCGCCGCCGAAAGACTCGCCGGATCATTGGTTCCCGTGAGGCCGGGGACGGCGAGGTGCGCGGTCATGATCGCCTCGGGCTGTGCCGCAAGCGCAATTTCGAACGCTGCGAGCTCCCTCGTACGAATCAGCGTACGCGGTGCCGCGAGCACGGCGAGCTCGTCGTGCGAGTCGGTCTCAACCGCACCGTGTCCGGGAAAGTGCTTCAGGACGGCCGCAACGCCTTCGTCCTGGAGTCCCGTCGCGATCGCCGCGCCGACTCGACCCACGTGGACCGGATCGTCTCCGTAGGTCCGCTCGTGCCGCCCGATCGCGCCGGTCGCCCCGGCCGGATCCACATCCACGACCGGCGCGAAGTCCATGGTAACACCGAGCGCGCGAAGCTCGCTGCCCATCACGCGGCCGAGCTCGCGAACGGCGAGGAGCTCGCGATCGCCGTCCTCCTCGAGCCGCTGCGCCGCTCGCCCGACCACGGCCGCGCTGGGTATCCGCGTGGCCGGAATGCCACCGGTCGTGGTGAGACGAGAGACGAGCCCGCCCTCGTAGTCGGTCGCGACGATCGGCGGTATCGCGCTCGCGTCGTGGAGATCGTGGACCAGACCCACGACCTGGTCGACCGTTGCGAAGGTCTGCCCGAAGAGCACCGCCGCTCCCGGCCGCACGTCCGCGATGAGCCGGCGGGTCTCCTCGTCCAATCGGAGCACCGGACCGCCGTCCGAGCGGTTCTCGATCCCGATGATGACCAGCTGCCCGGCGAGCGCGTGCGCCGGGAGCGCAGCGGTCATCCGCCCGATTGCCCACTCCTCGAGCCGGCCGCGCGTGGGGATCGAAACAGCAGGCGGCGACTCCGCGCAGGAGACCGCGGCGGCCGCAATTGCGAAGACCGTAGTGAATTTTGAAAAGACGAGTATGGAAAAGTGAACGACACGACGCGCAGACCGGCGCTCCCGCTCCTGCGCGCGGACTATCATACTACCAAGTATAGATTTATTCGATCGCGATGTTCGCGCAGATCTTGGCATGACGTTTGCTATAGAAGTAGAAAGACGGAGAGCTGTGTCCCTGCCAGGGGATGCTTGGAGTATACATCGTGGTGGACTACAAAGCAATGACGACAACACCGGCGATCCTCGTGCCGGCCGGAGCGCAAAGCATCGCACGCGAGACAACGGGTGGGATTCGCGGCGAGCTCGTTCGGAAGGCTCTTCATATGCTCATTGCTCTCGTTCCCTCGATCGCGACCGTTGCCGGCGTCGTGCCCGCGCTCGGCATTCTCTCGCTCGGCGTTCTTGCTTACTCCGGCGCCGAATACGCCCGTCTCCAGGGACGCTCCGTCCTCCTGATCTCAGCGCTCACCATGCTCGCCTCACGCCCCCGCGATCGCGGGCGTTTCGTGGCGGGTCCGGTCACGCTGGGCGTGGGAGCGATGCTCGCGCTGCTCCTCTACCCGGCGCCTGCGGCGTTCCTCGCCATCTACGCGCTCGCGTTCGGGGACGGCGTAGCAAGCCTCGTGGGTCGGGCGTTCGGCCGTACCACGATTCTCCCGGGGACGACGGTCGAGGGCAGCCTCGCGTGTTTCGTCGCGGTCTTCGCGGCCGCACTGACGGTGACCGGCGCGGCGCGTCCCGCGCTGATCATTGCGACCGTTGCGACGGTGCTCGAAGCGATTCCCACGGACGACATGGACAACATCATCCTGCCCGTAGGTGTCGGTCTGGTCACCACGATGCTGCTCAATCTCTAGAGCTTCAGTACCACAAGTAGTAGGATCGGTTCACGAGCAGGAAGCTCGCCGTTCCCGCGGCAACGAGCGCGAGCCCCACGCTCAACGCGACGATGGCGGGCACGTGGAGAACGAGTTGCGATCCCACGACGAGCGCCGCGGCGGCAAGGGCGATCGTGCCCCCGCGCTCGCGGTGGCCTCGCGACCAGCCGATCACGTAGTTCACGATCGTCCCCAGGCTCAGGAACCCGAGCATCAGGTCGATTGCCTCGCGGTCGCCCGTCACGTGCACGAAGGTCGCGCTGATCTCGCGGCTGTCCACCGGGACGAAGTAGACGATTAGAAAGGAGAGCGCGGCGAGCAGGAGCGTCACGCTGCCGATGCGCGGATAGTCGGCACCGGCGGAGTAGATGCCGGCGGAGAAGAGCGCGAGCGATCCGAAGAGGCGCCAGAAGAGCACGATCCGCGAAAGCACGACGCCCACGTACGGCGGCACCCCCGCGATATCCACGAGCGGCTGCCCGATGCGAACGAGCTCGGCGGCGAGGGAGATCAGGAAGGCGGTCATGAAGTAGATCTCGGCCGAGCTCACGCGCCGGAAGAGACGAACGGAGAGCGCGACTCCGAACGTAGCGATCAACCCCAGGATGCCGGCCGCCGCGAGCGAGCGATACGCGGCGAGCGGCCGCACACTCCACTGCAGTCCGAACCAGGTCTGATACTCACCCACGCGGAACGGTTCGTTCGCGTACGCCCCGAACAGGAGCGTGTAGCCGGATGCCGCGTAGGCGAGGACCAGCGCGCCGGTGAGAATCGCTCCGGCGATGAGGATGGAATTGCGAACGGCGAGCGTCATCGGAGGAATTATAACAGCACGAAAAGGCTACAGTAAGCGGTCGTTCGTCTCGATAGTAAAGGAGGGAGGAGGTCCCATGAGACGATGGTTCACCCTCATTGCGCTCCTTGGCCTCGTTGGTGCAAACGCCTTGGGGGGTGATATCGCGATGTTCGAGAATCTCGGGTTCAGCGACTCTGCAGACGTCTTCGTCTTCGGGCAGTACGGCGTCACGAGCGAGGAGTCGAATCCGTTCGCCGAGATCTACGTTGTAGACGTTGCGCGCAACGCATTCGTCTCCGGCGGAACCTTCTCGTACTCGTCCACCGATCCGCTCACACTCGGCCAGGACGGCCGCGGCGCGCTCTACACGCTCCTGAACGAAGCGCGCCCGCTGCTTCAGCGTGAGGCCGTGAACCACCTCTCGACCGGCAGACCGATCTACATCCTCGTAGACGGCGAGGAGCCCCGCTCGCGACTGACCTTCCGCGACTTCATCTCCGATCGACGCTTCGACGTGCGCCTCGAGCAGGACACGCGCGGTTCCGGCGATCGTACCTCCGCCGCCTTCCACATCGAGCTCACGATCACTCGGGCGGACGAGTCGGTGCGGACAATCACGGTTGGACGCCCCTCGTACTATCGCGACGGCATCTCGAGCTACCGGATCACGCAGATCCTCGTGGGACCGGACGAAGACTCGGTTGTGTTCGTGGTCGAGCGAAGGGCACCGGACGGATCGATCCGCTACATGGTCGAGACCGCACCGCTCTGAGCGGCCGCCGATCGGGGCGGCCGCGATGACAACGCACCACCATCACGCCGGCGAAACCATCCGGACGTGGTATAGTAGGTATCAGATGACAGGCCGACGTCTTCTCGTCAGCATCCTCGTCCTCGCGTTCGTCCCGACCGCGCTCTTCGGGCTCGGCCTCGAAGCGATTACCCTCGGCTTCGCCGAGGCGTGGACCGGCAACGGCTACGTTCCCACGCCGAACGATCCCGGCGGCGAGTACCACTTCCCGGTGACCGGCAGCGAACGGACGCCGATCGATCCCTTCGGCTCGATCGGCGTCCGGATCGGGGTTCTGAACGCCTTCGATTCGGGCGGCGTGCTCACGATCTCGCCGGCGCTGGAGATCGGATGGCGGCGCTATCTGCTCTACGCTTCCGGGAGAGTCGTTCCGGCGCAGATCGAGACCGCGCTCGGCGACGAGGATAACGTGGCCGGCATCGGATCGGCGGACGTGCTGACGCTTCGCGTACCGATCCCGATCGGCTTCGAGTTCCGGTTCGGCGACCAGGCGTTGCTCATGAGCATCTCGCCCACGTGGCAGTTCCGCTTCCCGCTCGCCGGATTCGAGATCGCGGAGGAGACCGGAAACCTCTCCGGCATGACCGAGTTCTTCATGAGCAATCTTCGCTTCCTGATGCCGGAGCTCGCACTGGGCTACCGGTTCAGCATGAGCGACTACCTGGACGCGACGATCCGCGCCACGGCCGGAGTCAGCGTGCTCGACCTCATGGACACGAGCCTGCCGTGGTACGACCAGATGCGCGTCTCGCTGGGCGTTGAGCTCGGGTTCCGCCCGCCCTTCGGCGGGATCGCGCGCGAACGAGAGGGCGAGCTTCCCGAAGGGATCGAGCCGTTTCCCGGCAGCGACGACGAAGCGGAGTAGGCGTCCGAGCCGGCGAACCCTCGCGTCGATCTACCTAGACGAAATCCAACGGATCCACGATGCGCCGCTTGCGCTCCCACTGTGCGACCATGAATGCGACGGCCGCCGCGGTCATCGTGTCCACGAGAACGGCGATTCCCGTGAGAATCGGGAGCGCGGGCAGCAGAATCAGGTAGATGTCCTGCATCCCCTCGCCGTAGCTCTGCGCGAGCAGCGACAGGCCTACGATGACCGTTGAACCGGGGGCGCGCCCGAGGAGGAAGGAGAAGAGAAACGAGGCGGCGATGATCCAGATCACCTGACCCGCGGTGATTTCGAGCGCCGTGTACGAGCGGAAAACCGTAATGAAGGCTGCCGAGACGACCATCGCGCTTCCGGACTTGCCGAACAACGTGGAGAGCGAGAGAACGGGAGCCGCCGCCTCGCGCGAGATGCCGAAGTTCTCCTTCGCCACGCGCGTGAGCGGCCCGAGCGTGAAGTAGGAGTCGCCGGAGAAGAATCCGAGAATCGCCGGTCCGATCGTCGCGTACAGCCACGCGAACGGGTTGTAGCGAGCACCCCAGAGGAAGGCGACGAGCGGGAACCCCACGACCACGAAGAGCGCCGCGAGACCAACGAGCACCCAGATGAGCGGCGCGAAGAGCGCGAGATCGCTCACGCTGCGCAGCTGCATCACCCAGTACGCCGAGACCGCGATGAGTCCCACGCCGACCGCGTCCGTGATCCACGCGTTCAGCCGGTAGAAGACGCGGGTGAGCGAGTCCATGAGATCCACGGCCGGGCCCACGACGCTTCCCTCGCGGTAGAGGCTCAGGCCGATCAGAACGGCTGCGACGACGACGGGAAGCAGGAAGTCGCCCGGGGAGGCGAAGAGCGCGAAGAAGTTCCGTGGGAACACGGACTGCAGGAGCTCGGGAACCGGAGGCAGGCTGGGAATCATGGCCTCCTGGAAGATGGGCGGAATGCGCCGCGGGGCAAGGAGCAGCGTCACGAGCGTCGTGAGGACAACCATGACACCGGTCACGGTCACGATGCTGAGCGCCGCTTTGCCGTAGACGCGGAGGGTCATTTTGTCCTCGCGCAGCTCGTGAAGCCCGATCACGAGGCCGAAGAAGATGAGCGGGAAGACGGCGTACCGCCCCACGCTGACGACGAGCGCGGCGACGGTTTCCATGAAGGCGATCGTGTCACCGCCTCCGATGGGAAGGTACACGCCGAGCACGATCCCGAGAGCAGCACCGATAACGATCCGCATCCACAGCTTCATGGACGCGAAGCCTACTCAATCACCGTTCCACATGTCAATGAAGGCAAGAGCACGCCCTCCATGACGGAGTCCACGAGGATCATGCGGATGTCCATGCTGTCAAGGAAGTGCTTCATCTTCTGACTCGCGTGGTTGAGCTCCTCGTTCGTCCCTCGAGCTCCTCCACTGCGGTCTGGAGCCGGCTGCGTTTCCGACTCGAGGCGTTCGTGAGATCCCGGGTCGGGTCATACGTCCACTTCGACCACGTGCTCGGCGCCGCCTTCAGGGTGGTTGCGTCGTATCCAGGTTCCGCCGAGCTGTTGCTCTGCGAGCTGCCTCACGAGCATGAAGCCGAGACCGCTACCGGCACGCTCCTCGGCGAGGAGGTCCGGAGGGAGCCCCGGACCGGAGTCGGTGACGTGCAGGCGCACCGGTCGTTTCTCGCCGGCGCCGTTCCCCGAAACCTCGAGGCGAACGACGATCGAGCCGTCCGCGCTCGCGCCGAACGCGTGTTTGAGCGCGTTGGCCACGAGCTCGTTCGCGACAAGCGCGAGTGAGAGCGCGGCGTCGCCGTCCACGACGAGGTGGTCGAGCGTCGCGGAGAAGTCGATCGAGATCCCGTGCTGCGCGCGAAACTGCCGAACGAGCGTCGCGAGGAGCTCCACGAGGTCCGCCCCGCCGCTCGTCGCGCCCGACTTCAGCGTCTCGTGCGAGAAGCTGACCGCGCGCACGCGGTCTTCGACCGCAGACAGTGCCTGCACGGTAGCTTCGTCCGACGAGCGGTTTCGCTGCAGCATCACGAGCGAAAGAAGCAGTTGGAGGTTGTTCTTCACGCGATGATTGAGCTCCCGGAGCAACAGATGGTTGTGCTCGGCCGCCTCGCGCGCGCGTTCCTCCGCCTCCTTCTGCCGCGTGATGTCCGTGAAGCAGAGCTGAATCTCCTGTGGAGCGTTGCCGCGTCCATCGCGGCGAACCGCTTCCACGCGGACTACCTTCGGCTCGTTCGTTGCCAGGCGCAGCTCCGCGGAGACTCGTTCATCCGTCACGGAGGCGAGATGCTTGAGCAGGTGAATCATTGCGGGTCCGTCATCGCCGTGAACGAGGCCGAAGACCCCTTCCCGCAGGACCGAATCACGGTCCCGCCCGGACAACTCACAGATCGCGAGGTTCGCAGAGAGGATCTTCCCGTCCGGTCGGACCGTGATGTACCCCACCGGAGCGTACTCGTAGAGCGCGTAGTAGCGCCGCTGCGCCTCATCCGCCTCCTGCTGCGCGCGGCGAAGCTCCCCATTCTGGATCTCAAGTTCGATCTGGTGAATCCGAAGCTCTTCAAGCGAACCTGCGCCGTGTTCGTTACGATAGCGGCGTTCAGCTTCTCGGCGTACCTCGTCCTGATCCATCCTCCCCCCGTGAAGGTGGTCTCCGATTCCGCGCGCGCTCGCCGGGCCGTCGCCGGGGAAACCGTCTCACGCAAGAAACGGCCCACATACCGATTGGCGAGTGGCCACCGACGACCGTTTCTCCAAGATGGGGCACAATCTGTGGCCTGTCAAGGTCGGAAACTGAACTTCGCGTTATCGTGATCGGGTCGGTCGAACGACGGCGCATTCCGCCGATCGGCCGCTCGGCGCGGTCGACGAGTCAACGCGGCCGATTGAAGAAGCCCCCTCGAGCACCGAAGCGAAGCCAATCGTTTCTCGGGCGGCGCGGGCGGGGCGCTTCGAGCGCATCCGCGATGAAGCCGGCGTAACCGGGCGTATCGCTCGAGCGAGAGGAGCAGAGACGAATCTCGAGCGGCTCGTTCCGGTAGTAGCCCACGAGCGACTCCGCCGCGCCCACGAAGCTGCCGAGCGAGATCGCCTCGAGCGGGGGGCGAAGCTCGTCGTCCGGCTCCTGGAGCGCGAGGAGCAGCCGTCCCGACCGCTGCTTCTGGAACATGGCGACGATCTCGCGGATGAGGAAGAGGTAGCCCTTTACCTCGGCGTCCGTGCGATTCTCAATGCTCACGATCGAGCTCTCGTGAAAGGGAACGCTCTCGCGCACCGGCGAGAAGACGACGACCGCTTCGTCCAGCCGCCCGTAGAGGTTCTGCGCGTGCAGCACGACCGATCGCGCAGAGAGCGCCGAACGGCGGTTCCACGAGACGGTGGAAATGTTCTCGGCGCCCGAGTCCACGTCCAGCGGACCGCTGCGCGCAACCAGCGTCCTCCGCCCGCGGGCGGCGACTTCCTGCACGACATCGGCGAGCAGCTCGTTTGACTTGCCGGTGACGAGGCAGGCCTGTTCCATGACTCGTGATAGTATAGCCGGCCCAGCAGCGGGTCAACGGGCGCGTCGGCCGGAGTCCGAGTCAACGCGTCTGCGCTGGTACGTTCCCGCGCCTGTAGCCTGCGAGCACGCGCGCCTCGCTGGTCCTCGGCCTGCGGCCTGCGGATTCGCTCGGGCGCGTGCTCTCCGGCACGGCGCGAGGCCGACCGCTCGACAGACGCATTGACTCGGCGCGCCTTCGCAATTGGGGGCACGGAGGGCTCCGCTGGAGCCGTTTGGGTGGGAGAGGCGGCGGGGGGTCAGGTGGCGCGGGGGTGCCAGGTGAGCGTGCCGCGGACGGCGGGTTCGCCGGTGGGGCCGCGGGTGATCTCGAAGTGGTCGGTGGGGCCGGGTTGGGAGGAATCGGACTGGAGGCGGACGGTGTAGGTGTCGCCGAGGAGGGTTTCCTTGAGGAAGTCGATCGCGAGATCGGAGACGCAGGCGGTCATCGCGCGGTCGGGGTCGGCGGCGTCCAGGACCCACTCGAGGTAGGAGGCGTTGTTCACGTGGCGGTACTGGTCGATGTCGCGGTACCGGACGGGCTGCGGGCCTACGGCTCGCACGTGGTCGGCGGTCGGCGAATCGGCGGTCGGCGGATCGGCGGCGCGGTCAAGGTCTGCGGGGAACTCGCGGTCGGCGAGGACGAGGTCGCTCACAACGCGCTCGGGGCGCACGGGGCGGCCGCGGCCGCCGTCCACGACGAGCCAGCCGCTCGTGGCACGGGCGATGATCTCGTCCGCCTCGTCGTGAAGCGCGAACTCGCGGACGGCGAAGAGCTTCTCGGTGCCGACCGGGTAGGTCCGCACGGTAAACGCGTCGCCCCAGCGGGGGTAGCGGTCGATGTGGAGCCGGAGGCGCGACAGGACCCAGAAGAGCGCGCCCTCCTCGCGGTGGTGGAACCCCTTGCCCAGGATGTGGGCGTGTTGCCAGGCGGCTTCCTGGAGCATGCGCACGAGCACGACGAGCCTGAGCCGGCCGTCCGGGTCGACCTCGTAGGAGCGTACGGTGAAGTGTTCTCGATGCGTGCTATCCATTCGTGACTCCCAGCCCCGCGAGCAGCGCGTCGACCCTGAACCCGGAGGCGCGTTGTGCCCGTTCGAGCCGTTGGACGAGCTCGAAGAGGCCGACCACGTCTGCAACGAGCCGATCGTGATCGGCGGCGGTCTCGGGCGGAACCTTGTCCATCGTAACAAGCGCGGTGGCGAAGATCCACCATCTCAGCTCTTCGAATCGTTCCTGGTTGAACCAGATTTCGCCCTCGTAGCGGTTGAAGCCGAGGTAGGTCGTGACGTCGCCGTCCGAGAGGAGCTCGTGCATGAGCCCCTGGAGAGGATCGTCCTCGGAGACGTGGCGCTCCCACCACTCGCCGTGGCCGAGGAGCACCTTCATGAGGTAGACCCAACCGGGGTCGTGCGTCTCGGCGGAGAACGCGCGGGCGGCGCGCGTGATGAGACCCCACTCCTCGCAGATGCCGGCGGCCGACTCGTAGACGGCGCGGAGCGGGCGCAGGACGAGCCAGGCGGCGAGCAGGTCGCGGCGATCGCCACGTTCTTCGATCGCGGCGGTGTAGTACCGGACGGCGCTCCGATACGCGACAGGCGCGGCGTGCGGGGTCTCGAGTCGCAGGAACGGCAGCCGCTCAACGGCGCGAACTCCTCGCTCGAACGACGCGACGGCGGCGTCGATCGCGGCGTCGATCTGGTCGCGACCGGACGCGGTGCCGCCCTTCGTCGCCGGTTCCTGACCGCCGGTTCCCGCTCCCGCGACGAACGGTTGGTACTGCGCGCCGACCTGGAGGAATGAGCGGTAGGCGTGCGCGAGGCGGGCGACCGCCTCGCGGAGGAGTGCTGCCTTGCCGAGCATCGCCTCCTGGAGCTGGAAGAAGGTGTGGCTGTTCGCGACGCGCGCGTAGAGATCCAGGAGCGGCTTGAGCGCGATGTCGCGGATCGCCTCCTCCACGTCCGTGACGCCGCGTCCCCGGAGCTCGTCCACGAGCTGGGCGTAGTGGCCGTACGCGTTGTCCGCGGTTTCGTAGATGTCAACGTACACCTGACTCTGGTAGCCGGAGAGGTCCACGAAGAGCCCGCGCTCGTGGAGCTCCCTGCTCTCGCGGACGAACCAGAGCCCGTTGCGCTCGTCGCGAAGGAGGCAGTAGTAGCCGTGCTCCGCGTGGAGGCCGAGCGCGGAGGCGAGCTCGCCGCGGCGGTGCTGCTTACGCCCGCCGGGGAGTTTCTCCACGTAGCCGGCGGAGCTCTTGATCCAGCCGTACGCGCGCTCGTACGCGTTGTTGTAGAGGACGAGCGCGCGGTCGTCGCCGAAGGAGTTCGAGTAGGCGAAGACGTTCTCGTTCACGGTGCCGTCTTCGGTATAGAGGTCGTAGAGGAAGAAGCTCGCGACGCCGCTGAAAAGCCGGCGCCGGCGCATGAGCGGGAAGATCTCGGCTTCGTGGCGCGCGACGAGCTCGCGGTCGGGTTGCTCGCCGAGATACGCGCGTTTGTACTCCATCCCGTACTTCTCGGTAAAACCTTCGATCTGGCCGTGGCCGAACATGGGGAGGCCGGGCATCGTGACCATGAGCGTGCAGATGCCCACGTACTTGTCGCCTTTGCCGAACTGCGCGACGGCGGTCTCCTCGTCCGGATTGTTCATGAAGTTGACGAAGCGCTTGAGGATCTCCTTGTCGAACTCGATCGTGTTCTTGATCGTCTGGCGGTACTTCGCGTTCTCCTCCGCCTTGAGCATGTTCATGAACGCCGAGTTGTAGACGCGGTGCATGCCGAGCGTGCGCACGAAGTAGCCTTCCATCATCCAGAACGCCTCGGCGAGCAGGAGCGTGTCCGGGACTTCGGCGGCCACGCGGTCCACGACCTCGCGCCAGAACTCCGTTGGGATGCGCGCGTTGAACTCGTCCGCGCTCATGCCGTGCTCGGCGCGCGAGGGGATATCGCCGCCGTGGCCGGGCTCCGGGTACCAGAGGCGCTGGATGTGGCGCTTGGCGAGCGTCATCGCGGCGTCGAAGCGGATCACGGAGAAGTTGCGCGCGACGTGGAGGATGGTTTGAATGACCGCCTCGCGCACCTCCGGGTTCAGGTAGTCGAGCTGCGCGGTGTCGTTCCACGGCATGCTCGTGCCGTCGTTGCCGTGATAGATGAAGCGCTCGCGTCCGCTTCCGAAGTCGACGCGCTTGAAGACGACCGCGGCGTCCGACCGCGAGTAGTAGTGGTCCTCGAGATAGATGCCGACGTGCGGCACGCCGGAGAGGTTCTCGCCGGTGTACGTGTACGACGGGAACGGCGGATGGTCGAGCTGGACGTACCAGTCCGGGTGCTCGATGACCCACCGACCGTCTATGCCGGTATGGTTCGGCACCATGTCGCTCGCGATCCGGATGCCGCGCGCCTCGCACCGTTCGCGGAGGCTCGTGAGCGCGTCCCACCCTCCGAGCGACTCGGCGATCTCGTAGTCGGCGAGCGCGTACGCGGACGCCTCCGCCTCCATGTTTCCCATGACGTTCTTGATCCGCTTGGAGGCGGCGCTTCGCTCCCAGATACCGATCAGCCAGAGGCCGGTGAACCCCCACCCGGCGAGCCGGTCGAGCTCCTCGTCCGGGATCTGGTCGAGACGGGCGATCGTTCTCTCGTACGCGCGCGAGAGCTGGTCGAGCCAGACGAGCGTGCTCTTCGCGATAAGCACGAGCCGCGGCATCCAGTCGCGGTCGGGCGAGTACCGTTCCTCGTCGCCGCCCTCGTAGCGGTAGACGCGCGTGGGACCGGGACCGCCGAACCCGGCCTTCGCCTCCTCGCGCAGAACGTCCATGCCGCGGAGCAGCCGGAAGAGATAGCCGCCGAGAAGACTCCCCCACCGTTCGCGGATGTAGGCGAGCTGGTCCTGCAGGCTGTTCGGAAAGAGCTCCGCCGGCGTGCGGAGCATCTCCACGAGCGGCTGGTCGTCCGGCCCGAACCGCGGCTTGTCCGCGAAGTGGTCGGCGACCGCGCCGATGAGCTCGCGGTAGCCCGCCGCCTCGTCCAGCTCGTCGTCCGCGAAGAGCTCGGAGAAGGGCGAGAAGGCGGGATTCTCGTTCTCGAGCCGGAGCATGAGCATCTCTTCGAGCATCACCTCGCGACCGGACCGGCCCGCGTGCTCGGAGGCGAGGTAGTCGTCCAGCGACTGCTCGCCGGAGTAGACCGTGCTCGGCGGGAACTCGGCGGCGAACGCCCGTACCGCACTGTCAACGCGTTCCTCACCGAAGCGGGCGACGAGCGCGGACGCCGCCTCCGCGACCGTCTCCTCGCCGTACTGGTCGCGGTAGAGCTCCACCACGTAGTGGAGGATCTCATCGATCAGACCCATCGCGTTGATGTCGCCGGCGCGGACGACCGAGTCGGGGTCGTGGACGAGATCGCGGCCCTTGTTCATCTCTTCAGCAAGCCGACGGGTCGCCTGCAAGTCGGCGAGGACGACGTTGCCGCTCAGCGCGTAGAGCGGCCCGGCGACGCGGTACTTCTCCCTCGCGCTGCGCCGCACGTGGAACTCGCGCAGGAGCTCCGGCCGTCCGTCCAGCGGCGTGATGCGAAGCTCGTCGCGTGACCGTTTCATCTTACCTCCCGGCGACGCGTCGTCTGCGGTCGCGCAGCATCGGAGCGAGGACCGCATGGAGCTCATGGTTCGCGTGCAGGTCCTCGATCGGGACGCTCATGCGATAGCTCCAGTTCGCCTCGGTCATCGTGCCCGGCACGTTCACGCGCTCGTCGTCCGGATTCTCCGGCGCGAGCCCGTCCACGAGGGCGAGCAGGTCCTGGATCTGGAAGACGCAGAGCGCGGAGCCCGTGTGGAACATCGCTTCGGTCACCTTGCGCGCGGTCTCGGCGTCGTACTCCGCGGGCGGGTCTCCGGGCAATCCCAGACTCCTCCAGAACGGGCGGCGGTCGGGTTCCTCGCGCCACCAGCCGCGCATCGAGGAGGTGTCGTGCACCGAGGGCGCGCACACGGTGAGGAAGGGGTACTCGGTCGGCGGGATGTACGGTTGGCCCGGCTCGTGCCAGAGGCGTGTCCAGCGCGGGATGCGCAATCCAAGGATGCGGAGCTCGGAGAGCACGCCCGGTACGCAGGCGGGAATCGCGCCAAGGTCCTCGGCGCACGGGAGCATCCCGGTCGCTTCGCGCATGAAGGCGAGTAACCGTTTCCCCTGTTCCTCCCAGAGCCGCTCCGACTCCCGCGCGAGCTCGTCTGCAAGCGCGCGAAAGCGGTCCTGCTCGTCCGGGCCGAGACCCTGGAAGCGGGAGCACGCTCCGTACGACCAGACCGGGACGAAGGTGTCGCGCTCGAGACGAATGAGCGCGCGATCGCGGTACTGCTCGAGCAGCCACTCGCGAGCGCGGTCGGAGCAGTCGAGCGCGAGAATGTCTCGCTCGCCCCGGATGGTCGGGGCGAGGAGGTAGAGGTCTTCGCCCTCGATGCGGTTGAGCGCGAGGCGGATGACCGTCTGAGCCTCCTCCCCCAACGTGTCACGAAGAGTGGTGCCCGATACGTGCGGCTCGGCGAGCCACTTGATTCGGCCGTTGTCCATGCCGGCGGCGTGCAGCCGGTCGCGGTCGGCGACCGCGGTCGGGTTGAAGTGACCGAGATAGCCGGTCACGTCGTCTGCGGGGATGCTCCACACGCGGAAGAAACCGAGCACGTGGTCGATGCGGTACGCCTTGTAGTATCGGGCTGCATGACGGAGGCGGTCCTTCCACCACCGGTAGCCGTCGTGCTCGAGCTGCATCCAGTCGTAGATGGGCAGACCCCAGTTCTGTCCCACGGCGCTCTGCGCGTCCGGCGGCGCGCCGGCCCGGAGCCACGAAGAGAAGTAGGAGCGGTGCGCCCACGTGTCCACGCTGTCTTCGTTGATGAGGATCGGGAGATCGCCCTTGAGGACGATCCCGAGCTCGGCGACGGCGTGTGCCGCGGCGCGGAACTGCTCGTCCAGCCGCCGCTGCACCCAGACGTGGAAGACGAGCTCGCGCTCGTTGGCCGGATCCGACCAGAGCGCGCCGAGCCGCTCGGGAGTCGGGTCGCGGTAGTCCGGCCACTCCTTCCACGCCGCGCCGCCGAACCGCGCCTTGAGCATCTTGTACGCCGCGTACTCGCCGACCCACGGATTGTCGTCCACGAAGGCGCGCGCCTCGCGCCGGAGCGTTTCGTTCCCCGCGACATCGTCGTAGACGAGGCGAAGCAACTCGGTCTTCGCGTCCACGAGCGCGCCGTAGCGCAGCCGGGGGGCGTCTGCGTGCTCCGCGCGAAGCGCCTCGAGCGCATCGTTCACGCGCGCCGCACGCGATGAGGAGAGCGCGCCGAACTCGGGAAGATCGGCGATCCGAAGGTAGAGCGGATGGAGCGCGAAGGCGCTCAGCGCGCTGTAGGGCGAGGCCTGCCACCCCGTGTCGTTGACGGGCAAGATCTGGATGAGGTCGAGCCCGATCTCCGCGCACCATGCCGCGAGCCTCGGGAGATCGGCGAACTCGCCCACGCCCACGGAGGCGTCGCTGCGAAGCGCCGAGACCGGAACGAGGACGCCGGAGAGGTACCTCGTGAGCCCGGAGAACATCATGGGAGTCGCCTCGTCGTGCCTCGCTGCATGAGCCTAGGATAGCGGTTTTCGTCCGGATCAGGAATGGGTGGGCGCGATTCGCGGCCCGGAGCCGAGGTGCCCGGGGTTGGCCGATCTGGACGCCTGTAGACGGGGCGCGCACCCGCTCGCTGGTCCTCGGCCTTCGGCCTGCGGGTTCGCTCGGGGTGCGCGCCCCGTCACGGCGTCCGTGCCGCCGGGCTCCCGGGCACCTCGGCTCCGCACGCGAGTCGCTTCTGGGATGGGAGGAGCGACGCAGAAGCGTTAGCCGAGACGCACCGGCGGGTGTTACCCTCGGCGTGCTCGCTTCCGCCCGACCAACACGCCCGCTACGAAGAGCTCCCAGGGGTGGTAGATCACGAGCGGGAGGAGCGCGACGCCGAGGAGGTCCTGGCCGGCGAAGAAGATCGTGAGGAGCGGGGCGCCGAGGGCGAGCGTCTTCTGGGGGGCGACGAAGAGGACGGTCGTGCGATCGGCGCGTTCGAGCTTGAGGAGGCGGGCGCCGAGCGCGGCGAGAGCGAGGAGGAGGATGTGCGAGACGAGGAGGTAGAGGATCGGGAGCGGGAGCTCGGCCGCGTAGCGACCGAAGGCGGGGTTCGCGGCGGTGTGCGCGAAGGCGAGGAGCACGATCAGGAGGATGAGGAGGTTGCTCGCGAAGGAGAGCGATGCGCTGCGGCGCGATACCCAGGTGCGGAGCTGGAGCCGGAGGAGCTGGCCCGCGACGATCGGCACGAGCATGTTGAGCGCGAGCCCCTGGAGCGTCGCGAGAAGCTGGGAGACCGGAAGCGCGCGGCCCGTGGTCGAGAGGAGGAGCGAGAGCAGGAGCGGCGAAACGAAGATGCCCGCGGCGTTCGCGAGCGCCGCGTTGAAGACCGCCGCGACGGTGTTGCCGCCGGCGCTCTGCGTGAAGACGATGCAACTCGAGACGGTGGTGGGAAGGACCGCGAGCGCAAAGATGCCCACGACGAGCTTGCCGTCCATCGCGCCCGAGAAGAGCGGCACGGCGGTGAGGAAGTAGAGCGGCGTGACCACGAAGATGAAGAGCTGGAGGAAGAGGTGCAGGCGCGGCGTGGCGAGGTCTCGCCCGATTCGATCGGACGGCAGCTTGAGCCCGGTGATCAGGAAGAGCACGAAGACGATGACCCGGTTCGTCCACCCGTCGGGATTGAGCAGCGCGCCCCGCTCGGCGAGCACGAAGCCGATCGCCATCGCGACGACGAGCCCTACGAGGAACCAGTTCTTCTTGAGCCAGGGCATGATCCCTTATACACTATGGAAAAGCACTTCGCCATAGTGTAGGGTTGGCACCGTGACACGCCGCCACTCCATCGTTTCCATCGTCGGCCTCCTTCTTCTTCTTCTCCCGCTTCAGGTCGGCGCGCAGTTCGCCAAAGGCCCCGATCAACTCCCCGACCGCGCGGTCGTGGCGCGCCGTTCCGCTGGGACGCTCGAACGATCGGTGGACGGCGGTCTCACCTGGGAACAGGTCGGAGGTATGCCGACGCGTGTGCTCCCGGCCTATCGGGCGGGCGAGCCGCTTCCCGTCACGGCGTTCGCTGTGCCCGCCCCGGATCCCGCCGACGCGGCCGCCCGAACCGCGCTCGCCCGATCGCCCGGCGTGAAGCAGCCCGGCTACCACGTCGTGAGCGCGGACGCGCCCGCGCTCGCCGCGGTGGGCAGGCAGCTCTTCGTGAGCCGCGACGGACTCGAGACGTGGCACGAGATCCGGCTCCCGGACGTGGTCAATCAGTCGACCTACATCACCGCGCTCGCGATCGACCCGGCCGACCACGCCCACTGGCTCGCGGCAACCTCGTACGACGGCGTCTATCGCACGCAGGACTCCGGCGCCTCGTGGACCGACCTGACCGCCGATCGCGCCGCGTGGCCGACCTACCTGGGCGCCGGTTTCCACGAGGAGATCTCCGGCCTCTGGTTCACCGCGCACGACTATCTGATCGCGCGCGCCGGCTTCGGCCAGGGCTTCCTGCGCATCGAGCTCGATCCGCTTCGCGTGCGCCGGCTGCTCCCGCTCGCGGACGGCGAGCAGGCGTACGCGGCCGCCGCCTTCGCGCTGGGAGCCACGAGCGCGGCAGGCAGCGGCGCGAGCCGCAATCCGGCCGCGACCGCGGGCCCGGCGACGGACGCAGCGGCCCGGCGCGCGGCTGCCGCCGACCGGACCGGAATCTACCTCACCGCGGTGAACGCGACGCCGGAGAAGCTCCCCGCCTACTTCGACTACATCGAACGCCACGGGTTCAATAGCGTGGTCGTCGACTTCAAGGACGACCACGGTCGGCTCACGTACGCGAGCGAGCTCCCAACCGCGCGCGCGGCGGGCGCGGTCCGGCCCGTCATCAACGCGGCGGAGCTCGTGGAGGCGGCGCACGCGCGCGGCATCTCCGTGATCGCGCGGATCGTCGTCTTCAAGGACCCGATCCTCTACGCGTACGACGACCATCGCCTCGCGCTCTGGGACGGCAGGCTCGACCGGCCGTGGGGCGTCTACCGGAGCTACACGGACGAGGAGACCGGCGCGGCGCGAACGGTCCAGGTCGAGCATTGGGTCGACGCCTACTCGCCGGAGGTCTGGGAGTACAACGTCAACGTTGCTCGCGAGGTGGCGGACCTCGGCGTGGACGAGATCCAGTTCGACTACATCCGCTTCCCCTCCGACGGCCGCGCCGAGGACATCGTGTCGCGCTTCGCGGTGCCGGGGGCGAACCGCGTCCAGGCGCTCGAGGGCTTCCTCGCGTCGGCCCGCGACGCGATCGACCTCCCGATCAGCATCGACGTCTTCGGCTTCAACGCGTGGTCGCGGATGAGCTACCTGGGACAGGACATCACGCGCCTCGGACGCTACGTGGATGTGATCAGCCCGATGTTCTACCCGTCGCACTTCGTGACGTCGTTTCTGCCGCAGTTCGGCTACCTCGAGCGCGCCCGCCTGATCTACGACCTGGGAACGCGCCGCGCGCACGAGCTCGCCCCCGAGCCGCTCATTCGTCCCTACGTGCAGGCATTCCTGATCGGCCGCGAGCTCGATTTCGAGGAGCCGACCTACCGCAGGTATCTCGACCTCCAGGTGGAGGCGTCGCTCGAGGCCGGGTCGAGCGGCTACACGCTCTGGAACGCCTCGGGTCGGTACTACATGCTTCCCTGACATGGTATAGTGGCGCCCATGCAAGCTGTCGCGGAGTGGGCACGCAGGATCGTGGAATCGGTCGAGACGGTGTTCTTCGGCAAGCGCGCGGTCATCGAGCGGTTGCTCGTCGCGCTGCTCTGCAGGGGGCACGTGCTGCTCGAGGACGTCCCCGGGATGGGGAAGACGATCCTCGCGCGCGCGCTCGCGGCGAGCCTGGGCGGGAAGTTCACGCGAATCCAGTGCACGCCCGACCTCCTTCCGGCGGACATCTTGGGCGTGAGCGTCTACAACCCGAGCGACGGTACCTTCCGCTTCCGCAAAGGGCCGATCATGGCGAACATCGTCCTCGTGGACGAGATCAACCGCGCGACGCCGCGGACGCAGTCGGCGCTGCTCGAGGCAACCGGCGAGGGCCAGGTAAGCGTGGAGGGCAAGCGGATGGAGCTGCCCGAGCCGTTCTTCCTCATCGCCACCGAGAATCCGGTCGAGTTCGAAGGCACCTTCCCGCTCCCCGAGGCGCAGCAGGACCGCTTCCTGCTCTCGATGAGCATCGGGTACCCCGAGCGGACGGTCGAGCAGCGAATCGTGGACAGCCAGCGGCGCCTCACGCACCCGGTGGTGGACGTGGAGCCGGTCACCGAGATCGCGGACGTGCACGAGCTGCAGAAGCAGGTCGTGGAGGTCCACGTTGACCAGGAGGTGATGGACTACGTCAGCGCTCTCGTGGAGGCGAGCCGCGGTCACCAGCAGGTGCGCATCGGCGTGAGCCCGCGCGGGACGCTCGCGCTCTACAAGTCGGCGCAGGCGCTCGCGGCGGTGCGGGGCCGCGACTACGTCATCCCGGAGGACGTGAAGGAGCTCTGCCGCCCGGTCTTCGCGAAGCGGATCATCCTCACGAGCCAGGCGGTGATCCGCGGCATCGCGGTGGACACGGTGATCACCTCGCTCCTCGATTCGGTGCCGACCCCCGTGGTGCCGGAGCAGCGGGCGTGAAGGGACGGGGCATCGCGCTCATCGTCGTGGGCCTGTTCCTCGCGCTCTTCCTCGATTCGTACGTGGTCCAGTGGATCGGCTACGTGCTCGTCACCGTCGTGGTCCTGAGCTACGCCTACACGCGCGCCGTCGCCGCGGGGCTCGAGGTCACGCGCGACGAGCCGATCCTCCGCGCCTACCAGCACCAGATCGTCCCGGTTCGCATCCGCATCGCGAACCGGAGCCCGCTTCCCGTTCCGCACCTCGTAGTCACGGACAATCCGGGCAGCCTCTACACGGGGAACGAGAACGCGCGCCTGATGAGCCTGCGACCCGGCGAGCGCACCGACCTGGAGTACGAGATCCGGGGCATGAACCGCGGCGCGTACCGGCTTGGACCCGTCTCGGTTCGCTTCGCCGACCCGCTCGGCCTCTACCCGGAGGCGCGGATCAAGTTCGAGGAAACGCGCCTCGTCGTCTACCCGAGGATCCATCCGGTCGAGCTCCCGGTCCACCGCGGCCTGCCGGCGGGAAGCATCACGACCACGAGCAGGATCTACGAAGACCCCACACGCTACCGCTCGGTGCGCGAGTACGTCCCCGGAGACGAGATCCGCCGCATCAACTGGAAGGCGAGCGCCCGCCTGGGAGCGCTCCACTCGACCGAGTGGCTCCCCACGATCAACGTCCCCGTCATGATCCTCCTCAACCTCACGGCGAGCACGTACGCGCAGCGCGCACGCTACGGCCACACCGAGCGCACGATCGACGCCGCGGCGAGCCTCGTCCACCACCTCGCGACGCGCGGACAGGAAGTCGGGCTCGTCACCACCGGCGTGATCAAGGGCGCGCCGGAGAAGATCATGCCGTGGATCCGCGTGGGCTCGGGGATGCAGCACGCGGTCGGCATCCTGGAGACGCTCGCGCAGCTCACGATCAACGAGGCGGACGACGACCCGGTCGCCCGCTTCCTCGAGCGCGGCTCGCTCTCGTACGGCACCCGGCTCTTCTACCTGGGCGCGCCGCTCCCGGAGGACTCGGTCGCGGCGCTCGTCGCGTCCATGGGCGACCGGAGCCTCCTCCGGCTCTACTATACCGACGAGGGAGTCACGAGCTGGGACGAGCTTTCGATCGAATCGGTGCGCGTCTACCGCATCACGGAGCACGGAGATGAGCTCTTCGCAGCACAAGGCTGAGATCTACCGCGTCCTCATCCATCCCGCGATGAGCATCGCGATCGCCACGACGAGCGTGCTCTCGCTCATCTGGCTCGTGAACGTGAACATCGGCGTGGCTGCTCCGCGCGCGGGCACGATCGCGGCGGTGATCCTCGCACCGATCCTGGAAGCCGTGGTGGGCAACATCCTCTTCCGCGAGCGCGCCGGCATCGGTAACCGCGTCCGCGAGCTCGTGCTCTTCCTCGCGGTGCTCTACGCCGTGTTCTCCGCCGTCCGCGGTGGACCGTTCGGCCGGCGGTTCGAACCGTCGGCCGACCAAATCCTCCCGATGCTCGCCGCGACCGTCGCCTGGCTCATCGCCTTCGTCTTCCACAACCGCCTCCGCGGCCGCGAGGCGCTCCTTCGCTCCTTCCACGGCCTCCACGGCGCCGAGCTCCGCCACGCGGTCCTCGAACGCCAGCACGAGATGGCGATCACCGTGCGCGCCATGCGCAAAGCCCGCGGCCTGATCGGCGGGCTCTTCGTGACGCTCTGCATGCTCGCGGTACTCGCGACGCTCGATCCGTTGGACGTGAGCGTCCTCCGGCCCGGCTCGGGCGCCTTCGCGATGCTCGTCCTCTACGGCATCGCGAGCATCGTGATCATCGGGAGCCTGAACGCCTTCATCGAGGAGTACGCCGCGAACGGCGAAGGGCTGGCGGTACCGCTCCGCCTCCAGCGCCGACGATCGGTGCTCGCCGCCGTCATGATCGTTGCGGTGCTCGTGCTCGCCTTCGCGCTCAGCCGCGCGCAGGCGATCCTCCCGATCGAGGCGATCGGCGACTTCTTCCGCCGGCTCGCAGGCCTCTTCGAGAGCGACCGGCTGCCTGCCGAGGCGCCGCCGTTCCAGCCGCCGCCGCCCGACCAGACGCTGCCGGACGTCTCCGAGATGTTCGGCGAGCTCGAGCCGACCGAGCCGCCGCTCTGGATCCGTATCGTTGCCGAGCTCCTCGCGCGAGTCGCCCGGACCGCGCTCATCGTGGGCGGCCTCGCGCTGCTCGTCGCGCCGCTCTTCTCGGCGAACTTCCGCCGCGCGCTCAAGAGCTTCAAGCCAAGACAATTCATCGTTGAACTATTCCGCAACCTCAGGCGCCGCCTGCGAATCCTCGCCCGCTTCCTCCGCCACGGCCTCCGCGGGCGACGGCGGGGCGAAGCCGCCGGAGAGGATACCGACGATCGCTCGCCGGACGCCTGGCGGGAGAAGCAGTGGAAACCCACGCTCCGTAAGCGCATGCAGATGGATCACGTCGTCCAGGTCTTCGTGAGCGTCACCCGCTGGGGCCACAAGCACGGCCTGGACTACCACCGCAGCGAAGCCGCCCGCGAATACCTCCGCCGCGTCGCCGAGCTCCGCCCCGAGCACTACGCGGACGCGATCTTCGTCGCCGAGACCTTCTGCGAGGCCCGCTTCAGCCGCCACCTCGTCCCTCGAGCCAAGATGCGCGAGTACGGACAGGCGGCAAAGCGGATTGCGGGGAGCGACTAAATCAGCTCGTTGATCTTGTCCCGAATGCGAGCGGCTTCCTCGTAGTCTTCGTCGTCCACCGCCTTCTGGAGCTCCTGCTCGAGGCGGTTGCGTTCGATTTCGCGAGGATCGGGGACGTCTACCTTGGGGTCTTCTTCGGTGATGAGGTTGATCGCGATGCCCGCCTCTTCCACGATCGACTCGGCGATGTAGAGCGGGCAGTGCAGGCGCGCCGTGATGCCGAGCGCGTCCGAGGGACGGCTGTCGATCACGATCTTCTTAAGACCCTGCTTCATCACGATCCGAGCGTAGAACGTGCCGTCCTTCAGCTCGGTGATATCCACACGATCGATCGTCGCGTTGAGCTTCTCCATCATCGTGATGAACAGATCGTGCGTGAGAGGACGCGGCATGGGAACGTTCCCAAGGCCGATGAGTATCGACTGTGCTTCGAGTTGACCGATGAAGATGGGCACTGCGCGCTCGCTTCCGATGGGCTTCACGAGCACCGCGTTGCCCTTGTCCGTTCGCGCGACGGTCCATATCTCCGCCTCGACCAGCATGATGTTCTTCATCGCACTTTAAAGTGTACGATGAGTCGGTCGGATTTTCAAACGCAGGGGCCGGAAATCGGCCCTCCTCACCCCCCGGGCCGGAATAGCTGCCGCCGGTTGCGGTAGAATGGGGACGGATCCATCCAAGAAGGAAAGTGTGGAATCGATACTCGCGGTGGCGTACTACTCGGTGAGCATCTCGTGCCTTGTGGTGAGCGTCGCGCTTGCGGTCGCGCAACGAGCGCTCAAGGCGAATGCGGTCTTCTTCGACATCGGTTTCTATCTCTTCTCGCTGAGCCTGGTGGGCTTCATGTACGCGTTCCTCCACACGGACGCGATGGACGGGTTCGCCAGGGACGTGTTGCTCGTCCAGCGGATGTTCGGGATCTGCGCGTCGTACGGGCTCATGCGCCTCGTGCTCCGGGTCTACCACATCAGACGCGACGCGCCGATCGTCTACCTCCTGTACGGCCTGCTGCTCGCGATGTTCGCGGTTGCGGCCGCCGACCTTGCGTTCGGTCTGGAGGTTCTGTTTCTGGAGCCGCCTCCGAAGATCTCGCCGACCCCGCTCTTCCGGTACGTCTACGTGCCGTTCTCCATCCTGGGCCTCATCGCGGGCGTGTTCATCTCGCTCGACCTCTTCCCCGTTGTGATTCGGCAGGATCCGTTCGCGGACATTCTGTGGGTCTACGGGATTGGGATGTCGGCGGTGCTCTCGGCTGCCGTGATGTTCGTGATCCGGTTCATCGCGGCGTATGCTCCGCGCACCGCGCGAAAGGCATTGGTGCTCGGCGACCCGCAGCAGACAACGCGCGAGTCGGACGGCGAGGAGGCGTATCTGGGGCTCGTCACGGTCATCAAGGAGCGACGACTCTTCGCCGATCCGGAGGTGACGCTGCAGGACGTAGCTCGTGAGAGCGGTCTGCCGAGGAACGAGGTGTCTCGGCTCATCAACGTGTATTCGGGCGGCAACTTTCGCGCGCTCGTGAACCGCCTGCGCGTTGAGGAGATGAAGCGATTGCTCGCTGAGGGGGAGCTCTCCGCGTCCATTCTGGAGATCGCGATCGAGGTGGGGTTCAACTCGAAGACG
>JBKHII010000077.1:0-11358 GCA_046538735.1 Spirochaetales bacterium
TCCTACAACGCCGCGAGGAAGAGCGTCGCAGCAACGACCACGATCAGTCCGGACGCGGCGTACTCGACCACTGCCGCGAGCCTCCGAAGGCGATCGCCGTGAAGGCGTCGCACGACGCGCCCACGTCCGGCGATGATCGCGACCGATATCGCGCTCATTGCGAGGAAGCCCCCGAACGAGACTCCCGCAACCATCAGCATCATGAGAGGCAACGCATCGTTCACCACGCCGTACACGAGCAGGACGGTGCTCACGGGACAGGGAACGAGCCCCACCGATACGGCGAGAATCCAGGGAGCGCCGCTCGGTACGGCTCGCTCGGGGGCGTGTGAATGACCGAGCGAGCAACCCTCGGACTCGGACCGGCCTTCCCGCACGTGCGATACGAGGTGCACGATGCCGAAGAAAGCGATCAGCCCGTAGCTCACGAGCTGGAGCGTTCGCGGTCCGGTGGTGCGGAACGTCGGGAGGACCGCACGCAGAACAACGTAGCCGAGCATCACGAGCGCGAAGGCAGAGAAGCTGTCTACGGCATTCACAAGAGCCGAGTACACGAAACCGTCCCGAGGCCTCGCGTCGCGCGCCGTGAAGTATGAGAGCGCGAAGACCTTCCCGTGCCCGGGCCCCACGATGTGGACGAAACCGAAGAGGACGGAGACGCCGAGTGCGGCGAAGAGCGCGGGCCACTCGCCCTGAATCACGCGTCGGCTCAACGACGCAATCGACGACTGGAGCAATCGGCCCCAGGCCCGAATCAGCTCGGGAGCGCGGGCACCGTAGATCTCGGGGCCGGAGTCGCCGGACGCTCCCATGAACGGGTTCTGCGCCGCAACGGGAATCGTAGCGAGAACCGCCAGCACGGCAAGGAAGAGGAAGGCGCGCCTCACCGTGCCTCCAGCGCGAGGATCGGCACCAAGATCGTTCCCCAGCCGACACTGGCGAGTTCGCGCGTCTGCCTGGTCACCACGAACCTACGGCCGGATCGGCTGTACTCGCTGTGGAGCGGGTCGGAGAGGAAGTCGACGTAGTAGCTCTCGTCGAACAACCCCACGGCGAACCGATCGAGATCGTCCCACGGCACGCTAAGGGGAACGGTGAACTCGTACCGCAGCCGGCCGTTCACCACTTCCGCGCGGAAGGTATCTGCCTCCGGGATCTCCACGGGGCACTCGTCGATATGTGCCACGACATAGTAGCCGTACTCGATCAGGTGGGCGAACCCTTCGGTCCGGATCGTCCGTGTTTCCGCGGTCGAGAGCGCGCCATCGCGGTCCGCGTCGTAGAACTGGATCATGTCCGCGCTGTTGAACTCGTCAAAGAGCCAACTCACCGTAATCGCTCGAACGCCCGTCTCGTCCAGGTGAAAGTCGAAAGTCCCGTCGATCCACAGATGGGGATGGGCCCGGAGCACGGTTGGAGAGAGGAGACAGAGACATGTAACCATCCACAACCGCGTACGCATCATTCATTTTCTTTTTCGGCCGGTCCGGCCGCCGGGTTGACCGGGACTCACTTGACGGATTCGTCCGATTGGGTAATATTACTTAGTAATACGGAGTCCGGTACGCCGATGAACCACCAACGACGCAAGGAAGAAGTCATCACCTTCAAGGTCGACGAGCAGCTCGCCGCCGCCATGGCCGGCATCGACAACCGCTCGGCGTTCATCCGTGACGCGATTCTCTCCGCGCTCGGAAACACCTGTCCGGTCTGCCGCGGAACCGGCATCCTGACGGTTCAGCAGCAGCGCCACTGGGATCGCTTCGCGGAGCATCACCACGTACAGCGATGCGACGAGTGTCACGAGACGCACCTCGTGTGCGACCGGGAACACTCCCGCGCATGAGTATCACCAAGGAGGAGTGAGCAATGCACCGTACTCGACTGGGCGCGACGCTCGTGCTCGCCGCAACCGCCACGGTTGCGTTCGCGGCCGGAACGGCCGAACCCACGGTCCCCGACGCAATTCCCCGCGTGGACCGTCTCGTGCAACCGAACGAGCGGCTCTCGCTCGTCGCGACGACGAGCATCGTGGGAGATGTCCTCGCGAACGTCGCCGGAGACGCGGCCGACCTGACGATCCTGATGGAACGCGGACAGAACCCGCACGCCTACGAGCCATCCCCGAGTGCGCTCAGGAGCGTCGAGGCGGCTCATCTCGTCTTCGTGAACGGCTTCGACCTCGAGGAAGCGCTGCTCGGCAGCATCGCGGACGTCGCGTCGGGACCAATCGTCCCGGTGTCGGCAGGCATTGAGCCGCTGGACCACGACGACCACGACGACCACGACGAGGCGCACGACCATCACGGACGCGACCCCCACGTCTGGATGGATCCCAACAACGTCGTGATCTGGGTGGACAACATGGTTCGCGTACTCGCTCAGGCCGACCCCGCGAACGCCGACGTGTATCGCGAGAACGGCGAGCAGTATGCCGGCGCGCTTCGCGAGGTAGATCGCTCCATCCGCGAACAGGTGTCGCGCATCCCGCCGAGCAACCGGAAACTGGTCGTGGATCACAAGACGTTCTCGTACTTCGCCGACGAGTACGACATGGATGTCGTGGGCGCGGTCGTTCCCGGCACCTCGGACCGCGACGAACCCTCCGCGCAGGAGGTGGCGCGGCTGGTGGAGGTGATCCGCACGGAGGACATCGCGGCAATCCTTGTGGGTCGCACGGCTTCGCGCGGGATGCAGCGCCTCGCGGAGGCCGTGGCGCAGGAAGCGGGCCGACCGATCGAGATCGTGCCTACTCTGACGGGCTCACTCGCGACGCGGGGAGAGCCCGGAGATACCTACATCGGTCTTCTCGAGTACAACGTAGATCAGATCCTCTCGGCAATCGGGGAGTAACATGGAACATCCGGTGCTGTTCTACGGCGGCCAATGTCACATCCCACCGCAGCCCGATCAGCCGGCGCTCTGCGTTCGGGACGTCAGGTATCGTTATCCTGGCGCCCGCGAGGATGCGCTGAGCGACGTGACCGTTGAGGTTGCCCCGGGCGAGCGCGTCGCGCTCGTGGGGCCCAACGGGTCGGGCAAGTCGACGCTCCTGAAGCTGATCATCGGGCTCGAACCGCTGCAGGACGGTTCGATCCACGTCTATGGCCACGAGGCGACCGCCTGCCGGCACCGCGTTGCGATCGTTCCGCAGCGGACCGGTGTGGACTGGCGCTTCCCGGTGACGGTCCGCCAGGTCGTACTCATGGGACGATACGTTCATCTCGGCTGGCTTCGGCGGCCCGGGCCGCTCGATCACGACGTTGTGGACGACGCGCTCGAGCGGATGGGCATAGCGGACCTCGCCGACCGTCAGGTAGCCGAGCTGTCCGGCGGCCAGCAGCAACGGGTCATGCTCGCGCGCACGCTCGCCCACGACGCCGACCTGCTCCTGCTGGACGAGCCGCTCAACCACGTGGACCTGACGACGCAGGAGCTGATCTTCCACACGATCGAGGACCTCTGCTCCAAGGGCAAGGCCGCGATCGTGAGCACGCACGACCTGGGCATTCTGGACGTTCACTTCTCTCGAGCGCTCTTTCTCGATCGGAGTATCATCGCGGACGGCCCCGTGGGCGAGGTACTCACGGCCGAGAACATCGCGCACGCGTACGGATTCCGATTCCACGGCCGACCGGAGGATGCAAAGTGGTCGATTGGCTCATAGAACCGCTATCGTACGGTTTCGTCCTGCGAGGGCTCATCGCCGGGTTGCTCGCTTCCGCCGCATGCGCGACGTTGAGTGCCTACGTGGTGTGGCGTGGAATGGCGTTTGCGGGCGATGCGATGGCTCACTCGATCCTGCCGGGCATTGTCCTCGCGTACCTGCTCGGCATCAGCCTCATCTGGGGCGCAATCGCTGCCGCCGCCCTCGCGGTAGTGGGAATCGGGCTGATCTCGCGCAGCGGAGCGCTTCGCGAGGACACGGCGATCGGCGTGATGTTCGCGGGACTCTTCGCGCTCGGCATCCTGCTGCTGAGCAGCGTGGCGAGCTACCAGGACCTTAGCCACGTTCTATTCGGCAATATCCTCGGGGTTGGCGGTTCCGATCTCACGGCGATGGCGGTGGTCGTTGCGGTCGTCATCGGCTCGGTCGCACTCTTCTCCAAGGAACTCCTTGTGACGAGCTTCGACCCGGCGCACGCGGTCGCAATCGGCCTTTCCCCGAACGCCATCCGCTACGGTCTGCTCGGCGCCGTGGCACTCACTACGGTGGTAGCCGCACAGACCGTGGGAGTCGTGCTCGTGTTGGCGCTCCTCATCACGCCCGCTGCGGCGGCCTCGCTCGTCTCGCGAAGGATGCGCACGATCGTCACCCTGTCGCTCGCGTTCTCGGTGACCGCGACCGTGGTAGGCTTCTACGGCTCGTACTACCTCGACCTGCCGTCCGGCCCGGCGATCGTTCTCGTGCTGACGATCCTCTTCCTCGGTTCATGGGGCGTCTCGCGCGTCAGAAAATCATCGTAGGTTCCTGATCTGCGGTTCCACGGACGCAAGAAACATGGTATTCTTGCGGTCGGTAGCCGCACGATTATGGAGTTATCCGAGCTAAAACAGCAAGTAACCTATCTGGAGGGCGAAGTCGAGCGTCTCCACGACATCGAGCGCGCGTTCCAGGCGCTGTTTCAGAAGAGCCCGATCGGAATCGCGTACCACCGGGTGGTGTGCGACGAGGCGGGAACACCCGTCGACTACTACTTTCTGGACGCCAACGACAATTATCGCGAGCTCACCGGTGTGGATCCGCGCGGCAAGCTCGTGACCGAGGCATTTCCGGGTATCGAGAACGATCCGTTCGACTGGATCGGAACATTTGGGAAGGTCGCGCTCGCGGGTGAGACGATACGTTTCGAGCAGTACCTGGAACCGGTCGACCGCTGGTACGACGCGGTCGGCTATCAGACCTCGCCCGGCCACTTCGTAGCCGCCTTCCTCGAGATCACCGAGACCAAACGGCGAGAGGCCGAGCTTGCGGAGTACCGCACGCGCCTGGAGGACCTTGTCGCGGAACGGACCGCGGAGCTCGAACGCGCGAAGACGCAGGCTGAAGCCGCGAACCGTGCAAAGACTGTCTTCCTCGCCAACATGTCGCACGAGCTTCGCACACCGCTCAACGCCGTACTCGGCTACTCGGAGATCCTCTCGTCACGCGAGACCGACCAGCGCAACAGTCGCTACCTCCGAGCGATCCGGGCGAGCGGGACGGCGCTGCTCACGCTCATCAACGACGTCCTCGATCTGTCACGAATCGAGTCCGGAAAGCTCGACATTCAGCACGAGCCGGTCTCGGTGCGCGAGCTCATGGATGAGATCGACGCCATGTTCGAGGGCAAGGCCCTCGCCAAAGACCTCACGTTCCGCGTCGCCGTGGACGCCGAGGTGCCGGATGCGATCGAATCGGACCCCGTCCGGCTCCGTCAGGTCCTCGTGAACCTCGTTGCAAACGCGATCAAGTTCACCGACTCCGGCTCGGTCACCGTCTCGTGCACCTGCGCCGCCGGCTCGTCGCGTGAGGCCGATGCGGACTGCGTCTCGCTCGATTTCTCGATCGCGGACACCGGCCGCGGGATCGATCCGGTCGATCGCGAGCGTATCTACGAATCGTTCGTTCAGGCGTCCGATCGATCGCCGAGCGACTACGAGGGCGCGGGGCTCGGGCTTGCGATCACGAAACGCATCGTTGACGAAATGAACGGGAGCCTCTCGCTCGAGAGCGAAGTTGGAGTGGGCTCGGTCTTCGTGGTCCGGCTTGATCGGCTTCGAATACTCGAGCCCGCACCGGCTCGAGAACGCACCCGCGACATCCGATTCCGCAACGGAACCGTTCTCGTGGTGGACGACGTTGAGTACAACCGTGATCTCCTGATCGCGTACCTCGCCCCACTCGGTCTCACGTGCTACACGGCGTCTACCGGCCCGGACGCGGTTGCCGTCGCGCGGCGAGAGCAGCCCGATCTCATCCTGATGGATCTCAAACTACCGGGCATGAACGGCGTGGAGGTGACCCAACGCCTGAGACGCGATGAGAGCACCGCAGGGATTCCGGTCGTCGTCGTCACCGCGTCGGCGCTCCTGGAGGACGAGAAGGCGATCCGGGCGGTGGCCGACGGGTACCTCCGCAAGCCGGTCGTTCGCGCCACGCTCGTACCCGAAGTCGCCCGGCACCTCGCGCACCTCACGGTTCGGACGGATGATGACGCGCCCGGCACCTTATCTGCCGGCGAAACGGAGGCGGAGACGGCGTCGCGCGGACCCGAAACGACGGAGCTCATCGCGCTCCACGAGCTCGCACTGGACGGCAACCTGGACGCGTTCGCTGAACGGCTCTCGTTGCTCGAGGAGCAGGACCCGTCGCTCGCGCGCTTCGCCTCCGAGTTGCGCTCGCTCGCGACACACTATCGCGATGAGGAGATCATCGCCTACCTGGAGCATCGACTCGATGAATCAAGAAACGGATAGCGCGACCATACTCGCGGTAGACGACCAGCCCGCGAATCTGGAGGTCGTCTCCCGCTTCCTCGGACAGGCCGGATACCGGGTCCTGATCGCGAAGGACGGCGAACGGGCGATCGAGCGAGCCCAACGTGCACGACCGGATCTGATCCTCATGGACGTACGGTTGCCGGGCGAGGACGGATTCGCGGTCTGCCGCAGGCTCAAGAGAATCCCGGAGCTCTGCCGAACGCCGGTGATATTCATGACCGCCTTCTCGGACGACCAGAGCAAACAGAGCGCATTCGACGCGGGAGGTGTCGACTACGTCGCGAAGCCGGTCTCGCCCGGCGAGCTCCTCGCAAGGGTGTCCACGCACATCGAGATCGCACGGTATCGCTACGACCTGGAGCAGGAGATCGAACGGAGAACCGAGGACCTGCGCCGGCGAACGGAGGAACAGTCGCTGCTGCTCGACACGATGAGCGCCCAGGTCTGGTACCTGACGGATGAGAAGACCTACGGTCCCGTCAACCGGGCGCGCGCCGAGTTCATCGGCAAATCGGCGGACGATCTCGTGGGACGGCCGATGCGCGAGTTCCTTCCCGAGGAGGTCGCGAGAGAGTGTGAGCGGTCCAACGCGCAGGCCTTCGCCTCGGACGCGCCGGTCCACACGGAAGAGTGGGGCACGAATGCTCGGGGCGAACGACGACTGCTCTCGATCACGAAATCTCCCGGTCCTCGAACGGGCCGGCGCGCCGCGTACGTCGTGTGCGTGGGCGTGGACCTCACCGAGCAGCACGAGCTGGAGGAACGGTTGCGTCGGGAGCTGAACGAGAAGGAGCTGCTCATCCGAGAGGTTCACCACCGCGTCAAGAACAACCTGAGCGTGGTCGCGAGCCTCCTCCAGCTCCAGCTCAACGCGATCGACTCGGGCGCCGACCCGGCGCAGGCGCTCAGATCGAGCAGCGACCGAATCCACGCGATGGCCCGAATCCACCAGCAGCTTCACGAGTCCGGCAAGCTCTCCGAGCTCCCGATGGACGAGTACGTCCGCAACCTCGCCGTCGGGTTGGCGTCGATCTACGACCCCGAGCACCGTATCACCATTCTGACCGAGACGGACGACATCACGATGGACGTCACGATGGGCATACCGTGCGGAATCCTGATCAACGAGCTTGTCACCAACTCGCTGAAACACGCGTTCCCGGGGCGCGATCACGGAGAGATCCGCATCATTCTCGATCATGGCGACAAGGCCGCATGCCGGCTGCAGGTGATCGACGACGGCGTGGGCACAACGCTCGATCCGGCCGACCGCGCCGGAGGCTCGCTCGGCGCGACGCTCGTTCACGCGCTCTGCGAGCAGATCGGCGGTACGCTGACGGTGGAGGGTGATCACGGAACCTGCGTGACCGTTGAGGTGCCGCTGGAGCGATCGCCGGGCTCGTAGACCAGACGGGCTATTCGATTCGCTTCGCTGCGAGTGTAGGCTTGGGTCGTCTTCAGGAGGACGCACCATGACCGAACAACTACGCCGGGAGCTGAAATCCCAGCTCGAGCAACTCCGCGACGATCTCCAACGCAACCTCACGGCACAGGAAGCCGAATACAACGAGCTCTCGGGCGCGGAACGCATCGAGCCCGTGGACGAAGCGCAAGTCCGAATGGACAGCCACAACCGAGAAGCGATGCGGTTCCACGACGAAGAGCGGCTGACGAGAGTTCGATCCGCGCTGCACCGAATGGAAGACGGCCGCTACGGTATCTGCGCAACGTGCGGCGCGGAGATCAAGGAAAACCGGCTGCGCGCAAAGCCCGAGGCGCTCTTCTGTGTCGAGTGCGAGCGGCGCCGCGAGCGCGAGGGCGGCGGCGCACCGCATTGATTCCGGTTCAGGCGTATACGTCGTGCATACGCCGGTACACCCGACCACCGGCGAGCAACTCCTCGTGACTTCCCTTCTCCACGATGCGCCCCTCCTCCAACACGACAATCTGATCCGCATTCCTGATCGTTGACAGCCGGTGCGCGATGATGAGGGTCGTGCGGCCTTGCATCAGACGTTCGAGTGCCTCCTGGATCAGCCGCTCGGTGCTCGAATCCACGGACGAGGTTGCTTCGTCCAGGATCAGAATCGGCCGGTCGGCAAGGATCGCCCGCGCGATCGAGAGCCGCTGCTTCTGCCCGCCTGAAAGCTTCACACCCCGTTCACCGATCATCGTGCGGTACCCGTCGGGCAGGTCTGCGATGAACTCGTGTGCGTTCGCCGCACGCGCCGCCTCCTCGATCTCCTCCCGATCGGCGTTCGGCTTGGCGAAGAGCAGGTTGTCCTCCACAGTCCCGTGAAAGAGAAAGACGTCCTGGAGCACCATACTGATGGACGAACGCAGCTCGCGGAGTGGGATCTCGCGGACGTCCGTGCCGTTCAGCCGGATCGCGCCGGAGGTCACGTCGTAGAACCGCGGAATGAGGCTCACGAGCGTGGTCTTGCCCACGCCGGTCGGTCCCACGAGCGCGGCGCTCGTACCCGCAGGAATATCCAACGAGACATGATCGAGGACCGGCACGCCGTCGATGTAGGAGAAGGAGGCATCCTGGAACGAGATTGAGATCGCGGACGTGGTCGGCAGGGCGCCCTTCGCGCCGTGGTGCCGGCGCGACCGCCGGTGAACGTCGACCTCGGGTTCCTCCTGCATGATCTCGGCGACGCGCTCGGTACCCGCGATCGCCTCCTGGATCTGCTCCCAGGCATGGCTCAGCATCCTGACCGGCTGATAGAGCATCTCAAGGTAGAGGAAGAACGCGACGAGGTCGGCTATCGGTAGCGCGTTGCCGAGCGCCAGCCTGCCGCCGAAGTAGATGACGATAATCATCCCGAGCGACGAGCTGAACTCGACGAACGGCTGGAAGGTCGCCATGAGCCGGAGAGCTCGCAGCAGCGACTCCTTGTATCGCTGGATGTGGTCGCCGACCTTGTGCGCGACCCGCGGCTCCTGCGCAAACGCCTTGATCTCCCGCACGCCCGAGAGGTGGTCCGCGAGCGAAGCATTGAGCTCGCCGAGCTCGTGCTGGCGAATTCGGAACGCGGGGCGCACGACCTTGCCGAACCCGCGCATCGCAATGACGATGAGCGGCACCGGAATCAGGCAGAGTGCCATGAGCGCGGGGTTGATGACGAACAGGATGATGTTGACTCCGATGAACGTGATCACGTTCACCGTGACGTCAGGGACCGCGTGCGCCATCAGCATCTCGATCTTGTCCGAGTCGTTGACGACGCGAGACATGAGCTGTCCGGTCTGCTTGTCCTCGTAGTAGCGAAGGCTCAGCTTCTGCAGGTGCGCGTACGCGTCCGCACGGACGTCCGCGACAACGTTCCACCCGGCGACGTGCGCCATGTAGCTGCGAACGAAGGTGAGGAATCCGCGCAGCGCGTAGACCCCGAGCGCGGCCAGCGCGAGCGTACCGATTCGGCGGTATCCACCGGCAGCGATTCCGTTCGTCAGCTCGCCGATCATCTCGCGAACGAGCCACGGCGCGATGAGCTGTACCCCCACGAGCAGGAACATGCTGAAGACCGTCAGCGCGAGAGGCTTCCAATAGCGGGCTGCATAGCGGGAAAGGAACGAGAAAGCACTCATGGTAGGAGAAGTGTATACGTTTTCCTTGCCCGGGTCACGTAAACGGATCACGCCGCCTGGACGCGGCAACGCGCGCGGAGTAGCTTGAATTCGTACGAGGGAGCAAAGCATGACGAAACTCAACGAGCTCTACGAGCACGGTCAATCGGTTTGGATCGACTACATCGAGCGCTCATTCACGCGCGGCGGAGACCTGGAGAAGCTGGTGAAGGACGGGCTTCGCGGTGTGACGTCGAACCCGACTATCTTCGGAAAGGCGATCGCCGGCGGAGGGGAATACGACGACGCACTCCGAGAAATTGGGGCTGACGTGAGCGACGCGGAGCGTGCGTACGAGTATCTCGCGACCACCGACATCCGTGAGGCAGCCGACGTCTTTGCGCAGCTCTACGAGTCGAGCGGGCGCACGGACGGATTCGTGAGCCTGGAGGTCAGCCCCGACCTTGCCTCCGACACCGAGGGCACGATCGCGGCGGCGAGCAGGCTCTTCGCGGCGGTCGCGCGACCGAACGTGATGATCAAGATCCCGGCGACCCCGGAAGGCATCCCGGCTATCCGGGCAACGATCGCGGCAGGCATCAACGTCAACGTGACGCTCATCTTCTCGCTCGAGAACTACGAGGAGGTCGCGCACGCGTACATCTCGGGGATCGGCGATTTCGTAGATGCGGGCGGAGATCCCACGACCGTCGCCTCCGTCGCATCGATCTTCGTGAGCAGGATCGACGTTGCGATCGATACGGCGCTCGGAGGCGACGGCCGGCTCGGCGCCCCGGGGCGGCTCGGAAGGTCGGACCGAATCCGGTCGGCGGCCGTTGCGAACTCCAAGCTCGCCTTCGCGCACTCGCGCGAGATCTTCGCCTCACCGGAGTGGCGACGACTCTCGGAGGCCGGAGCCCGGGAGCAGCGTCTGCTGTGGGCGAGTACGAGCACGAAGAACCCCGCCCTCCCGGACACCTTCTACGTGGACAATCTGATCGGCGGTCCTACCGTCAACACGATGCCGCCGGACACGCTCGAGGCATTCCGCGACCACGGCACCGTTGCCGAAACACTCGCGGACGGTCTGGACCAGGCCGAGGAGTACCTCCACGACCTCGAGGAGCGCGGCGTGGACATAACACGGCTCATGACGGAGCTGCAGGCGGACGGCGTCAGGCGCTTCGCGGAGTCGTTCGCCGAGCTACTGGACGGGCTGTCCGACAAGCGGCAACGTCTCGCCGCGGGATGACGCCGTTTCCGAGCTCCCGAAGCGGCTTAAACTGTCACCGACCTTGCTGC
>JBKHII010000130.1:0-2538 GCA_046538735.1 Spirochaetales bacterium
GGTGTAGCTCCCGGGCACGTGCCCGAAGAGCGTGTCCGAGAAGAGCGCATCGTCCAGGCCCGAGACGTTCGCGGCGACGAACCGGCCCGCGCGGCCGCTCGCGTCGTGAATGGAGTGCGCCAAGAGGTCCTTTCCGGTGCCGGTTTCCCCGGTGATGAGCACGGTCTGAGCCGTGGGTGCCGCAAGCTCCGCCTGCGCCAGAACGGCGAGCGTCTGCGGATCGCCGGTGTAGAGATTCGTGAAGTGGTGGGGGTTTACGGGGCGAAGCGCTGCCCAGTCGGGGCAGCCCGGTTCGTTCTTGGGATCGGCGTTGGCCTCGAGCAGGCCGAGCCGCTTGAAGGCGAAGACGGCGAGATCCTCCTGGAGCCCGAAACCGATCCACGACGGCCCGGCGGCAAGGAGCTCGCCGAGCCGCTCGGAGAGGGGTCGCGGGCAGAGCACGGCGACGCCCACGCCGTGCTCGCGAAACCGGCGAACGAGCGAGACCGTTGCGTGCGTGATCTCGTCTTCCACCAGGAGCAGCGCCGCCACATCGTCCGGCTCGTCGTAGAAATCTGCAGGCGCGTGGGTGACTCGCGGCCGGTACCGCGTGGAGCGGAGACAGACATCCGCACAGAACTCGAGATGCTCCTCCACGGTTCCGGCGATGAGAACCGTGCGCCCACGCCGCGACTGGAGATTGTTAACTTTCACCGAAAGTATTATGGACCATCTGTGATGTTCGTCACAACTGGGTCAATCCCGTAGGGAGGTCTAGGGGAATCCCCTCATGCCTCATCGGCGGGACTCGAACTCGGCGACGGCGCGCGTAAGCTGGGCGATGTTCCGGAATCCAAGCTTCCGGTAGATGTTCGCCCGATGCGCCTCGATCGTCTTGGGACTGACGCCGAGATCGGCGGCGACCTCGACCGTTTTCTTGCCTGCCGAGAGAACGAGCGCCACCTCGAGCTCGCGCTCGGTCAGCTGATCGGCGAGGCTCGAGCGGTGTTCCGCGGGATCACCGGAGAGATAGTCCGCTGCTTCCGCGCTCGCGTAGACGCCGCCGTCGTGCACGATGCGAACCGCCTGCCGCAGCTCTTCGGCTGGGGTGCCCTTCGTCAGATAGCCGCGGGCACCGGCGCGGAAGGCGGCGTGCACGAACTCGAAGGAGCAGTGGACGGACATCATGACGTTCCGCGATCCAGGGTCGCGCGTCTGGAGCCAGGCGAGCAACTCGAGTCCGGTACCGTCCGGTAGCGTGATGTCGACGATTGCTACGTCGTACGCACGCTTCTCCACGACCCGCTTCGCATCCGCCATCGTGCCTGCTTCGGCAACGACGACGATCTCGTCGTCCGTCTCGAGCGCCTGCTTCACGCCGCCGCGAAACAGCGGGTGGTCATCTACGAGCAGTATCCGCAATCGACTCACTCACGGCCTCCCCTTCGGCGGGTAACTGGAGACTGACGAGGGTACCCTGGCCCGGCTTGGACAACACGGCCAGCGTGCCTCCAACGATGTTCGCCCGCTCGGTCATGCTCATGATACCGAATCCCTGAGATCGACGGTCGCCTCGGTACGCAAACCCCTCGCCGTCGTCGCGGACCGTGACCCAGACGGTGTCCGCCTTGCGCTCGAGCAGCACCTCGATGCGCGTCGCGCCGCTGTGTGTGATCGCGTTCGTGAGCGCCTCCTGGACGACGCGATAGACGTGGATCTGGACGTCCTTGGGAAGCGCTCGCTCAACGGCTTCTCGCACCGTGATCTCGATCCCGGGGCTGCCGAGCGCTCGGTACTCGTTGCCGAGTTGATTCAGAGCGCTCGCCAAGCCGATCTGCTCGAGCTCGGCGGGGTGGAGCCTGCGCGCCATGTTCCGTACCGATTGTCGCGCGTCTGCGATCAGTGAGGAGCATTCGCGGAGCGCACGCTGATCGTCGGTTTCGAGTGGTCGTGAATCCTCCAACGACGAGAGGTGCATCTGCGCCATCGCGAGCTGCTGCCCGATCGTGTCGTGCAGTTCCATCATCAGCCCGCGTTGCTCGATCTCGATGACGTTGATCGTGTTCCGGGCGAGCGCCCGCGCGTGGTACCGGTCGGACTCGATCCGACGCATGCGCACGAATGAGAGCGCACCGATCATGAGAACCACGGTCACGCCGAAGATGAGGGCGGCCAGAAACGCCGTGTACCATTGAATTCGACTCTCGATGAACGGCCCGTACCAGCGGTAGAGCTCCCACATCGGCACGACGAAGGTGTGCGCGTCGCGGGTGCGCTCGTAGGTCCGATCGAAGTCGAGCGCTGAGTTCAATTGTCCGAGGTATGCTTCCGCGAGGCGCTCCGGTGTGCCGGCGTGCCGGCGTGCCGCGTCTTCAAGGAAACGGACGGCGGCGTCCGCGATCTCGCTCGTGCGCAGCGATTGGTCGACCTGGACCTCGTAGAGAATCGCGCTCAACCTGGCGCGGTCGCTCCGGTAATCGGCAAGCCGGCGCGAGGTCACGAAGAGGCCCGCAGCGGACACGACGATCACGATCCCGGCGAGAATGGCTCCCACCACAA